>RECU01000030.1 GCA_007693855.1 Gammaproteobacteria bacterium | reverse complement strand
AGGCGCGATCGAACACCGCCACCGCCTCGGCATGGGCCGTCTGGGGGAACATGTCAAGCACACCTGCGGCTGACAGTTGATAGCCGTGGCGCTGCACCAGCACGCCGGCATCACGCGCCAGCGTCGCCGGATTGCAGGACACATAGACGATGCGCTCGGGTGCGAGCCGGTCCATGGTCTCGCAGACCTGTTTTGCGCCAGCGCGCGGCGGGTCGAGCAGCACCCGGTCCCAGCGCCCCTGCATCCAGTCCGCGGCCGGGGACTCGTCGAACAGATCGGCCAGCGCATGCTCGACCTCGGGCAAGCCGTTGCGCAGCGCATTCTCGCGCGCGCGGGCCACCAGCGTGCGCTCGCCCTCGACCGCGCGGACCCGACAGCCCCGCCGCGCCAGCGGCAGGGTGAAATTGCCCAGGCCGGCAAACAGATCGAGCACCCGGAGACCCTCGCGCGGCTCAAGCAGCTCGACCACCCGGCAGACCATCGCCTCGTTCAGCGCCGCATTGACCTGGACGAAATCCGTCGGCAGGAACTCGAATTCCACGTCGAAGGCCGCCAGCCGATAGGTCAGCGGCCGACTCCGCGCGCTGAGCGGCACCACCGTATTCGGCCCCCCGGTCTGCAGATACAGCGAGACATCATGTTCGGCCTCGAAGGCGTCGAGCAACGCACGGTCGTGCTCGTCCGGCGGCGAGAGCACCCGCAGCACCAGCGCCAGGGATGCCTCGCCCGCCGCCAGTTCGATCTGCGGCACCCGCTCACGGATGGACAGACTGCCGATCAGTTCGCGCAGCGGGGCGATCAGCGCCGCCGCCTCACGCTCGAGCGTATGACACCAGCGCATGTCGGTCAGGTAGTACTTCAGGCGCTCGCGAAAACCGACCAGCGCGCCCCCCTTGCCGGGAACGTATTTGGCCCCCAGACGGGCACGCCGGCGGTAATGCCACGGCTCGCCGGTCAGCGGCGCCAGCCGCGTCGCCGGCGCACCGCCGGTCGCCCGCTCGAGCTGTTCGAACAAGGCCTGCTCGCGGAACGCCAGCTGCAGTTCCGCCGACATGTGCTGGGTCGCGCAGCCCCCGCAGCGGCCATAGACCTCGCAACGCGGCTCGACGCGTTGCGGCGAGGCCTGGTGAATGGCGATGGCATCGGCTTCGTCGTAATCCCGATGGCCGCGCGTGACTTCGATATCGACGCGCTCGCCGGGCAAGGCACCATGAATGAACACCGTCTTGCCCTCGACCCGTGCAATCCCGCGACCCTCGTGGCTGAGCGAGTCCACGGTCACGCCCTCGATCCGCCGGGGCGCGCGCCGGCGTCGACTCATGCCCCCGGCTCCTGCCAGGCGGCCAGAAAAGCCTCGAGGTGCGGCTGGCCGCTGGCCGCCAGGGTCTCGCGCACCCTGGCCTGCTCGGCGGCCAGCGCCTCGTCATCCAGGCTGCCGCGCAGGCGTTCGAACTCGAGGTAGACAAGATAGGTGTTCAGCGCGTCGGTCTCGCAATAGGCGCGGATTTCGGCAATCTCGCCGCGCTGCCAGGCCGGCCAGACCTCGGCACCGCTCATGCCCATCTTGCCGGGCAGGCCCAGCATCAGGGCCACCTCTTCCAGCCGGGCGCGGCCGCCCGCCTGGTACCCCGAAAGCACGTCCATCAGGTCGGTGTGTCGGGCGTGGAACCGGTTGAGATAGTTGTTCCAGCGGAAGGCCGGATCCTGGTCACCGGTTTCCCAGTAGCGCGGCGCGGCAACCCCATGACGCAGCGCGCGATAATGCAGCACCGGCAGGTCGAAGCCACCGCCGTTCCAGGACACGAGCACCGGTGAGAAACGCTCGAGCCCGTCGTAGAAGCGTTCGATGAGTTCGCGCTCCGGGGCGTCCGGTTCACCCAGGCTCCAGAGGCGCAGTCCCTCGCGCGTGCGCAGCGCCACCGAGATCGCCACCACCCGCTGCTGGGGCAGCGGCAGGAAGTCCCGACCGGTCTGCTGACGCCGACGGAAGAACATGAACTCGGCCACCGCGGCGTCGTCCAGGCCGTCGAGGCCATAGAGCCGACGGCCGAGCTCGGTGTCGGGAATGGTTTCGATGTCGAACGCCAGGCAGTGCAGCATCCTCGTCCCCTCAGGCCTGCGGGGCGTCGGCGCGCAGCAGCACGGCCATCGCGACCACCAGCCCGGCCTCGTCGGTGAGCGTGAGATGGCCGTCGCCGGCGCCGAGCTCGCGACGACGGCTGGCGCCGCGCGGCGACCAGATGATCTCGGGCCGGCCCCAGGGGTTGGCCACGAAACCGATATCCCGCAGCCACAGGCCGTGCGCAAAGCCCGTGCCCAGCGCCTTGACGATGGCCTCCTTGGCGGCGAAGCGCATGGCCAGAAAACGCACCGGGCGCTTGTGGCCGGCAAACAGCGCCGCTTCCGCCGGCATCAGCAGCCGGCGTGCGAACTGCTCGCCGAAGCGCGTATACGCCCGCTCGATACGGGCCACCTCGACGATATCGCTGCCAATCCCGTGAATCACCGGTGGCGGGCTTCCAGAATCAGGTGCTTCATTTCGGCCACGGCCGTGCCGAGCCCGTCGAACACCGCACGCGCGATAATGGCATGCCCGATATTGAGCTCGACGATCTGGTCGATCGCGGCCACGGGAATCACGTTGTGATAGTGCAGACCATGCCCGGCATGCACCGTCAGTCCAAGCTCCTCGCCAACCGCCGCGGCAGTCCGGATGCGCTCGAGCTCACGCGCGCGGGCCGCATCACTCGCGCATTCGGCGTAGGCGCCGGTGTGCAGCTCCACCACCGGCGCACCGGTCTCACGGGAGGCCTCGAGCTGGGCCGGGTCGGGATCGATGAACAGCGAGACGCGAATCCCCGCCTCGCGCAGCCGGCCCACCGCCTCGCGCACCCGCTCGCGCTGGCCGACCACGTCCAGCCCGCCTTCGGTGGTCAGCTCCTCGCGCCGTTCCGGCACCAGACAGCAGTCCTGCGGCTGCACATCCAGGGCAATGCCGAGCATCTCGTCGGTGACGGCCATCTCCAGGTTCATGCGGGTCTGCAGCACACCCTTCATGGTGTGCAGGTCACGGTCCTGGATGTGGCGACGGTCTTCACGCAGATGCAGCGTGATCGAATCCGCCCCGGCCTGCTCGGCCATCAGTGCCGCATACACCGGATCGGGATAGCGGGTCCCGCGCGCCTGGCGCAGCGTCGCCACGTGATCGATGTTCACTCCGAGAAGTATGGGTTTCATCAGCGCTCCCTGCTGTCGTGGTCAGTCCCGAGTCGTGCCCCGGCCAAGGCGCAGTGTCGCCTCGAGCACCTGCCGGCTCTTCAGCGGCCGCCCGCCCAGGTAAAGGTCCAGGGCCACCGTGAACAGTCGACGCGCCGCCGCACGGGTCTCCGGCGCCTCGAGGCGAAGCTCGCCGATGTCGAGCAGGGTCTGCCCTGTCAGACACAGCGCACCGGCCGGCGGCTCACCCAGCAGACGCCGCGGGCCCTGCTCGAGCACGTACTCATACCGGGCCGTCGGCGCCAACGGCAAGCCGTCAACGATATCATGATCGAGATTCAGCCCGTAGCCGAGTTCCTCCAGAAGATCGCGCTCGAAGCGACGCAGCGGCAGCGCAATCGGCAGCGACCCGGCCAATGCCGTGATCGCCTCACCATAGCGCGCGAACAGCACACCATGTTCGTCGCCGCGGGCGAGCAGCCGCAGCAGCAGTTCATTCAGATAGAAACCGGCGAGCATGCGCGTGCCGGTGAGCCGCAGCGGTGGGCCGTTCGGTTCGGTGTCCGTCAGGGTGGCGAGTTCGCCCCCGCCCTGCCAGGACAGCTTCAGCGGCGTGAACGGCTGCAGCAGCGCACGATTCCGCGACCCCGCCCGGCGGGCGCCTTTGGCGACCAGGCCCACGCGGCCATGCTGCTGCGAGAACACCTCGAGCAACAGGCTGCTGTCACGGAACGGGCGTGGATGCAGCAGCCAGGCCGGCTCGAGCTGCACCTGGTGGCGCATACGGCGACCTCAGCCTTCGCCGGAGTAGCCGAGTTCGCGCAGGGCCCGCTCATCGCGGGACCAGTCGCGACGCTCCTGAACCCACAGCTCCAGATGCACCGGCCCGCCGAGCAGTTCGATCAGCGCCTGGCGCGCCTGGGTACCCACCGTCTTCAGCAGCTGGCCGCCGCGCCCGATCACCATGCCCTTGTGCCGCGCCTGCTCGACCCAGATGGCCGCGGCCACCTGCCAGCGCCCTCCGTCCTCGCGCACCAGCCGCTCCACCGTGACCGCGATGCCGTATGGCAGCTCGTCGCGCAGCTGGATCATGAGTTTCTCGCGAATCTGCTCGGCGACCCGGTAGGCCATATCCCGATCGGTGACCATATCAGGCGGGAACAGCGCCGGGCCTTCAGGCAGCAGCGGTGCCAGCGCATCGAGCAGCCGCTCGAGGTTGTCCTGCCGACGGGCCGACAGCGGCACGATCGCCGCGGCCGCCGGCCAGCGCGCACCGAACCCGGCGAGCACAGGCAGCAGCGCATCGCGCGGGCGGATGCGGTCAGTCTTGTTGACCCCGATCACCACTGGACGGCCGCTGCTGAAGGCCGCCTCCAGCACGGTCTCGTCGTACTCGCTGACGCGGCTGGCATCCACCAGCACCAGGATCACGTCGGCATCGTGCATGGCCTGGCGCGCGGCATCATTCATCAGCCGGTTGAGCGGGCGACCGCGGCGCTCGTGCAGACCCGGAGTATCCACGAAGGCCAGCTGGCTGCCATCGTCGCGGTGAACCACGCCAAGGATACGCTGGCGGGTCGTGTGGGGTTTGGCGGTGACGATACTGAGCCGGCTGCCGATGAGGGCATTCAGCAGCGTCGACTTGCCGACGTTCGGCCGCCCGACCAGGGCGATGAAGCCACCTCTCACGGCGTCACCGGGCGCCGCGTCCGCGGCGTCGGCCGGCACGGGAGGAATCTCGCTCATGGCTCGCCGCGCTCCAGGGTCTCCAGCACGGCCAGCGCGGCTGACTGCTCGGCGTGACGGCGACCGCTCCCCTCACCCGTCGCGCTGAGCGACGGCTGTTCCAGACGACAGCGTACCGTGAAATGCTGGGCATGCTCTTCACCGGTGATGTCGACGAGCTCGTAGCGCGGCAGGGCTAACCCGCGTGCCTGCAGCCATTCCTGCAGCCGCGTTTTCGGATCTTTCAGATGGGCCGCGTCGGGCAGCGCGTCCATCCGCCCGGCGAACAGCCGCTCGACCACCGCGCGCGCAGGCTCGAGCCCTCCATCGAGATAGATGGCCCCGAGGATCGCCTCCAGTGCATCGGCAAGAATCGAGCGCCGCCGGTGCCCACCGCTGCGCAGCTCGCCCGAACCGAGGGTCAGACAGCGGCCAAGCTCGAGGTCTGCGGCTATTTCTGCAAGCGTGATCCCGCGCACCAGGCTGGCACGCAGGCGACTGAGGTCACCCTCGTCGTCGTCCGAGCGCACGTGGTAGAGGCGATCGGCGATCAGAAACCCCAGCAGCGCATCGCCAAGAAACTCCAGGCGCTCATTGTGGCGACGGGTGTTCGCGCTCCGATGGGTCAGGGCCTGGGCCAGCAACGACTCGTCGCGGAAGCGGTAACCTGTGACTGCCGCGACCTGGTCGGCCGCACTGGTCACCGCCTGATCTCGACCTGCCTGTCGAACACGACCACCAGCTCGATATTGGCGATATAGGGAGCCCGGCCCTCGTGCTCCAGCGACAGCGAGTAGCCGTTGGCCGTCTGGGTGATACGGAAATCCCGCGCCGAGACGCTGACATTTTCCACCATGAGCCGATTCTCCAGTGCACGCCGAATGGTCGGGGGTGTCGGCCCCTGCCCATCGAGCTCGGTCTTGACACTGTTCATGACACTCGACAGCGTCATGTACTCGGTGTAGACGGGCACCAGCCGCAGCACCCCGTAGGCCAGCAAGCCGATGAGCCCGGCCAGCAGCAGAAACCCGATGAAGGTGATGCCCTGCTGTCTGCGATGCATGGTCAATCCTCATGACCGCCCGATATCGGCGGGCGGGAAGTCTGGATTCTACCCCGTGACCTCGACTGCGGCCATGCACGCCATGTGACGGGGCCCACACTCCCGTCAACGAATGGCCTGGCCGATACGATTCCACACCACGCCGGGCCGGGTGGCATCCCAGCTCATCCAGATGCGCTCGGCGCGACCGACCAGCAGGCTCTCGGGAATCATGCCGACTTCAGCGTAGCGGCTGTCGGTGCTGTTGTCGCGGTTGTCACCCATCACGAAATAATGTCCATCAGGCACCACGAAACGCCCTTCCCGGCTGCCGCCACCCGGACGCCAGAGCACCTGGTGTTCCCGCTCGCCAAGTCGTTCGGCCCCGAGCACGACGCGGGCGTGCGGAGCCTCCGGCCACGGCCCGAGTTCCTGCAGGGGCACAGGTTCGCCGTTGATCCAGAGCTGGCGGCCGCGATAGACCACCACATCCCCCGGGATCCCGACCACCCGCTTGATGTAGTTGATGGCCGGATCGCGCGGCAGGCGGAACACCGTGACATCACCGCGCCGAGGCTCGCCCGTCGGCAGCACCACGGTGTTGGTCACGGGTAGCCGCAGGCCGTAGCTGTATTTGCTGACAAAGATGAAATCACCGGTCAGCAGGGTCGGCATCATCGAGCCCGACGGGATGCGGAACGGCTCGAAGGCAAACGAGCGCACCAGGAGCACGAGCAGGATAATGGGGAAAAACGAGCGGGCATACTCCACGATCGCCGGCTCGCGGGCCGATGCGCCTTCCGCGGCGACGCGACGACGACGAAACCACGCCGCGTCAGCCGCCCAGATCAGTCCACTGAGCGCGCAGGCCACCACCAGCACCAATGCGAAATCCATGATCAAACCGCTCTCCACTGCGCCCCGCAGGGCCTGCCTACTTGCGATCCACCTGCAGTACCGCGAGGAAGGCTTCCTGCGGAATCTCCACGCTGCCGACCTGCTTCATCCGCCGCTTTCCCGCCTTCTGCTTTTCCAGCAGCTTGCGCTTGCGGCTGATGTCACCACCGTAGCACTTGGCGGTCACGTTCTTGCGCAGCGCCTTGACGCTGCTTCGCGCAATGACCTGATTGCCAATCGCCGCCTGGATGGCCACCTCGAACATCTGCCGGGGAATGATCTCGCGCATCCGCTCGACCAGATCGCGGCCACGCCCATAAGCACTCTCGCGATGCACGATGGTCGACAGGGCATCGACGCGGTCCTTGTTGATGAGCACGTCAAGCCGCACAAGGTTGGCGGCCTGGTAACGCTCGAAGTGATAGTCAAACGACGCGAAACCGCGACTGCAGGACTTCAGTCGATCGAAGAAATCCAGCACGACTTCAGATAACGGCAGCTCGAATTCGAGCTGGACCTGGCTGCCCAGGTAGACCATCTTGCGCTGTACACCGCGCTTTTCCATGCACAGCTGCATCACCGCACCGATATAGTCCTGCGGGGTGAGGATATTGGCCACGATGATGGGCTCGCGGATCTGCTCGATCTTGTTCACCGGGGGCAGCCGCGCCGGGTTGTCGACGTAAAGTGTCTCGCCGTCAGTGGTCAGCAGCTCGTAGATGACCGTTGGGGCGGTAGTGATCAGCTCGAGCTGGTATTCGCGTTCGAGGCGCTCCTGCACGATTTCCATGTGCAGCATGCCGAGGAACCCACAGCGATAGCCGAAGCCGAGCGCACTGGAGGTCTCCGGTTCGAAATGCAGGGCCGCGTCGTTCAGACGCAGCTTGTAGAGCGCGTCACGCAGATCCTCATACTGGTCCGACTGCACCGGGAACAGGCCCGCGAACACCCGTGGCTGCACCTGCTTGAAGCCGGGCAGCGGCGTCGCGCAGGGCCGGTCGTGCAGCGTGACCGTATCGCCCACCGGCGCGCCGTCGATCTCCTTGATGCCGGCGATGAGAAAACCGACCTCACCGGTATCCAGCGCCTCACGGTCGGTCATCTTCGGCGTGAAACTGCCGATACGATCGGCCGTGTGCACCCTGCCGGTGGACAGAATCCGGATCTTCGCGCCGCTGGCCAGCCGACCGTTGACCACCCGGATCAACGAGACCACGCCGACGTAATTGTCGAACCAGGAGTCGATGATCAGCGCCTGCAGCGGCCCGTCGGGGTCCCCCTTCGGCGGCGGGATGCGGCGCACGATCTCCTCGAGCAGCTCGGCAATCCCCTCGCCGGTCTTGGCGCTGACCCGCAAGGCGTCACGTGCCTCGATGCCGATCACGTCTTCGATCTCCTGGGCCACACGGGCCGAATCGGCCTGGGGCAGATCGATCTTGTTCAGGACCGGCACCACCTCGAGGCCCTGGTCGATGGCGGTATAGCAGTTCGCGACACTCTGGGCCTCGACGCCCTGGGCCGCATCGACCACCAGCAGCGCGCCTTCGCAGGCGGCCAGCGAGCGGGAGACCTCGTAGGAAAAATCCACGTGCCCGGGCGTGTCGATGAAATTGAGCTCGTACTCGCGGCCATCGTTTGCGCGGTAACCGAGCGTCACGCTCTGCGCCTTGATGGTGATGCCGCGCTCGCGCTCGAGGTCCATGGAGTCGAGCACCTGCTCGGCCATCTCGCGATCGCTCAGCCCCCCGCACAGGTGGATCAGCCGGTCGGCCAGGGTCGACTTGCCGTGATCGATGTGCGCGATGATGGAAAAGTTGCGGATGTGATCCATGAAGACGTCCACGCGGCCCGGGACCGGGCGGCCAAGCGCGCGATTATAGCTTGCGTCAGGCCTCGCCGCCGTGGCGGTCGAGGACCGCAAGCACGGCAGGCGGGTCAAGGTGATACTGGCAGAGGTCCACATTGCCGTGGGCCAGCACCGGAATACGTCTACCATAACGCTCGCGCAGCGCCGGGTCGCCGTCGATGTCGACCACCCTGACGCTGCCGCGCCCGGCCAGCAGGGGCTCGAGCGCCGCGAGCATCACCTCGCAGAGATGACAACCGGGCCGGGAATACAGGGTAAATTCGCTCATGGCCGGCCGACGGCGCCGACCACCACCACGGGGGCAAGCCGAGGCGCCAGCCGCCAGGCCAGCCATCGCGCCAGTGCGGCACCGGCAACAAGCCCCGCCATGCCCCCGAGCGCAGCCCAGGCCTCTCCGGCAGGCTGCCCGAGCAGCGCGCCGCCGAGCAGACCCGCCAGGGGTGGGCCGTACACCAGGGCCGTCGCCTGCAGCAGCCGAGGCGCGGGCAACTCGAGCGTGACCTGCTCTCCAGGTTGTGCCGCACCGGTCGCGAGGTGCAGCCTGCGGGGGCCTCGGCCACTGAACCACGCGGCCTGGCCGCAGCCCTCCCCGCGAGCACAGCGCGGGCAGCCGCTCGCCGGCGCGCAGTCCAGCTCACCAGCCGCGCGCACGGTGGCCGTCACGCGCAGGGGCTCAGTGCCCACCGTCAGGCGCCTCGTGCGGGTCGCCTGCCTCGAGTGAGCGCGCGATGGCCTCGACGGTGCGGGCCGGCACCTCACCGATCGCCGTGACCACCCGGCCGTCGTGACGCAGGCTGAAGGCATTGGCGCCACCGACCCGCGCGAGCCCCAATGTCCAGTCGCCCTCGGCCTGTGGATCTTCGATGAACACCGACACCGCAGCCAGCCCATCGGAATAGACCAGGTGCTGCACGGGATAGCTGGAGTCGGCCATCATCGACACCGCAGCCGAGGTCAACCGGAATCCAGCTGGCAGCCGCGCTGCGCGCCATTCCACACGCTGCCCATCATGGCCCTCGGCACTGCCTCGCCGCAGCCAGGTGAAGCCCTCGGTGGGGGTCACGGGCGCCATGGCCGAGGCCGGGATGTATTCGGGCAGGCTGATGCTGGTGAAGAGGATCTGCTCGACCACCTCGCCGGTCTCGTCGCGCAGCTGGGTTTTCAGCGGCATTGCGGTGTCCTGATCGAGCCAGAGCTTGTAGCCGTAGCGGTAGCCGTCCAGCGGCTGGATGATCAGGATCTCGGTGGGGCGCTCGGCGATCCGGGTCTGGCCCTGCAGCAGCAGTTCATAATGAACCCCGAGCGCATCGGCCGACGCCGGCAAGGCGCTGACCAGCGGACTGAGCTCGCGGCGGCCCTCCACCAGCACCGTGCGCTGGTCGGGCAGGATGCAGGTGACCTCGTCCTCATGGCGCACGATCTCGCGCCCCGCGCCGTCGAGGGAGACGATCCGCTCGCTGACCCGACCGTCCATATAGCGGTGCACGACGTAGTGCGATTCCGCGCGCCCGCCGTGCACGTGCACGAACACGCCCTCGTAGTTCAGCTCTTCGACCGCGCGATGCATGCGCTCGAGCCAGGCGTGGGCCGCACCGTCGTCCGCGAGTGCCGCGGGTACGGTACACAGGGCGACGGCGATCAGTGCAGCGGCCAGCACGGCCGGCGTCTGTCGCGGAGATGCCAGCATGTCAGTCCGCCTGCAGGTCGACACGGTCGCTGTCGGGGCCTGCACCCATGATCTGGGCGGCCGAGGTGCCGACGATCCCGGACTGAATGGTCTTGCGCCCCAGCGTCCCGGCCACTTCGCCGTGGGTCATCAGGTAGTTGGTCAGGCGGATCGGCGCCTGCACCGCCACCGGGCGGGCGGCGGGTTGCGCGATGGGACTGACCGGCACCGCCGGGGCGGCCGCCGGGGTCGCGGCGAACACGGGGACCTCGGGCAACTCGCCGCGATTGGCATTCTGGAGGCCGATGATGGCCAGCAGCGCCACGGCCGCGGCGGCGGCGGCGCCGCTGGCCGGTCGCCACCAGCGGCCGGCCGGCCGCGGAGACGCAGCGGCGGACAACTCGAGTTCGGCGCTCACCGGTTCGACAGCGTCTCCCTCGGCGTCAATCCGCGCGCGCACCTGCTCGACGAACGCGAGCGGTCGGCCACCGAGCAGCTCGCCTCGCAGCACCTGCCCGACCAGCAGATAGCGGATGGCTGTCGCGTGAATGGCCTCGTCGCGGCCCAGGCGACGCACCAGCAGCTCGCTTTCGGCGGGCGGCAGTTCGTCGTCGAGAAAAGCCGAGGTCTGGTCGCGGAGTTGTTCGTTCATACGGGCTTCCCGGGTCAGTCCAGCAGGGGGCTGATGCGCTTGTCGATGGCCTCGCGGGCACGGAAGATACGCGAGCGTACCGTGCCAACGGGGCATTCCATGGTCTGGGCGATTTCCTCGTAACTCATCCCTTCCATCTCACGCAGGACGATGGCGGTACGCAGATCAGGCGGCAGCTCGGCGATAGCCTCCTGCACCGTCTCGCGGATCTCGTCAGTGAGTGCCAGCCCCTCAGGCGTGTCGATGTCCTTGAGCAGGTGCTGCACATCGAAAGGCTCGGAGTCCTGCAGGTCGAGATCGAAATCGACCGGACGGCGCTTCTGGGCGACCAGATGGTTCTTCGCGGTGTTGATCGCGATCCGATACATCCAGGTGTAAAACGCACTGTCACCACGAAACCTCGGCAGCGCCCGATAGGCCTTCAGGAACGCGTCCTGAGCGACATCGAGTGCATCGGCCGGTTCACGCACATACCGCATGATCAGCTTGATGATCTTGTGCTGATACCTGAGCACCAGCAGATCAAAAGCCTTCCTGTCGCCCTGCTGGACACGCTTGACCAGATTGGCGTCCGATGTCGAATCGCTCACCGGCCCGCCCCCAGAGGCCGCGCCGGCAACCACGTCCCACTTCTGCGTAGACTGCCCGGGGTAATGAAAGTTCTCTGTGGTGGGCGAGGATGCAGCGCCATCGGCAAAGTCTTTTATGGTGAGTTGTCCAGGGCCGCGACCGCAGGCCGCGAAGACGCGCGTCAGGCATGCGCCAGCCGCGCGCGCAACCGACGCCAGTCCTCCGGCGCCAGCCGCTCATGCGAGATGATACAGCGCCTGCGGGCACTGTCACGGCGAAGCTCGAGAATCACGTGATGCCGGCCCAGTCTGCTCCCCGCTCCCAACTGCCAGGGACCCTCCCAGTCGGCCTCGCTGCCCAGCCACCAGCCTGCCGGGTTTTCCCACACCCAGCGCGGGCGCGAGCGCCCTGCCCGCCATGCGGACACGACGACCGCGGCGAGCATCCCGCCCATCAGGCCAACAGGGAGTCCGGAAACCAGCAGCACCAGGGCCGTAAAGGCATGCAGGGCGAGCACCCATGCCCGCAGCCGCGGCCCTGCGCCACACTCAAGCGGCGCGCCCGCCACGAATCTGTTCCACCAGCGCGGCCATGTCCGGATCGTCGGGCTGGTCACGGCCGAGCATCCAGCCGTAGAGCAGTGGATCCTGCAACTCCAGCAGGGCTTCGAACCGTGCGGCCTCGTCTGCGCTCAGCGTTGGGCCCGCTTCCTCGAGAAACCCCGTCAGCAGGGTGTCGAGCTCGCGCATGCCGCGCCGGCAGCGCCAGCGCAGCCGCGACAGGTTCACAGCCACGCCGTCCACCTCGCCCTAGTGCCGGCGCTCGGCCATCATCTTCTTGATCTCGCCGATGGCCTTGGCCGGATTGAGGCCCTTCGGACAGGTACGGGTGCAGTTCATGATGGTGTGGCAGCGGTACAGCCGGAAGGGATCCTCCAGCTGATCGAGCCGCTCGCCGGCAGCCTCGTCGCGACTGTCCACCAGCCAGCGATAGGCGGCCAGCAGCACGGCGGGGCCGAGGTAGCGGTCGCCATTCCACCAGTAGCTCGGACAGGCGGTCGAGCAGCAGGCACACAGAATACAGGCCGACGGCTCATTGATCTTCGCCTGGTCTTCGCGTGACTGCAGCCGCTCGCCATCCGGCGGCGGCGGCGTCTTGGCCTGCAGCCAGGGTTTGATCGAGGCGTACTGGGCGTAGAAGTTCGTGAGGTCCGGGACCAGATCCTTGATCACCGGCATGTGCGGCAGCGGATAGACCTTGACCTCACCCTTGACATCCTCGATGGCCTGGGTGCAGGCGAGCGTGTTGGTGCCGTCGATGTTCATCGCACAGGACCCGCAGATCCCCTCGCGGCAGGAGCGCCGGAACGTCAGCGTCGAGTCGATGTCGTTCTTGATCTTGATCAGTGCATCCAGAACCATCGGCCCGCAGCTGTCGAGATCGACCTCGTAGGTATCGACCCGCGGGTTCTCGCCGGCCTCCGGGGAATAGCGATACACCGCGAAGCGGCGGGTGTTCTTGGCACCTTCCGGCGCCGGGTGGTGCTTGCCGCGGCTGATACGGGAATTCGCGGGCAGTCGGAATTGCGCCATGGCCAGTCGTTCCTCCAGGCAGTCCGGTCAGTAAGTACGCGCGACAGGGGGGATCACCTCCACCTCGTCGCTCAGTGTCTGCATGTGTACCGGGCGGTAGTCGATGGTGACCTTGCCGTCCTCGTCCAGCCAGGACAGCGTGTGCTTCATCCAGGTCTCGTCATCGCGCTCGGGGTAGTCCTCGCGGGCATGCGCGCCACGGCTTTCCTTGCGATTATCGGCCGATACGATGGTGGTGACCGCCTGCCCAAGCAGATTCTCGAGTTCCAGCGTCTCCACCAGGTCGGTATTCCAGACCAGCGAACGGTCGGCCACGCGGACGTCTGCAAACGCCTCGACCACCGCCTGCATCTTGGCCACCCCTTCGGCCAGCGACTCACCGCTGCGGAACACCGCGGCATGCGCCTGCATGGTGCGTTGCATGCGATCGCGGATCTCCGCCGTCGAGGTGTTGCCGGTGGCATTGCGCAGCCGATCGAGCCGCGCGACGCTGGCCTCGCCTGCGTCCTTCGGCAGGGGCCGCTGGCGCGCGCCCTGCTCCAGGGTGGTGCCAAGGTGACGGGCGGTCGCGCGCCCGAACACCACCAGATCGAGCAGCGAGTTCGACCCCAGCCGATTCGCACCGTGCACCGAAACGCAGGCCGCCTCACCGGCAGCATACAGCCCCGGCACCACGGTGTCGGGTTCGCCATCGCGCAGCGTGACCACCTCGCCGGTGTACTTCGCGGGGATTCCGCCCATGTTGTAGTGCACGGTGGGCAGCACCGGAATCGGCGCCTTGGTGACGTCCACGCCGGCGAAGATGCGGGCGGTCTCGGCGATGCCCGGCAGCCGCTCGTTGATCACCTCGGCGCCGAGATGTTCGAGATGCAGGTGAATGTGATCGCGATTGGCGCCGACACCGCGCCCCTCGTTGATTTCGATGGTCATGGAGCGGGAGACGACATCACGCGAGGCCAGGTCCTTGGCGTTCGGCGCGTAGCGCTCCATGAACCGCTCGCCCTCGGCATTGGTGAGGTAGCCACCCTCACCGCGCACCCCTTCGGTGATCAGGCAACCCGCGCCGTAAACGCCGGTCGGGTGAAACTGCACGAACTCCATGTCCTGCAGTGGCAGCCCGGCGCGCAGCACCATGGCGTTGCCATCGCCGGTGCAGGTGTGCGCAGAGGTGCAGGAGAAATACGCGCGGCCGTAGCCCCCGGTGGCCAGCACCACGGCCTGGGCGCGGAAGCGGTGAAGTTTACCGGTGGCCAGTTCCCAGGCGATCACGCCCCGGCACTCGCCTTCGTCCATGATCAGGTCCAGCGCGAAGTACTCGATGAAGAACTCCGCATCGTGCTTCAGCGACTGCTGATACAGCGTATGCAGCATGGCGTGACCGGTGCGGTCGGCGGCGGCACAGGTGCGCTGCGCCGTGCCCTTGCCGAAATGCGTGGTCATCCCGCCGAACGGCCGCTGATAAATCCGCCCGTCTTCGGTGCGGGAGAACGGCACACCGTAATGCTCCAGCTCGATCACCGCGTCCGGGGCTTCCTTGCACATGTACTCGATTGCGTCCTGGTCGCCGAGCCAGTCCGAGCCCTTGATGGTGTCGTACATGTGCCAACGCCAGTCGTCCTCGCCCATGTTGCCCAGGGCGGCGGAGATCCCGCCCTGCGCCGCCACCGTGTGGCTGCGGGTGGGAAAGACCTTGGTCAGGCAGGCGGTCTTCAGGCCCTGCTCGGCCAACCCGAAGGTCGCGCGCAGGCCGGCGCCCCCCGCGCCGACCACGACCACGTCGTAGGTGTGATCGATGAATTCGTACTCGGCCGTCATGGCGCTACTCCAAAGGAAATCCTCAACACGGCGAACATCCCTGCCACCGCGGCTGCAACGAACACGAACGCAATCACCACCAGGCTGAGCACCTTGAGCCAGCCGGCGGCGATGTAATCCTCGATGACGACCTGCACCCCAAGCCGGGCATGGAACGCGGCGGTCGGCACCAGCAGCAGGAGGGCCACGGTATTGAACGGCACCGCGACCCAGGCCTTGACCGTCGCGTAATCCAGCGCAGGCAGCAGCGCCAGTGAGATGGCGAACCAGCTGCCGAGCACGACCAGCGCTACGGCGCTGACACGCTGGCCCCACCAGTGCGAGAAGCCATCCTTGGCCGAACCCAGGCCGAGCACCCGGCCGAGTGGTGAACGCAGACTCATGTAACCGTTCTCCCTCAGGCCGCGACGAGCAGCCAGAAACCGAGCGTCAAGACCAGCGAGGCAATGATGACCGTCCAGCCGCTGACGATGACCTGGCGAATCTCATAGCCCCATCCGGCGTCCCAGCACAGGTGCCGGATGCCATTGCAGAGGTGATAGAAAAAGCCGAAGGACGCGGCGATGAGCACCAGCCGTAACAGCCAGTGCCCGAAAAAGCCCTGGGCGGCGGCATAGGCTTCCGGCCCGCTGGCGGCGGCCAGCAGCCAGTAAATGAGCAGCAGGCTGGCCGCGGCGAGAAACACGCCACTCGCGCGATGAGAGATGGACAGGACGGATGTGATCTGCGGTCTGTACACCTGCAGGTGAGGTGACAGTGGGCGCTCGCCTCGAGCCATGGTCGCTCCTTCAGTTATCCCCGATTCCCGTATCACAGGACACCGCGGCGACCGGTTGGGCGCGCGGCATCAGAAGTCGATGCAGCGGCCGTTCTTCTCCCAGTCGCCGTAGCGTGTGGGCTCCGGCCCGGAAGGACCGTTGAGCTCGCGCACGACAGGCTGCTCCCCGCCGGCCGGCACGCGATCGGTGCTGGCAGCAACGGAGGACTCTTCCGGGGTAGGCTCAGGACGTGTTTCGGGCTTCCATACCCGCGGTTCCACGCTCCTGCCGGCGGCTGCATTCCCTGCTTTTTCCGTCATCCGCGTAGTGTGCCAGAATCACCTGCTGTTTTCACCTGCCACATGCGAGAGACCAACGATGACAGAGATGCCTTGGGGACGGGTCAGTATCTGCGGGCGCGACGCCGCGGCACTGCTGCAGGGGCAGCTCACCCAGGACGTCAACACCGCCGATGGCGGGCATGCGCCGCTGGCCGGCTGGTGCACGCCCAAGGGACGGCTGCTGGCACTCTGCCGGGTGCTCGTGCCGGCCCCGGAACGTTTCGAACTCGCCGTCCCGGCGGAATTGACCGCCGCGCTGGCCCGGCGCCTGACGATGTACGTGCTGCGGGCCCAGGCGACGGTCACCGACGAGGGCGCCGGCTGGGACCGCACGATCGTGACGGCCGACAGCGCCAAAACCCGCGGCATCGTCCTGGAGGCGTCGCCCACGGCAGCGCTGGAGGCCGAGGGCTGCTGGTGGATCCGCCTGCCCGGCGAGCCTGCCTGCCTCGAGGTGCTCGGGCCGGTGGCGGCCGTGGCTGCGCTGGCACTCCCGGAGAGCACACAGGTCAGCCGCATCACCGCCGGCCTGCCCTCGGTCTACGCGGCCACCAGCGAGGCCTTCATTCCGCAGATGCTCAATCTCGATGTGATCGGCGCGGTCAGTTTCCGCAAGGGGTGCTACACCGGTCAGGAAATCGTGGCCCGCACCCAGAATCTCGGCCGCATCAAGCGGCGCATGGCCCGCTATGTGGCCGACAGGCCGCTTGACCTCGCGCCGGGAGAGCGCCTGATGGCCACCGCGACCGCGGATGATGATGCGACAGCCGTGGCCCAGGTCGTGGACTGCGCCGGCACCGAGGTGCTGGCCGTGGTCGCGCTCGACCACGCCGGCATGCCGCTGCGTGCCGCCGGGGGCGAACAGCTGACGCCTGGGCCGCTGCCCTACGCCGTGCCGGAACTCCCGGACCCCTGAGGCGTGCGCCCCCCTTCCGGGCGCAGATGCGGGAACAGCAGGACGTCGCGGATCGACGGCTGGCCGGTCAGCAGCATCACCAGCCGGTCGATCCCCACCCCCAGCCCGCCAGCCGGCGGCATGCCGTACTCCAGCGCCCGCACGTAATCGGCGTCGTAGACCATGGCTTCGTCGTCGCCGGCGGCCTTGCTCGCGACCTGCTGGCGGAAGCGCGCATCCTGCTCTTCGGGATCGTTGAGCTCGGAGAAGCCGTTGGCGATCTCGCGGCCGCCGATGAACAGCTCGAAGCGCTCGGTGACGAACGGATCGGCATCGGTGGCACGCGCCAGTGGCGAGACCTCCGCGGGATAGCCGGTCATGAAGGTCGGCTGTGCCAGGTGTGGCTCGACAGTTTTTTCGAACAGCTCGAGCTGCAGCTTGCCCGGACCATACTCGGGCTTCACCTGCACTCCGGCACGCTCGCAGACCTCACGCAGGTAGTCGCGCTCGCGCAGCCGGGCGGGCTCCAGACCCGGATTGAACTCGTGCAGCGCGGCCTCCAGCGGCAGACGGCGGAACGCTGCGGTGAGATCGTAGGCCGTGCCCTGGTACTCGAAGGCCAGGCCCGGGCCGACCGCGCGGGCGGTCTCGCGGACCAGCGTCTCGGCAAGGTCCATGACCACTTCGTGATCGGCATAGGCCTGGTAGAGCTCGAGCATGGTGAACTCGGGATTGTGCTGGGTCGACAGGCCTTCATTGCGGAAATTGCGGTTGATCTCGTAGACCCGTTCGAACCCGCCGACCAGCAGGCGCTTGAGATACAGCTCCGGGGCGATGCGCAGGTACAGCTGCATGTCCAGCGCGTTGTGGTGGGTGACGAACGGCCGGGCGTTCGCGCCGCCCGGGATCGGCTGCATCATGGGCGTCTCGACTTCCATGAAGTCGAGCGCGTCGAGGAAGCGGCGGATGTGCTGGACGATGGCGGTCCGGGTGCGGAACACCTGCCTGGCCTCGGGGTTGACGATCAGATCGACGTAGCGCTGACGATAGCGCTGCTCGGTGTCGGCGAGGCCGTGGAATTTCTCCGGCAGGGGTCGCAGCGACTTCACCAGCACACGCAGGGCGTCGGCGCGCACCGTCAGCTCGCCAGTGCGGGTGCGGAACAGTGACCCCGTCACGCCGAGGATGTCGCCGAGATCCCAGCTCTTGAAGGCCTGGTAGACCCCCTCGGGCAGGCGATCGCGTTCCAGATGGACCTGGATCTGGCCGCTGCGGTCCTGCAGCTTGATGAAGCTGGCCTTGCCCATGACCCGCTTGGAGAGCATGCGCCCGGCCACCCGCACCGTCAGCGCGTCGGCCTCGAGCGACTCGCTGCTGCGCTCCGCATAGGTCGCATGCAGTTCTCCGGCCAGGGCATCGCGGTGAAAGTCGTTCGGGTAGGCCTGCCCCGCGCTGCGCAGCTCGGCCAGCTTGCGCCGACGCTCCTCGAGCAGCTTCTGCCCGGTCTTGCCTTCCCCGCTCATCGGCGGTCCCCTGTGCTCATGGCCTGCATCCTGTCGATTGCGTGATCGGCGACCCGCGGTCACAGCCCCTGCTTGAGGCTGGCCTCGAGGAACATGTCGAGATCCCCGTCGAGCACCGCCGTCGGGTTACCCGTCTCCACGCCCGTGCGCAGATCCTTGATCCGCGACTGGTCGAGCACATAGGAGCGGATCTGGCTGCCCCAGCCGATGTCGGCCTTGGTGTCCTCGATGGCCTCGGCCTTCTCCCGGCGCTTCTGCATCTCGAACTCGTAGAGCTTGGCCTTGAGCTGCGACATCGCCGTGGCCTTGTTCTTGTGCTGCGAGCGGTCGTTCTGACACTGCACGACAATGCCGGTGGGGTTGTGCGTGATACGCACGGCCGACTCGGTGCGGTTGACGTGCTGACCGCCGGCGCCGCTGGCGCGGTAGACGTCGATGCGCAGGTCGGCGGGGTTGATCTCGATATCGACCTCGTCATCCACCTCGGGCGAGACGAACACCGCGGCGAAAGACGTATGCCGGCGGTTGCCCGAGTCGAACGGGCTCTTGCGCACCAGCCGGTGCACGCCGGTCTCGGTGCGCAGCCAGCCATACGCGTATTCGCCGGTGAACTTCACCGTGGCGCTCTTGATGCCGGCCACCTCGCCGGCGGAAACCTCGATCAGCTCGGTGTCGAAGCTGCTCTTCTCACCCCACTTCAGATACATGCGCAGCAGCATCTCGGCCCAGTCCTGGGCCTCGGTGCCGCCGGAACCCGCCTGGATGTCGAGGAAGGCGTTGTTGGCGTCGAGTTCGCCGGCGAACATGCGCCGGAACTCCAGGCGCGCGACTTCCTGTTCCAGCCCGCCGACATCGCCGCCGAGTTCGGCCACGGTGGCCTCATCGCCCTCCTCGACCGCCATGTCGAGCAGTTCACGGGCGTCTGTCAGCCGCTGGCCAAGGCCACCGAGCAGCGAGACGATGTCATCGAGCTGGGCACGCTCGCGGCCAAGCGCCTGGGCTCGCGCCGGATCGTCCCAGACGGTGGGTTGTTCGAGTTCGCGTTCGACTTCGGTCAGGCGTTCCTGCTTGGCATCGAAGTCAAAGATACCTCCTCAGGGTCGCTGAACGGCCCTCGAGGTCGGTGATGAGGTGGCGGATTTCGCTGGCTTCCATGGCGCGGGGTGTCTCCGTGACGGCATTGAGGCGGCGGCACGCACAACCGCGGCCACTGCGCTGAAGGCGCCGGAGTCTACCAGATTGGCGCGTTCACGGGCCGGGCGGCTGCAGGTGTTCGACCAGGACCTGCGCCTCGCGCCGCCCCTGCCAGGCGTTGACCTGCAGGCGATAGACCAGCTCCACCGTCTCACCCGGGAGCGGCCAGGGCACAGGACAGCCGAAGGCGATCGCACCCACGCGCCCGGCGCCGCCGGGCGTCGCCAGCGTCAGGCGCAGATGGCCGCTGCCGACCTCGCGGGCCGCCAGGACCTCGAAGCGACCCTGGAAACTCGGCTCTTCGAAGCCCGCCCCCCAGGGCCCGGCCGCCTCCAGCATCTCCGCGGTCTCCAGGCTCAACTCGTCGGCAGTGAGTTCGCCATCGGTCAGCAGTTCGCCCCGCAGCTGCGAGGGCTCCAGCCGCTCGCCCGCCGCGGCCGAGAACGCCTCGGTGAAGGCGTCCAGCGCCCCCTCGCGCAAGGTCAGTCCCGCGGCCATCGCGTGCCCGCCGAACCCCTCGATGAGGCCAGGGCAGGTGACGGCCACCCGCTCGAGGGTATCGCGGATATGCAGGGCCGGCACGGACCGTGCCGAACCCTTCAGCCGGCCCTGACCGTCCGGTGCGAAGGCCACCACCGGGCGATGATGGCGCTCGCGGATGCGGGCGGCGATCAGCCCGACCACGCCCTGGTGCCAGTCCGGGCGATACAGCGTCAGCGCCGGCGGCAGCTGCGCGCTTGCCGCGACCGGCAGCGCCTCGACCAGCGTCTCGGCCTCCTCGCGCATGCGCGCCTCGAGCAGCCGGCGTTCGCGGTTGAGGGCATCGAGCTCGCCGGCGAGTCGGGCGGCAGTCACCGGATCATCGGTCAGCAGGCAGGCGATGCCAACGGACATGTCGGTCAACCGACCGGCCGCATTGAGGCGCGGCCCGGCGGCGAATCCAAGGTCGGCCGCGCTGGCGCGCGTAGGATCCCGGCCGCCTGCGCGCAGCAGCGCCAGCACGCCGGGCGAGCACCGCCCGGCACGGATGCGCTGCAGGCCCTGGGCCACCAGGATGCGGTTGTTGTGATCCAGCGGCACCACGTCGGCCACCGTCCCGAGGGCGACCAGATCGAGCCAGGCCGTGATCTGCCGGGGGGCGGCACGGTCGACTTCACCGCGATCGGCAAGACAGCGGGCCAGCGCGGCCAGCAGGTAGAACGCCACGCCCACGCCGGCCAGGTGCTTGTGCGGAAACGGCTCGCCGGGCAGGTTTGGATTCACCAGAGCGCAGGCGTCGGGCAGCTGATCGCCAGGCAGGTGGTGATCGGTGACGATGACGTCGATGCCCCGACGGTTGGCGGCCGCGACCCCCTCGACACTGGCGATGCCGTTGTCCACCGTGATCAGCAGTCCCGGCTGGCGCAGCGTGGCCAGCTCGACCACCTCGGGCCCCAGTCCGTAACCGGTCTCGAAGCGGTTGGGCACGAGATAGTCGACCGCGGGAAAGCCCAGCGCCGCCAGGCCTCGCATCAGCAGCGCCGTGCTGGTGGCTCCGTCGGCATCGAAATCGCCGACGATGAGCACGCGCTCCCCGCGCAGCCGCGCCTCGAGCAGGCGCGCGACCGCCGGGCCCAACCCGGCGAACGCGCCCACCGGCACCAGTCCCGCCAGTCCCGTATCCAGCGCCTCGGCACTGGTGACCTCGCGCGCCGCATAAATCCGCCGCAGCAGCGCCGGCATGGCGGAATCCAGCGTCATCGTCGCCGGCACCGGCCGCGTGACCACGGGGCGGTAACGCCGGCTCATGGCCGCCAGCGGGCCCACAGCCGCAGACGATCCGTCCGACCCAGCCGCCCCCCGAGACCGGTCTCGTCGCGCCAGGCCAGCCCCGCGAGGCGACCCCGCGCCAGGGCCTGCCAGGCGGGCCGCAGCCAATCGCGCTCCAGATCGGGAAAACCCGGCTCATCCTGCCCGGACAGCACCACCCAGCAGGTGCTCGCGTCCGCCGGCCACACGGCGGCCAGCGCCGCGAAATCTTCCGGGGGGCTGAGCATCGGGCGCCCGGCCAGCCGCATCAGCCCCCGGGCCTGGGGCGCCGTGGCGAGCAGCTGCGCGCGACAGGTCGTCGGCGGCGGACATCGCCCGCCACCGGACAGCCACAGCCCGTCGATGCGCGCCTGCCCGGCCGCCTCGCGTCGTTCGTTGACCGGGTGGGCATGGAACAGCATCTGCGCCTCGGTCAGCAGCCGGCGCAGCCGCCGGCTGTCCTGCGAAGGCAGCAAGGCCTGGTCGAAGCGCACATCGAGACACTCGTTGACCGGTGCGATCCCCGCCGCCATCGCCGCCGCACCCGGCCCGGAGAGATACCAGCGGCCCGGCGTGGCCACCTCGACGGCGAGGCCCTCTGCCGCCCACAGGGTCCCCAGCGCATCGGCCAGGGCTGCGGCCTCGTCGCCGCCGAGCACAGGTACCGGCATCCCCGCCACGGTCACATGATCGGTGTGCACGGCCAGACTCACCGGCTCGGCCAGCGCCACCTCGGTGCTGGCCGAGCCGGGCTCAGCAACGCTGAGGATCTGCTCGCCCAGGGCCATGAGCGGAGCCGCCGGGAGGCGGTCAGGCCCGGACGGCGGCAGCTGCGCACAGGCCTGGACCACCGCATCGATCCCCCCCGGCACGACGGGCAACGGCTGGCTGCGGGCCAGCCAGGCGCGCAGCCGCCGAGGCAGCCCGGAGGGTTCAGACGCCGCCCGGGTCAGGCCCGGTATAATCATGCCGAACTCAACCATTCCCCAGGGGCCCCGCCGCAATGAAACTGCATGTCGATCGCACTGCCGCGAACACCGTCACGGCCTGGGGCGAGGGCGAAATCCGGGTACGTGAACAGGTCATTCGCAACAGTGTCATCCTGACCGCCGAACACATCATCCATCCCTGGAGCGGCCGCCACGCCGACACCCTGGACAGCGACGACATGGCACCGGTGCTGGCACTTGAGCCTAACATCATCGTGCTTGGCACCGGACAGCACCTGAGCTTTCCCGACCCGGCGCTGTATGCCGACATACTAGCGCGCGGGATCGGCCTCGAGGTGATGGATACGCCGGCCGCCTGCCGCACCTACAACATCCTGGTCCACGAGGGCCGCAGCGTGGCCGCCGCGCTGATGATCGACGAGGCCCTCGACCCGGCCACCGCCCGCTGAGACCGGCGCCTCACCGGGCCGGGAGCAGCGGCAGGGGGTCGACCGGCTCGCCGTTTACCCGGATCTCGAAATGCAGCAGCGGGCGCTGGCCAGGCCCCTCGCCCATCGCCGCCAGCCGCTGCCCGGCAGTGACCTCATCACCTTCGCCGACCAGCGGGCCGCGGGTATGACCATAGGCGCTGAGCCAGGTCTGGTTGTGCTTGATGATGATGACCTCGCCGTAGCCGACCAGGCCGCTGCCGGTGTAGACCACCCGACCGGGTGCCGCGGCGACCACCGGCTGACCCGCCCGCCCGCGGATGCCGAGGCCGCGGCCCAGTGCGGTCTCGTCGCCGAAACGATAGGCCAGTTCGCCCTGGGCAGGCCAGGTCCAGGACGGGCCGGGCTGGCGTGTCTGCGCCGCTGCCGCAGGGGGTGTCGAGACGGCGCGTGGGGGCGCGGTGGCCGGCGGCCGCTCGTCGGCCGGGGGCGGACGCCGGGCCGCCTGTGCCGTGCCCCCCGGGGGCGGATGCAGGCGCAGGCGCTGACCCGGAAAGATCAGTTCACCGTCACCCAGCCCGTTCCAGCGTGAGAGATCGCGCCAGTCCAGCCCATGACGAAACGCGATCTGGTAGAGCGTGTCACCCCGCTGGACCACATAGATCCCGCCGCTGGCAGCCTGAGGCTGTCGCGGGGCGGGATCCCAGCGCGTCGCCTGGCCACCGCAGGCCACGAGCAGCCCGCACGCGAGCAGCCACAGCGCCAGCAGCCCCGGCCTGACCGACCCGCTGCTCATCGCTGCAGCCAGAAGTACCCCGCCAGCAGCGCCGCAATGGTCAGCCAGCCCAGCACGTCGACATGCTTGCGGATGGCCCGTTCCATCGGCGCACCGCCCCACATGATCAGGCCCGCCACCAGGAAGAAGCGCGCCCCGCGACCGATCAGGGAGGCCAGCACGAAACCCGGGAGGAACATCAGCATGGCGCCGGCGGCAATGGTGAAGACCTTGTAGGGAATGGGCGAGAAACCTGCAACCAGTACAGCCCAGAAACCCCAGCGGTCGAACCATTCCCGCGCGAGCAGGTAGGCCTCGTCATACCCGGCCCGCTGCAGCACCGGCTCCAGCGCCTCGATCGCCAGCCAGCCGATGAAGTAACCCAGCACCCCCCCGGCCACCGAGGCTACCGTGGTGATCCCGGCGAGCCACCAGCCGCGGTCGGGACGGGCCAGGGTCATCGGTGCCAGCATCACATCCGGCGGGATGGGAAAGAACGAGGATTCCGCGAACGACAGCCCGGCCAGGTATCGCGGCGCATGGCGATGGCCGGCCCAGTGCATCGCCCGCGTGTACAACGCCGAAAACAGCCTCATGGCGCGAGTCCCTCCAGCATGGGCACGAAACTGACGCTACCGAGACGCTCCTGGCGCAGGCGACCGTCACGCCGGGTCACGCGGACCAGCCGCTGGGCGCCCTCGCGGCCGACCGGCATCACCAGCCGTCCGCCCTCGGCCAGCTGCGCCACCAGGGCGTCTGGCAGGCGTTCGGGCGCGGCGGCCACCAGAATGCCGTCGTAGGGGGCGAGCTGCGGCCAGCCGGCCATGCCATCGGCATGGCGCACCGAGACATGATGGCACTTGAGCTCGCGCAGCCGCAGCCGCGCGCGCCGCGCCAGCGCACCGATCCGCTCGATGCTGATGATCTTTTCCGCGAACGGCGCCAGCACCGCGCTCTGGTAGCCGCAGCCGGTACCGACTTCCAGGACCCGACCCAGCGGCAGATCACGGCCCTCGATCAGCGCCTGGGTCATCGCCGCGACCACCCAGGGTTGGGAGATCGTCTGGCCGAAGCCGATCGGCAGTGCGGTGTCCTCATAGGCCCGGCTGGCCAGCGCCTCGTCGACGAACAGATGCCGGGGCACACTGCGGATCCGCTCGAGCACTTCCGGATCGCGAATGCCGCGCTGTTTCAGGCGCGCAACCAACCGTTCGCGCGCCCGCGCCGAGGTCATGCCAATGCCCTGGGGGCTGACCCCGTGGGACATCACGGCCCGCCAGACCCCAGCCAGGTCTCGAGTTCACGGACCTGCGCATGGTGCGTCAGGTCGATCTTCAGCGGCGTGACGGAGACATAGCCGTTGGCCACGGCATGGAAATCCGTCCCCGGGCCGGCATCCTGACCCTCGCCCGCCGGGCCAACCCAGTAGACCGGCCGTCCGCGCGGGTCGTTCATGCGCACTACCGGCTCCGAGCGGTGGCGGAAGCCCAGGCGCGTGGCCTGCCACCCCTGGATGTCATCCAGCGGCAGATCCGGCACGTTGACACTCAGAATGGTGTCGCGCGGCAGCGGATCGTCCACCAGCCGCGCGATCAGCTGACGGGCGAGTTCGGCGGCGGTCTCGAAGTGCGAGGGCTGATGACCCACCAGTGAAAAGGCCACGGCCGGCAGGCCGAGAAACCGTCCCTCCATGGCCGCGGCCACGGTCCCCGAATACAGCGTATCGTCGCCCAGATTGGCGCCGTTGTTGATGCCGGAGACCACCATGTCCGGTTCGAAATCCAGCAGCCCGGTGATGCCGATGTGCACGCAGTCGGTGGGTGTGCCGTTGACGTAGTAGAGACGGTCGTCGACTTTCTCGACCCGGATTGGCACCTCCAGCGTCAGGGAATTGCTCGCGCCGCTGCGGTTGCGGTCCGGGGCGACCACCACCACCTCACCGAGTTCGCTCATGGCCGCGGCCAGGCAGCGGATGCCATAGGCCTGGTAACCGTCATCATTGCTGACCAGAATCTTCACGTGGTTGTCCGTCAGGGAGGGCGGCGCCAATATACTGGAACTGCCGCGACGCTGTCGCGCTCCCGGTCACTTGAGCTGCACCGAGGCACGCGGCGGTCGGGGATCTGCGGCAGCATGAGTTCCTGGTCGACGGAGGGCCTGGCATGGACGACACGCCTGACGATGACGATGAGCGCCTGTTCCGCGAGGCGATGGCCGACGTGCGCCGCCTCGACGGCGAGCCTCGCCACGAGCTCCGCCGTCGCCCGCGCATCCGCCGGCGCAGCGGCGGCGATCACGCGCTGCTCGGCGAGAGCCTGCGCATGGAGCCCTTCGAGCAGCTGCTGGAAACCGGCGAAGAGCTCAACTACTGCGGCCCGCGCCTGTCGCGGCGGGACTTCCGGCGCCTGCGCCGCGGTGAGTTCGCGGTCCAGGACGAGATCGACCTGCACGGCATGTCGGTGGCGCGCGCCCGCGAGATGCTGGTCGAATTCATCGCCGAGTGCCTTCGCCGGCGTCTCAAGTGCGTGCGGGTGGTGCACGGCAAGGGCATGCGCTCGGGCCCCGGTGGCCCCGTACTCAAGCATGAGGTCGATCGCTGGCTGCGCCGCTGGGACAGCGTGCTGGGCTACGCCTCCACGCCGCCGCGCGACGGCGGCACGGGCGCGATCTACGTGCTGCTGCAGCGCTCGTCATGAATGTTATGATGTAACACCCTCTTCCGGAGAGCCTGGTGCAGAATCTTCTCGCCGTCGGCCTGGTCGGCGGTTTTCTCGGCAGCGGCAAGACCACGCTGCTCAATCGCCTGCTGCAGCACGACGGCGGCGCCGATCAGCGCACCGCCGTGCTGGTCAACGACTTCGGCGACCTCAACATCGACGCCCGGTTGATCCGCGAGGTGCGTGGCAAGACCCTGCACCTGCAGTCGGGCTGTATCTGCTGCAGCATCCGGGACGACCTGGTCGACGAGCTGATGCACCTGCGCGCGCACCATCCGGAGGTGGAGCGTGTCTGGATCGAAGCCAGCGGGCTGTCGGACGTGGGCAACATCCTGCGCACGCTGGCGCTCTCGCGCACCCGTCACGCCGTGCGGCTCGAGTCGGTGCTGACCCTGGTGGACGCCGCCAGCGTCCCGGGCGGCCTGCCGCGGGAGGCCCGCGAGCTGGTGGCCCGCCAGGCGCGCGACGCCTGGCTGGTGATCCTCAACCGCTGCGATCTCGCCGGACCTGCGCAACTCGCGGCGGCAAGACAGTGGCTGGCGCAGCATGCGCCGGACACCCCGGTGTATGCGACCAGCCAGGCGCGGGTGCCCCGCGCGCTGCTCGAGGGCGCAGACCGTCGCGAGATCCAGGGGGACACCGCGGCCGACGTGCCGGCGTTCGAGTCGCTGTCGCGGCGCTATGCACGTGCGTTCGAGCGCGAGGCGCTGCTGGCCATGCTCGCACGCCATCAGGCCAGCGTGCTGCGCAGCAAGGGGGTCCTGCAGCTGGCCGATGCCCCGCGCCTGCAGACCGTCCTGCAGGGCGTGGGGCGCTACCATTCGCTGCGCGCGGCCGGCCCCTGGCGGGAGGCGTCGCCGACCAGCGAGATCGTGCTGATCTGGCCCCAGGGGGCTGCCGAGGCGGACGCGCTGGACGCGGCGCTGGAGGCCTGCCTGGCATGAGCGGCGGGCCGCAACGGATCGTCTGTCTGAGCACCGAGACCGTGGATACGCTGTATCGGCTGGGGCTGCAGTCGCGCATCGTCGGCATCTCCGGGTTCACCGTCCACCCGCCCCAGGCGCGGCGGGACAAGCCCCGCGTCAGCGCCTATACCACGGCGAAACTCGATGCCATCCTGGCGCTCGAGCCCGACCTCGTGCTCGGCTTCTCCGACCTCCAGGCCGAGATGGCCGCGGCCCTGATCCGTGCCGGGCTCGAGGTCCATGTCTTCAATCAGCGCAGCATCGCCGGGATTCTGGCGTCGGTGCGCACCCTGGGTCGCCTGGTCGACGCCGCGGCGCCGGCCGAGCGGCTGGCCAGCCAGGTCGAAGCCCATCTCGAGGGGCTGCGGCGGCAGGCACGAGCGCTGCCCCGCCGACCGCGGGTGTATTTCGAGGAGTGGGACGAGCCGCCGATGTGCGGCATCCGCTGGGTCTCCGAGCTGATCGAACTGGTCGGCGGCGAGGACGTGTTCGCCGATCTCGCCCAGGCGCCGGGCGCGGCCGGGCGGATCCTGCCACCCGCCGACGAGGTGGCCGCGCGCGCCCCGGAGCTGATCATCGGCTCCTGGTGCGGCAAGAAATTCCGGCCCGGGCGCGTGGCCGACCGCCCCGGCTGGGCCGAGCTGCCGGCGGTGACTGCCGGGCGGCTGCACGAGATCAAGTCGGCCGACATCCTGCAGCCCGGTATCATTGCCCTGACCCGCGGCGCAGACCAGCTCGCCGCGTTGATCCGCGCTGATTAGGAGACCCTCATGGCCCGCAAATGCCTGCTGCTCATTCTGGCCGCCTGGCTGCTGACCCCCCTGGCCGCGATCGCCGAGACCGATCGCCACCTCTCGCCCGAGGTGCTCTGGGCGATCGAGCGGGTCGGTACACCGGTGATCTCGCCCACGGGAGGCCACGTGGTCGCACCAGTGACCACCTACGACACCGAGACCGACGAGAGCGAGACCCGTCTGTGGCTGTTCTCGAGCGAAGGCGGCGTGCAGCGCCCGCTGACCCAGGCCGGCGGCTCGGCCGGCAACCCGGTGTTCTCGCCCGACGGGCAGCTGCTGGCGTTCACCGCCCGGCGCGATGGCGACGAGGCCGCACAGATCTACCTGCTGCCGATGGCCGCCCCCGGCGAGGCCGAGCGCCTGACCGAAGTGCCCACCGGGGTGAGCGCGGTCAAGTGGGTCGGCGAGCACCTCTACTTCATCAGCCGCATCTGGCCGGACAAGGACTGGGAGGCGATGGCCGAGGCGCTGCAGGCCGAGCGCGACAGCCTGGTGTCGGCCAAGACCTGGACGGCCCTGCCCTACGCCCACTGGGACCACTGGCTCGACGAGGCGCGCCAGAGCCACGTCTTCCGGGTCCCCGCCGCCGGGGGCGACGTCGAGCCCGTGACCCTGCCGATGGGCATCGAACTGCCGCGCCGCGCCCCGGGCGACAGCAGCTACGACATCCACCCCGACGGTCGGCTGATCGCCTTCGTCAGCGACAGCAGTGACGATCCGGCACGGCCCCGCTTCGATGTCTTCCTCGGCGAGATCGGCGGCGACACAGCGGAGAATCTCACCGCCGACAATCCCGCACCGGATGGCTCGCCGATGTTCAGCCCGGACGGCCGCCAGCTGGCCTGGCTCCGCCAGGCCATCGTGGGCTTCTACGGCGATACCGCCAACATCATGCTGCGTGAGCTCGAGCACGGCGAGACGCGCATGCTCACCGGTGACTGGGACCGCTCGGCCGGTGGTCTGGTCTGGGCACCGGACGCACAGGGGTTCTTCGGCGCCATCGACGACGCCGGCACGGTCCGCGTCCACCACATCACCACCGACGGACAGACGCCGCGCCCGGTGACCGGTGCGACCAGCTTTGGGGGCCTGTCCATCGCCGCCGACGGGACGCTGGTCGGCCACCACCAGAGCTTCCTGCATCCGCCACGGCTGGTGCGCATCGACGCCGAGACCGGCGAGACCCTGCGCCTGGACAGCAAAAACGATGCGCTGCTGGCCGATATCGAACTCGGCACCTACGAGTCGGTGACCTACACCGGCCACGACGGTGCCGAGATCCAGATGTGGGTGCACTACCCGCCCGGCTTCGATCCCGCCGAGCGCTGGCCGCTGTTCCTGCTGATCCACGGGGGCCCGCACAACGCCGTCACCGACGGCTTCAGCTTCCGCTGGAACGCCCAGACTTTCGCCTCCTGGGGCTACGTCACCGCCTGGCACAATTTCCACGGCTCCAGCGGCTTCGGCCAGGACTTCGCCGATTCGATCAACCCCGACTGGCTCACTGCGCCTTACGAAGACACCATCGCCGCCGCCGAGTGGTTCGCCGAGCAGCCCTGGATCGATGCCGAGCGCATGGTCGCCGGCGGCGGCAGCTACGGCGGCTACCTGGCCTCGATCCTGCTCGGGCGCGAGCATCCGTTCCAGCGGCTGGTCATCCACGCTCCGGTGTACAACATGTACTCACAGATGAGCGGCGACTCGGCGGTGCTGGCTGACCGCTTCGGTCACTTCTGGGACAACCCGGAGCTCTACGCGCAGATCTCACCGCATTACTTCGCGGCCGAGTTCGCCACGCCGGCGCTGGTGATCCACGGCCAGCTCGACTACCGGGTGCCGGTCGGCCAGGCCTTCGAACTGTTCCGCACGCTGCAGACCCGCGGCATCGAGTCACGGCTGGTCTACTACCCCGACGAGAACCACTGGATCCTCAAGCCGAACAACTCGCTGCACTGGTACGGCGAGGTCCGCGACTGGATCGGCAGATAAACGGCGAAAAGAATGGGGACGGCCTGCTGCGCTAGCAGATAAAGCCGTCCCCGTTGTCGCCATCGGTCTGCTCACCGCTGGACACCAGCTCGCGCATCACGCTGGTCGCGT
>RECU01000105.1 GCA_007693855.1 Gammaproteobacteria bacterium | reverse complement strand
TATCGCTGGCAATACCCTCCAGCACACCAAGGACGCGGCCAAGCCGCTCCGGCTCGTTGCCTGCCCAGTCCTTCTGCGGCGCAAGACGGATACGGGCACCATTGGCACCGCCCCGCTTGTCCGAGTTGCGGAACGTCCGGGCGCTGTCCCAGGCCGTCGATACCAGGTCGCTGACCGACAGACCGCTGGCGGCGATCCTCGTTTTGACCGCCTCGACGTCGTAATCCGTGTTGCCGGCTGGCACCGGGTCCTGCCAGATCAGATCTTCGGCGGGCACCTCGGGCCCGATGTAACGGGCTTTCGGCCCCATGTCGCGGTGGGTCAGCTTGAACCAGGCGCGTGCAAAGGTCTCCGAGAAATAGTCGGGATCCGCCCGGAAACGCTCGGAAATCTTGCGGTATTCCGGATCCTTGATCATCGCCATATCGGCATCGGTCATGATCGGGTTGTAGCGGATCGACGGGTCTTCGACGTCGACCGGACGATCCTCTTCCTTGATGTCGACCGGCTCCCACTGCCAGGCACCAGCCGGGCTCTTCTTGAGTTCCCACTCATGGTTGAAGAGCATTTCGAAATAGCCGTTGTCCCAGCGCGTCGGGTGGGTCGTCCACGCACCCTCGATGCCGCTGCTGACCGTTTCGCGTCCAACGCCCTTGCCCTGCGGGTTGCGCCAGCCCAGGCCCTGCTCTTCCACATCAGCGCCTTCCGGCTTCTCGCCAAGCACGCTGGCATCGCCGTTGCCGTGGCACTTGCCGACCGTGTGTCCGCCGGCGGTCAGCGCAACAGTCTCCTCGTCGTTCATGGCCATGCGCGCAAAGGTCTCGCGCACATCATGGGCGGTCCGGAGTGGGTCGGGCTCGCCGCCGACCCCCTCGGGATTGACATAGATCAGGCCCATCTGCACGGCGGCCAGCGGGTTTTCCAGCGAACTGCGATCTTCCTTGCTCGGATACCGCGTCTCGTCCAGCCACTCCTGCTCCGAACCCCAGTTGACGTCTTTCTCCGGGTGCCAGATGTCCTCGCGGCCGAACGCAAACCCATAGGTCTTCAGGCCCATGGACTCGTAGGCGACGTTGCCCGCGAGAATGATCAGATCCGCCCAGCTGAGCTTGTTGCCGTATTTCTTCTTGATCGGCCACAGCAGCCGGCGGGCCTTGTCGAGGTTGACGTTGTCAGGCCAGGAGTTGGTCGGCGCGAAACGCTGGTCGCCGGAGCCTGCGCCGCCACGTCCATCGGCGATGCGATAGGTGCCTGCGGCATGCCATGCCATGCGGATCATGAAACCGCCATAGTGGCCCCAGTCGGCCGGCCACCAGGCCTGGCTGTCGGTCATCAGGGCGTGCAGGTCTTTTTTCAGCGCGTCGACGTCGAGCGTCTTCACGGCTTCGCGGTAATCGAATTCCTGACCCAGCGGGTCGGTCTTGGTGTCGTGCTGATGAAGGATGTCCAGGTTCAGCGCGTTCGGCCACCATTTCATGTTCGAGGTTTCGGCGCGGGTGTTGGCGCCGTGCATGACCGGGCACTTGCCGGTCGTCTTCGCTGCGGTGCTGCTCATTAAACTCTCCCGTTGGTTGAGCGTACTACCACTATAGGAGACAGTCTTACTATAGGTCCAATCTAAATATAGTATTAAATCAATTTATTTTCTCTATAAGTAAAGACCCCGAGGCTCAGCGTAATCAAGAGTAGGGATATTCCATGTAGTCAGCAACTCGCTGCGCCTGCGCGGCGCCCAGGAGACGGCCCACCAGATGCAGCGAGCCATCGATCCCGGCAGAGATGCCGCCGGTCGTGACCACCCTGCCGGTATCGACGAAACGCAGGTCCGTGCGCGGCACCGCCGAAGGATAGGCCGCTGCGAGTTCGTCGATCACGGTGTGATGCGTGGCAAAGGCACGCCCCTCCAGCGCGCCGACCGCACCCAGCAGCCGGGCGCCACTGCAGATGGACAGGGTGACCTCCGCGGCCGCGACTGCCTGCCCCAGCCACGCGATCACGGGTGCGACCGACAGCAGCGCCCGCGTCCCCTCGCCACCGGGCACCACCAGCACAGCAGGCAGCGCCTTGCCGTCGATCACGCGATTCGGCATCACCTGCAGGCCGTTGACAGCCGTGTGGACGCGAAGCGTTTCGGCCACCAGCACCACCTCCCATGGGGGCACTTCGGCGAGTTGCGCCGCCAGCGAGAACACTTCAAACGCGCCGGCGAAATCCAGCACCTCCACCCCATCGAAGATCAGGATCTCTACCGCACGAGGGCGGCCCACGCTCACCGTGGGATGACGGGCAGGATCAGCCGTGAGGGATGCTCCCCGCCCAGATGCAGCGTCTGTTCGGCGACAACGAAATCACTGGTGGTGGCGAACGGCGCACCGGTGTTGAGATTGCGCGCCAGGCGCGGGAAGTTGCTGCTGGTCACGTCGAGGCGCAGACGCTCCCCGGGTGAAAGCAGGTAGCTGGTGGCCCAGAGATCGATGTCGTAGGCATACACTTCGCCCGGCTCGATCAATTCCGGGGACTCGAAGCCGTCACGATAGCGCGCACGCAGCACCCCATCGACGAGGTTGTAAGCGGTCCCGTCTGCACGCACGACCACGAGCTTGGCCATGAAATCGGTATCCGGTGCACTGCTCGAGGCATGCAGCACGGCGCGCACCGGCCCGGTGATCTCCATCGGCGCCTCGAACACCGCCGTCTCGAACCGGAGGATATCGGTTCGTGTGTCCAGCGGAGACTGCTCGCGCGGGCCACGCAGCGACGGCTCCATGATGTTGCCGCCGAGTGTCGGCACGGGGTCGGCGGGATCGTAGCGGTATTCCAGCTGGCCGGGAGCCTCGGCAGGCGCCTCGGACAGCCGCCCGTCCGCATGCAGGTAGTACGGCGTATAGACCGTGCGCGCCAGCGGCCACTCCTGCTCTTCCCGCCACACGTTCTCCCCCATCACGAACAAGGTCACCGGCGCGCCCTCGGGGGCCGGCCCATCGCGCAGCCAGTGGTCGAACCAGGCCAGCAGCAGGGGCTCGACGGCGATCAGCGATGACTCGCCGAACTCCAGATCACCGACCTGGCTGCCCTGGTTCCAGGCGTGGTTCCACGGGCCGATGAGCAGGCGCTGGCCGGCGCGCGCATCAGCCGTGGCCGCCTCGGACTGCATGGTCTGGAAGCTGCCCAGGGTGCTGCGAAGGAAGACGTCGTACCAGCCGCCAATGTTCAGCGCCGGCACCGACATTTCATTGGCGCGCGCCTCGAGATTGAGCGGACGCCAGTAGTCGTCGTAGGACGGGTGGGCCAGCCAGTCCTGGAAATGCGGGACATCGAAGCCCAGTTGCTCGGCCAGGGTCACCAGCGGCAGATGGTTCACGGCACGCACCCAGTCGACCGGATAGTTGGTGTTGGTCCGGCTGCCCACCAGGCCGAGCCCCCAGCGGGCCCGCGAGAGCAGCGAGAACGCCCCGCCCGGATAGGCGACATCCCGGTAGTAGTTGCCGGGGCTGACTGCGGGGGCGATGGCCTTCAGGGCCGGATTGCCGTTGAGCGCGGCCAGCCACTGCACGGAGGCAAGGTAAGAGGAGCCGAACATGCCGACCCGGCCGTTGGACCATGGTTGTTCCGCGATCCAGCTCAGGGTGTCATCGCCATCGTCAATCTCATCGAAGTATGGCGTCCAGATCCCTTCGGAGTCGTAACGCCCGCGCGAGGACTGAAACACGAAGGCATACCCGTTGCTGGTCGCGAAGCGCGCATAGCGCTGGCGCACGGCGGTCGTGCCGTTCGAATAGATGTCGCGCACCAGCAGCGTCGGGAAGGGGCCTTCGCCATCCGGCAGGTAGATGTCGGTGGACAGGTGCACACCATCACGCATCGCCACGCGCACGTCGAAGCGCGTCACCAGCGTCTCTGGAAACTCCGCCTCGTAACCCTCGAAGCTCTGCGCCTGGGCCAGCCCCACGCTCAGGCTGACGCACAACAGACAGGACAACAGGATACGCAGCATGGAAACTCTCCAGGTGTTCGCAGACGACTTGTCGCTGGAGCATACTCAAGGGCCGCCGCGACGACCACCGGAGTGCCCCGATGTCCGCTCATCGCCCTCGGCCTGGTGCTGGAGGTTCTTCGGGACTACTGGCGCCTGGCGCTCCGCGATCGCCTTCCCTGCCCCTGGGCGCCGCTGCCAGCGAAATCACCCTCCTGCTCGGCACGCGTGTGCTGGGTGCGGAAGCGCTTGCCCGGGGGAGTACGGCGGCCTTCGCCGCGAGGGGCCCCGGTGCCGGCCGGCTGGTAGCTCGGTACCAGATGGCGCTTACCGTTGCCGATCAGGTCGGCGCGCCCCATGCGCCGGAGCGCTTCGCGCAACAGCGGCCAGTTGTTCGCATCGTGATAGCGCAGGAACGCCTTGTGCAGACGGCGCACTTTCAGGCCGCGGGGAATGTCCACCCGGCCGCCCTCGCGCGTGACCTTGCGCAACGGGTTCCGGCCGCTGTAGTACATCGCGGTGGCCGTGGCCATCGGTGAGGGCAGGAACGCCTGGACCTGGTCGGCGCGAAAGCCGTTGGCTTTCAACCAGAGCGCCAGTTCCAGCATGTCCTCGTCGCTGGTCCCCGGGTGGGCAGCGATGAAATAGGGGATCAGGTACTGCTCCTTGCCGGCCTCTTTCGAGTAACGGTCGAACAGCTCCTTGAAGCGATAGTAGGTGCCCATGCCCGGCTTCATCATCATCGACAGGGGCCCGTCGGAGAGCGCCTCGGGCGCGATCTTCAGGTATCCGCCGGTATGGTGCTGCGCCAGCTCCTTCACATACTCCGGCGACTCGATGGCAAGGTCGTAACGCACCCCGGAGGCGATCAGCACTTTCTTGATGCCCGGCATCTCACGGGCCTTGCGGTAGAGCGAGACCAGCGCCGAATGATCGGTGTCGAGATTCGGGCAGATGCCCGGATAGACGCAGGAAGGCCGCCGGCAGGCCGCCTCGATCTCGCGGCTCTTGCAGGCTATCCGATACATGTTGGCGGTAGGGCCACCGAGGTCGGAGATCACCCCGGTGAATCCCGGCACGGTGTCGCGGATGGTTTCGATCTCGCGGAGGATCGAGGCCTCCGAGCGGTTCTGGATAATCCGCCCTTCGTGCTCGGTGATCGAGCAGAAGGTGCAGCCGCCAAAACAGCCACGCTGAATGGCGATCGAAAACCGAATCATCTCGTAGGCCGGGATCTTCGCGTCGCCGTAGGCCGGGTGCGGCTGGCGCGTGTACGGAAACTCGTAAACCGCATCCATCTCGGCGGTGGTCAGCGGAATCGGCGGCGGAGTGATGAACACATCGACCTCGCCATGGCGCTGTACCAGCGAACGTGCATTACCCGGATTGGATTCCAGATGCAGGATACGCGAGGCATGCGCGTACAGGACGGGATCGGCCCTGACCTCTTCGAACGCAGGCAGGCGAATGACGCTTCGCCCGCGATCCTCGCGGCGTACGTCGCGCACGAAGCGCACCACACGCACCCCCTGTCCGCCCTCGGCCGGCGTCTGCGTGCCGCAGGCGGGTTCGCCGCCAGCGGTCGCTGCCTCGCTTTCGCCGCCGCCTGAGGCTTGCGGACTGACGGCATAGGGATCGGGATGGGGTTCAACCCTGCCGGGCGTGTCGAGGTGGGTCGAGTCGATCTCGATCCAGCCCTCGGGGACGCCACGGCAGAACGCCGTCCCGCGGACATCGGTAATCTCACCGATCGGCTCGCGCCGGGCGAGGCGATGGGCCACCTCCACCAGCGCCCGCTCGGCGTTGCCGTAGAGCAGCAGATCGGCATGCGCATCAACCAGGATGGAGCGACGCACTTTCTCCGACCAGTAATCGTAGTGAGCGATACGCCGCAGACTCGCTTCGATGCCGCCGATGACGATCGGCACCTGGCCGAAGGCCTCGCGCAGACGCTGCGAGTACACGATGACGCTGCGGTCCGGCCGCCGGCCGCCTTCGCCGCCAGGCGTATAGGCGTCATCGCTGCGCATTCGGCGATCGGAGGTGTAGCGGTTGACCATGGAATCCATGTTGCCGCCGGTCACCCCGAAGAAGAGATTCGGTTGGCCCAGCTCCTCGAAGGCGCGGGTATCACGCCAGTCGGGCTGGGCGATGATGCCCACCCGGAACCCCTGGGCCTCCAGCGTGCGGCCGACGATGGCCATGCCAAAGCTCGGGTGATCGACATAGGCATCGCCGGTGACGATGATGATGTCGCAGCTGTCCCAGCCAAGCGCATCCATCTCGGCCCGCGACATCGGCAGCACCGGTGCCGGGGTCAGTCGGTGGGCCCAGTACCTGCGGTAACCATTGAGCGGGCGCGCAGGGACCAGCCCGGTCTCGAAAGGCGGGCTGCTGGCGGGCACGGCGGTCTGGGGTTCCTGTGACATGCCACGCATTAGACCGTGCGCGGCGATGCGGAACAAGCACGCTCGCGTCCGCGTACGCCGTGACCCACGCCCTAGGCCGGGCGCTGCGAAGCGCCAGCCGTCACGTCGTGACCATACAGCCAGTCGAAGCGCCGCAGCGCGAGCCCGGGTGCCACCCGACCGCTGAGACCCAGCAGCCGCTGCGCCACCCAGCGCGCCGGGCCAGCGAGGTGATACACCCGGGCATTACCCTCGGCCGCTGCGACGATCCGTCTCACCCGTCTTTCCCGGGCCGCCTGGTAGGCACCGAACGCAGCCTCGCGCGTCGGTTCGCGTGCCAGCGCATCGGCCAGCACCCAGGCATCTTCCAGCGCCATATTGGCCCCCTGGGCGAGGAACGGCAGGGTCGGGTGCGCGGCATCGCCCGCCAGCACACAGGCCCCTTGATGCCAGCGCTGAACCACCTCATGACGGAACAGCCCCCACAGATGGGCTTCCTCCAGCGCCGCCAGCCAGCCGGGGACCGGCCCGCCGAATCCTGCAAATGCCGCCCGCAGTCGCTCAGGGTCATCGCGGTGATGCCAGCCCTCTGCCGCCCAGCTGCTCCGTTCTTCCACAGCCACCAGATTGCGTGCACGACCGCCGCGCAACGGATAGCTGACCAGGTGTCGTCCGGGCCCCATGAACACCTGCGCCACCGGGGCCGCCGCGGCGGTTTCGGCAATCACCGCGCGCCAGGCCACCTGCCCGGTGAAAAAGGGCTGGGCCTCGGGCTCGAGCTGCTGGCGGACGACCGAGTGCAGACCATCGGCCCCGACAAGCAGATCCGCTGCATGCGACGTGCCGTCGTCAAGCCGCAGCAGCACCGAGTTCGCGCGAAGCGTCAGGCCTTCGACCCGGCAGGCCGTCTTCACGCGCGCACCCGCGGCGACCGCTGCGTCCAGCAGCAGGGTGACCAGGTCGGCGCGATGCAGGAAAAAATACCCGCCGTCGGTGGCCTGGTGGCCACGCCGCAGATCGAGCCGCAGCACCTCGCGTCCTGTGGCGCCCTCGCGAAGCTCCACCGCCTCGGCCGCCAGGCCTGTCGCGGCCAGCGCCTCACCCAGGCCGAGCGCGCGGAGCACGCGGGCCCCGTTGGGACTGACCTGAAGTCCGGCCCCGACCTCGATGATGGCGGGCGCCTGCTCGAGCACGGTCACCGCCGCCCCGCGTCGGGCCAGCGCCA
>RECU01000104.1 GCA_007693855.1 Gammaproteobacteria bacterium | reverse complement strand
TGGGTTCGGACATGGCCGCGATGCAGTTGGGCAGCTCCGAGAGCGTGCGGCTGGCATCGATGAAGATCTGGTGGTGATCGGTGTCGAAGTGCCTGGCGATGATGTCGGAGTACTGGAACTCGTCGCCTTTCTCGGCGTCCACCGCCTCGAAGCCGATCGAGAACGTCGCAAGCCCGGTCTGTCCGGCCTCGGCCAGCAGCCCGACCACCAGCGAACTGTCCAGCCCGCCGGAGAGCAGCACGCCCACCGGGACGTCGGCCACCAGCCGCCGCTTGACCGCGCGGCGCATCACCGCGAGCGTCTCGTCCTGCCAGTCGGCGAAGCTGCGGTTCTCATCGCCCGGCTGCAGACCGAAAGCGGGCCGCCAGTATTCCTTCTCACGGCTGCTGCCGTCTGCTTCGATACTCAGAATGGTCGCCGGTGGCAGCTTGCTGACGCCGGCGAGGAGGGTCCGCGGCGCCGGCACCACCGAGTGGAAGCTCAGATAATGGTGCAGCGCGACGGGGTCGAGCGAGGTGTCGAGTCCGCCGCCTTCCAGCAGCGCCGGCAGGCTCGAGGCGAAGCGCAGGCGCTGGCCATCCAGCGCGTAGTACAGCGGCTTGATGCCGAGCCGGTCACGCACCAGATGGGCACGTTTGCCATGCTGCTCCCAGAGGCAGAAGGCGAACATGCCATACAGCCGGTGGACGCAGTCGGCGCCCCAGGCATGCCAGGCCTTGAGGATGACTTCGGTATCGCCCTGCGAGAAGAAGTGATAGCCCATGGCCTGGAGCTCGCGCCGGAGTTCCGGGTAGTTGTAGATACAGCCGTTGAAGACCAGGGTAAGCCCGAGTTCAGGGTCATGCATCGGCTGGTGGGCGGCATCGGAGAGATCGATGATGCGCAGGCGTCGGTGGCCGAAGGCGAGTTGTCCGCGGGCGAACAGGCCGTCACCGTCGGGGCCCCTGGGTGTCATCTGCGCAGTCATCGCGGCGACCCGGCCGACATCCGGGCGGCTGCCGTCGAAAGTGATCTCTCCTGCTATCCCGCACATGTCTGTGGTGTCATCCTTTTCAAACACTTATAGGGTATCACAGGCCCACTTCAGGGCTCGTCGGCGCGCGTCCCCGTGGGGCGTCGCGACCAGGAATTCCCCTGCGTTGCCAGACGGTGGAGGGGGCCCGGCGTTGTCCGGCCGAGGCGGGTCATGGTTACATGGTGAGCACTCGGAAGCACGACCCGGTGGTCACGGCGGCGCAGGCGGTGGTTGGTGGGTTGCCGTCATTAGCCCTGCGCAGCGAGGTGTGCTGGCGTGTACCACAGGATCATGGTCCCGATCGATCTGGCGCATGTCGGCGCCCTTGAACCGGCGTTGCGGGTGGCTGCCGACATCGCACGGCTCTACCAGGCCGTGATCTGCTATGTCAGCGTCACCGCCAACACACCGGGGTCGGTCGCACGGACGCCGGCCGAGTACGACAGGAAACTGACAGCGTTCGCGACGCAGCAGGGCGTCGAGCACGGCCAGCCGACCGAGTCGCGGGTGCTGATCAGTCATGACCCGGTGGCCGACCTCGATGACCTGCTGGTCAAGGCGGTCGCCGACATCGGCGCTGATCTGGTGGTCATGCAGACGCACCTGCCGCGCAAGCTGGATGCGCTGTTGCCAGCACATGGCGGGAAAGTCGCGACCCGCACGCCGGTGTCGGTGTTGCTCGTGCGGTCGTGACCGTTGCACAGCCCAGGGAGGTGGCTTGTGGCACCAGAATCGAAGAATAATGAATTCGCCGAGGATTACGCGCCGGGGGAACGGCTGCCGCCTCCGCAAGGCGAGGCCACACTGATCGACACGGATTACGTGATCGGGCAGGACAACCTGACCGCGTCACCGCTCGGGATCAATCTCGATATCCACGGCAAGGTCTTTGCCATCTCGGCAGTGATCACCGTGTTATTTCTGTTTGTCACCTTGGTGTTCCAGACCCAGGTGGAACCGCTGTTCAACGCCACGCGCGACTGGCTCACCGGCAATCTCGCGTGGTTTTTCATTCTCGCGGGCAATGTCTTTGTGCTGCTGTGCCTGGGGCTGATCTTCTCGCCACTGGGCAGGATCCGGATCGGTGGCAGCGAGGCGGATCCGGATTTTTCCTACACCGGCTGGTTTGCGATGCTGTTTGCCGCCGGCATGGGCATCGGTCTGATGTTCTATGGTGTGGCGGAGCCCATTACCCACTTTGATGCCGCCCTCGCGGGCGCCACTGCCGAGAACGGTGTGCGGACCGACTGGTCACCTCTGGGCGGTGCGCCGGGCGATCCACAAGCCGCCGCGAGGCTGGGCATGGCGGCCACGATATTTCACTGGGGGCTGCACCCCTGGGCGATCTATGCGGTCGTGGCGCTGGCGCTGGCGCTGTTTTCCTTCAACAAGGGGCTGCCGCTGACCGTCCGATCTATTTTCTATCCGGTGCTCGGCGAGCGCGTATGGGGGTGGCCGGGTCACCTCATCGACATGCTCGCCGTCTTCGCCACCCTCTTCGGTCTCGCCACCTCGCTCGGCCTGGGAGCCGCGCAGGCCTCCGCCGGCCTGGCGCATCTGTTCGGTATCCCGGAAGGCAACGTGACCATGGTGCTGCTGATCATCGGCATCACGCTGATCGCCACGATCTCGATCATGCTCGGGGTCGACAAGGGCGTGAAACGTCTGTCACAGGTGAACATGGTGCTGGCTGGGCTGCTGATGCTGTTCGTGATCGTGGTCGGGCCGACGTTGCTGATCCTCACGGGTTTCTTTCAGAACCTCTGGGCGTATGCGCTGCATGTTCCGGCCCTGTCCAACCCGTTCTTCCGCGAAGACGCGAACTTCAGCCAGGGCTGGACGGCGTTCTACTGGGCGTGGTGGATCAGCTGGTCGCCCTTCGTCGGCATGTTCATCGCCCGTATCAGTCGTGGGCGCACGGTTCGCGAGTTTCTGGTGGCTGTCCTCCTGGTGCCCTCCCTGGTCTCGGTGTTGTGGATGACAGCCTTCGGTCAGACCGCCATCAACCAGTTCGTCGCGGAGGGCTTCGAGGGCGTCAGGATCGCGGCGCTGGAACTTAAACTGTTCGTCATGCTCGGCCAGCTCCCGCTGGCGGAATTGACCTCGCTCATCGGCATCGTGCTCGTGGTGGTGTTTTTCATCACCTCGTCCGATTCCGGTTCGCTGGTGATCGACACCATCACAGCCGGTGGCAAGGTCGATGCACCAAAGCCCCAGCGCGTGTTCTGGGCGCTGATCGAAGGGGCTATCGCGATTGCCCTGCTGCTCGGCGGCGGGCTGGTGGCGCTGCAGGCCATGACGGTATCGACAGGCCTGCCCTTTACCCTGGTGCTGCTGGTCGGCTGTTACGCCATCCTCAAGGGCTTGCTGAGTGAGCCGCGGGGCTAGCCGCACAGCCTAGCCGCATACCCAGGAGGTTGCCGATGCGGGGCCAGCCCTGCTAGCACCAGAGCTCGCCGACACGGGCGTTGCGCCCGAGGCGGGCGGCGACCTGCGCCTGGAGCAGCTCGGCGGTGGCCAGCGCATCGATGACGGCATGGTGTGGCGAGTAACCGGGCAGGCCATAGCGCGCGCGGCAATCCTGCAGCCGCAGCGACAGTTGCCCACCGCCCAGCCAGCGCCGGATCCGCGCGCTCAGGGGCTGGCGGTGGAAGCGTGCCTCCAATGCCATGGTGTCGATCACTGGAAACACCAGGCTCTCGCCCAGCCGGAAGCGGATCGCCGACTCCAGGAACCTGCGTTCGATGCTGCGGTAGTGCACCACGGGCAGGCGACCGGCCATGGCCTGCAGGAGGTCTTCGAGCACCTCGTCCAGATCAGGGGCGTGCGCGAGGTCAGCGTGAGTGATGTGGTGCAGGGTGACCGAGTGGGACTCGAGCGGGAAGCGTGGCTTGAGCAGCCACTGCCGTCTCTGCGAGAACCGGATTCTGTCCAGGTCGAAGGGCACCACGCCGATGCTGATGATGGAGTGCCTGCGCGGATCCAGGCCGGTGGTCTCGACATCGAGGGCGATCAGCGGCGCCTCTTCGAGGGTCATCCCTGGCCTGGCCGTGAAGGCCTGGAAAAACGCCTGCAGCCGCGGATCCTTCGCCGCCTGTTGCCGGCTGGCAAGATACGTCGCCCAGTCCTCGCCCGCGCTGCCCTGCGTAGTCACCAGCCCGCAGACTCAGCGCCGGCCGGCAGGGATCGGGTAGCGGAACTGCAGGAACTTCTGCGCGTCGCTCAACAGTTGAAACGCATCCTTGAGGTTGTGCCGCTCAGCACTGGAGATGTTTTCAGGCTGGACGCTGTTCCCGGGAGGCTGATCACGCTGCAGGGCGATCGCCTGGTGGCGGATGCGCACCATGGAGATGAACTCGAGCGCATAACGGATCCGTTCGCTGACCCCCGAGGGCAGCAGATCGGTTTGCGCGATGTCGTTCAGTCGGTCATAGGAGTTCTGCGCCGTCGATCCGCAGGCCAGCGCGTGCACCCGGATCAGGTCGACCATGGGCGCGGTACCCCGGCGCTTGACGTTGATGGTGTTGTTTTTCTTGCCGTCTTTCTCCATCACGAAATTGCGGAAGAAACCCAGTGGAGGCGTGCGGTTGGAGGCGTTTCGCGCCATTGCGGCCAGAAATCGCGGGCTGCGCGGGGCGCCACTGGCGATCAGGTCCTGCAGCTGTGCCACGAAGGCGTCTTCGCCGCACACGGCATCCAGATCGAAGAAGATGGAACTGTGCAGCAGGCGCTCCGGGGTGGGGTTGTCGAGCCAGTCCTGGAAATACTTTTTCCAGGTCGCCAGTGGTTGTCGCCACCGCGGGTTCGTGGCCATGATGCCCCCGGTGCAATAGGTGTAGCCGCAGGCGGCGAGGCCATCGCTCACGCGCCTGGCCAGGGCGAGGAAATAGTCATCGTGCTGCGTCGGGTCGAAGTCGTCGTCCAGCACCAGCGCGTTGTCCTGGTCGGTGACGATCGTCTGCTCATTGCGCGCCATCGAGCCCAGGGCCATGAAGGCATAGGGCACCGGTGGCGGCCCGAGTTCAGCCTCGGCAAGCTCCAGCAGCCGGCGCGTGAAGCTGCGGCCGATGGTGGAGAGCGCGGCACCCATCATCTCCGCGTTGGCGCCTTCTTCGACCATGCGCACGAAAGATTCGCGCACATCCGGCAGCAGTTTCGCCAGCGCCTCGGCGTTGGGTTGTGAAAAGATCCTGTCGGCGAGGTACAGCCCGGTGTGCGTCTGGTGGCGGACGATATCGGAGAGGTGCAGGATGCCGATCGGGCGGCGACGATGCAGCACCGGCATGTGCTTCACATTGTTGCGCAGCATGGCGAGCATGGCGTCCTGCAGGATTTCATCGGACTGCACCGTGAACGCATGCTCTGCGACGATCTCCCCGATCGGGGTATCGCAGGCGCGTCCCTCGGCCACCACGCTGCGGCGGAAGTCGCTGTCTGTGACGATCCCCAGCAGGCGGCGGGTCTGTCCGTCCTCGGCGAGGATCGTGTGCCGCGGGTTGTCGTCCGGCTCGGCCAGCACCAGGGCCGCGCTGGCATGGGCGTCGGTGATCTGCTGCGCGGCGTCCTGTACGGAGAGTGTGGCGTCGACCAGCACCGGGGGGCGGGTGATCAGCTTGCGTACGCGGGTCGTCATCATGCGCGCATCGCCCGCGTGCTTCTCCACGACGGATTTGAGCCGCGGCTGATCGAGTTCGACAAAATCCGCGAACTGCTCATCCTCGGCGCACAGGCGTTCGAACAGTGCTTCCGGGATCAGATAGAGCAGCGTGTCTTCCATGGCCTTTGCCGGGAAGTGGGCGCGGTGATTCCGCAACAGGCTGAAATGCCCGAAGATATCGCCTTCCTCCAGGCGATTGTGCAGGGCGCCGCTGCGTCTGAAGATATCCACGGCGCCGCTGCGGATGTAGTAGAGCTCCGTTACCGGCGCGTCGCGTGTCAGGATATCGCTGCCGGCCTTGAAGTAGGCGGCATCGACACTGTCCGCCACGGTGTCCAGCAACTCGTCCGACAGCACGTCGAACGGCGCGAACCGTGACAGGTGTTGGCGGATTTCCATCACCTCAGGCTGCATGGCCTTGCTCTGCGCCGATATCTTCACCCCCAGCAAACCACATGTACCTGCTGGCAATCCAGTCGATGTAGGTGAAATTGTTGTCGCGGGATACCCCGGTGAGCGGGCCTCAGGTCTGGTCGGACGCACGGGCGAAGTGGGCCCCGACCAGACGTGCCTCTGCGCGGCGACCAGGAGCGCTGAGGAGGCGGCGCCGCGGGCGGATCAGGCCTCCAGCCAGCACACTTCGGTATCGATTCCCCCGTCGGGGTGGAGCGTCAACCAGCGCCAGGCAGGCGGGCGGTCGTCGGTGGCGAACTCGTCGCTGCCCGGCAGGAACTGTCCGCAGGTGGCCGGTGTGCTCAGCCAGCGCACGCCGTCGAGGTCCCGGTCGCTGACCTGGTGCACGTGGCCCCAGAGCACGCCGCGCACCCGCGGGTGGCGGGCGATCAGCCGCCGGAACTCGACGGCATCGGCGAGCATGTGACGGTCCACCCAGCGGCTGCCCATGGGCAGCGGCTGGTGGTGCACGCAGACCAGCGCGTGCTCGCAGGTGCTGACCGAGAGCGCCGTGTCGAGTCGGGCAAGCTCCGCCTCACCGAGCTTGCCGGCGGGGTTACGCGGCAGACGGCTGGAGAGCATGACCAGCTGCCAGGCCCCGATCCGGGGCGTGGCGCACAGGGTGAAGGGTGGCCGGTCGAGCAGGCCGTGCATCTGCTCGGGGTCGTCGTGGTTGCCCGGCAGACAGTGCACGGGCAGGTCGAGCGGCGCGAGCAGGTCGGCGAACGCCTGGTAGGCGCCGCGGCTCTCGTCCTCGCTGAGATCGCCCGTGGCCAGGATCGCTGCGGGCGGCCACTCGGGCTGCCTGCGGGCTGCGGCCAGGACGTCGGCCAGCGAGTCCCGGGTGACCACGTCGCGCAGGCTGCGCGCCGGGTCGGCGAACAGGTGGGTGTCGGTGAGATGCAGCAGACGGACCGGATCGCTCATCTGATGGGTGCCCCCGGTTGTCACTCGATGCTGCGGGGGTAAGGCGTAGACCCGCAGCCCCGGGGCCGCACACGGCGGCCCCGGGGGTCGGTCGACTCAGTAGCGGTAGTGATCAGGCTTGAACGGTCCCTGCTGCGGGACGCCGATGTAGGCGGCCTGTTCGTTGCTCAGCTGGGTGAGATTGGCCCCAATCTTCTTCAGGTGCAGCATGGCGACCTTCTCGTCGAGATGCTTGGGCAGCACGTAGACCTGGTTGTCGTAGCGCTCGGGATGCTGCCAGAGCTCGATCTGCGCAATCACCTGGTTGGTGAACGAGGCGGACATCACGAATGACGGGTGGCCCGTGGCGCAGCCAAGGTTCACCAGCCGGCCCTCGGCCAGCAGGATGATCCGCTTGCCGTCCGGGAAGATGATGTGGTCTACCTGGGGCTTGATGTTCTCCCAGGTGTCATTGCGCAGGCCCGCGACGTCGATCTCGTTGTCGAAGTGGCCGATGTTGCAGACGATGGCCTGGTCCTTCATGGCGAGCATGTGCTCGCGGGTGATCACGTTGTAGTTGCCGGTGGCGGTGACGAAGATGTCGGCCAGTGGTGCAGCCTCTTCCATGGTCACCACGCGGAAACCTTCCATGGCGGCCTGCAGCGCGCAGATCGGATCGATCTCGGTCACCCAGACGATCGCCCCCAGTCCGCGCAGCGACTGCGCGCAGCCTTTGCCGACGTCGCCGTAGCCGGCGACCAGCGTCACCTTGCCGGCGATCATCACATCGGTGGCGCGCTTGATGCCGTCGACCAGCGACTCACGGCAGCCATAGAGGTTGTCGAACTTCGACTTGGTCACCGAGTCGTTCACGTTGATCGCCGGGAAGGGCAGCGAGCCGTCCTTCTGCATGCGATACAGGCGGCTGACGCCGGTGGTGGTCTCCTCGGTGACGC
>RECU01000022.1 GCA_007693855.1 Gammaproteobacteria bacterium | reverse complement strand
AGGGTATTCCTTATCAAACTCTCGTTGCCAGCATCCTCCACAAGTACGTGGAAGGCCGCTTGCGCGAGGATCGGTAGCGACGGTGACGGCACCTCTCCACGCGGGCGATTGTGCAGTTTGCGGGATAGCAGTTGGCCAGCCAGTTCCGGTATGAAGATCTGGTCTGACGCGTGCGCACCGATCTGCCCCAAAAAGGTGATACTCGTTGCGTATCACCATCTTCGGTACCGGCTATGTCGGTCTGGTCACCAGCAACCCGCGCACCGCCGAGGGGAGCGACCGGATTTCGAGATGATTCGGGGTAAGCTTGCCGAACCTGTGATTTTCGATGGCCGTAATCTTTACGCCCCGGAACTGATGGCGCGGCTGGGGATTCGCTATCACGAGATTGGTCGGGGGTTGTAGGTTGGCATGTTCGCCACCTTGAAAACCCTTGCTGCAACCCTGGCGATGCCCCTGCCGGTTGCGCTGCTGCTCGCGCTGATCGGTGGCTGGTGGGTGATTCGCGGCTCGCGTCGCCTGGGTGGTATCGCGGTATCGTTTGGTGTCCTGCTCCTTGCGCTGTCGGCTTGGGCGCCGGTGGCTGACCGTTTGCTGGGGCCGCTGGAGCACGCCCATCCTCCTATCGAAAGTATCGAGAACCCAGACGCCTTCATGCTGGTAGTGGTTCTGGGTGGTGGCTGGGCGCCGCATGCCCCGTGGCCGGCTACCGCCCGTCTGAACGACAGTTCCACCAGTCGTCTGCTCGAGGGGCTGCGCCTGGTCCAGCAGCTCCCAGAGAGCAGGTTGCTGGTCAGTGGCGCTAGCCGACGACCAGACGAGGTACCGATCGCACATGGCTATGCCTCCGTGGCGCAGGCCTTGGGGGTGTCTGGCGATCGACTTATAGTGCTCGATCGGCCGACGGATACGGCCCAGGAGGCCTATGCGGTGCGTGAGCTGTTGGAGCGGTGGGCAGCCGAAGCAGGGGATTCGCGACCGATCCAGGATCAACAATTCCTGCTGGTGACCTCCGCGTCGCACATGCCGCGCGCCATGCGCCATTTCGAGCGTGCCGGGCTAGCGCCGGTGGCTGCGCCAACGCATTTTCTGTCAGGTCGGCTGCCCCCCCGCCGCCTGGCCTACTGGGTTCCCTCCGCCGAGAATCTCCGGAAAACCGAGCGCGCAGTGTACGAACGACTCGGGTTACTGGCGCTGGAGTGGGATCACTGATCCTGAGCATCTCCAGCGGCGAGCCTTCCGCTCTGGGTAGATGACTTTCTGCGAAATGGCATCGTTTGGCTCCGCGAAATGGGATCGTTAGGCTGCGCACATGGGGCTTTTCCGGTCGTTGCAGTCGCCGGGCCGGCCACAGGCTACTCCATGAATCCATATGTCCGGCGCGTGGTGGACGATGAACTGGACGAGCTTCTGGAGGGGCTGCCCGCGGTGGTCCTCGAAGGCCCGAAAGGTGTCGCCAAGACAGAGACTGCCCGCCGGCGCGCGCAAAGTGTATTCCAGCTCGATGAGCCGGCCCAGCGGGCCATCGCTGAGGCGGAACCGGCTCACCTCCTGCAGGGCGGCCGCCCCATCCTGCTCGACGAATGGCAGCGGGTACCTGAGATCTGGGATGTTGTTCGGCGTGGTGAACGATGCCGATGTGGCGAATCTGCTGTGGTTGCGCGAGCAGCTAGGCGATCAACTGGTGGATGCCGCTGTCATCAATACGGGGCCGCAGGCCTATCGCCGCAAGGATGGTATTGCGGTCATCCCTGCCGGATTGCTTGGGCCATAAAGTGACACCACCCGGTTACTCCAACCACCCTTCTACTGTCTCCGCCCCATACTGCGCCTTCCACGCCTTCAGCACCTTATGGTTCGCGCCGCGCGTCTTGACGACTTCGCCGCTGTGGGGATTGCGGTAGACCTTGAGTGCCCGTGGTTTGCGGCGTTTGTCTTTGGTCGCTGTGGGAGCAGGCTTTTTGCCTGTGTTTTCAACAGCCAGATCAAATAATACGAGCAGATCCTCGGGCTTCCGGGAATATTTATCCAGCACCGCCTGGACTTCTTCCTTGACAGCCAGATCGGCCTTCAATGTTTCATCGCGGCTCAGGTTTTCCAGTTCAAATTTGAGTTTTTCAAGAGCTGCTTTGGTTTCGTAATATTTTTTGAGTTTTTCAGGCATTTTTTGTGTCCTCCATGGAAGCGTTAATATATTTAAAGTGAGTGGGGATGTAAAGTGCCAATATCATCTCGCGCGGCGCCTGTGAATTCTTTTAGACTTCTCTGAGAGTATTTGTTGCGTAGTTTTAAGTTTAGAGCGGATCAATACTTGAGTTGGATATTGATCCGTCATGGGATGTTTGATTCCAGGATGGTTTGCGGCACTCGGCCATGTCGATCAGGGATTGGTTGTTCTTCCTGGCCGGGGTGTGATGGCGTTGGTCGTGTGGCCCTCGCTGGTGTAATAAACTTCGGCTCGCGCTTTGCCCACCACGGCTCATAAAAACTCGTTCAACAAGGGGCTTTTCGATGCTCATTCCGGTGATTCTCTGCGGCGGCAGTGGCTCTCGACTCTGGCCGCTGTCCCGGGCGAAGTACCCGAAGCAGATCCTCGCGCTCGATGGCAACGCGAGCTTTCTGCAGTCCACCGTCACGCGGGCGCAGGCGGTCTCCGAGGTCGCTCCGGTGGTGGTGTCGAACGAGGAGCATCGGTTCCTGGTGGCCGAGCAGGTACGAGCGCTCGGCGTGACGCCCCGGGTGATTCTCGAGCCTGCCGGGCGCAATACGGCGCCGGCGGTGATGCTGGCGGCGCTGCTTGCTGAGGCACCCGACGACGCGGTGCTGCTGATCCTGCCGGCGGACCATGCCATTGCCGACCTCGAAGCGTTTGCTTCGGCGGTGCGTGTGGGCGAGCGGGCGGCGCGCGAGGGGCGGCTGGTGACGTTCGGCATCGTGCCGGACCGTCCGCATACCGGGTATGGCTATATTCGTGCGGCGGCCGGGGAGGGCGATGGCGCCCGGCCGGTCGAGCAGTTCGTCGAGAAGCCGGATGCGGCCCGCGCGGCGGAATTCCTGGCCGACGGCGGGTACTTCTGGAACAGCGGCATGTTCATGTTCCAGGTGGGGACCTTGCGCGCGGAAATGGCAGCGCACGCGCCGGACATCGCGGCGGCTTGCGAACAGGCCGCGGCGGGTGCTGCGGGCGATCTGGATTTCATCCGACCCGATGGCGAGGCGTTTCTCGCCTGTCGCTCGGAGTCGATCGACTATGCGCTGATGGAGCACACCACGCGGGCCGTCATGGTGCCGCTGGCGTCGGGTTGGAGCGATGTCGGCTCCTGGGCCGCGCTGCATGAGTTGCTGCCGAAAGATGAGCGTGGGAACGCGCTGGTCGGCGATGCGCTGGCGGTGGACTGCGACAATTGTCTGCTGTACTCCAGCGATCGGCTGGTGAGCGCCGTGGGGCTTTCCGGCCAGGCGGTGATCGAGACCAAGGACGCGGTGATGGTCGTGCCGCTTGCCCGCAGCGAGGAGGTGAAATCGCTGGTCGGTACGCTGGAGCAGAGCGGGCGCGACGAGCGCGAGCTGCATCGCGAGGTGTTCCGGCCGTGGGGCAGCTATGACAGCATCGATGCTGGCGAGCGCTTCCAGGTGAAACGCCTGGTGGTGAAACCTGGTGCGCAGCTGTCGCTGCAGCTGCATAACCATCGTGCGGAGCACTGGGTGGTGGTGCAGGGGGTGGCACGGATCACGCGCGGCACCGATCTGTTCGACCTGTATCCGAACCAGTCGACATACATCCCGCTTGGCGTGCGCCACCGGATCGAGAATCCCGGCAAGGTGCCGTTGCACCTGATCGAGGTGCAGTCAGGGGATTACCTGGGCGAGGACGACATCGTGCGCTTCGAGGATGTCTACGGGCGCGAGGGGACTCGCGGGTAGCGGACGAGAGGGGGATACTTTTCTGGGTACACCCTTCATTGGTTGGCCAAAATCCTTACCGCGACTTCGCCAAGTCGCCTGTCAAGAGTGGCGAGCGGGGCGTTGAGCTCGATGGCCAGTTGCAGGTAAGCCGCGTCTTGATTGGGTTCATCGAAAAGGACCGCCGCCACTGCGCTGCAGTCGACGACCAATGGCGGACGCGTCAGGTAATGGCCACCAGGTTCTGCAACGACTAGCGAGCCCGCTCGTTCAGCGAGCATCCCTGTCCGCCCGAATGATGTCCACGGCACACGGACTCTGCGCATCGGGCGCATCGCCATGGGTGCGCCGCTCGGCTGCGATGTCCTCGATATTCCTCGTGCCCGCGCTCCGATACCGTGGCGAAGTGTCCCACGCCTGATCTGCTTCGGCTGCGCGGCAGACGATCTCCATGAGTTCGCCCTGCAGGGATCGGCGATGACGTGCCGCCCGCAGGTGGAGTTTTTCCACAACTGTGTCCGGGACCTTCTTGATCGAAAGGTTGCGCATGAACATCCTCAGAGATCTGAATTGAAGTTGCAGTGGATCCATTGTGGATCCGCATGATCGTAATGGCGAGTCTCATTCGCCGTCAGAGGACGCACTTGTTCCGACGTCTGCGCCTTCTTGAGTCAGGCGCAATATCTTTCGCGGGACTCGTATTTGCCTCAGTCGTCGATCCTCGCCTGGCGCAGCAGGCTGCGGGCAACAGGGTAATCGTCCGTAAACGATGTCGGCGGTTTGTCGCGTCGCTGCTCGGAAGACGCGTTTCCGCCACCCAGACCCCTTAAAATGCAAGAATTCGCGGGTATGCTGTGCCCTAAGGCAATGTTGGCAGTCATTTCGGGACCAAATCAATTATGAATCAAATACCTATCGGGGTCCGACCCGCGTGTTTCAAGGCTTATGATGTTCGGGGGAGGGTGCCGGATGAGCTGAATGCGGAATTGGCGTGGGCGATTGGCAATGCGTTTGTGGCGCTGGAGGGCGCGAAGCGGGTTGTGGTCTGTCGCGACATCCGCCAGACCAGCATCGAGATCGCCGGCGCGCTGACCGAGGGCCTGCGCGCCGCCGGCGCTGAGGTGCTCGACATCGGTATCGGCGGCACCGAGCACGTCTACTTCGCCGTGCCCCACCTCGAAGCCGACGGCGGCATCATGGTCACCGCCAGCCACAACCCCGCCGACTACAACGGCATGAAGTTCGTGCGCGCCGGCTCTGTCCCCATCAGCGGGGACTCAGGATTGAACGAAATCGGCGATCGTGCCGCCAGCGGTGAGGAGTTGCGCATGCAGCCTGCCGGCGGCCGCCGGCTGCTGGATGTCAGCGAAGCCTACATCCAGCACCTGCTCGGCTACCTCGGCGACGAAATTCCCAAGCGCCTGAAGATCGTGGTCAACGCCGGCAATGGCGGCGCGGGCCTGGTGATCGACCAGCTCGAACCCCACCTGCCGTTTGAATTCGTGAAAGTCCACCACGAGCCCGACGGCAGCTTCCCGAACGGCGTGCCCAACCCCCTGCTGCCCGAAAACCGCAAACCCACCATCGACGCCATCCTCGCCAGCGGTGCGGATTTCGGCGTGGCCTGGGACGGCGACTTCGACCGCTGCTTCTTCTTCGATCACGAAGGCAACTTCATCGAGGGCTATTACATCGTCGGCCTGCTCGCCCAGTACTTCCTCGAACACGGCGCCACCCCGGGCGAAAAGGTCGTCCACGATCCACGCATGACCTGGAACACCCGCGAGATCGTCGAGTCCTACGGCGGCATCCCCGTGGTCTCCAAGACCGGCCATGCCTTCATGAAGGAGCGCATGCGCAAGGAAAACGCCATCTACGGCGGCGAGATGAGCGCCCACCATTACTTCCGCGACTTCGCCTACTGCGACTCCGGCATGATCCCCTGGCTGCTGGTCGCCGCCATGGTCTCGGCCACCGGCAAGCCGCTGAAGACCCTGGTCACCGAGCGCCAGGCGCGCTATCCCGCCAGCGGCGAGATCAACCGCCGGATCGCCGATCCCGCCGCGGTCCTCGCGACGGTCAAGGCGCGCTTCGCCGCCGACGCCACGCATGTCGATCACATCGACGGGCTGTCCATGGAGTTCGCCGACTGGCGCTTCAATCTGCGCTCCTCGAACACCGAACCGCTGGTGCGCCTGAACGTCGAGTCGCGCGGCGATGCAGCGCTGATGCAGGCGAAAACCGCCGAGCTGCTCGCGCTGCTGGACGGGGACGGCGCCGAATAACGAGACCAGCACCCACGGCGCGCCAGGCACGTCCTGGCCCGCACGGAGACCCACATGCGCATCCTCATGGTGACCGCCGAGTTCGCGCCGCTGGCCAAGGTCGGTGGGCTCGCCGATATGGTGGCGGGACTCTCGGCCTGGCTCGCCACCGAGGGCCATGAGGTCCGGGTGATCCTGCCCGCCTACGGGGTGACCGAGGCGCCCGCACTGCGCCGCGCCACGCCGGACCAGGCCCCTCCAGGTCTCGAGATCTTCGAGCTGATCGCCCCCGAGCACTTCGGTGATCCGGCCGTCTACCTCGGTGACGACCGCGATGCCCTGCGCTTTGCCCTGTTCGGCGAGGCGGCGCTGGCGCACGCCCAGGCCGACGGCTTCCACCCCGACGTCATCCACGCCCACGACTGGCATGCTGCCGCGGCCGTGGCCCTGCCGGGCCCATGGACGCCGTCGCCGCCCACGCTGCTGACGCTCCACAACATCGGCTACCAGGGGATTTTCGGCCTCGACGCGCTGCCCGATGGGCCGCTGCGCGAGGCCCTGCGCGACCCCACGGTCGCCGAGCCGCGCCTGAACTTCCTGGCCGCGGGCATCGCCCGCGCCACCACGCTGACGACGGTCAGCCCGACCCATGCCAGCGAGATCCTCACCGCGGAATACGGCGCCGGTCTCGAAGGTCTGCTCCGCGAGCGCGCCGATCGCCTGCACGGCATTCTGAACGGCGTCGACTACGGCCTCTGGAGCCCGGCGCACGATCCCCTGATCGAACACGCCTACAGCGCCGAGACCCCCGACGGCAAGGCACACAATCGGGCTGCGCTGCTCGAAGCCCTGGGCCTGGTCGTCGATGACCAGGTGCCGATCGTCGGCATGATCACCCGGCTGACCGCGCAAAAGGGCATCGATCTGCTGATCGAGGCCTTGCCCGGCCTGGTCGCAGCGCAGGAGTTCTCGCTGGTCATTCTGGGCATGGGCGAACCACGCTACGTCGAGGCGCTGCGCACACTGGCCGAGGCCCATCCCGGCGCGATCACCCTGCTGGAAGCGCACGATGAACGTCTGGCCCACCGGCTGCTGGCCGGCAGCGACCTGCTGCTCATGCCCTCGCGCTACGAGCCCTGCGGGCTGACCCAGCTCTACGCCATGCGCTACGGCACCATCCCGGTGGTGCGCGCCACCGGTGGCCTGGCCGACAGTGTGCAGCACTTCGACCCGGCCACTGGCGAGGGCACGGGCGTGGTGTTCCGCGACTACGACGTGGGCGGCATCAGCTGGGGCCTGGGCCAGGCGCTGGCCTGGTTCGCGGCGCCAGCCCTGTGGTCCCGGGTGGTGGCGAATGCCATGCGCACCGACTTCTCCTGGGCAAAGCAAGGGCCCGCTTACCTGGCGTTGTATCTGCCTTCCAATGACAGGCTGAACCGTATAGAGTAGACCAGTCTTTAGACTGGTTCAAAAAGGCTTGGTAGTGAATCCTGAAATTGGCTCCTATGACGCGAAAACCAGGTTGCCCGAGCTGTTGCGCGAGGTGCAGACTGGCCAGCGTTTTACGATTACCCTCCGCGGCAAACCCGTGGCCGAACTGGCACCCGTGCAAGGTATGGGCGAGAACGAGCTGCAGGCAGCCATCGCTGAGATGCGTGCATTTTCCAAAATCCAGGGGCTGCGTGATGCCGATGTGCAGCAGTGGATTGCCGAGGGCCGCTGATGAGTTTGGTGCTCGATGCCTCTGCCACCCTGGCATGGATATTCGAGCGGGCGGATCCCGGCCAAGCCGCTCTAGCCGATCAGCTTCTGGGCGACTTGGCTCACGAGCCCGTCT
>RECU01000103.1 GCA_007693855.1 Gammaproteobacteria bacterium | reverse complement strand
TACACCCCCTGTGCTGGCGTGCGCTCGCCCTTCTGCAACACCAGCACACTGGTAGGGATACCGGTGATGAACAGTCGCACCGGATGCTCGCCAATGTTCTCGACAAAGCTTAATCGTGCCCGCGCAAGATGCAGGCTCTCGCCCTCGTGCAAGGTCTGATCGACCCTTGGACGGTACTCGGCGGTAACGCTGTATTCATAGCGGATACGACATTCGGCATCCGCTGTCGACAGCCCTCCGGAGAAAAGCAGCGTCAGACCGACAAGGCAGGAGAGTTGGCGTGGTGTCATGGTGCCTTCTCCGAGTGAAGCCGGGGGCAGACCGATGGTCGATCTGCCCCCGGCGGCCGACGGGCGAAATACCCGCACTGGCGTGGCGGCGCCTGTCAGCGGCGCTGGCGGAGGTCTGCGCAGTCTGTGCGCGCTTCGACCCGGAAGTTCAACGTCTCGGGGTGACGGTTGGAGTGCGGGCTGACGAACCGCAGCGTGCCACCGACCCGGTTGATGTTGTTGACAGTGATCCTCACCGTGGCGGCGTTTGCGCTTGAAGACACCGCGGTGACCCTCGTGCCTGCGCTGCAGCTCGGGCAATCCAGCGCGAGTTCCCGACCAAGGGCCAGGTTCTCGCCCTGGATCTGCAGATCGAAGGTCTCGGTGGCGTTGAGATCGCAGCTGCTGCGTGTCAGCAAGGTGTCGCCACGTGCGAAGGGCTGGTTGGTGACGCCCTGGATCCGCGCATGCTGCACGATGCGTACCGGGATGGTCTGACTGAACCCGCCCGGGTAACTCACCGTGATGCTGGAGAGTCCGGGCTGTACCCTGGGGCCCGGTATCGCGTTGACGCACAGCGTGTTCAGCTCGTTGCACGCGTGCGTGGCTGGCCCGATGATGGCGCCGGCGGGCTCGACCTTGCTCACCTGCCAGCCGCGGGTCGCCATGGTCACGCCCGTGGTGGTGTTGGCGAGGGCCCCCTTGGCGACGATGGTGGCACCGATCCTCTGGCTCACCGGTACTGCCTGGTTCGGGGCATACGTCGTGTAGCCTTCCACCAGTTCGGTGTAGCTGCCCACCGCCTGCGCTGTGCTCTGCGCGCCTGCGACCAGGGCCTCGGTCCCCTGCTCAAGCATCATCCCGCCCTGCTGCAGCAGCTCACCGCCGGCGGCCATGCCGGTCTGGGCTGCGACAATACCGGTCTGGACCATGGCCGAGCCTGCCCCGTAGGCGGCATCCAGGGCTGCCTGGACCTCCGCTGCGGCCCAACCTGCTGCGAGCAGCGCGGCCTCCGCCATGGCGCGGGTGATCTGGTTGATGGCTCGCAGCCGCTGTGCGGCCCATTGTGCCGACTGCTGCCACTGGTTGCGGGCCAGGTTGGCAAATGCTTCGGCGAACTGCTGCGGCCCCGCCTGCAGGATTTCAAAGAGATTGCGCATCGTCTCGTCAGCCACGCAGCTTCCAGAGCCCCAGTTCGGGCAGTGGTACACCATCCACAGATCGATCGTGGCCTGCAGGGTCAGACTGAACCGACTGCGGATCTCTGCGAGCACTTGGGCAGTGTCGTAGCCTGCTTGGACCAGGGCGTCGAAGGCCTGCTGGGCTGTCAGATTGAACTGCTGGATCAGCGTGGCGCTGAGCTGTTGCAGCGTGTACCCGGCGGCGCGCATCCAGGTCGCCACCTGTTCGGCGGTCGCGTTGTATAGGCTGCGTGCTGCGGCAATCACCTGCGATACGGTGTAGCCGGCATCCCGGAGCAGCCTGACGACCTGGGCTTCGGTCCGCTGGTAGGCATCGCGCATGGCCTCGGCTGCCTGCTGTGCCGTGTAGTTCATGTTGCGCAGAAGGATGACGGTCTGGTCGGCGGTCCAGCCGTAGAGGGCGTTGAGCCGCTGTGCTACCTGCGTGGCGGTAGCATCGAAGGCGTCCTTGATGGCCTGCGCCATCTGCTCGGCGGTATAGCCCAGGTCTCTGAGGATCTGGGCGACCTGGTTGCGGGTACGCCCGTAGATGGTGCGCAGCGCGTTGGCCATTGCCGTGGCCGCCGGGTCGAACACGGCCTTGGCCGCCGCCGCAGCCTGCGCGACAGGGTAGCCGATGGCTTCCATGATCTGCAGGGTCTGCGTCAGGGTTCGGCCGAACAGCTGATTGAGTCCGGTCGCCACGGTTTCTGCGGTCGCGCCGGCATTGCGCAGCGCCTGCGCCCAGGCCTGGGGGCTGAGGGGTGGCGGGGTGACGCTCGCCAGGCACTGGACGCTGACCAGTCTTGCGGCGGCGGTCAGGTGGTTACCGGCCGGGTCGCGCTGCCCGCTGCCAAGCTGGATGACCGTGTTCGGCACGTTTTCGAGGAAAATCATCACGTCGTTGATGCCGGTGTTCTCGACGAAATCCAGGCGGCTGCGACCGACGTTCTGTGTCTGGTGGACCGAGAGGGTCAGGTTTTCCTGTGGCCGGTCGCCACTGGGCGTGTTGTATTGGTAGCGCACACGGCAATCATCGGCCATGGCGGTCAGTGGGACGGCCGTGGCCGTGACGAGTGCCGCGGCGACAGCGCAGCCGAGCAGGGTCCTGGTGTTCATGGCGTGTTCCTCGTGGTGAGGGTCGAGCCACGTGCCCGACCTTGGAACGTAGTCTCACCAGTCGCTTGCAGGCGCGGTATCCCACGTTCTGGGGAGAGGAGGCCGCTGACGTCTCGCCGGATCCCATGTTCATGGGATGGTCGTTTCCAGATGCGCCTCTATCGTGACCGCTGCGGGATCTGCCGTGTCGGAGCACACCCATGAACAACACCTTGCCCACGCTCATCGCATCGGTGGCTGTTGCGGCTGTCCTGCTGACTGTGCCGCTGCACGGGGCTCGCGCGGAGCTGACGGGGCGCGTCGATCTGGAGTCCCTGGGCGTCGCATTCACCGTCCCCGAGCAGTGGCAGGGTCAGCGCGCGGAAGGGATGGTGGTTCTCGGGGGGCAGCGCGAGCCGGGTCTGATCCTGCTGTTCCAGCACGCCCACGAGGGCCTGGAGGACATCCGTCGCGAAGCATCGGGAGGGATTGTCGACGAGGGCGTGGCACTTCGTCCCGTCGGTCCCCTCGAGCCCATCGGTGCTGATGCGCTGGGCGGTCGCTTCAGCGGCACCTTTTCCGGCTTTGCTGCCGAGGTCTATGTCGTGGCCCGGCTCAATCCGCACGGTGAGGGTGTCACCGTGATGGCCATGACCGATCCGGAGAACTATTCTGCACGCTACGAGGCCTTGGCGCGCGAGATTGCCGCCAGTCTCACGTTTCGCGAGGTCCAACACTCACCGCTGGTCGACCAGGCCCGCGGTCTGCTGACGCACACCCGCCTGACGTTTCTCGAGTCCTACTCCAGTGGCTCGGGTGGCGGCTACAGTGCCCGGCGCAGTATCGACCTGTGTCCCGACATGCGCTTCCAGCAGCAGGGCAGCGCGCAGCTCGCGGTGGACGTGGGCGGCGCCTTCGGTTCGGCGCAGGGGCGCGGCGAGGGTACAGGGCAGTGGTCGGTGATCCCTGGCCAGGGAGCCAGCACGCTCCTCGAACTTCGTCATGACAGCGGCGTCGTGCAGCACTACGTGGTGCACTTCGAGGATGGTCGTACCTACCTCGATGGCGAGCGCTATTTTCGGATTGGCGCAAATGATCCCAATGGCAACGGGCCTCGCTGTCGCTAGGGTGTCTCGTTTTGCATCGCCGTTACGGTCACTCCCACGCTACTGTGATGCGTCGCCGGCGCTGATCCGGAGTCAGCTGGCAGGTACAGCATGATGGCGGTTCCCTCCGGTCCGCTATCGATGGTCAGGCGCCCACCGAGCGCCGTCGCCCGGTGGACCAGATTGCCGAGCCCGCGGCCGCCGCGCGCAGCATTGACATCGAAACCCCGTCCGTCATCGCTGATTCGGATGACGATCTCGCCGGTCGCAAGACCCGCGGCGGCCTCGATGATGATCTCGCGGGCTCCCGCATGCTTCAGCGTGTTGGTCACGGTCTCCTGCAGGATGCGCAGGATCGACAGCACGGCGGAGGGCCCCAGCTCGGCGAGCTGCGGCAGGTCGGCGACCCGCCAGCGCAGGGTCACGCCCGCGGCCCGAAGACGTGGCTCGATACGATCGCGGAACATGGCGAGCACCGCGTTCAGATCGCCTTCGACAGGATCGAGCGAATCGATCATCAGGCGCAGGTCATGCAGTGCCCCCTGGACGGCCTCGGCCACCGCGCCGCGGGTCTCGCCGTTCTGCTCAAGGAGGGCCAGCGTGGAGACGAGGTGGCCGCCGATACCGTCGTGCATGTCGCGCATCAGGCGCTCGCGCTCGCGGATGAGTACCTGCTCGCGCTCCAGCGCCTGCACCCTGCGAAACTGGGCTTCGAGCGCCGCAGTGCGTTCCCGTACCAGCCGGTCGAGATCGATATTCAGCAGTTCCGCCACCTCCAGCGACTGCACGAAGCGCAACAGCAGGACCCAGGCACAGCCGACCACCACCAGCGCCATGACCAGCAGGCTCGTTGGGGCGTAGTGGAATGCCGGGTTGCTCACCAGTGGTGCAAGGTCGGCCATGCCGGCGACCAGCATCGCCGCCCCTGGCAGCAGCAGCCACTGGCGGATTCCGGGTGCGGCCCGCCAACCGGCCACGAGCAGCATCAGCCCGGCGCCGGTCTGGAGCAGCTGCAGACCGCCGCCGAGGGCCCGCTCGAGCGCCCCGCCTGGATCGACGGCGGTCAGCATCGCCGCCACGGGGGCGAGCACCAGCGCCCATGCGCTCCGCGTGCGCCAGCCGATGCGTGAGAGCTCTGCGGCAAAGCCCAGCATCGCCGCGGCGGCAAGCGCTGTCGCCGCGCTCATCAGCGGCTCCCAGCGAGCCGCGTCGAGCGGTGGCGCAGTCACGGTGTAGGCCAGTTGTGTCGCGGACCAGGCGAGCGCGGCCAGTGCCAGCCAGCCGTAGCGCCGTTCACCCGGCCGCTTGGCCCAGATCAGTGCCAGCACCAGTCCCAGGATCAGGCAGGCGATCCCGAGAAAGCGGATGACGTGCTGGCGCAGCAATGACTGCATGCGATGATGCCCCTGCAGATCGGCGAGGGTGCCGAGCCAGGCCACCGGCATCAGCCCCCGGGCAGGCGGGTCGGCACCGACCAGCACGAACAGCGTGTTGCCCGTGCCCCGCCACAGGGCGGGCGCGATCTCAAACAGCAGCGGGGCTGCGTGGTGCCGACCGCTGGCCTCGCGGAACTCGCCGGCCTGGCCCAGAAACTCGCCGTTGAGATACAGCGCAACGTTCTGACCGACACCAGGCAGATAGATCGCCATGTCTTCCCGTGGACCCACCGGAGGCACCAGCGTGAACTCGTACCAGCCCATAAGGCAGTCGGGGCAGGTCTCGCGCCACAAGGAGGGCAGGAGCACGGCTTCGCGCCGCTCGTCACCCGGCGCCAGCGCGAAGTAGGCGCGATTCAAGGGTTGGGCCAGGTGCGCAGGGGAGACCTGCATGACCCCCGCGATCAGCGCAGCCAGCAGCGCGCCAAGGACCAGTGGCGAGAGTTTGCGGAGCACGGTGCTCGCTGCGCTCCGTGCACGCGCCTCAGCGCGGCGACTCCAGGATGCCGAGCTGCATCGCCTCGAAGACCGCCTCGCCACGCGAGCGGACCTGCAGCTTCCGGTAGATATGCTTGATGTGCGAGGTGACGGTATTCGGTGACATGCCCAGGTGCTGGGCGATTTCGGCGTAGGCGAAGCCCTTGGCGATCAGCTGCAGGACATCGTTTTCGCGGCGGGTGAGATGGGGACCGTCGGCGTCGGGCGCAGGCCTTGCCGCGGGCTGCAGGCGCTTGAGCAGGTGTCTGGCGATAGACGAGCTGATCGGCGACTCACCGTCGATGAGTCGGAGAATGCCCTGGCCGATCTCCTCGGCCGAGCTGTCCTTGAGCAGGTAACCGGTGGCGCCGGCCTCGATCGCGCGGACCACGTGGCGCTCGTCGCCGAAGACGCTGATCACCATCACCTCAGGCTGGGGCTCGAGCCCGCGACTCGCGCGGATGAGGTCCAGGCCATCGCCATCTGGCAGCCCAAGGTCGACCAGCATGACGCGGGGCGCCGTGTGTGTCTGCAGCCACGCCAGTGCCGAGGTGAAGTCACCCAGCGCGGCGACGAGATCGAGTCCGGCCGTGGCGGCAACAATCCCGGCGAGACGCTCGCGCGTGGCCTGCTGGTCTTCGACGATCAGGACACGGTGAGTGTTCATGCCGGGCATCCCCTCCGATGGCTGGATCGAGTGTAGTGCGACCGGGCGCGTGGGTACAGCGCCCACCTCCCATCAATATGGGATACCGGACCCCGGGGTTGCGGCGTAGCTTCGAGCTCAGTTCGACAGCCGCCCATCGCCGCAAGGAGCCAGACCATGCAGCTTCGCAAGCCCTCGGCCTGCACAGGTCTTTCGCTATCGCAACAGCGCGCGAATCGTGCGATGCGTCGTCTGCTGGCGGGCAGTGTGGCCGCGCTGCTGGCGGCTCCGGGGCTCCCGCAGGCGGCGATCGTCGAGAGCAGCTTTGCCGACGGCTGGGTCAGCAGCGGCGAGCGACTCGAGATTCAGCTGGATGATCGCAGCGAGGTCCTCGGCGCGCGCTTGCGAGTGCTGATCGGTGCGGATGACTACTCCGGTCTGACCACGCTTGCCGCGCCGGGTCTGCTGCATGTCGAGACATCGATTGTCGGCCTGCCGGTAGGGCACAGCGAGCTCGTGGTCTACCGAGAAGCCCTGGACGGTTGGCGTGAAGTCGGCAGGCAGACGCTGCGGGTACGCAGCCGCGCCGGCTTCGAGGAGTCGGAGACCTCGCCGCGCCTGTCGCTGACCAACAAGTCGCAGTGGCGTGAGGGCCATCGCGATCAGGCGCCGCCCCCAGTGCGTGCGACCTACCACGACCTGGCAGGCAACTTCTCCCTGCAGACGCGGCATACGCGTGGCGAGCTGGAGCTCACCAGTCGGGTTCAGGTGGTCGGCAGCAGTGTGCGCCAGGAGGCCCTGCGCTTTGGGCAACGTTTCGACGACGCCCCGAAGGTCGATCTTGCCGAGTACCTGCTGAGCCTCCGCCATCGCGATAGCGCCTTCGAACTCGGTCATCTGAGCGTGGGCAACCACCCGCTGCTGGTGAGCTATCTGTCCAGTCGCGGCATGGCGTTCAGTCAACGCGTCGGCCCGCGTGTGGACTTTCGTGCTGCCGCTGTCGCGGGCCAGCAGGTGACGGGCTACTCCCGGTTGCTCGGCGTGGACTTCGACGACAATCAGGTCACGCTGGCAAGCCTCGGGTTCTCGCCGCTGGAGAGCCGTCCCGACGCACTGCGCCTGGAATTCTCCTGGATGGATGCCGAGCGCCCGTCGCAGTCCGGCTTCAACATCGGCCAGGTCACCGATGCAGAGCGCAGCCGTGGTCTCGGGCTGCGGCTCTCCGCGCAGACGCCGGGGCGCAGGGTCGGCGGCGAGCTCGCCTGGGCGCGCAGCCGCTACGTGAACCCGGACGACCCGTTGCTGTCGTTCGGCCAGGCGCTGGTGCCGGTGGTGGAAGAAAGCAATGGGGCGTGGAGCGCCTCGACCCGTATCGCCCTGCTGCAGAACCACCGCATCGGCGAAAACCGCTCTGCCAATGTCAGTCTCAATGCAAGTTTCCAGCGCGTCGACCCGCTTTACCGCAGCCTGGGCGCCTTCGTCCAGCCAGATCTGCAGCAGTTGACCGTATCCTTGTCAGGGCAGCTCGGCAGCTACAGCCTGCAGCTGCGCCACAGCGACCAGCAGGATAATCTCGACCGTATCCCGACGGTGCTGAAGACCCGCACCCGTGGCACGACCGCGGATTTCAGCTGGCCGTTGGGGTCACTGCGGGCCAATCCTGCCACCGGGCGTTCGTTGTGGCCCAACCTCGGGTTGCGGGCAGGCCGCGTGCATCAATTCGCGGCCAACGTGCCGGTGCCCGAGTTCTCGGAGTTCGATTCGCCCAGTCATCTGCCCGACCAGGTGACCTTGCAGTATGGCCTGCAGGCGAACTGGTCACTGGGACGGGCCTCGCTGGGCTACGCCTTGAACTTCACCGACCAGGACAACCGCCAGCCCGGCCGCGAGCTAGCCGATTTCAAAAGCCTCAACCATGGCGTGAACATGAGCTGGATGCTCGGTAGCGCCCTGTCACTGAACGTCGGGGTATCGCGCGCACGTAACGCCGAGCTTGAGCGCGG
>RECU01000015.1 GCA_007693855.1 Gammaproteobacteria bacterium | reverse complement strand
CACGCCAAAGAGCGACGACACCATCCTGATCGGCTTCACCAAAACCTTCAGCCTCATGGACTGAAGCCGGAACGCGACACACCGAGGCAAAGGGAGGACATACCGACATGAAGCTGATCACAGCGATCATCAAGCCATTCAAGCTCGACGACGTACGCCAGGCGGTGGCCGACATCGGCATCCAGGGCATTACCGTCACCGAGGTCAAGGGTTTCGGGCGCCAGCGCGGCCATACCGAGCTCTACCGCGGCGCGGAGTACGTGGTCGATTTTCTGCCCAAGACCAAGATCGAGCTGGCGGTGCCTGACGACATCGCCGAACAGGTCATCGAGGCGGTCAGCAATGCCGCCCGCACCGGCAAGATCGGTGACGGCAAGATCTTCGTCACCGAGCTCGCCCAGGCCATCCGTATCCGCACCGGCGAGACCGGCGCGGAAGCGGTCTGACGCCCAGCGCGGCCTGTAAGCACAAATCGAGGAGGACACACTCGTGGAACAAGTCATGGAGTTGAGTTACGCGCTGGACACGTTTTATTTTCTGATCTCGGGCGCGTTCGTCATGTGGATGGCCGCCGGCTTCACCATGCTGGAATCCGGCCTGGTGCGGGCCAAGAACACCGCGGAGATCCTGACCAAGAACGTGGCGCTCTATTCGATCGCCTGCATCATGTACATGCTGGTCGGCTACAACCTGATGTATGGCGGTGACGGCGGCAGCTTCTTCGGCGGCTTCGGCATTCTCGGCAGCGCGGACAACAGCGTGGCGGATGTCGTCGGCGGCGGCGAGGATGCCCCGTATTATTCGGATCTCTCGGATTTCTTCTTCCAGGTGGTGTTCGTGGCCACGGCCATGTCCATCGTCTCCGGTGCGGTTGCCGAGCGCATGAAGCTCTGGGCGTTCCTGGCCTTCGCGGTCGTGCTGACCGGCTTCATCTACCCGATCCAGGGCTACTGGAGCTGGGGCGAGGGCTTCCTTGATGACCTCGGCTACTCCGATTACGCGGGTTCCGGCATCGTCCACATGGCTGGCGCGGCCGCAGCACTCGCGGGCGTCATCCTGCTGGGCGCGCGCAAGGGCAAATACGGCCCCGGCGGTCAGGTCAATGCCCTGCCCGGTGCGAACCTGCCGCTGGCCACGCTTGGCATGTTCATCCTCTGGATGGGCTGGTTCGGCTTCAACGGCGGCTCGGAGCTGAAGGTCTCCGATGTGGAGTCAGCCAATGCGGTGGCCCTGGTCTTCACCAACACCAACCTCGCAGCCGCAGGCGGCCTGGTCGCCGCGCTGATCCTGGCCAAGATCTGGTTCGGCAAGGCGGATCTCACCTTCGCACTCAACGGCGCACTCGCCGGACTGGTGTCGATCACGGCCGAGCCGCTGACCCCCACGCCCCTGCTGGCCACCGTGATCGGCGCCATCGGCGGGCTCATCGCGGTCGGCTCGATCGTACTGCTCGACCGCAAGTTCCGGATCGACGACCCGGTTGGCGCGATCTCGGTGCACGGCGTGGCCGGTATCTGGGGCGTGCTCGCGGTGCTGCTGTCGAACGACGAGGCCACCCTGATAGGTCAGTTGACCGGACTTGGCGTGATCTTCGCCTGGGTGTTCGGTGTCAGCCTGCTGGTGTGGTTCGTCATCAAGATGGTGATGGGCATCCGGGTCAGTGAGGAAGAGGAATATGACGGCGTGGACCTGCACGAGTGCGGCCTCGAGGCCTACCCGGAGTTCACCCGCAGCGAGAAGTAATTTACCGAGCAATGCAGCGCTCAATTGCGGGGCGGCCGGTCGCCGTGTCCACAGGTCGTGAGCTTCTCCCCCGATTCCTGCGACGGCAGGCATCGGCGGCAGGCCCGCCCCGCACCTCGCAAAACGCGGTTGATGAGCGCACTTCAGGCGGGCCTCCGGGCCCGCTTTTTTTATCCCGCACGATGGGACAAACTGAGGACTGGTTAACGCTCTGCGGCCGGGGGCCTTGCTAGCCTCTACCGACAATCCGTGGCGCCCCGGACGGGGGCCCTATTCGCCAGCTGGCGAAATGACGTGGAAACCATCATGCGACTGATCCTGATGTGCTGTGCCTTGCTGCCGATGCTTGCGGCGAATGCAAGCGAGGTCTATCGCTGGGTAGACGCAAACGGCATCGTCCATTACTCCGACCGGCCGGTCACGGAGCAGGCCGAACGGGTCGCGGTTCGCGCGCCGCGGCCGACCGAGACACGCCCCCCGGCGCCCTCAGGCGACGTGCCCGCCGGCAGCGACGCCCAGGGCAAACTTTTCGCGGAACCGGATCCGGAACAGGTGGACGCGCAGCGCAGCGCGAACTGCGAGGCCGCACGTGCCCGCCTGTCGCAGCTCGAGCGTGCACCGAGACTCTACCGGGAGGGCGCGGACGGCGAGCGGCAGTTCCTCGCTGACGAAGAAATCGAGATGCTGCGCGACGAAGCCCGTGAACTGGTTGACGCCTGGTGTGACTGAACACCAGGACTGACCCCACTGGCCGTCGGCAGGACGGCGGGTGCATCCTCCAGCACCCCCGGGCGATAATGGCAGGCTGATGCCACCAGCCCCGGGGAGTCCCCAGTCATGATTCGCATTGCGACCCGCCGCAGCCGCCTGGCGCTGTGGCAGGCCAAGCATGTTGCCAGTTGCCTTGAGGCTCTGGGTAACGAGGTGGAATTGGTGCCGATGGTCACCGAAGGCGATCAGCGGCTGGACAGCAGCCTCGCCCGGATCGGGGGTAAAGGCCTGTTCATCAAGGCCCTTGAGCAGGCCATGGCAGAGCATCGGGCCGATATTGCGGTGCACTCCATGAAGGACGTGCCAGCGCACATGCCGCCGGGATTCGAACTGGCCGTGGTGCTCGCCGGTGGCAGCCCGCTCGATGCGCTGGTCAGCAATGACCACGAGAATTTCGCGGCGTTGCCCCACGGCGCCCGGATCGGCACCGCCAGTATCCGTAGACGCAGCCAGTTGCTGCACGCGCGCCCGGATCTGCGGGTGGGCCTGCTGCGCGGTAACGTCGAGACCCGCCTGGGGAAGCTGGATGCCGGCGAATTCGACGCCATCATCCTGGCCTGTGCAGGACTAGAGCGCCTTGGGCTCGGGGAGCGTATCCGTGAGCGTCTGCCGGCGGAACTGTCGCTGCCAGCGATCGGCCAGGGTGTGGTCGGCATCGAATGCCGCCAGGGCGATGACGACATCCGGCGTCAGCTGCTGCCACTGCATGACGCCGCAAGCGGCGCGCGTATCGCCGCCGAGCGGGCCTTCGGCGCCGCGCTCGGCGGGGATTGCAGTTCGCCGATTGCCGCCTACGCCGAGGCTGTGGACCCGGAAACCCTGCGGCTGCGCGGCAGGGTGATGGCCGTGGACGGCACACAGCTCCTCGCGGCCGAAGCGCAGGGACCGAAGCGCGCGCCGGAGGCGCTGGGCCGCTCGGTGGCCACAGCCCTGCTGAACCAGGGCGCAGGCGAGCTGCTGGACGCCGCCGAGGCGCCGTGAACCGCCTGGTCGGCCAACCCTGCCTGGTGCTGCGACCCACGCCCGACGGCGAGCGCCTTTGCGCGGCCCTGGGCGAGCTGGGCCTCGACGTCCGACATTTTCCCTCGCTGGAGATCCGGCCGCTGGTCGCGGTCATCCCCCCGGCGGAGGTGGCGAACATCGTCATCTTTATCAGCCGGAATGCCGTTCGGCACGGCACCGCGGTGCTGGCCGCGGCACCGGGGGCCACGATCGGGGCCATCGGCGCCGGCACGGCGGCAGAACTTCGTGCCGCCGGTCATCCGCCGGAACTCGTCCCGCAGGATGGCTACGACAGCGAAGCCCTGCTGGCAGCACCCGGCCTGGCCGAGGTCGCTGGCAGGCAGATCTGGATCGTGCGTGGGCGCGGCGGTCGAGCGCTCCTCGGTGAGACGCTGGCCCGGCGTGGGGCACACGTGCGCTACATCGAGGTCTACGAACGCCGGATTGCCCAGCCGGACGCCGCCGTCCTGCGGGACCTCAGGGCGCTGCTCACCGGCGCGGGCCCGCCCTGGCTGGTGGCCACCAGCGTGGAGAGCCTGGCCGCCCTGCACACGCTGCTGGGGGGCGAGCCACTATGCTACGGATTGGTGACCGCGAGTGATCGTGTGGTAAAACTCGCCCGTGAACGGGACCGCGTGGCGCGCGTGCTCCGCGCCAGTGGCCCTGACGTCTCAGCGCTGCGCGCCTGCCTGCAGGCATGGTCGCGGCGACCGCCCCCAGCCCCGGACAGTGCATGAGCGAATCCAGATCCCCAGACCCCGCCACCGAAGCCGAAACGTCCACCCGGGACACGCCGGACGCGGCGGCAGACGACGCCTCGTCGAAGGCGCACGCCAGTCGGCGACGGCCACGACCGGCGGAAACACGCAGCCGCCGCGGGGGCTTCACCGGCGCGCTGGCATTGCTGCTGGCGCTCGCCGCCCTGGGTGTTGGTGGTGCGGCCTGGTGGCAGCAGGAGCGCCTGGCCCGGCAGTTGGCGGAGCTGCGCGGTGGCGATGAGCTTGCCCGCGAGGCGCTGGAGGTCACCGGCAGCAATCGCAGGCGCCTTGAGGCGTTGCGCACGGACGTCGACAGCCTGCGTGAGCAGGGCGAGACCCGCCGCCGCGCCTTTACCGCACTCGAGGACACGCTTTCGCGCGAGGTGTCCCGACTGCGCGAGAACAGCGACCAGGAGCTTGCCCGGCTGCGCGAGAGTACCAGCCGCGACATCCAGCGCCTGCGCGAGGATCTCGAGCAGTGGCCTGTGCGGCTTGCCGACCTGGAAGACAGCGTGGCCAGCCTGCGCGGGGTCTCGGATGATGCCCGTCGGCGGTGGTTGCGGGCCGAGGCGGAGTATTTCCTCAATATCGCCAATACCGAGCTTGCGCTGACGGCGGACGTGGAGCGTGCCGTGCGTGCCCTCGAGCTGGCCGACGCACGCCTCAGGCAGGCCGACGAGCCGGCACTGGCGCCGGTACGCGCCGAGATCGCCCGCGAGCTGACCCAGCTGGCGGCCGTGCCACGGGTCGATCGTGCCGGCATCAGCCTGCGCCTGGCCAGTCTTGCCGAGCAGGTCGACGATCTGCCACTACCCCAGCCAGCCCCGGGCGTGTTTACCGGAGACCGGCCGCTCAGTCCGGATGACGCCGAGCCCGGTCTGGAGCGCGCGCTGGCGGCGCTGCGCCAGGCCCTCTCGGGCATGCTGAGCGTGCGCCGTGACGACGCCCCCCTGACCCCGCAACTGGCGCCAGCCGAGGTGTTTTTCCTGCGCCGTAATCTTGAGCTGCAGATCGAGAACGCGCGACTCGCGCTGTTGCAGCGTGAAACGGCGCTGTATCGGGACCATCTGCAGAGCGCCATGCGCTGGCTGGAGGCCTGGTTCGATCCTGAACACCCGGCCGTCGCAAGCGTCCAGAGCAGCCTGGAAGAACTTGCCGGCCTCGATGTCGCCCCGTCGCTGCCGACGGCGGATGGTGCGCTGCGCCGGCTTCGCGAGTATGCGCAGCTGCGGGAGCGCGAGGGGTGAGAGTTGGGCTGCTGGTGCTGGTCGCGCTGCTTGCCGGCGCGTTCGGGGCTCACTTCCTGCTGGAGGATCGCGGCTACGTCCTGATCCGCTTCCTGGGCTACACGGCCGAGGCCTCCGTGCCGGTGCTGGTGATGGTCCTGCTGGTGCTCTATCTGCTGGTGCGCCTGCTGGCGTGGGCCTGGTCGGCGCCGCGACGGCTGGGCGAGGCGGTGGGCCGCTACCAGGAGCGGCGCAGCGGCAATCGATTTACCCGCGGCCTGATCGCGTATGCAGAGGGACAGTGGGCCCGCGGGGAGCGCATCCTCGCCCGCGGGGGTGGCGGGAGCGATGCCCCACTGATCCACTATCTCACGGCAGCGCGGGCAGCACAGCTGCAGGGCGCCTACGAGCGCCGCGATCGCTGGCTCAAACTGGCCTACGAGAGCACGCCCAAGGCGGCGACCGCAGTCTTGCTGACCCAGGCCGAGCTGCAGCTGGCGCACGAACAATATGAGGAGGCGCTGGCCACGCTGCGGCGTATCGACGAACGACATGCCAACCATCCCCAGGCCTTGAGTCTCACGGCACGGCTGCATGAGCAGCGCAGCCAATGGCGCGAATTGGCCGCGCTGCTGCCCCAGCTGCGCAGCCATGCCCGGCTGGAAGAACACCGCATGGAGGGCCTCACGCGTACCGCGGTGGGAAGGGTCCTGGGGCTGGCGGATCTCGACGCCGACGAACTGGAGCGAACCTGGCGGACTCTGCCCAAGGCACTGCAGCAGGACAGTGAACTCCTGCGGGCCCGCGCCCGGGCGCTGGTCCGGCTGGGGCAGGGCGAGCGCTGCGAGGAGGAGCTGCGGAAGTACCTCGTCCGGCAAGGCTGGGACGGTGAGCTGGTGTTGCTCTATAGCGAGCTCGACGGTGTCGACGCCGAGCGCCGTCTGCGTCAGGTCGAGAAATGGCTGGAAAAACGCCCGGAAGACGCCGAACTGCTGCTGGCCGCCGGCCGCCTCGCCATCGCCAATGAATTGTGGGGCAAGGCCCGCAGTTATCTCGAGACCAGCCTCGAGCTCAAACCGCGGGCCGACGGCTATCAGGTCTACGGGAAACTGATGGCCCACCTGGGCGACGCCGACCTGGCGGCGGAGGCCTTCCGCAGCGGCCTGTCGCTGGTCGCCGGCCCGGCAGGCGACCTGCCCGCGCTGGCGCCCCCGTCGAACGAGGGCGGGTCGGACAGATCGTGACCCGCCAGATCCTCCTGGCCGGCCTCGGCTACACCACCACCCGACTCGCGCAACGCCTCGATGCCTCAGGCGTTGCGTGGCGCGCGCACTCCGCCAGTGGGCGTTGCGGCAGCATGCCACTTGATCTCGACGGCCCCTGCGCGGGCGCGCTGGCGGTGGAGGACCATGCGATCGTCTACGCCATCCCGCCGCCCCCCGCGGGTGAGTACGATGAGCGTGTGGCGCGCTGGCTGGGCCTGCTCGAGGGCCGGCCCGAACGCATCGTTTATCTGAGCACCACGGCGGTCTACGGCGATCGTCCTGGCGAGCGGCTCGACGAAAACGCCGAGATACGGCCGGCGCAGGCCCGGGCCCGCCGCCGCGCGGACGCCGAGCGCCGCCTCGGCGAATGGTGTGCAGCACGTGAGGTGCCCCTGCTGGTGCTGCGGCTGCCCGCGATCTACGGCCCTGGACGCCTGCCGCTGGAGCGGCTGAGACGCGGCGATCCTGTGCTCGATCCCGCGCTCTCCCCGCCGAGCTATCGGGTGCACGTGGACGATCTGGTCACCGCCATCGAGCGGGCGCTGGATCCGGAATCGCCGGGCGGCACTTACCTGGTTCGCGATGACTCACGGTGGTCGTTGGGGCAGTGGTTCCTCACCGTCGCGGAGCTGGCCGGTCTGCCACCCCCAGAGTGCGTCGACCTGGACAGCGCCCGTCGCCGCCTGTCGCCGGCGATGCTGGGGTTCATGATGGAAACGCGCGAGCTGGACGATACCCGCACCCGCCAGGTGCTGGGGCTGACGCCACGGTACGCCAATCCGGTCGCCGGTATCCGCGCATCCCTGACCGACCGCGCTGCCGACTCAACCCAGCCGCAGGCCGAGCGCGGCGGCTGACAGGGCCTCAGGGCTGGCTGCGGCGGCTGTCGAGCCACTCCAGAACCGGCTCCCACTGCTCCCAGTCGGGCCAGGCCAGGTACTGGGGCAGTTCGAAAATACTCAGACCGCGCTGGTACGCCCGAATGTAGTTCTGGGCCTCGCGCAGGTGGCCGATATAGGGCACCTGAAGTTTCTGCAGCGATTCATCGAGCTCTTCGAAGATCAGCGTATGTTCACGGACCCGATTGGCCACCACGCCGATCTTTGCCTGCTTGCGGGCAACCTTGCCCACGTTGAGCAGCTCGCTGATGAAATGCTCACTGGCCTTCATATCTATCGGCGAAGGCAACACCGGCACGATGATGGTCTCGGCCCGCCGCACCAGCTCGTTGAGCTCCTTGGCATGGGTCCGCGCCGGCGCGTCGATGATGACGAAATCGGCATTGCGCGGCACGCTGCGCAGGCCGTCCTCGAAACCCGCCACACCGGTGATTTTTGGATAGTCCGTCGGACGCACCGCCAGCCAGTCCAGGCTGGAGCGCTGTGGATCGAAATCGACCAATGCGGTCTCGAACCCCTCAGAGGCATACAGCCCCGCCAGACTGGTGGCCAGTGTGCTCTTGCCACAGCCACCCTTGCTGTTCATGACCATGATGTGACGCATGCGACAATGCTCCGCTTACCCGCCCGCAACCGCCGGGTAACCGTAGCGGCCAACACGCCAAAAGTCCATGGAGTCGCAATCCATGGCAGGGGAGGCTAGAGTGACGACGCCAATCAGAGGAACGGCATGGACGGCAGTTTCACCAAGATGCACGGGCTCGGTAACGACTTCCTGGTGATGACCGGGACGCCCGAGCAGCTGCCAACGCCTGCGCGGGTTCGCATGCTCGCCGACCGCCGCACCGGCGTAGGTTTCGACCAGCTCATGGTCGTCCTGCCAGCGCCGGATGCCGACCATGATGCGGCCTACCGTATCTTCAATGCTGACGGCAGCGAGGCCGGCCAGTGTGGCAACGGCGCGCGCTGCGTGGCGCGCTGGGTGGCCGAGCGTGACGGGCTCAGCAGCCTGCGGCTGGCCAGTCCCAGCGGCACGGTCTGCGCGCACGTGAGTGCACCTGGCAGGGTCGACATCGAGATGGGCGTACCCGACTTCTCGCCGGCAGCGTTGCCCTTTCTCGCCGGCCAACGGCAGGCGAGTTACCGACGCGACGTTGCCGGCCAGGCAGTGGAGTTCGGCGCCGTGTCGATGGGCAACCCTCACGCAGTGATCCCGGTGGCTGACGTCTCCGCGGCAGCAGTCGGTATACTGGGCCCGGCGCTGGAACGACACCCCGACTTCCCGGACCGCGTAAACGTCGGGTTCATGCAGGTCATCGACAGCACCCGGCTGCGCCTGCGGGTCCACGAGCGTGGGGTGGGTGAGACCCGCGCCTGCGGCACCGGGGCCTGCGCGGCCGTGGCCGTAGGCCGGCAACGCGGCCAACTCGGCGCAGCAGTCACCGTGGAACTCCCCGGGGGTGAGCTTGAGATCCGCTGGCAGGGTGAAGGCGAGACCCTCTGGATGAGCGGCGAGGCGGTCAGGGTTTACGAGGGACGGTTGAATTTATGAGTACACGGCAACAGGCGAGCGCCCTGGTCGACGAACCGACTGGCGAGGCGGTCAGCGCCTACCTCTCGCGACACCCGGAGTTTTTCTCTCAGCACCCCGAGCTGCTGGACAGTCTCCGGGTCCCGCACCCGACCGGTGGCGCGGCCGTGTCGCTGATCGAGCGTCAGCTCGATCAACTGCGCGCGCGAAACGGCCGCCTCGAGAAGCAGCTGCGCGAACTGGTGACGATCGCCCGTGAAAATGAAACCCTGGTACAGCGGGTCCACGGTCTTGCGGTCGCGATGCTGGCCGGGAACAGCCTGCGGGAGCGGCTGCAGGTGCTGGAATCGCAGCTGCGTGAGAGCTTCCGTGTAGACCAGGCCGTGATGGTGCTGTTCGGCACGCCCGAAACCGAAAGCGAACTGGCGCTGGGCCGTTTCCTGCGGGTCCTGGCGCCGGACGATCCTGAGCTGCGACCCTTCGCTACCCTGCTGGAGGGTGGCAACCCGCGCTGCGGACAGATCCGCGACAGCCAACGTGATTTCCTGTTCGGCACGGACACCAACGAGGTTGGTTCCGCGGCGATGATCCCGCTTGGCGGCCGCGAGCCCGCCGGGCTGCTCGCACTGGGCAGCAGTGAACGCGAGCACTTCAATCCGGGCAAGGGCACCGACGTACTGCGCCGCATTGGCGAAACCGTCAGCGCAGCCGTGCGGCGCGGTTGAGGCGGGCGCCGGGGTACACGGGCGGGAAGACGAGGTGCTGACAGACCAGCGGGAGTGGATCGACCGGTTCCTGAGACACCTGGCCAGCGAGCGCCGGCTGTCCGGGCATACCATCGACGCCTACGCCCGCGATCTCGCCAAACTGGTGGACTTCATGGACACCCAGGAGATTCCCACCTGGGCCGCGTTGTCGAACTGGCAGCTTCGCGCCTATGCCGCCCAGGGTCACCGCGAAGGTCTGCATCCGCGCAGCATCGCCCGCCGGCTGTCGGCCGCCCGCAGTTTCTTCGCCTATCTGATGCGCGAAGCCGTGCTGGAGGCGGATCCCGCTGCCGACGTGCAGCCGCCCAAGGCGCCCAAGCGGCTGCCACGGACCATGGATGTCGACCAGGTCGCGCACCTGCTCGCCATCGGCGGTGAGGATGACCTTGCCATCCGCGACCGGGCCATGCTGGAGCTGTTGTATTCCTCGGGACTGCGCCTGGCCGAGCTGACGGCCATCGACCTGACCGAGCTCGACCTTGCCGACGCCACCGTCAGGGTCACCGGCAAGGGCGCAAGAACCCGGGTACTGCCGGTCGGGCGCCAGGCGGTCGAGGCACTCCGGACCTGGCTGTCGCGCCGCGGCCGGCTGGCGGCCGCCGACGAGACAGCGGTCTTCGTCGGCCGGGGCGGGCGGCGGCTGACGCCGCGTGCGGTGCAGCTGCGGATCGCCCGGTGGTCGCGACGTGCCGGCAGCCAGGTTCCGGTCCACCCCCATCTGCTGCGCCACTGTTTCGCCAGTCACCTGCTGGAATCCAGCGGCGACCTGCGTGGCGTGCAGGAGCTGCTGGGTCACGCAGATATTGCCACGACACAGATCTACACCCACCTTGATTTCCAGCATCTCGCCCAGATATACGATCGGGCACATCCCCGGGCACGACGACGTTCGGGCCCCGACAAGGAGTAGTCGAATGGAACAGTTCCGCGGCACCACCATCGTCTCGGTGAGACGCGGTCGCGAAGTCGCCATTGGCGGCGACGGGCAGGTGACGCTGGGCAACACCGTGGTCAAGGGCAATGCGCGCAAGGTCCGCCGGCTCCACGACGGACGCGTGCTCGCAGGCTTCGCCGGCGGCACCGCGGATGCCTTCACGCTGTTCGAACTCTTCGAGGGCAAGCTGCAGCAGTTCGGCAATCTCACTCGTGCAGCCATCGAACTGGCCAAGGAATGGCGGACCGACCGGCGGCTCCGCCGTCTCGAGGCGCTGCTGTGCGTGGCCGACAGGGAGAAGTCTTTCATCATTTCCGGCAACGGCGATGTCATCGAGCCGGAAGATGACCTGATGGCCATTGGCTCGGGCGGCCCCTTTGCCCAGGCCGCTGCCCGCGCGTTGCTCGAAAACACCGAACTCGACGCGCGCAGCGTGGTCGAGAAGGCGCTGAACATCGCCGGTGAGATCTGCATCTATACCAACCGTAATCTGGCCGTCGAAACCCTGAACGACGACTGACCGATCACTGGCTGCCCGCCTCTGCGAGATGCGCCGGGATGCCGCGGCCCCATGGAGTTCCCCTGTCATGTCCATGACACCACGCGAAATTGTCCAGGAACTGGACAAACACATCATTGGCCAGGACGGCGCCAAGCGGGCGGTGGCCATCGCCCTGCGCAACCGTTGGCGGCGGATGCAGGTCGAGGCGTCGCTGCGTGCCGAAATCACGCCCAAGAACATTCTGATGATCGGCCCGACCGGGGTGGGCAAGACGGAAATCGCTCGGCGGCTGGCGAAACTTGCACGCGCGCCGTTCATCAAGGTCGAGGCGACCAAGTTCACCGAAGTGGGTTATGTCGGTCGCGAAGTCGACAGCATCATCCGCGATCTCGCCGATGTCGCAATCAAGCTGGTGCGCGAGGAGGAAATGGCCAAGGTCAGCCATCGCGCCGCCGATGCCGCCGAGGAACGGGTCCTCGACGCCCTGCTGCCCGGCAGCCGCGAGGGTATCCAGTCCGGCAGCGAGCAGGACACGCGCCAGAAATTCCGCAAGAAACTCCGGGAAGGCAGCCTCGATGACCGCGAGATCGAGACCGAGGTCCGCGCCGTCCCCGTCGGCGTGGAAATCATGTCGCCCCCTGGGATGGAGGACATGGCCAACCAGCTGCAGTCGATGTTCCAGAACCTCTCGGGCGGGCGCACACGCACGCGCAAGCTGAAAATCAGGGAAGCCATGAAGCTCCTCACCGACGAGGAGGCGGCCAAGATGATCAACGAGGAAGAGATCAAGTTGCGTGCGGTGCGCGCGGTCGAGGAGAACGGGATCGTCTTCCTCGACGAGATCGACAAGGTCTGCCGGCGCCAGGAAACCGCCGGCGCAGACGTCTCACGCGAGGGTGTCCAGCGCGACCTGCTGCCGCTGGTCGAGGGCTGCACCGTCAGCACCAAGCACGGCATGATCAGGACCGATCACATCCTGTTCATCGCCTCCGGGGCCTTTCACGTCGCGCGGCCCTCCGACCTCATCCCGGAACTGCAGGGCCGACTGCCCATCCGGGTGGAGCTCGCGGCGCTGTCGGTGGAGGATTTCGTGCGGATTCTCACCGAGACCGACGCCTCGCTCACCCAGCAGTACACGGCGCTGCTGGCCACCGAGGGTATGCAGGTGGATTTCGCTGAATCCGGCGTGCAGCGGATTGCCGAGGTGGCTTTCCAGGTGAACTCCCGCACCGAAAATATCGGTGCGAGACGGCTGCACACGGTACTCGAGCGGCTGCTGGAGACGATTTCCTACAGCGCCGCCGACCGCAGCGGCGAAACCATAGTCATCGACGGCGACTATGTCGACGGCCAGCTCGCTGAGCTGGTCAAGGACGAGGACCTGTCCCGCTACATCCTGTAACCGCCCGCCGGAGCCAAGCATGCCTGATCATCCGATGCCCGTGGACATCCGTCTGCGCCGGCGCTCGCGGCTGCTGGCCGTGAGCTTCGATGACGGCGCGAGCTTCGAGCTGCCCTTCGAATACCTGCGCGTGCACTCGCCGTCGGCGGAGGTGCAGGGCCATGGGCCCGGCCAGGGCGTCCTGGTCACTGGCAAGGAGCAGGTGGACATCACCGGCATCGAGCCCATTGGACACTATGCCGTGCGGCTGATCTTCGATGATGGCCACTCAAGCGGCCTGTACAGCTGGCGTATACTGCACGAACTGGGCCGCGAGTATCCGCGGAAATGGCAGACGTATCTCGCGCGGCTGGCAGCCGCCGGGATCGAGAGGCACGAGACATGAGCACTCAGCAGTCCCCTGGTGATGTTGCCCCGGGCGACGACGAACCGATCACCGACTTTGGCTTCCAGCGGGTGCCACGGGGCGAGAAAAAGGGCCGTGTGGCGGACGTGTTCGACTCGGTGGCGACGCGCTACGACCTCATGAACGATCTGATGTCAGCCGGCCTGCACCGCCTGTGGAAACGCTACACGCTCTCCCAGACGACGCTGCGCCCAGGGCAGCAGGCGCTGGATGTGGCCGGCGGCAGTGGTGATCTGGCGATGGGCATGTTGCGGCAGGTCGGTGAGCAGGGTCGAGTGGTGCTCTCGGACATCAACCCCGCGATGCTGGAGCAGGGCCGCAGCCGTCTCACCGATGCCGGCTTCGCTGGCAATGTCGAGTATGTGCTGGCCGACGCCGAGGCCCTGCCTTTTCCGACGGCCAGCTTCCATTGCGTGACCATCGGCTTCGGCCTGCGCAACGTCACTGACAAGGCCGCGGCGCTGCGCTCGATGTACCGGGTGCTGAAGCCCGGCGGGCGGCTGCTGGTGCTGGAGTTCTCTCAGCCGGTGCTCGAGGCCATCCGTCCGGCCTACGACTTCTACTCCTTCCGGGTGATGCCGCTGATGGGCCGGCTGGTGGCCGGCGATGCTGACAGCTACCGCTATCTCGCCGAGAGCATCCGCGTCCATCCCGACCAGGAGGCGTTGGCCGGGATGCTGCGCGAGGCCGGTTTCGACGCCGTCCGCTATCACAACCTCGCTGGCGGCATCGTCGCTCTCCACGTCGGCGTCAAGTACTGACTGTCATTCACGGCAAGGATGCACCATGACTGACTTCCTGCTCACGCCACTGGAGCGCGAACTCAACCGCCGAATCGCCGCCTCGGAGACCGCCAGCCGCGCCCTGGCCGACCTGGAAGGCCGGGTGCTCGAGATCCGCGTCACCGGCGCGCCTTTCGGGCTCTATCTCACCGCCATGGCGGGCCAGCTCGCCATCGACCGGCACTTCGAGGGCACGCCTGATGCCAGCGTCGTCGGCTCGGTGGTCGCGATGGGCCGTCTGGCCAGTGGTGAGGGCGCGGCCGCAGTGCGTGAAGGCCAGGTGCGTTTCCTGGGCGATGGCGAAATCGCCGAACAATTCCAGGTACTGCTGAATGCCGCCCGCCCGGACTGGGAGGAAGAACTCTCGCGCCTGACCGGAGATGTCATTGCCCACCAGATCGGCGAATCGGTCCGGGCGATGAGCACATTCGCCAGGCGGAGCCTCGCACAAGCCAGTCATGATGTCGGCGCGTACCTGCAGGAGGATACGGGCACGCTGGCCGGCAGGGCTGACGTCACGGGGTTCGCGGATGACGTGGACCGGCTGCGCGACGATGTCGCCCGGCTGGAAGCGCGCATCAGCCGTCTCGAGCGGCTGCGGGGTGCCTCGGGGCAGACCACGTGAAGCTCAGGCCGCGGCTGCTGCTGCGACTGCTTGTCATCCAGCGCACCCTGCTGCGCTATGGGCTCGACGAGATCATCCTCGCCACCCACCTGTTCAGACCGCTCAGGGCGCTGCAACGGGTCAATCCGTTCTCCTGGCACCGGCCCTACCGCGAACTGCCGCTCGGCGCCCGCTTGCGGATGGCAATGGTCGAGCTCGGGCCGATCTTCGTGAAGTTCGGCCAGGCGGTCTCCACGCGCCGGGACCTGCTGCCGGACGACATTGCCGACGAGCTGGCCCAGCTGCAGGACCGGGTGCCGCCCTTCCCCGTCGAACAGGCGGTCGCGCAGGTCGAGGCAGCCCTCGGTGCCCCCGTGGAACAGGTATTCGCCCGCTTCGACCGCGAGCCCATTGCCGCGGCCTCGATCGCCCAGGTCCATGGAGCGCGACTGCACACTGGCGAAGAGGTCATCGTCAAGGTGCTGCGCCCAGGCATGCGAGAGCGGATCGACCGGGATATCGAAGTCCTGTACGCCATTGCCGAACTCGCCTGGCGCTACTGGCCGGAAGGCAAACGGCTGCGCCCCGTGGAGATCGTCAGCGAATACGAGAAAACCATCATCGACGAGCTCGACCTCATGCGGGAGGCCGCCAACTGCACGCAGATGAAGCGCAACTTCGAGGGCTCGGAGCTGATTTACGTGCCTGGCGTGCACTTCGAGTACTGCCGCACTGACGTGCTCGTGATGGAGCGTATCTATGGCATACACATCAGCGACATGGCGGCGCTGCAGGCTGCTGGCACGAACATCCGACGGCTGGCGGCCAGCGGCGTGGAAATTTTCTTCACGCAGGTGTTCCGGCATAACTTCTTTCATGCCGACATGCATCCGGGCAACATTTTCGTCGACGTCAGTGATCCCGAGTACCCGAAATACATGGCCGTGGACTTCGGCATCATGGGGACGCTGACCGACCGCGACCAGCACTACCTGGCCGAGAACTTCCTGGCGTTTTTCAACCGTGACTACCACCGTGTTGCCCGCGCCCACATCGACTCAGGCTGGGTACCCCCCGACACCCGCGTCGATGAGCTCGAGTCGGCGATCCGCACGGTCTGCGAGCCCATCTTCGACAAGCCCCTGCAGGACATCTCCTTTGCGCAGGTGTTGATCCGGCTGTTCGAGACGGCTCGGCGCTTCCACATGGAGGTGCAGCCGCAACTGGTCCTGCTGCAGAAGACCCTGTTGAACATCGAGGGCCTCGGTCGCCAGCTTTACCCGCAGCTGGACCTGTGGGAGACCGCCCAGCCGGTGCTCGAGTCCTGGATGATCGACCGCACCAGTCCCAAGACGCTGCTACGCAAACTCTGGCGACACTACCCGGACATCAGCGAGAACCTGCAGATTCTCCCGTCGCTGGCGCAGACCTTCATCCAGCGTGCTTCGGAAGGCAAGCTGAGCCTGCAGATCGAAGACCGCGAAGTGGCGCGGCTGCGCGCAGACAACCACCGGGCGCATCGCCAGCGCCAGGCGGCGATCACCGGCGCCGGCTTGCTGATCGCCGGCACCCTGTGGCTCGGGCTGGCCACCACTCCGGTGTGGCTGGGGTGGACACTGGGCGGCATCGGCGTGGCGCTCATGGCCTTCAGCCGCCCGAGCGGCTGACCGTCCGCCAACCAGGGCTCTGCGCCCGACGCAACAAGCCCTGGTGGCGGCTGCGATCTCTCAGCGCGGCAGTTCCCGCGCCTCGACCAGCTGGCTGAAGTACACCAGGTTGGCGAACAGCCGCCAGGTGCCAAGCTGGGTGCCGCGGAACAGGTAGTCATCCGCCACCCGCACCACCAGCCCGCGCCCCCGCGGCTCGGCCAGCAGCCCGGGCGCGCCGGCCAGCGCCTCGCGCCGCGCCGCGGACACGTAGCCTGAGAGCACGGGCTCGCTGGCATAACGGCCCGGCTGCACATAGGCATTCGCCGGCACTGGCAACAGCGTGGCACCCTGGCGAAACACAGGCACGCTCGCGCGGGTAAATCCGAAGGCCAGCGGATGGCTGGTGTCCAGTTCCAGCTGCAGGATGGCGCCGGCAATACGCAACTCGGCGAGGTCCATGATGAAGTCCTCGTAGCGTCGTGCCTCGGGCGGCGCCTGCGGCTCGATCTGTGCCGCAGGCTCCGCCGGGCTCGCGAGGGCAGGCTCCAGCGTCAGCCTCCCGGCAAACTCGGCGCCCCGCTGAATGCCCACCACGATGCCTCCGGCCTCGACGAATCGCGTCAGCTGGGTCGCCAGCCGTTCCGGCATGTCAGCGTAATCACCGTCCGGCAGCAGCACATGGGTGTAGTCGGCGAGATTGACGGCCTGGATCCGCGGCCATTCGACGCGGGTCAGCGGGCGCTGGAGCACGGTATCGAACCAGTGCCAGATCTGGCCGGCAGAGCCCGGTGACAGGCCCACCCCCGTGAGCAGCAGCGGACGGACCGGTTCCAGCGGCCGGACCGAGGGGGCCCCAAGATCCGGCCCCGAGCGCGCCAGGAGGCTGGCGGTGGCGGCGACCACGAGACCCTCTTCACGGGCCAGTGGCGCGAGCAAGGCGCGCAGGTCGGGCTGGACGTCCAGCCCACGCAGCAGCACCAGCGCCCCACGCGCGAATCGCTGGGTCCCGTTGGCCGTGTCGATTTCGATCTCGCGAGTGGCCACGCGCACGTGTGCACCGGCCTCGAGCAGTCGGTCCAGGGCGCGCGGGGCCGCCAGCTGATCCCAGGGAATGATCCACGCCACCGCCTCGTCACCCGCCGGGAGGCTGCCTGCAACCGCGGGCGTGGCCCCGAGCGCCCGGGGCTCATGCGCCGGCAGTCGGCGCACCTGGGTGGCCGGCACGTCGAACATGGCCGGCAACCACCAGGTCGAGACGTCGTAGAACTCTTCATGGGGAAACTCAAGTGCCGGGTCGAGCAGCGAGGCAGCCAGGCGGAAATGACGTTGCGCCGCCGGGATCACCCAACCGCGTGCGTACTCCCGTCCCTCGATGGTGACCGGGCCGCGGGCCTCGTGAACCAGCAGCTGGTGCTGCAGCAGCAGGTCAACCAGTCGGCTGGCACGGCCCGGTTCACCGCCGTCGCCGACGAGCCAGCCGGCGTGGCCGGCGCGCTGACCCTGTTCGAGGCCAGTGGTGAAGAAGTTGCGCTGATAGCCACGCAGCTCGTCGGCGAGCGCCTGCGCACCGGCGAGCGTGGACAGCGATGTGCTGACCTGGTTGGCAATGGCGTCGCGGAAGTGCCGCAGCCCGTGCGGGGTCTCCATGACATGCCCGCGCGTCGACCCCTGCTCGAACAGGATCCCGATGCCGCCGGTGAGATCGGGATAGGTCGAGCCCTTGCCGACGTAGTAGTCGTCGAACAGCTCGCGGGTGAAATAGGGTTCACCGCGGCGGTCGAGCTCGGCCGCATGGAACTCCGCGATACGCCCGGTAAGGTCAAAGTTTTCCTGCGGGGTCAGTGGGTTGTTCCGCTCCGGCACGCCGGGCTGGAAAAAGTAGGTGGTGGCATGACCCATCTCGTGCACGTCGCCGACCACGTGCGGCAGCCACTGGTGGTAGTGCGCGAGGCGGGCCTGCGACTCGGGATGCACCAGCGGCAGCCAGTCGCGGTTGAGGTCGAACCAGTAATAGTTGGTCCGCGCCGTGGGCCAGCCCTGGCGATGCTCGCGATCGTTCGGGTCGGCGTTGGGATGGCGGCCGCGATTGTCGTTGACCCATTGGGCGAAGCGATCGGTGCCATCGGGATTGAGCGCGGGCTCGACGACGACCACGGCCTCCTCGAGCAGCCGCTGGACCCGCTCGCTGCGCGAGGCCGCCAGGTACCAGGCGATTTCGATGGCCGCCGGCATCGCCGAGGCCTCGTCACCGTGAACCTGGTAGCCCAACCAGACAGTCAGCGGGCCCTCGCCGGCGGCAGCCTGATCGGGCCTCGCGTCGCGCAGGGCGGCGATCCGCTCGGCTGAGCCGTCGGCGTGGAAGTACGCCAGCAGCAGGGGGCGGCCCCCATGGCTCTCGCCGATCACCTCCACATGCATGCGCGGAGAGGCTGCTGCCAGCGTCGAGAACACCCGCAGCATCTCGTGGTGGGTGACATGGCGCTCACCCGCCTCGAAACCGAGAATCTCCGCCGGCGAGGGCACCGCAGGATCGGGGTCGAAGTCCGCCGGCAGCAGGCCCTGTGCCCACGCCGGGAATGCGCCGCCCAAGAACAGCCAAAGGCCGAAAATGCCGAGAAAACGCGTCATGCGGTGACCCCCCCTCCTGGAATGCAACGGCAAAGCTTAAACGACCTCTGCGCGCCGATGCGAGCCGAACCGGCTGCGAGCCCGAAGCCGCGGCGAACGGCGATGACGCGCACGCGTGTCCGGGCAAAAAAAACGGGCGGTCAGAAACCGCCCGTGGAGGGTCACGGCCTGGAGGGGGCTCGATCCTGGCGAAGCATCTCGAGTTCACTCGAGTTGGGGGGTCTTGCCAGGTGAATCCAGGGCACCGTGTCCGGACGTGGCAACCTGGGGGGAACTGCCAACGTCAGTTGCATAGTGAGACTTACGAGGTGGAATGGGAATTACGGCAAACGCGGCGACGGCATAAGGACTTTCCGAAGGAGCTTCAGGTCGCGTCGCTGGCAGGCCCGCCGAGACGCGCGAAATCAGCGCCTGTGGGTTCCTGGAACACCCGCAGCCCGAATTCCGGAACGATGGCCAGAATGTGATCGAAGATGTCCGACTGGATCGCCTCGTAGAACACCCAGCGGGTGTCTTTCGCAAACACGTAGACCTCGATCCCGACCCCCTTGGCGGTGGGTTCCATCTGCCGGATCAGGAAGAGCCGATCGGTATGGATCTGCGGATGGCGCTTCAGATACTCGCTGATGTAGGCCCTCAGGGTGCCAATATTGGTCAGGTGCCGGGTGTTGGCCAGGATGTCGGTCTGGTCTGGCGGGCAATGTTCGGTGTTCCATTCGGCCAGCTCCCGCTCCTTGGTCTCGATGTAGTCCTTCAGCAGCAGGAATCGCCGGAAGCGCGCGATTTCCTCGGGAGTCAGAAAGCGCACCGTCGACAGGTCAAGGTGCACGGTACGCTTGATGCGCCGCCCACCCGACTCGAACATCCCGCGCCAGTTGCGAAAGCTGTGCTCGAGGAACTTGTGCGTCGGGATGACTATGATGGTGCGGTCAAAGTTCTGCACCCGGACCACGTTGAGCGCAATGTCGATGACGTCACCATCGGCATTGAACTGCGGCATCTCGATCCAGTCGCCGACCCGCACCAGGTCGTTGTTCACCAGCTGGATACCCGCCACGAACGACAGAATGGTGTCGCGGAAAATCAGCAGCAGAATGGCGGTCATCGCGCCCAGGCCGCTGATGAAGAACCATGGCGACTGGTTCGCCAGCGCCGCGATCACCATGAAGCCGGCGAGCAGGTAGACGATCAGCTTGAGCACCTGCACATAGCCCTTGATGGGCCGGCCGCGCGCGATCGGGTAGCGCTGGTAGATGGCATGGGCTGCGTTGATCAGCGCACCGATGGCGCGGGCCACGAGCACGGCCATCAACGCCAGCATCACACGCTGGACGAAATCCACCGCCAGGGTTGGCAGATCGGGCACCAGCAGGATACCGCGATTGATGACCAGCACCGGCACCACCGGCACCAGCCGCTGGAACACCTGGTTCTCGTTGACCACCCCGGCCCACCAGCTCGGCACCCGCGTGGTCAGCCCGGTGACCAGGCGGCCGACAACCAGCCGGGTCAGGAGATGCGCCAGCCAGGCGGCCAGCAGCACCAGCACGCCCGCCACCGCCATCTGCACCCACGGCGGGAGAACTTCCAGCCAGGCAAGCCAGTGCCTGAGGGTTTCCGCGTCCGGCAGCAGGGTACGTTCGCCCGGTGCGCTCATGGTCAATCCTGTGCCGATCGCTCGTCTGGGTGGCCAGCACCGCAGTTCCAGCAGACGGCGAAGTGCCCCTCCACGTGCTCGCCGCAGGCCGGGCAGCGCCACTCCGGCGCTTCGCTGTCCGGTGCGCTCATCGCCTCGTGCAGCACCTGGCCGGCGTAGTCGGCCTGTAGATCGTCAAGCACCCACAGCTGCGGCCAGCACTCCATGAAAGGCACTTCGCCCAGCACGCCGAACAGCCGGTCGTTGCGCACCATGGCGGGGATCCCCTGGGCCTCCAGCAGATTGCGCAGGTGATTGATGGTGACGATCGACTCGTGACTGTAGACCTTTTTCACGGGTACTGACGCCCTCAGGCCGCCTCGCCACGCAGGCCGCGAAGAAACGCGGCCACGTCAGTCTGCCCGTCTTCCAGCGCCTCCACCAGCGCCGAGCCAACCACGGCACCCGCGGCATGGCCACCGATCATCCGCACCTGCTCCGCACTGCGGATACCGAAACCCGCACACACCGGCAGCGGCGACACCTCGGAGAGCGCATCCAGATACTCCGCGACCCCCTCCGGCAACCCGCCGGCGCCTCCGGTAATGCCGGTCATGGTCACGGCATAGACAAACCCGCGGCTGGCCTCGCACAGACGCCGGGCCCGTGTCAGCGGCGTCGCCGGGGTGACCATCTGCACCAGGCCCACCCCGACGGCGGCCAGCGCGTCGCCCAGTGGCGCACTCTCCTCCAGCGGCAGGTCCGGCACGATGAACCCGCAGACGCCCACCTCCGCCGCGCGGCGGGCGAGCGCCTCATAACCAAAGTTCAACAGCGGGTTGAGATAGCTCATCAGCAGCAACGGGGCCTTGCCATCACCGTCATGCTCGGCAAGCCGGTCGAGAATCCAGCGCAGGCTCACCCCCTGGGCGATCGCCGATTGGCTGGCGCGCTGGATGGTCATGCCATCGGCCATCGGATCACTGAACGGCACGCCGATCTCGACCACGTCCGCCTCGGCGGCGATGGCCGAGAGCGATGGCAGGAAGCCCGCGGGCGTGGGGTGGCCCGCAGTCATGAAAGCCACCAGCGCCGGGCGGCCGGCGGCATTGGCACGGCGGATACTGTCGGTGATGCGCTCATGCGGTTGCATGTCGGGCCTCCATGGGGAAACGGCTCAGCGTCGGCATGTCCTTGTCGCCGCGTCCGGACAGGCCGATGAGGATGCGGCGGCCGGAGTTTTCGCGGGCCCAGGCGCGGGCCCCGGCGAAGGCATGCGCGGTCTCCAGCGCCGGCAGAATACCCTCCAGGGCGCAGCACTCGTTGAGGGCATCGAGGGCGTCGTCATCGCGAGCGTTGGTGTAGCGCACCCGACCGATGCTCTGCAGCAGCGCATGCTCCGGACCTACGCCCGGATAGTCCAGACCGGCGGAAATCGAGTGGGTACCCTGCACCTGGCCGTCATCATCCTGCAGCAGCAGCGTGTAGCAGCCCTGGAGCACCCCGGGTCGCCCGCGCGAGAGTGTCGCGGAATGCTCGCCCAGCCCGCCGCCCCGGCCGCCCGCCTCGACGCCGATCAGCGCCACCCCCGGATCACCCACCATCGGGTGAAACAGGCCGATGGCATTGGAGCCACCGCCGACACAGGCGAACACGGCATCGGGCAGTGCCCCGGCCGCGGTGAGCATCTGCGCGCGCGATTCCCGCCCGATGACGCAGTGGAGTTCCCGCACCAGGTATGGATAGGGGTGCGGCCCCACGGCCGAGCCCAGCAGATAGTAGGTCCCGGCCGGATCGGACACCCAGTCGCGCAGCGCCTCGTCGATGGCCGAGCGCAGCGTCCGGTCGCCGGACTGGACCGCATGCACCTCGGCACCGAGCCTGCGCATGCGATCGACGTTGGGCGCCTGGCGCTCGACGTCGACGGCACCCATGTAGACCGTACAGGGCAGCCCGACCCGGGCACAGGCTGCCGCCGAGGCCACGCCGTGCTGACCGGCGCCGGTCTCGGCGATCACGCGGCGGGCGCCCAGCAGCTTCGCCAGCAGTGCCTGGCCGATGGCATTGTTGATCTTGTGCGCGCCAGTGTGGGCGAGATCCTCCCGCTTGAGCCACACCTGTGCCCCCCAGGCCCGGCCCAGATTGGGCGCCTCGGTCAACGGTGTCGGCCGGCCCACCCAGGTGGTGAGCTCATGGCGGAAGCGCTCGAGAAATGCCCGGTCGGCGAGATGCCGGTGCATGCCTTCGGTCAGCCGCTCGAGCGCCGGTACCAGGGTCTCGGGGACATACCGTCCGCCGAAGGGGCCGAATCGCCCGCGCTCGTCGGGCAGTTGCCCGGCGATGGTCGCCTCCAGCAACCGGGCTTTCTCCGTCTCACTGAATTCAATCGTCACGCCGCTACTCCACAGCAGCGGCTCGGGCCGCTGCAATAAACGCGCGGATCCGCCCCGGGTCTTTCACCCCGGGCGCGGCCTCCACGCCACTTGACACGTCTACACCCCAGGGGCGCACCCGGCGGACCGCCTCGGCGACCGTATCCGCATCGAGGCCTCCGGCAAGCACCAGGCGCGTCCGCGCCGCAAGCTCTGCGGCACGGGCCCAGTCCGCGGGACGCCCGCTGCCGCTGTCACGCCCCTCGAACAGCATCGGTGAGGGCAGCGCCACCCCCTCGGACGGGGGCGCATCGTCGCGATAGACCGGCAGCCGGCCCACGTCGGCGGCAGACGCCAGACCAGCGTAATCCTGCCAGTCGGTCTGCAGCCAGTCCGGCGCGAAGCCGGAAGCCACCGCCTGCCATTCTGCGGGCTCAGGATGGCGCATCACCGCCAGCCGCAACACCCCGGCGGGCAGCGCCGCGCAGGCGGCCCGGGCCTGTGCGGGCGTCACCCTGCGCACCGAGGGCGCGAACACGAAACCGACCGCATCGGCACCCGCAGCCACCGCCGCCGCCACGTCCGCGGCACTGCGCAGGCCGCAGATCTTCACCCACAGGGCCATCAGGCCGCGCGGCCCGCGGCCAGCATCTCAGCCAGCAACTCGCCCGGCGCCGCGGCGCGCATCAGCGACGAGCCGACCAGTGCGAGGTCATAACCCAGCCCCGACACCCAGGCCGCATCCTCGGCGCTCGCCAGCCCGCTCTCAGCCACGCTCGGCCAGCCTGGCGCAAAGCGATCACGCAGCATTTCGAAACGCTGGCGATCGACCTCCAGACTGCGCAGATCGCGGCAGTTGAGCCCGAGCAGCACCTCGGCCTCGGCGAGGCGTGGGAGCAGCATCGCGGCGCGTTCGAGCTCAGCCCCGTCAAAGGCCTCCAGCAGCACGAACAGGCCCGCCTCGGCCGCGGCCTGCACGAGATCGATCACGGCGCGATTGTCGAGCATGGCCAGGATCAGCAGCACGCCTCCCGCCCCCGCCGCGCGGGCCTCCCACAGCTGGTAGACATCGACGAGGAAGTCCTTGCGCATGGCCGGAACACCGATCGGCCCGAGCGCAGCAGCCACCGCCTCGAGATGTGCCAGACTGCCACCGAATTCGCGCGGCTCGGTGAGCACGGACACGGCCGCGGCGCCGGCCGTGGCGTAGCTCACGGCCTGCGCCACCGGATCGAGCGTGTCGTCAGCGAGGCTGCCGGCCGACGGCGAGCGCAGCTTGACCTCGGCGATGAGGTCGAAACCGCGCGGGTCGAGCCGCAGTGCCGGCGGCACCGGGCACTCGGCAGCACGGGCGCGCAGGGCGGCCAGCGGCTCGCGAGCGCGCGCCGCCTCGACCCGCGCCCGGCCGGCCACGGCCATGCGCTCGAGCAGGTTGCCCTCCCCCGCGGTCACGCGACGCCCCGGCCGAAGGCCGCAATCCGCGACAGCACTGCCCGCGCCCGGCCATCGTCGATGGCCGCGACCGCGGCCGCAAGCCCTTCGCCGAGATCGACCGCCTCGCCCATCAGCTCCAGCACCAGCCCGGCGTTCAGCACCAGGGCGTCGCGGTGGGGCCCGCGATCCTCGCCGCTGAACACGGCGCGCAGACCGGCTGCGTTGGCGGCGGCGTCACCGCCGGCAAGCGCCTCGGGGGCGCAACGGGCCAGCCCGACGTCCAGCGGATCCCGACGCTCATGGCGCACCTCGCCGGGGCGCACATCGAAGAGGTCATAACACCCGGCGGGGGTGGCCTCATCCCATCCCGGCTCGCCGTGCACCACGAACGCGCGGGACAGGGGCAACCCGGCCAGGGCCTCGGCCATCAACCTGGCCATGTCCAGACTGTAGGCGCCGATCAGCTGGTAGTCCGGGGCGGCGGGGTTGGTCAGCGGGCCCAGGACATTGAACACCGTCCGCACGCCGAGCGCACTGCGCACCGGCATGATGTGGCGCATGGCGGGGTGATACGCCGGCGCGAACAGGAAGGTGAAGCCGGTGGCGGCAAGACAGTCGCCGACCTGCAACGAGGGCAGCGGCATGGGCAGGCCGAGGTGCTCGAGCACGTCGGCGCTGCCACAGCGACTGGAGATCGAGCGGTTGCCATGCTTGACGACCCGCACCCCGCAGGCCGCCGCCAGCAGGCCGGCGCCGGTCGAGATGTTGAACGAGCCCGAGCCGTCACCGCCGGTGCCAACGGTGTCGACGATAGGCCCGCCCACCGGCAGCGAGGGTCGTACCGCCAGTTCACGCATGACGCCGGCGAAGCCGCGGATTTCCTCGGCCGTCTCCCCCTTGGCGCGCAGGGCACACAGCAGTCCGCCGGCCTGCGCCTCCGGCAGCTCGCCGGCGGCCAGGGCGCGCATCAGCTCACCGGCCTGGGCTTGTGCAAGATCACGTCCGGCGAGCAGCTGTTCGAGCATCTCCCGCCACGACCCCGCCATCAGATCGCCTCCCCGGCCACACCCAGAAAGTTCGCCATCAGGGTATCGCCCTGGGGGGTCAGCACACTCTCCGGATGGAACTGCACGCCCTCGATCGCAAGGCTGCGGTGGCGCACCCCCATGATTTCCTGCTGATCGGTCCTGGCGGTGACGAACAACTCTGTGGGCAGGCTCTCGTCGGCGGCCATCAGCGAGTGGTAGCGACCCGCCTCGAAAGGATCGGGTAACCCGGCGTATACCCCCTGCCCGTCGTGATGCACCAGCGAGGTCTTGCCATGCATCAGCCGCCTCGCGCGCACGATCTCCCCGCCAAACAGCTGCACGATGCACTGATGGCCCAGGCACACCCCGAGGATCGGCAGCTCGCCGGCGAAGGCCTCCAGCATGGCGATCGACACGCCGGCATCCTCCGGCCGCCCGGGACCTGGAGAGATCACCAGGTGACTGGGGGCCAGCGCCCGGGCCGCAGCCACGTCAATCTGGTCGTTCCGGTGCACCAGCACGTCAGCACCCAACACCAGGAAGGCCTGCACCAGGTTATAGGTGAACGAATCGTAGTTGTCGATCAGCAGCAGCCGCGGCCTCATAGTCCCTTCTCCGCCATCGCGAGCGCACGCCGCAGGATGGCGCTCTTGGCCAATACCTCGGCATATTCGCTTGCCGGCACGCTGTCGGCGACGATCCCCGCGCCGGCCTGGAAACTGTACTCGTCACCATGGAACACCAGGGTCCGGATGGCGATCGCCTGGTCCATGTCGCCACCGTGCCCGAAGTAGCCGACCGTGCCGGCATACAGCCCGCGCGACACCGACTCGAGTTCGTCGATCAGCTGCATCGCGCGCACCTTCGGGGCGCCCACCAGCGTGCCCGCAGGGAACGCTGCGGCGAACAGGTCGAAGGCATCGGCATCCGGGGCGAGCTCGCCCTGCACACCGCTGACGATATGCATCACGTGGCTGTAGCGTTCGATGGAACGATACGGCTCGACGTGCACACTGCCGGCACGCGCCACGCGGCCGAGATCGTTGCGCGCAAGGTCGACCAGCATCACGTGCTCGGCATTCTCCTTGGGGTCTGCCAGCAGATCACGCTCCAGGGCGAGGTCGGCATCGTCGCTGTCACCACGAGGACGGGTACCGGCGATCGGCCGCAGCGAGGCGGTGCGCCCGTGCAAGCGCACCAGCGCCTCGGGCGAGGAGCCGACCAGCTGCAGATCCCCCAGGTCACAGAAGAACATGTACGGCGAGGGATTGATCAGGCGCATGGCGCGGTAAGCCTCGAAGGGATCGAGACTGAAGCGCCCGGCAAAGCGCACCGACAGCACCAGCTGGTAGATGTCGCCGGCGGCAATCGAGGCCTGGGCGCGGCCCACCGCGTCGATGTACGCCGCCTCGTCCATGCTGCCCTGCGGTAGCGTGAAGGTGCCACGGCTGGCACTGCGGGCGATACCGCCGGCCAGGGCATCGATCACCTCGCGACGCAGGACCTGTCGCTCCTGTTCACCGCCGGCGTGCAGCAGCGCCGCGCGGCGGGTCAGATGGTCGAACACCAGCAGCGATTCAGGCGCGACGAACGCCGCCTCCGGCAGCCCCGGATGCGGGGCATGTCGCGAGGGCAGACGCTCGAAGAAACGCACGACATCGTAGCCGGCAACGCCGACCAACCCCCCGGTAAACGGTATCCCGGGCACCACAGGACCGGGTTGCGGGGCCCGGGCAAGCAGCGTTCGCCAGGCATCCAGCAGGGCCGCGCGACCCTCCGGGCGCGGCATCTCACGACCGTCCACCAGCAGCGCCTCGGGCGTGAGGCGCACTTCCATGGCCTCGCCGAAGCCGATGAAGGAATAGCGCGCCAGATGGCGGCCGCCCTCCACACTCTCCAGCAGAAAGCGGGGCTGGAACGCGCCAAGTTTCAGATACGCCGATACCGGGGTATCCAGGTCGGCGGCAATGTCGAACGGTGCCTGCATGTGCTCCTCGATTCCGCGGGCCGAGGGCAAAAAAAAACCCACCCCCGGCCCTGCGGAGATGGGTGGTTTCAGTCAGATGCCGCGACGCCTAGCTGATGACCCTCTCCGCTGGGAGAGGCCACCACCACAGCGCCGGTGACCGGCGGATGTCGCTTGCCTGAGTCTGCATCGTGGACGGAGTATTCCCGGCACTGCCCTGCCCGTCAAGCCGCGGGCTCAGCTCACCAGGCGCAGGGCGAAGGGGTAGCGGTAACGCTGACCCTCGCTGGCCCGGATCATCGCCACGATCATGAACACCAGGTGCAGCAGTCCCAGCACCGGCAGAATCACCACGCCGATCAATATCGGAATGAGAATCACGCCGACGATGTAGCCGAGCAGCATGGTGATGTTGAAGTTGAGTGCCTCCTTGGCCTGATCGGCGACGAACTCACTGTCCTCGCGCTTGAGCAGCCAGACCACCAGCGGCCCCAGCACCATGCCCAGCCCGGCGAGCAGGACGCCCGCGACTGCGCTCAGGTGTGCGAGCAGCGCCCAGTTGCGCTCTTCCTTGCTCGGTGGGCCCGCGGGCATTTCGCTGATCTCACTCATGTTTTCACCCCGTTCCGCTGCAGGTATGGCCGGATCCGACGATTGTACGCGACCCCGAGATCGCAACCTCAGACCAGGCCCTCCAGCAGCCCGTAGCGCAACGCGAGCAGGCCGCTGAACGCCAGCCAGAGCAGTAGCGCGAGGGGTGTGCCCACCCGTGCGAAGTCGCCCCGTCGGTAGCCGCCGGTACTGAGCAGCAGCAGGTTGCTCTGGTAGCCGCCGGGACGCATGAAACTCAGGCTCGCGCCAAACAGCGCGGCGAGCACATACGCCTGGACGGGGGCGCCGAGGACCAGGGCCAGCGGCACGGCGACAGACACCCCGACGGCGGCAACGATGACGTTGGCCGTGACCGTAGTGACCAGCAGCAGGACACCCATGAACGTCGCCAGCACCAGTGCGGGCGGCCAGGCCGAGAGTGTCGGGACGAGCCCGGTGGCCAGTGCCGCGGCGGCGCCGGAGCGCTCCAGCAGCAACGCCAGCGTCAGACCAGCAGCCACGGTCAGAATCAGTCGCGCACTGAGCACCTGCGGCAGGTCCCGCCAGGCCAGGCAGCGCGTCGCAAGCATCAGGGCGACGCCCCCCAGGGCACAGGCGGCCAGCGGCAGCCAGCCTGACGCGGCAAGCAGCACCACCAGCGCGAACACGGCCAAGGCACGCGGCGCGCGATGGCTGCGCGGCAGATCCATGGTGCCATCCAGCACCAGGGCATCACCGCTGCGCCGGACATGCTCCAGCGCCTGGCGGCTGCCCTGCACGAGGATGACGTCGCCCGCGCGCAGGACGGTGTTGGCGATGTCGGCAACCGGTTCGCCCGGTGCCTCGGCACGGGCGCGGTGCAGCGCCAGCGGCAGGAGGCCGAAGCGGCTGGCAAAGCGCGTCTCGCCGAGCGTGGATTGATGCAGCAGCGCACCCCGGGTGACCACGACCTCGGCGAGCTGCTGGCCCTGGATGGCATCCTGCTGGGTCCCGGCCACGACATCACCGGGCAGTTCGGTGGCCAGCGTGGCGCCGAGCGCCCGTTCGAAACGCTTCAGCCGCTCGGGCAGATCGCGGACATGCAGGCGGTCTCCGGGCTGGATCACCAGCGAGGGGAGCTTGGCGACAAACAGGTTCTCGCCACGCTGCACGCGGTCGACGCGCAACTGATTGTCGGTCAGCGCCCGCACCGCCGGCAGGGTCAGGCCCGCTGCCGCGCTGTCCTCATCAATGCGCAGCACGGCGGCGAATACGCGCGGGGCAGTGTCTCCCAGCGGCGCATTGCGTTCGGGCAGCAGGCGCGGTGCAAGCAGCCACAGGTAGAGCAGCGCCAGCAGCCCGACAATGGACACCGGCCAGGCCAGTTCGGCGATCCCGATCGGTGGTGCACCGAGGTCGGCGGCCAGCGCCAATGCGACGAGGTTGGTCGAGGCGCCGATCGCCGAGGCCATCCCTCCGATCAACACCGCAAAACCGATCGGCATCAGCAGACGCGAGGGCCGCAGCTGCTGTTGCAGCGCGATGCCGATCAGCGCGGGCATGATCATCACCACGACCGCCGCATTGCTGAGGACCGCGCTGAGCACGCCGGCCACCAGCAGCATCGCCGGCAGACCGGCACCCGGATGATGCTGCCACAGTCGGCCCAGCGCCTCGAACAGCCGTGCGAAGGCACCGGTGGACTCGAGTCCACGGGCGAGGATCACCAGCGCGATGATCGTGACCAGCGCGGGATGGCCGAGTCTCGCAACGACCTCCCCGGGGGACAGGGCTGCGACCTCCGCTGGCAGAGGGAAAAAATGCACCACGAGCAGCACGACGACCAGAAAACCCAACGCCGCAGACTCGTGCGCCACCCGGTCCTGCGCGAACAGCCACAGGGCCAGCAGCACCAGCAACCAGACGGCGACGATGTGCGGATCGGGCAGAGGCACGCGGTGATCCCGGCGACGGACAGACATGCACCATTAGCACGGCGGGGGCAGACGCTCCAAGCATCGCGCGCAACGCACTTTCCCCCGGCGACCGCGAACCGCTAGACTTCCGGCCTTGGTTCGAAGCCCTGTCGAGAGTCGACACCATGAGTTTCAAGGCACTGCTGCACCGCTGGGACGAGACCCCGGAAACCCCGCTGACGGCCGAGGAATACACGCTGCGCCTGCGCCTCGAGGACGCGGCGCGCGTCGAGGCCCTCGCGGAGATGTTTCCGGGTGTCGGCCGCGAGCAGATCCTCATGGACCTGCTGGGCAGCGCCCTCGATGAACTCGCCGAGTCCATGCCTTATGTGGCCGGCGACAGGATCATCAGCGAGGACGAGTTCGGCGATCCCATCTACGAGGACGCCGGCAGGACCCCCCGATTCATCGAGCTGACACGCAAGCACCTCGCCCGCCTGACACCGCGCGGTTGAGCGGCGGCCCGCGCCGGTGAGCCCTCCCGTCGATCGGGCGCCGCGCGCGCCGGGGCTTGCCGGATTTCTCGGGGTCTTTCGCTACAGCCGCTCGGCCATCGAGCTGGTCTGGACCACCAGTCGCAGCCTCACTGTCTGGTTTGGCGCACTCACGCTCATCGCCGGCCTGCTGCCGGCGGGCATCGCCTGGGTCGGGCAGCTGATCGTCGACGCGGTGGTCGCCGCCTTCAACGACTGGCAGGCCACGGGCGACGCGGCGACCGGGGAGGTGTTGCAGTGGGTCGCAGTGGAAGCGCTGCTGGTGGTGGCGCTCGCCGCCGTCCAGCGCGGCATCAGCACCTGTCAGTCATTGCTGCGCGCGCAGCTCGGCCAGCGGGTCAACGTCATGATCCTCGAGAAGGCGTTGACGCTCAGGCTCGCGCAGTTCGAGGATTCGGAATTCTACGACAAGCTCACGAGGGCCCGTCGCGAGGCGTCTACACGGCCGCTGTCGCTGGTCACCAAGACCTTCGGGCTCGCGCAGAACGCCATTTCGCTGGCCAGCTTCGCCGTCCTGCTGGTGCAGTTCTCGCCCTGGGCGGTGCTGATCCTGGTGCTCGCAGGGCTGCCGGCCTTCGTGGCGGAGACACACTTCTCCGGTGAAGCCTTCCGGTTGTTTCGCTGGCGCTCGCCCGAGACCCGCCAGCAGATGTATCTCGAGACCGTGCTCGCCCGCGAGGACTACGCCAAGGAGGTCCAGCTCTACGAACTCGGGCCCGAGTTCCTGGCGCGCTACCGGAAGATCTTCGAAAAGCTCTACGGCGAGGACCGACGCCTGACCATCCGGCGCGACGTATGGGGGTTCTTCATGGGGCTCATCGGCAGCCTGGCCTTCTACGGCGCCTATGGCTGGATCGCGCTGTCCACGGTGTTCGGGCGGATTACGCTTGGGCAGATGACCATGTATCTGATGGTATTCAAGCAGGGCCAGACGGCCGTCGGCGCGATCCTCTCGTCGATCGGCGGCATGTACGAGGACAACCTGTATCTCTCCAACCTCTACGAATACCTTGAGCAGCCGGTGGAGCCACATCGCGGGCAGGCCATCACGCCGCTGGTGGCGAACGACGGGCTGAGATTCGAGGACGTGTGGTTCACCTACCCGGGGCAGGACATGCCAGCGCTGCAAGGCATCTCACTGCAGGTGCAGCCCGGCCAGAGCCTGGCACTGGTGGGCGTCAACGGCTCAGGCAAGACCACCCTCATCAAGCTGCTCACCGGGCTGTACACCCCCGATCGGGGACGGATCCTGCTGGATGGCCGTGAGCTGGGTGACTGGGATCAGCGAACGCTGCGCCGACGCATCGGGGTGATCTTCCAGGACTTCGCGCGCTATCAGCTGAAAGTAGGCGAGAACATCGGCGTGGGTGATGTCACGCAGCTCGCGGATGAGGCGCTCTGGCGAAGTGCGGCGGTGAAAGGCAAGGCGGCGGAATTCGTTGAAACCCTGCCGGCAGGCTACGCCACCCAACTGGGGCGCTGGTTTGCCGATGGCCGCGAACTGTCGATGGGGCAGTGGCAGAAAATCGCACTGGCACGGGCGTTCATGCGCGAAGGCGCGGACATCCTGGTGCTGGACGAGCCGACGGCCGCGGTGGATGCGGCGGCAGAGGCCGAGATTTTCGAACACTTCCAGGCGCTGACCGCAGGGCGGATCGCGATCCTGATCTCACATCGTTTCTCGACGGTCCGGCGCGCAGATCTGATCGTGGTGATGGAGCAGGGCCAGGTGCTCGAGCGGGGCACACACGAGGCACTGATGGCCGCCGGCGGACGCTATGCGCAGCTGTTCGAGCTGCAGGCGCAGGGGTATCGGGAATAGCGCTGGCGGTGAACGCCTGCGGCACCAGGCGCGGTAGAATCACGAAGTGACCATCCTCCGCGGCATCCTCAGCATGACGCTGATCGTCCTGAACCTGCTGTTCTGGGCGATCCCCCTGTACCTGGTCGCGCTGGTCAGGCTGCTGCCGGTGCCGGCGCTGCGCCGGGACTGCGACCGTGCCCTGGTCTGGCTGGCGGAACACTGGATCGCCGGCAACACGCTGAACTTCCGCATCACCCAGAACGTGCACTGGGACATCGAGGGCCTGGAGGGGCTGTCACCCGACCAGTGGTACCTGGTGATCTGCAACCACCAGAGCTGGGTGGACATCCCCGTGCTGCAGAGCGTGTTCAACAGGCGCATCCCGTTCCTGAAGTTTTTTCTCAAGCG
>RECU01000053.1 GCA_007693855.1 Gammaproteobacteria bacterium | reverse complement strand
TCAACCAGATCCGCATGAAGATCGGCGTGATGTTCGGCAGCCCGGAAACCACCACCGGCGGTAACGCACTGAAGTTCTATTCCTCGGTCCGGCTGGACATCCGGCGTATCGGTGCGATCAAGAAAGGCGACGAGGTCACCGGCAACCAGACGCGCGTCAAGGTGGTCAAGAACAAGGTCGCGCCGCCGTTCAGGCAGGCGGAGTTCGAGATTCTCTATGGCGCAGGCATCTCCCGCGAGGGCGAGATCATCGATCTCGGTGCCACCCACGAGATCATCGACAAGTCCGGCGCCTGGTACAGCTACAGCGGCGAGCGGATCGGCCAGGGCAAGGAAAACGTGCGCACCTTCCTGGTCGAACATCCTGAGATCGCCGCCGAGATCGAGGCGAAGATCCGCGCCAAGCTGATGCCGCAGCGCGCGGCGGCCGCCCAGGATGACGAGGCGGTCGAGGCCTGAGCCTGTCGATCCCGCGGAGCTGACTGCGGCCGACTGTCGGCGCGCAGCCATGGACCTGCTCGCCCGGCGCGAGCACTCGCGGGTGGAACTCGCCCGCAAGCTCTCGCGCAAGGGCTTTGCCACCGAGCTGTCTGCACCCGTGCTGGATCAGCTGGCTGCTGATGGCCTGCTCGACGAGTCACGGTTCGTCGAGTCGTTCGTGTCCTCGCGCGTCCGCCGCGGTCAGGGCCCGGTGCGCATCGGTGCGGAACTGCGCCAGCGCGGCGTGGCCGAAGACACTCGCGACGAGGGTGTGGCCGGCGCCGAGGTGGACTGGGTGGCACGCGCCAGGGAGACGCAGCGGGCGAAATTCGGTAAAGCCCCCCCGGCCGATTATCGTGAGTGGGCGCGCCAGGCGCGCTTCCTGCAATATCGGGGGTTCACCACGGCACAGATCCGCGCGGCGCTCGGTGAGCCGCCGGGCCAGGGATGATGAGACCATAACGACATGAAAAGCGCAGAGTTACGCCAGGCCTTCCTGGATTTTTTCGCCTCGCAAGGGCATGAGGTCGTGCCGAGTTCGTCGCTGGTGCCGGCCAACGACCCCACGCTGCTGTTTACCAATGCCGGCATGGTGCAGTTCAAGGACGCCTTTCTCGGTCGTGAGCGCCGCGAGATTCCGCGTGCGGTGAGCTCCCAGCGCTGTGTGCGGGCCGGTGGCAAGCACAATGACCTCGAGAACGTGGGCTATACCGCGCGTCATCACACCTTCTTCGAGATGCTGGGAAATTTCAGCTTCGGGGACTACTTCAAACGCGAGGCGATCGCCTACGCCTGGGAGTTCGTCACCGGGGTGCTGGGCCTGCCGCCGGAGCGCCTCTGGGTGACGGTGTTTCGCGACGACGACGAAGCGGCAAGGATCTGGCTGGAGGAGATCGGCGTCGCGCCAGAGCGCTTCAGCCGCATGGGCGAGAAGGACAACTTCTGGGCCATGGGCGATACCGGCCCCTGCGGGCCGTGCAGCGAGATCTTCTACGACCATGGCCCCGACGTTCCGGGCGGCCCGCCAGGCTCGCCGGAAGAGGACGGCGACCGCTACGTCGAGATCTGGAATCTCGTGTTCATGCAGTATGACCGGGCCGCCGACGGCACCCTCACGCCGTTGCCCGCGCCCTCGGTCGATACCGGCATGGGGCTTGAGCGCATTGCCGCCGTGCTCCAGGGTGTCCACTCGAACTACGACATCGACCTGTTCGTGGCCCTGCGCCAGGCCGCGGCCCGCGCCACCGGCTGCGATAATCTGGCGGCCGGGTCGCTGCGGGTCATCGCCGACCACATCCGTGCCTGCGCCTTCCTGATCATCGACGGCGTGCTGCCATCGAACGAAGGCCGCGGGTATGTGTTGCGGCGGATCATCCGCCGTGCGATCCGCCATGGCTACCAGCTCGGTTGCCAGGCTCCCTTCTTTCACAGCCTGGTCGCCACCCTCGCCGCGGAAATGGGCGAAGCCTATCCGGAGCTCTTGGCGCAGCAGGCCCATGTCGAGAAGGTGCTGCGCCAGGAAGAGGCGCGGTTTGCGGAGACGCTCTCGCAGGGCATGGCGCTGCTCGAGGAGGCCATCGCGGGACTGCAGGGGCAGGTCATTCCAGGCGAGACGGTGTTTCGTCTCTATGATACCTACGGCTTCCCTGCGGATCTCACGGCTGATATCGCGCGCGAGCGTGGGCTTGGCATCGACGAGCCGGGTTTCGAAACGGCGATGGCCGCGCAGCGCGAGCGGGCGCGGGCGGCCAGCCGCTTCGGCGCCGCCCAGGGTGCGGGGCCATCGATTGATCTTGCCAGCGAATTCAGCGGCTATGGTCGACTGGAAGACGACAGCGAAGTCGTGGCGCTGTATCGCGGCGAGGCGCCGGTCGAGCGGCTCGGCGCGGGCGAACACGGCATCGTCGTGCTCGCGCGCACGCCATTCTATGCCGAGAGTGGTGGCCAGGTCGGCGACCAGGGCGAGCTGACCGACACAGCTGCCGACGCGGCTGCCGCGACACGTTTCCGCGTCGACGATACCCGGCGCTTCGGCAGCGCGCATGGTCATGTCGGCCAGCTCGACGCCGGGGAGCTGCGCGTGGGCCAGCGGCTGCACGCGCGGGTCGATGCAGCGCGCCGGGGCGCCACCGTGCTGAACCACACGGCGACCCACCTGCTGCATTCGGCCTTGCGCAGGGTGCTCGGTGAGCATGTCCAGCAGAAGGGCTCGCTGGTCGCGCCCGAGCGCCTGCGCTTCGACTTCTCCCATTACGAGCCCGTGTCACCGGCGGAAGTGGCCGAGATCGAGCGGCTGGTGAATGCCGAGATTCGCCGCAACGCTGCCGCCGAGAGCCTGGAGATGCCCTACGAGGAGGCGATCGAAGCCGGTGCGCTGGCGTTTTTCGGTGACAAATACGGCGATCGGGTGCGGGTATTGCGGGTAGGCGAGTTTTCCACCGAACTTTGCGGTGGCACGCATGTCGAGCGTGCGGGCGACATCGGGCTGTTCAAGATCGTCGCCGAGGGCGGCGTGGCCGCGGGGGTGCGACGCATCGAGGCGGTGACCGGCGACGGGGCGCTGGCCTGGGTGCGGGCGAACGAAGAGGCGCTCGGGCGCGTGGCCGGGTTGGTGCGCGCCAGTCGCGAGGACGCCGAGGAAAAAGTCCGTCAGGCACTGGAACGCACCAGGCAGCTGGAGAAGGAACTCGAAAAGCTGCGCGCGAAACTCGCCACCGGCCAGGGACGTGATCTCTCCGAGCAGGCCGTCGACGTCGGTGGGGTGAAGGTCCTGGCAGCCAGTATCGAAGGGGCGGATGCCCGCGCGCTGCGCGATGCGGTGGACCGTCTGCGCGACCGCCTGGGTTCGGCGGTGGTGGTGCTCGGCGCGGTCGAGGACGGCAAGGTTCGCCTGGCTGCCGGGGTCACGCCGGACCTGGTCGAGCGGGTGCCGGCGGGTCGACTGGTCGCGGGTATCGCGGAACTTGTGGGTGGGCGTGGGGGCGGCCGCGCGGACTTTGCCCAGGCGGGAGGGACTCAACCCGAGGCGTTGCCCGCGGCGTTAGCCGCTGTCAGCGAGCATGTCCGAGCCCACCTCACCTGACCACCTGGTCGGCATTTAGACTCATTCCAGATCCTTTTTAAAACAAGATCTTGGCGCTTGACGCTTGTGTAATGCGCTGGTGCTGGCATACTCGGTGGCAAGGGTGTGTTGTCCGGATGGAGACATGCCTTGGGCCCCGGGGGAGGGGTCTGGGACGCACGTGATTCGCAAACCCTCTGACGGACTTGCGTGATGCCCGAGGCGAATGGCCCCCGGGCACGGGTGTGAGTGCCATGCGGCCGCAGCAGACCGAGAAGGAGTTTGGGCATGCTGATTCTGACGCGAAGGGTCGGCGAGACCGTCATGATTGGTGACGAGGTCACGGTGACCGTGCTGGGCGTCAAGGGAAACCAGGTGCGGCTCGGCGTTAACGCGCCCAAGGAAATCGCCGTGCACCGGGAGGAAATCTTCCAGCGCATCCAGCGCGAGCGTGAACATGACCGGCCTGACCGGTGTGACGACGATGCCGCCGAGCCGCTGGCGGCACGACCGCAGGCCTCCGTGCGCCGCGGCGAGTGAGTGCCGGTGAGTTTGCGGTCTTTTTTGGACGGCTTCTGCGAGCTCTTGCTAGAATACACGGCTAGACACCGCGGAGAGATGGCTGAGTGGTCGAAAGCGCTCCCCTGCTAAGGGAGTAAGGGTTAATAGCCCTTCGAGGGTTCGAATCCCTCTCTCTCCGCCACTTTCCCTGCAAGCGGCGGCTGCCTGCGTCCCCAGCCCCCTGGCATCATCACCGCGTTGCTGAACCACTGCAGGGAGCACCATGAAAAAGGCGACGAACGCCAGGCCAGGGTCCAGCCGACTCGAAGTCCGCAATGCGAGGCTGGCCGATATCGAGCCGATCCGCGAGCTGTTCCGCCGGGTCTATCCCGGCCAGAAGCCCTACTCGGCAGCCATGCTCCGCGGGCAGATTCATGCCTTCCCGGAAGGCCAGTTCGTGGCCACCTATGAAGACCGGGTGGTTGGCTACTGCGCGACGTTCCGCATCGACGGTGAGCTTGCACTGAAACCCCATACCTGGAAAGAGATCACCGGCGGGGGCTTTGGCTCCCGCCATGACCCCGATGGCGAATATCTCTACGGCATGGAGGTCTTCGTCGATCCCGAACTGCGGGGCTATCGTATCGGCCAGCGCCTTTATGATGCACGCAAGTGGCTGTGCAATGACCTCGGGCTCGCAGGCATCGTCTTCGCGGGAAGAGTCCCCAGCTGGCGACGGCGCTGCCGGCAGTTCGCGAGCATCGAGGACTACATCGAAGCGGTCGAGAGCAAGAAAGCCCGCGATCCCGTGCTCTCCTTCCAGATCCGTAACGGTTTCGAGGTGCTGGGCGTCATCCCGGCGTATCTGCCTTCTGATGAAGATTCGATGGGCTTCGCCGTGCACATGATCTGGCGCAATCCGGCGATTCCGCCGGAACAGGCGAACAGCGCGCAGCGAAAGTACGGCGAGCGCCTGCCCGATACCGTGCGGGTGGCCACCGTCCAGTACATGCAGCGACGGGTCAAATCCTTCGAGCAGTTCATCGAATACATCGAGTATTTCGTGGATGTCGTCGCTGACTACCGCTCGGATTTCGTGGTCTTTCCGGAGCTCTTCGCGCTGCAGCTGCTCTCGATCACCGACCAGCAGCTGGATCCGGCGGAGGCGATCGAGGCGCTGACCAAGTACACCGAGCCCTTCAAGGCGGCACTGCGCGAGATGGCCATCCGCTACAACATCAACATCATCGGCGGCTCGCATCCGGTGCGGATGGACGACGGCGATGTCCACAACATCTGCTACGTGTTCCACCGCGACGGGCACATCAGCGAGCAGGAGAAGATTCACCCCACGCCGAACGAGGCTTACTGGTGGAATATCGAAGGGGGCTCGGAAGTGGCGGCCATCCCGACCGACTGCGGCCCGATCGGTGTGCTCATCTGCTACGACGCAGAGTTTCCTGAGCTGGCGCGGCATCTCGTCGACCAGGGGGCGAACATCATTTTCGTACCGTTCTGCACGGATGAACGGCAGAGCTACCTGCGGGTGCGATACTGCTGCCAGGCCCGTGCGGTGGAGAACCAGTGCTACGTCGTGATGTCGGGCAACTGCGGCAATCTGCCCGGGGTGGCCAACATGGATATCCAATACGCCCAGAGCTGCATTCTCACGCCCTGTGATTTCCCATTTGCACGCGATGGCATTGCCGCCGACACCACGCCGAACGTCGAGACCGTGGCCTTCGCCGACATTCGCCTGGAATCGCTGTTCATGGCGCGCAACTCCGGCACGGTGCAGAATCTGAAAGACCGCCGCCACGACCTCTACACCGTCGAGTGGCGGGAAAAGACCTGAGGATTCAGAGGATTGCGGTGTAGCCGATGAGGCTCGCGGGCATTGCACAAGGGGCTGTGCAAAAGCGTTCGTCGGTCAGTATAATGCGCGGTCTCGCGGGCCCGTAGCTCAGTTGGATAGAGTGTCTGGCTACGAACCAGAAGGTCGGGAGTTCGAATCTCTCCGGGCCCGCCATTTCTTAACGCCGCATCGCTGCGCTGAGTGATGCTTTCAGCGCACGAACGGTGTCATTCGGAGAGTTCGCGCTCCACACTCTCGAGCACCTCTTCGGCATCCTTGGAGGAAAACACTGCAGCCTCGGCCCGCACCACGCGGAACAGCCGCTGCATGTATTCCTGGCGCCGGGCGGCGCGCGCGGCTTCGTCCTCGGGGCTCGGCGTGAAGTTCTCGAGGGCTTCGGCGTCCAGCACGCCCTGGCGATCCAGCAGCCGCTGCATGGCGTCGACCCGGTCGTAGAGCACCGAGAGCTCGCCGGCCATTGCCAGCACCACCGACATCAGCACGTCGGTCTCCGGCGTCTCGAAAAACTGTGGGCGCCTGCCGCGGGTGCGCCGCGGCAGCGTGATGTCATCGTCGCTCATTTGCGTGCGCCGAAGAAGTACCAGGACACGCCTTCGGCGAGACGGCCGGTGTCCTTGCCCACCGCGGTGCCCTCGCCGATCGCTGTGGCGAAGGCCTCCTCGCCATACCAGTTGACGCTGGGCACCACGTGCTCGATGAACCCGTCGGCAGGAAAGCCCGCTTCGGCGAGCAAGGCGGCCGGGTCCTGGTCACGAAACGTCTTGTAGAACGGCTCCATGTTGTACCAGCTGTCCCAGTCGAGGTAGAAGCCGTCATAGGCGGGCAGTGCCTTGTTCGGCGGCAGCTCCATGTGCAGCATCAACCCGCCTGGGCGCAGCACGCGGTAGGCTTCGCTCAGCACCTTGCGGATGTCCTTGAGCGGCAGCTCATGCAGGAACATCGATGACCAGACGACATCGAAGCTGTTGTCCTCGTAGGCCAGCGCGGTGGCGTTCATCTGCTGGAAGTGCACCGCGCGCTGCATGGACTCGGCGCGGGCGAAGGCATAGCGCAGTACCGGGGCCGAGACGTCGATCGCGTGTACCTCAGCCTCGGGAAAGGTCTCGGCCCAGGGCAGGGTGTTGTGGCCCAGCGTGCAACCGAGATCCAGCATTTTCGAGGGCTGGATGTCCGGGTACCGGGCGCGCACGAAGCGCGCGATCGAGCGGCCGATGTCGCCCTGGTCCGGGCCCAGCAGGCCCATGAAAAACACCACTGTACCGTTGTCGTACAGCGCGCCCTGCGAGGCGTCGCCCGGGCCATGTTCGCTGTCATAGTTGCCGGGCATGAGATGCACGTCCAGTGCGCTGACGTTGCGTGGCAGTGTCAGTGACGGATCGAGCGTCAGTGAGCCACGCGCCTTGCGTGCGGCGTCCTCGACCTTGCTGTTGAGCCACGCGGCGCTGCGTTCCACCGGCGCGCGGACCGAATCCCAGACCATTTCCTGGGCGTTGACCCGCATCGCGCTGTAGAGCTGGAAGGTCAGGTTCGACTTGATGGCGCGGTGCACCTCGCTGCTGTCGGCCGGCTCATGGCCCAGGCGTCGGGTGGCCTCGGGCAGCACATCGCGGTGATAGACCTCGCGGAGGTCGTTGGCCATGTCGTGGAGCACGAAGCCGCGCAGGGACGAGACGAAGTCCTGTCGGGCCCGCTCATCGAGGCTGTGCGGGATCTTGAGATCGTGGGCCAGTTCTCCGGGCATGACGCTGCTCCTGTGCAACCGAGGTCCAATCCCATACTCTACTACACCGATGGGGGCATCGACAGGTCACCGGGCGGGGCCTGCGGGGCGGAGCGACGAGGCGTGGCTGCAGGAGTATCAGGCCTATGGGTGGGCAACTTTCGGGCGCACTGAGCAGTCTGCGCGGGCCACCGCTGACGGTTTTCCTGATCTGTCTGCTGGGCTGGACCCTGAGCAACCTGGACCAGTCGCTGATGGGCTACGCGATCCCGGGGATCCTCCGCGAGTTCGACATCGGCCTGGACGTCATCGGCCTCATCCTGTCGATCTCGTTTGTATTCGCCGCCTTTGCCGTCGTGTTTCTCGGGATGCTCGCCGACCGGTTGGGACGTCGGCGATTGTTCGTCCTGGTGCTGGCGGTATCGGCGGGCCTGGTGGGTCTGCATGCCATCGCGGTGGATGTCGTCACGCTGACGATCCTGCGGGCGCTGGCGTTCGGCATCGCGGCAGCCCTGGCGCCCATTACCGCGGCCTATGTGATGGAGACCTCGCCCACCCGGTTGCGCGGCGTGATGATGGGGTTGCTGCAGTGTGGCTATCCGCTGGGCTGGTTCTTTGCCTCATTGCTCGCCTCGCCGATCATGGCGCTGTACGGCTGGCGGGCGATCTTCCTGCTCGCCTTCCTGGTGGTGCCGGCCGCGCTGCTGCTGGGTCGCCACCTGCCCGAGAGCGATACTTTCCTGCGTCGCCAGGCGGCGGCGTCTGCCGGTGATTCGATGCGCTGGCGCGAACAGCTCGCCGAACTGTTTCGCGCGCCGCTGCGCCGGCGCACGCTGCTCTGCTGGATGGCGTTTTTCTGCCATGGCTGTGCCTACGCGGGCACCGCATTCTATTTCCCGTCCTTCTTCGCCGAGGCCCGCGGCTACAGTGAAAGCGCCGCCACCCTGCTGGTGGGCATTGCCTACGGGATCGGCGTGCTGGGATATATCGCCGCCGCGTTCATCGGCGAGTACGTGCTCACCCGCAGGAACACCATCATCGTGTGGTGCTGGCTCGGTACGGCGGCATTCCTTGGCCTGGTGTGGCTGCCGACGTCCTATGCTCAGGACCTGGTCTGGTTCAGCGTCATGGCGATGTTCTTTTATGGTGTCTCGGCCGTACTGATCACCTATGTCACCGAGCTCTTCCCGACGCGCGTCCGCGCCACCGGCACGGCGCTGGCGGGTTCGGCCGGACTGTCCACGGGGTTTGCGGTGGCGCCTGTCGTCGTGGCGGCCGGTGTGGGTCTCTTCGGCTGGCACTGGGCCTTCACCCTGCTGGTGGCGCCGCCACTGTTCCTGGTCGGGGTGTTCATGCTCGGCCTGGACAATCTGCGCTCAGGGGTGGATGTCGACGCGATCGATGCCGGGGCCGCCGCCTGAGCCCCCGCCTGAGCCGCGGCACCCCCGGCGCCGTGCTCAGTACATCAGTGGCCGGGCATGCTGCTCGAGGAAGCTGACCAGCGCGTCACGGTCGCGGTGGCGGGCGTAGGTGGCGATGAGTTCACCGCGGCCGTCGAAGATACTGAGCGAGGCTCTCGGCAGATCGTGCCGATCGGCAAAGGCGCGGCCGTCAGGGTGATGAAAGTTGGCCAGCAGCAGCGCGAGGGCCGGCTCCCAGTCGCCGCGGATCACGTTCAGATCATCCATCAGCACGATGCTGTCGACTGTGTTGTGGTCGTGCACCACGACGGCCGCGACCTGACCGACCCCGACCTTCGCGAGATCCGTGTCGTAGGGTGGCGGCAGGCGGCTCAGCATGAACACCACGACGGCGATCGTCAGCACGATAGTGCCCACAGCGATCAGCTTGCGCATCGTTCCTCCACGGCGAGACTGGACCGGGGCAGTCTAGCATTGGTCGGTTCGCGGTCTTTGCCTGACCAGCTGCTATAGTGCGTGCCCGTGATTCTGGGCATCTCCGGAGGACTGCGAGTTGAATGCCGTCTGGCTGGCCTGTGCCGCGCTGCTGGCCTTCTACCTGGGCTGGCGCTGGTATTCGCGCTTCATCGCCGAGCGCATCTATCGGCTGGAGCACGATTACGTCACCCCGGCGCACCGCTACCGCGACGGCGTGGACTTCGTGCCCACCCGAAAATGGGTACTGTGGGGCCATCACTTCACCTCGGTGGCAGGGGCTGCGCCCATCGTGGGGCCGGCCATCGCCATGTACTGGGGCTGGGGCCCGGCGATCGCCTGGGTGGTGCTCGGCACGATCTTCGCCGCCGGGGTGCACGATTTCGGTGCGCTGGTGCTCTCGGTGCGCAACAAGGGCCAGTCCATCGGCACGCTGGCGCACCGGCTGGTCGGTCGGCGGGCGAAGCTGCTGTTCCTGTTCATCATCCTGATCCTCATCCTGATGGTGAACGCGGTGTTCGCCTGGGTGATCGCCAACCTGTTCATCAACAATCCGGCCTCGGTGCTGCCGGTGGTGCTGCAGATTCCCATCGCGCTGTGGTTCGGCTATACCGTGATCCGGCGCAACCGGCCCATGCTCCTGCCCTCGCTGGTGGCGCTGACGGTCATGTATGGCACGGCCATCCTCACGACGCGGGTGCCGTGGTTGCAGATCGATCTCGTCGGCTGGTTCGGCGGTGCCGGCGCGAGTACCGCGCTGTTTGCGCTCGATGCCACCGGTGCCGCCTTCCTGGTCTGGATCGCCGTGCTGCTGGCCTATGTCTATGTCGCCTCGACGCTGCCGGTGTGGAAGCTGCTGCAGCCGCGTGACTACATCAACGCCCAGCAACTGGTGTTCGGCCTGCTGATCCTCTACGGCGGTCTGCTGGTGACCCGCCCGGAACTGACCGCACCGCTGTACAACGCGGGCGCCCAGCCGTCCTGGTTTCCGCTGCTGTTCATCACCATCGCCTGTGGGGCGATCTCGGGCTTCCATGGCCTGGTGGCTTCCGGCACTTCCTCAAAACAGCTCGATCGTGAGACCGATGCCCGCGCCGTGGGTTATCTCGGCGCGCTGGGCGAGGGTACGCTCGCGCTGATCACCATCATCGCGGTCGGGACCTTCTTCACCACCCAGGGCGATTTCCTGTCCAGTTATGGCAGCTTCGCGCAGGCGAGCTCGGCCAGCCTCGGCTATTTCGTCGGCGGGGCGGCGCAGCTGGCCGGGGGGCTCGGCATCCCGGCGGATGTCGCGGCCACGCTGGTGGCGCTGATCATAGTCTGCTTTGCCGCCACCACGCTCGACTCGGCCGTGCGCCTGCTGCGCTACATCATCGGTGAGCTGGGCCTGGAGTATCGCGTCCCGGCGCTGACCCGGCGGCATGTGGCCACCAGCCTTGCCGTGGGGCTTACGGCGCTGCTGGTGGTGCTGCCGGATGGCGGGCGCGGGTTCGGCTCGGGTGGCTATCTGTTGTGGCCGCTGTTCGGCACCTCGAACCAGCTGCTTGCCGGCATCACGCTGATGCTGATCTCGCTGTGGCTGGTGCGCCAGGGCAGGAATCCGCTGCCCACGCTGATCCCGATGGTCTTTCTGTTGGCGATGACCGTCTGGGCCATGAGCGCGCAGGTGATCTTCACCTGGTCCGGTCTTGGAGAGGCCCCGCCGGAGTGGCTGCTGTTCGTGCTGGGCAGCGTCATTCTGGGCTTCGCCCTGTGGATTCTGCTCGAGGCGTTGCGGCTGTTCGCGTCCCCCAGGGCGCGGGCCGCCCTGGCAGCCGCGACGGATGAGCGTGATACGCGGGACGAGCTCTCCGAGTCGAGGCCGCCCCGGTGACCGTCCGCGCTGCCGCGCGTCTGGCGGCATTTTTCAGCGCCTGGGATGAGGCGCTCCAGGTCGGTCATGCGGCCGAGCGCCAGCGCGCGCTCGAGGAGGCGGACGACCTGTTCCTGCTGTTGTGCTTCTCCGAGAGCATGGGCCTGCCGAACCCGGTGGCCTGGCATACCCTGGAGCTCTACCCGCTGCTGCTCGAGGCCTTCCATGACTGGCATCGGCGCGCCGGCATGGAGCGCTCACCGCTGGATCACGTGCGGTGCTGCTAGACCGGCCAGTGCTGTTTTTCGCCGGCAAGGGCGGCGTCGGCAAGACCACCTGCGCGGCGCTGACAGCGCTCGCCGCCGCGCGCGCCGGCGAGCGGACCCTGCTGGTGTCCACCGATCCGGCCCACAACCTCGGGGACCTGTTCGGTCCTGTGGCCGGCGGCGTTGCCCACGAGGTGTCGGCGCGGCTGGACGTGCTGGAAATCGACCCGGTTGCCGAGACGCGTCGCTACCTTGACGAGGTCAAGGGCAACATGCGCCGCCTGGTCAGTTCGACCCTGCTGGCAGAGGCCGAGCGCCAGGTGGACCTGGCCGGGCGCGCGCCAGGGGCGGAAGAATCGGCCCTGCTGGAGCGCATGGTCGGCGTGCTGCTGGATGAGCGTGTGCGCTATCGGCGCGTGATCTTCGATACCGCGCCCACCGGGCACACGCTGCGACTGCTGACCATGCCCTCGCTGATGGGGGCCTGGGTCGATGGGCTGCTGCGGCGGCGCGCCGCGCACCATGACGCGCGGGCCGGCTGGCTGGGCGCCCCCGAGGTGCCCGAGGATCCGGTGTTCGAGTTGCTGCACCGGCGGCGGCTGCGTCTCGAGCAGACCCGGTCACTGCTGGCCGACCGGGCCGTCACCGGCCTGGTGTTCGTGCTGGTGCCCGAGGCCCTGCCCATCGCCGAAACCCGCCGCGGCATTGACGAACTCGCCGATCATGGCCTCGCAGTGGCGGGCCTGGTGGTCAACCGGGTGATGCCCACGGCCACCAGTGATCCCTTCTATGCCGAGCGCAAACGTCGCGAGCGTGAGTATCTCGCGCGTATCGATGCGATGTTTGCCGACCTGCCGCGCATCGACCTGCCGCTGCTCGCCGGCGACGTCGACTCGGTGGCCGCCCTGGAGCAGCTGCTGCCCGCCTTCATCGAGGCGGAGGCTCAGGCGTCTGCGAGGTAGCGATCCAGCGTGCGGTGGAAGTGGCGGATGCGGCTCTCCTGGTAACTCGCAAGCTGCACCTTGCCGTTGGCCGATGCAATCAGGCCTTCCTGCACCGCGGCCATGTTGCCCATGTCCTGGTCGATCACCGGCCCCAGGACGGGTAACTCCGGCGCGCTGGCCCAGGGCGCGTCATCGTCCAGCCAGCGCAGTGTCGCCGGGGCGGGGCGTGGCCGGCCCGCAGGGATCGGCCGCAGGAACATCACCTCCATCACGCAGGCGTTGACGTCGCGGCCGTCCGGGCGCCAGCGGTAGACGATGTTCGGTGCCACGCCGCCCCAGGGTGCGAAGTTCGGAAACACGTTGTAGACCAGGGCGTCGAGCAGTTCTGCATCCGAGACCTGTGAATAGTCGCGGCCGTCGGCCTGGCCGAGCGCGCGTCGATTGAGCTCACCGACGAGCGTCCGGGCGTCGGCGTCCGGAAACTCCCTGCGCAGCGCTGCCAACGCCTCGGGATGGCCGTACATCTCCAGCATCCCGCGCGCGATCTCCGCCTCGTCCGGCGGCTGGTGGCCCAGATGCGGACTGGGGGCCGCGAAAGCGGCGAGGTTGCGGTTCACGTGCTCGCCGCAGATGTCGTACTGGGCGTTCGCGTCGGCGATGACACCGAGGATTTGTGGATGGGTGGCGATGACATGGAAGGATTCCATGAACGCCTCCTGCGCCACTTTCCAGTTGCAGCGGATGCGTTTGGCGACATGCGCGGCCTTGTACCGCTCCTCGAGCCGCCAGGCCCTGAAGTGCGCGGGCAGGACGCCGAGATACTTGTCCAGGGGCGAGGCTTGCGGGTCCATGTTGACGAACACGAAGCCTCCCCAGGTGGCCACCTGGGCCTCGGGGAGCGTGAGCTCATCATCGGCGAGATGGGTGAAGTCCCAACGGCAGGGCAGGCGGGCGATCCGCCCGTCCAGATCCCAGGTGAAGCCGTGGAAGCCGCAGCGGAACTGGCTGTAATGGCCGCTGGCATCGCAGAGTTTGCGGCCCCGGTGCAGGCAGACGTTATGGTAGGCACGGATACGGTCGGGCGCGCTGCGGGTGACCAGCAGCGAGTGCCCGACGATGTCGTAGACGTGCACGTCACCGACCTCGGGAATGTCCTCCTCGCGACAGGCCATCTGCCAGACGCGCGGCCAGAGCCGCGCTACTTCGCGATCGAAGAAGGCCTGTGAGGTGTAGCGCCCGGCGTCCAGTGGTGCGTCGTCGAACGTCGGCGGTGCCTGCTCGCGCAGGCAGGCGGGCACGTCGCGGCTGTCGCGATCGAGATAGTCCTGGTAACTCGGCCCAGGCGAGCCGGTCTGCCGGGCGCCGGCGCTCACGCCGCGCTCATCCAGTCGCCCAGCATCGGGCGCACCCGCAGCGCCTCCGGGATGTTGTCGCGTCCGATCCTCCGGTCGAGCGCTTCGTGCCAGTGGTAGATCCGTCGCTCCTGGTAGGAGAGGACCATGCCCCGGAAGCCGCCCGATTCAACCGATTCCTGGATCTGCGGGGCGAACTGTGTGTCCTCTTCCAGGATGCGCACGAAGTTCGAAATGCGGGTGGGCCAGAGTTCGTGACCATGTGCGCCTTCGGGCGCGAACCAGTGCACGTCGACAATCATGTCGCGAGGGCCCTTCGGCCAGAAGGTCAGAAAGGGAATGCCGGTGGCGGAGATCGGCGTGATCAGGTTGGGATACAGGTTGTAGCTGGCATTCTGCTCGGCGAAGATCCGCGGCGCGGTGTCTATTGCAGGCATGCCGACCGCCCCCGGGTCCTCCCAGTCCTCGCGCCGGTGCGGGGTGACCATGAGCGAGTTGCCATTGTCCCAGAGCAGGTGAAAGGTGCCGCGCGACTCGAGAAAGCGGTCCACGGTCTGCGGGTGGATCGACTTCAGGTGATAGGTCTCGAGGAACGCGTCGAGCAGGATCTTGACGTTGCAGGCCACCTCGAAGCTGGCGCTGTGCACATGGCGAATGCGTTCGAGCTGCATCTCGGCCAGGTGCTCGGGAATCGGCGCCAGCGCCTCGGTGAGCGGTGGCGCCTCGGGGTCTTCGTTGATGAAGACCCAGTGCCCCAACTGTTCGCAACGCACTTCCGAGAGTCCCAGGCAGCTCGTGTCCATGCCGGGGAAGTCGCGCTTCTCGCGCACTGCCGTGAGCTTCCCCTCGAGGGTATAGGTCCAGCCGTGGTAGCGGCAGAAGAAGCCGCGGGTCTCGCCCTGGCCATCGGCGACCAGGGGTGCGCCGCGGTGTCGGCAGGTGTTGTAGAAGGCGCGAATGCGATCATCACGGCCGCGCACGATAATGATCGGCGAGCCGGTTCGCCGCCACAGTCGATAGCTGCCGGGGCGTGGCAGCTCGTCGGCATGCAGGGCGTAGAGCCAGGACCGCTTCCAGAGAAAGCGCTCTTCGAGCGCCAGAAAGGCCGGGTCGGTGTAGCGTGCGCCGGGGATCATCGGCAGGGCGGGGAAGCCTGGCGGGGGCGTATCTCTTGCGGTCTCCGCGGCCATCCCGTCGAACAGGGCCTGCTCGGTTGCCTGCTGCATGCTGTAGTCTCCCCCGTCACTGGTGCCTGAAATAGACAGTTCTGACTGTTTTTCTAACAGCCCCGCTGCGGGGCAGGCATTCGTAGTTTCCGCAGCGATGCAGAAATCACGTGCAAAGGGTGAGCGGCTCTGTTAGCCTGCAGGTCATAGAAACCGAGCCTCCGGTCGCCGGTTTTTCTCTCGCGGTCGATCTCTCCCGGTTAGCCTCGAAGTGAATTTTCACCCAAGAGCCTAGACCGGCCCCGCGCGAAAGCCCTGGGTAGGCCGCCCAGGAGCACTATCCAGACATGTCTTTCGAATCCCTCGGCCTCCAGGCCGAATTGCTGCGTGCTGTGGCCGATGCCGGCTACGACGATCCCACTCCCGTTCAGCGCCTCGCCATCCCGCCGATTCTCGCAGGCCGCGATATGCTCGCCGGCGCGCAGACCGGCACCGGCAAGACCGCCGGGTTTACCCTGCCGCTGCTGCAACGGCTGGGGGCCAACCGGCCCGCGAACGGTCGCCCGGTGCGTGCGCTGGTGCTGACACCGACGCGTGAGCTGGCCGCCCAGGTGCAGGACAGCGTGGTCACCTACGGGCGTCACCTGTCGATGAAATCGCTGGCGTTGTTCGGTGGGGTCTCCATCAATCCGCAGATCAGCGCCCTGCGTCGCGGCGTCGACATCCTGGTAGCGACCCCGGGCAGGCTGCTCGACCACGCCCAACAGGGCACGGTCGATCTGTCCCGCGTCGAGATCCTGGTACTGGACGAAGCAGACCGCATGCTCGACATGGGGTTCATCCGCGACATTCGCCGCGTCCTGAAACTGTTGCCTGCCAAGCGTCAGAACCTGCTGTTTTCGGCGACGTTCTCCGCGGAGATTCGTGGGCTCGCGGACGGTCTGCTGGAGAATCCCGAACGCATTGACGTGGCACCGCGCAATACCGCGGCCGAACTGATTGACCAGAAGGTCCATCCCGTCGACCGGGCCCGCAAGCGCGAACTGCTGTCATGGCTGATCGGCGGCCAGGACTGGCGCCAGGTGCTGGTGTTCACCCGCACCAAGCATGGCGCGAATCGTCTCGCCGAGCAGCTGGAGCGCGACGGGCTGAGTGCCGCCGCCATCCACGGCAACAAGAGCCAGGGTGCACGAACCCGTGCGCTGGCCGACTTCAAGGCCGGCAAGGTTCGCGTGCTGGTGGCCACTGATATCGCCGCGCGAGGGCTCGACATCGATCAGCTGCCTCACGTGGTCAACTACGAGCTGCCGCATGTGGCCGAAGACTACGTTCACCGCATCGGGCGCACCGGCCGAGCCGGGCGCGAGGGCCAGGCCATCTCGCTGGTCTGCGTCGATGAACATGATTTGCTGCGCGGTATCGAGAAGCTGCTCGGCCGCAAGCTGCCCAGTGAAACCTTGCCCGGCTTCGAGCCCGATCCGCGCGTGCGCGCCGAGCCGATCGAGAACGGCCGACGTGGTGGTGGCAAGCCGCCGCGCGGCGGATCGAACCCGCCCCGGGCGGCGAGTGCGCGGCCTCGGGCCGGTGACTCGGCGCGACCGGGCCATCGGGGCGGCCAGGCAGCGCGCAGTCGTCGTCGCGCGGGGGCCCGCGCCTGAAAGTTTAGGAATTTGCCGTCACCGGCATCTCATCGGCAGGCCGCGCGTGGTCTGGCAGTCTGTCGATGCTCTCACGCTCAGACCGCATTTCATGATGAGTGAATGTATGAATATCTATGTAGGAAACCTGGCTTACTCCACGACCGAAGACGATCTGCGCGACGCCTTCGCCCAATACGGCGCAGTGCGCAGTGCCAACGTCATCACCGACAAGTTCTCCGGTCAGTCCAAGGGCTTCGGTTTCGTCGAGATGAACGACAACAGCGAGGCTGACGCCGCCATCAAGGCGCTGAACGGCCAGGCGCTGAATGGTCGCAACATCAAGGTCAACGAGGCGAAGCCGCGCGAGTCGCGGCCGCCGCGCGGCAATGATGGTGGCGGTCGCTGGTAAGCGACGGCCATCGACGTCCCGGGCTGTCTTGGCAGGCCGGGTCAGGAAGGGCCCCTTCGGGGGCCCTTTTTGCTGGGCGCGGTCCTCGCTAGACTGCCGCGACCGCTGCTGTTGGAGTGACCGATGTCCGCAAGCCCTGATCCCGCCTCGCCCAGCCCCCCGGATGCCGCGGAGCGCGCGCCGTTCGTCACGGATGTGGAGGTGTTGGTCGAGCGGCTGCGCCGTCTGCTCGGTGATGGGGCGGTCGAGACCGGCCGCGAACAACGGGAGGCCTGTTCGGCGGATGTCTACGGTCGCGGTGTCACCTGCGCGGCCGTCATCCGCTGTGGTGATGCCGGGATACTCGCGGAGGCCGTGCGTCTGGTCACCGCCAGCGGCTGTCATGTGGTCCCGCGGGGCGCGGGCCTCTCGTATACCGGGGGCTATCTGCCGGTCGCCGAGCACAGTGTCATCGTCGATCTGGCGCCGATGAACCGTATTCTGGACATCAACCCCGAAGACATGACACTGACCGCCGAGGCCGGAGTCACCTGGGCACAGATCCACCAGGCGCTGCAGCCGCTCGGCCTCAGGCTGCCGTTTTTCGGCACCTTCTCCGGTGCGCGTGCAACGGTCGGTGGCGGACTGTCCAACGGCGCCTTGTTCTTCGGCACCGCCCGCTACGGCACCGCCGCCGATGCGGTCCTGGGGCTCGAGGTGCTGCTGGCCGACGGCACCCGGCTGCGCACCGGCCAGGCCGGGTTTCGCCAGGCCAGCAAGGGCTTCTACCGGACTTGCGGCCCCGATCTCACCGGCCTGTTCCTGCACGACGCCGGTGCGCTGGGCGTCAAGCTGCAGGCGACGTTTCGGCTGATCGAGGCGCCGGCGGCCACCGGGTTTGCGTCGTTCGCGTTTGCCGACCGGGGTGCGGCGGCCCGCGCGCTGTCGGCGATTGCCCGCGCCGGGCTGGCGGAAGACGCCTACGTGTTCGACCCGCAGACCACCGCGCGGAACATGGCCGGCACATCGACCCGCCAGGCGCTGGCCACGCTTCGGAGCGTCGCGCGCGGCCAAGGTGGCGGTGGCGGCCTGGGCGAGCGGCTGCGTGGTCTTGCTGCGGCGCTGCGCATGGCGGCGGTGGGCCGTCGGGCCGTGCCGTCCGGGGCGTGGTCGCTGCACGTGGTCTGTGCTGGTGCAAGCCTGGCCGCACTGCGTGCCGACCTGGTACGGTGTCGGCGCCTCGCGGGCGCCGAGGGCGGACGCGAAATTGCCGATTCCGTGCCCCGCGCCGTCCGCGCTTCGCTGTTTCCGAACCTCAATGCGATTCTGGGTCCAAACGGGGAGCGTTGGGCTGCGACCAACGCCAAGGTGGCCCACAGTGACGCCGCCGCGATGCTGGCGGCCGTCGATGCCACGCTCGAGCCCTGGCAGGCCGGCATGGCCGAGCATGGCATCAGCACCAGCCTGGTGCTGATTGCGATCGCCAATCACGCCTTCAGCGTCGAGCCGGTGCTGCACTGGCGCGACGAATGGCTGCCGATCCACAGGCAGACCGCGGAGCCGGATCATCTCGCGCAACTGGACACCCCGTCGGCCGATCCGGCGGCCCGGGCCATGGTGGGCGAGATCCGGGCCGCGCTGGTCGGACTGTTCGCGCAGCACGGGGCGGCGTCAAATCAGCTCGGCAAGCTCTACCCTTACATGGAGGCGCTCGAGCCGGCGACGGCCGACCTTGTGGCCGGGCTCAAGCAGCTGGTCGACCCCGGTGGCGCGATGAATCCAGGGGTGCTGGGGCTGCCGCGCAGACCTTGAGTGTCCGCCCTCCCGGGGGGCGCGGGCGACGCGCCGTTCAGCGCAACAGCGCCTCGTCGATGGCGGCCTGCAGGGCAGGATCGTCAGGCGTCGTGCGAGAGCCGAATTCAGCCACCAGTCGACCCTGGCGATCCACCACGTACTTGTGGAAATTCCAGCGCGGCGGACTGGCACCCTGACGCTGGAGCTCGGCGAACACCGGGTTGACCTCACCATGGGCCACGGCACTCGGCGCGAGCATCGGGAAGCTCACGCCATAGTTGATGTAGCAGACTTCGGCGGTGACCGACTCGTCATCGTCTTCCTGGCGGAAGTCGTTGGAGGGAAAGCCGAGCACCACGAGGTCCTCGTGCTGACGCGCCTGCCAGAGCGCCTCGAGTCCAGCGAACTGGCCGGTGAAGCCGCAGTAGCTCGCCGTATTCACCACCACCAGCGCGCGGCCCGCGTAGCTGCACAGCGCGAGGGTCTCGCTGGAATGCAGCCGCGGGAGCGTATGGGCGAGGACCGCTGGGCATTCGCCCGTGCCGGCCTCCGGGGTGGTGGTGGCCGCCACCGGCACGGCGAGCAGGATGCTCGCCGCCAGGGTTACCGCTGTTCCGGTCAATCGTGTCATGGGGGCAGCCTCCGTTCCGCCTGAGTCATGATGGCCAACCCAGTGTAGCCCAAAGGCTGCCGACCAGGACACGATCGTGCCGGTGCCCTCCCGTCTAGAAGGTGAAGTAGCGGACGCCCTCGCCGAGCATGTAGGCGGCCACGTCCGGTGGCATCGCGGTACCGACGCCCTCGATCATGTCTTCACTTTCCCACTCGGTATTGGGCAGAAAGATCGCGCAGACTTCTACGGTCACGCCGTCAGCGATCAGCCCGCGGAGCAGCTGCTGTGGCGTGACGCCGCGCGGGGCCAGTGGTGTGGCTTCGATGCCGTCTATTGCCAGTTCGCCGCCAGGGCCGCACAGCAGGATACGCAGTGCTGCCCCCTGGTCATGCATCTGCCGTGACAGCACCATGGCCATGCCGCGGGTCTGGTTGTCCTCAGCGGTGACGGTGACGAAGACCGCCGGCCCACCGGCAGGCGCCGCAGCCTGGGTGGCATTCGCCGCGTTGGCGACATCGGTGGCGGGAGACTCGTTGGCGCAAGCGCTCGTCACGACGAGCGCCAGTGCAGCGAGCACGGTGAACACTGGAGACAGGATTCTGGGCATGGAGTGAACTCCTCTTGCGGCGGGGGTGCCGGATGACTTGAATGACACCCGCCACTCTGCCTCGCGGGCTCTGCCCACCACAACCCGTAGATGTCGCAATGCTCATGCGTAAATGCTGCGACAGCTGCCCGCGTTGCGCACCGCGACTCAACCGTGTTTCGGTGCGAGTGGCTTGTCCGTGAACAGGTGATCGCGCAGCTCCCTGTCCATCACCGGATCCTTGCGCCGGATCCACTCGAGCGTCATGGCCGCATGCTCCTTCTCTTCGTCACGATTGTGTGTCAGAACACGCTTCAGCTCCGGATCGGTGCAGACATCGATACGCTGGTTGTACCAGTCCACCGCCTCGAGCTCCTCCATGAGCGAGATGATCGCGCGATGCATTTCGCGGGTTTCGTCGCTCAGCAGTTCATAAGGCTCGTGGTATCCCTCGTTGGCCATGCTCATGTTTCTCCGTGATGGTGCCAGGACAATGACGGGTTGCCGGATCTTGGTCCGCAAGTGCCAGGACCATAGCACAGCTCGGTGTCGCGGCCGGGTGAGCAGTGTGGCCACTGCGGTGCCGTCGTTTGCACCCCTTCGGGGGCGCAGGTATATTTCGCGGCCACTTCGTGATCACCTGGCGCTGCGCCGTCGCAGGGGGGACCTGTCGATGCACTCACTGGGCAGGCAGATCGTTGCCGAGTTCTACCACTGCGAAGAAGCCTGTCTGGCGGATTCCGACTATATCGCTGCGGTGATGCAGGGTGCCGCCGAGGTGGCTGGCGCCACCATCGTCACCCAGACCTTCCATGAGTTCTCGCCGCATGGGGTCTCGGGTGTTGTCGTGATCGCCGAGAGTCACCTGTCGATCCACACCTGGCCGGAGCACGGCTATGCCGCCGTGGATCTGTTTACCTGTGGTGACGCGGTGTCACCGGAGCTTGCCTTCGACCATCTCAAGACCTGTCTCAAGGCGGGTCAGGTGTCGACCATGGAATTGCGCCGCGGTCAGCTGGAGATGATGGCGCCGACGCCGGCAGCACTGGCTGCCGACGACACGGTGACGCCACTGCGCCGGGCCGGCTCCGGCCCGGCGTGAAAGCGCTCGATCCAGGCTGGCGCGCGCGCTTCGATCATGCGCGCTGGTTTCTCGAGCCCTGCGAAGAGGTGGGTAGCCTGTTCGGCCTGGAATGCCTCGAGGTACTCCTGGATGAGCACACGCCCTGGCAGCACCTCCAGGTCCTCGAGACTCGACACTTCGGCCGCGCGATGGTCCTGGATGGCTTCCTGATGCTCACCCAGCGCGATAACTTCATCTATCACGAGATGCTGGTCCATCCGGCGCTTTGCAGCCATCGCCAGCCACGGCGTGTGCTCATCGTCGGCGGCGGGGATTGCGGCTGCCTGCGCGAGGTGCTGCGCCATGATACGGTCGAGCGGGTCGTCCAGGTCGAACTCGACGAGCGAGTGACGCGCGCGGCGGAACGTTTCTTTCCGGAACTCTGCGAGGCCAACGACGATCCGCGCGCCGAGTTCGTGTTCGCCGATGGCATCGCCTGTGTTGCCGATGCCGCCGCCGGCACTTTTGACGTGATCATCGTCGACTCGACGGATCCGATCGGCCAGGCTGCCCGGCTGTTTGACCGGACGTTCTACCGCCAGTGCCACCGGGTGCTTGGTGATGCAGGTCTGCTGGCCGTGCAGAGCGAGTCGCCGATGATTCATCTCGAGGTGCTCGCCGGCATCCGCGGAGAACTTGCTGCAGCGGGGTTCCCGTCGCTTGCCACGCTGCAGTTCCCGCAGCCGACATATCCATCGGGGTGGTGGAGTGTCACGCTCGCTGGAGGCGACGTGCTGGAGGCTGAGCCTCGGCCCGCGGCGGGGCAGCTGGACACGCGCTTCTACTCTGGCGAAGTGCACACGGCGTCACGGGTGCTACCGTCTTTCGTCGGCAAGGCGCTGGGATACAGCGCTGGCTCAGACTGAGCCTGGTGCGGGCAGCCCCAGAAACAGCGTCGCGATCCCGAAGTAGATGATGACGCCGCCAGCGTCAGCGATGGTCGCCACCAACGGCGCGCTTGCGGTTGCCGGATCGACGCCAACCCGTTGCAGGACGAAGGGCAGCGACATGCCGATAAGGCTACCGAACAGCACCACGATAAGCATCGTCAGGGCGACGACGAAGGCCACGTCCGGACCGCCGCGGAAGATGCCGATGCCGGACACGGCCAGAGCCATGGTGGCACCCAGGGCGAGCGCAATCACCAGCTCCCTGCCCAGCATGAAGCCCCAGTCCTTCATCTCGACGTCGCCGATGGCCAGCGCCCGGACCATGAGCGTCGCGGCTTGGGAGCCGGCGTTACCGGCGCTGCCGATGAGCATGGGGAGGAAGAACACCAGGGCCACATAGGCTGCAATAGTGTCCTCGAAATAGGCGATGCCACCGCTGGAGAACAGTGCGCCGAACACCAGCAGCACCAGCCAGACGATACGCTTGCGATACAGCGTGAACATCGGCGCGTCGCGGACATTCTCGTCGAGATCGCCAACGGCGCCGATGCTGTGGATGTCCTCGGTCGCCTCTTCCTCGGCGATGTCCATGGCATCGTCATAGGTGATGATACCTAGCAGCCGATTGTGGGCGTCGACCACCGGCACCGCCAGTACGTCGTATTTCGAGATGTGTCGGGCGACCTCTTCCTGATCGCTGTCGACGAGCACGGCGAGAGGATCGGGCTCCACGAGTTCGGCAATGCGCCGACCGGCGCGAGCGAAAATCAGGTTCTGCAACCGCAGAGCGCCGACCAGGTGTCCGACATCATCGGTCACATAGGCGCGATAGATCGTCTCGCTCTCCGGGGCCTGTGCGCGCAGCGACTCCAGGGCCTCCTCTACGGTCATATGCTCGCGCAGGCTGACGAAGTCGGTGGTCATGATCGCGCCGGCGGTTTCTTCCGGGTAGGCGCTCAGCCGGCGGATGTCCTCCTGCTCTTCACGCTTCAGGCGCCGTAGCAGGGCGTGTTGTGTCGCTTCAGGAAGCTCGGCGAACAGATCTGCCCGCTCGTCGGCATTCATCTCGGTGAACAGCTGCGCCAGCCGCTCGTCGGGCAGCTGCTCGGTCAGGGTCAGCTGGTCATCGGCATCAAAGTAGCCGAAGACCTCGGCCTGCCGGCCCAGCGGCAGCAGATCCAGCACCCGCAGGGCCTGTTCTACGGACCAGTCCGCCAGGTGGGTGGCGAGGTCAGCGGGATGTTGTTCCGCCAGAAAGGCCTGTGCTTCCTGACGGGCCTGGTCAGTCAGGTCCTGTTCGGCGACGCGGGCGAGCTGTGCGTAGTCCATGGTCAAGGCTCCCTGGCCGTCTCGGCGCTTCTGCGGCGGGTGGCACCGCGAGCGCGGCCTAGAGTAATGCAAGCCGGTGGCGTTTGCCCACACGCTGATCCGAAGCTTGCAGCCGGCTGCCAAGCGCGCTAGCGTCTACGGATGCTTACCCGTCTGCTCTGTCTGGTGCTCTGCGCGATCATGGTGGTCTCACCGGTGGCTGCCACTGCCGGGATACATGGCGACAAGAGCACCGACCATGCGACAGCGGGTGCTTCAGACTGCCCGGGTCACGCCGTCATGCCCCTCCGCGATACCGCAGTTTTGATGGCAGATGCCGAGCATTTTGACGCTCCGGATGCCCACGGCGTCATCATTCAGAACGAGGCCTGCAGCCAGGCGTGTGAACTGGCGTGTGCCCTGGCGGCGCAGCTGGGCAGTGCGCTTGCGGCGGGGCCACTCCTGCCCTGCAGCCGGCAGGGTGAACGGTCGCAGCTGTGTGTTGCACCGTTTCCCAGCCCAGCCGGCAAAGGACCTTTCCGACCTCCGCGGATCCTCTCCGCACACTGACCTTGCGGCCTCGCAGGCCGTGTTTCATTTGACTCCAGTCAGTGGGGCGTCCCCTCAGGGCGCCCGGGAGGTTTCTGATGACTACCCCGACACTTGGGGCGAAGGCAGCAGCGGTAAGTGCCCTGCTGCTGATGACAGCGGCCTGCGCCAGCGTGCCGCAGCCGTTATTGGAGGCACGGCTCGGTGAGGCTGTTGCCGAGCGTACTGGCCAGACGGTCGAACGCCAGGAGGCGGCGGCGATCGAGGGCCAGGTGGCGGCACTGCTGGCCGAGCCGCTGGACCGTGATGCGGCGTTGCGGATTGCGCTGGCAGCCAACCGAAGTTTTCAGGCTGAGTTTGCCGCCCTCGGTGTCGCCGCCGCCGACTACCACGCGGCCCTGGTGGTCCCGAACCCCGTGTTCGACGCGGAGCTCCTGTGGCCCAGCGGTGGCGGCCGGCCGGCTTGGGACCTGGGCTTGAGTCAGTCGGTCATGGCCTTGCTGACGCGGTCTGCCCGCCGCGCCATCGCCGAGTCTACCCTGGAGGCGCGCGAGCGTGAGTCGCTGGAGCGGGTGCTGACACTGATGCATGCGGTCGAACGGGCCTGGGTGGATGCCGTCACCGATACGGAAGTCGCCGCACTGCTGGTCACGGCAGTGGAGGTGACGGCGGCTGGCGTCGACACGGCCGAGGCGCTCCATGAGGCCGGCAATCTGCCGCGGATCGATCTGGTACGGGAACAGCGTCTTCATGCGCACACTCGTCTGCGTGCTGCCCGTGCCGAGGCCCAGGCGCATGCCAGTCGCGAAGCGCTGCTGCGTACGTTGGGGCTGCAGGAGCACACGGAGCATGTGCTGTTGCCTGAACGCCTGCCATCCCCTCCTGACGTGGGTGACGACGTCGATGCTCTGGAACGCGTGACGGTCACGGCCAGCCTGCAGCTGGCGGCGCTGGAGGCGGAGATCGTGGCTGCGGCGCGCGCGGCGCGCCTGGCCGAGGGGACTGCGCTGCTGCCGCATCTGGAACTGGGGCTGAAGGCCGAGCGCGAGCGCGCCGGCGACTGGGAACTTGGTCCAGGCGTCGAGTTCTCGCTACCGGTGTTCGACCGCGGCCAGGGCCGTACGGCCAGGGCGATCGCACTGCTGGAACAGCGACGCGCGGCGTGGTGGCAGGCCGCTGTCGAGTTGCGCTCCGAGGCGCGGGTGGCCGCGCGGGAGCTGGCATGGGCCGCGCAGGACGCAAGGCTTGCCCACGAGACGCTGCTGCCACTGGCCGGCGAACTGCTGGAACTCACCGTACGGGACTGGAACGCCATGCTGGCCGGCCCCTTCGAGCTGCTGGAAGCCCGACGGGGTCAGCTGGACATGGCGCTGGAGACCCTCGAGGCGCGCCGGCGCCAGTGGCGGGCGCAGCTCGCCGTCGAGCAGCTGCAGCGCGGGGCGCGTCCGGCGGGTCATTCCGCCGACTCTTCAATGACACCCGTGGCCGTCGGCCGCGGCGGGAGGCACTGAACATGAAACGTCGTGATTTTCTCGGTGGCGCCACCCTCGGTACGGCTGCGCTCGCGGCCTCCGGGCCGGCATCGGCCCGCCAGTCTGATACGCGCTGGGGTACCAGTTACGGAGGCCGGGACATCGAGCCGTTGCCCCCAGGCCGGCCCGGGCAGGACTATATGCCCGTGGTCACGCCGGACGGACGGGCGCTGGACTTCCGCATCATCGACGGCGTGAAGGTGTTTCACCTGGTGGCCGAAGAGGTCGAACATGAGTTCGCCCCCGGCCTGCGAGGGCGCTGCTGGGGCTTCAACGGCGCGGTGCACGGGCCGACCATTGAAGCGGTCGAAGGTGAGCGCATCCGCATCTATGTCACCAATCGACTGCCGGCCGCGACCAGTATTCACTGGCACGGGGCGCATCTGCCCAGCGGGATGGATGGCGTCAGCGGCCTGACCCAACGTCCGATCCCGCCTGGCGAGACCTTCCGCTACGAGTGGACGCTGCGCCAGCACGGCACACTCATGTATCACTCGCACCATGACGAGATGACGCAGATGGCGCTCGGGATGATGGGGCTTTTCATCATCCACCCGCGCAACCCGGCCGAGGACGATCGGGTCGACCGCGACTTCGCCCTGCTGCTCTCGGAGTGGAGCATCCGTCCGGGCACCGCGCGTCCGGATCCCAACGAGATGATCGACTTCAACGTGCTGACCATCAATGCGAAGTCCTGGCCCGGGTCGTCGCCGCTGGTCGTGCGGACCGGGCAGCGTGTGCGCATCCGGATCGGCAACCTGAGTGCCATGCACCACCATCCGTTTCACCTTCACGGGCACTATTTCCGGGTGGCAGAGACCGACGGGGGGCCGATCCCGGCCGCCGGCCAGTGGCCCGAGACCACCGTTCTGGTGCCGACCGGCAGCACGCGTACGATCGAGTTCATCGCCGACAATCCCGGTGACTGGGCGATGCACTGTCATATGTCCCATCACGTGATGAACCAGATGGGTCATCACGTGCCGAACATGATCGGCGTCGATCCGGCGCGGCTTGACGCCCGGCTGAAGCCCCTGGTGCCGGGGTACATGACCATGGGCCATGACGGGATGGCCGAGCATGGCCAGCACATCGCCCACGGCATGCCGGTGCCGGAGAACAGTATCCCGATGGTCGGGGGTGACGGACCCTTCGGCTACATCACCATGGGCGGGATGTTCACCCTGTTGAAGGTGCGCGACGGCATCGAGAGCTACGCGGACCCGGGCTGGTATCGACACCCGCCGGGAACGGTCGCCGAGCCGGCGAGCGAGGCTGCGCTGTCACGCGATGGCATCACCCTGCCCGACGACCTGCCGAGTCCTGCAGAGGACGCACACGATCACGGGCACCACGATCACGGGCACCACGATCACGGGCACCACGATCACGGGCGTGGTGGGGGGTGATCCGGGGGTGGCGTCAGTGATGCTGGTGGGTGCGGCGGGGCGGTGCCGGGTCCGGTGTCTGTTCGTCGTCGACCGTGACCTCCGGCAGCACGCGCAACTTCACGGTGCCGGTATCGCGTTTCTGGGGTCGGGGCGCCTCGAGGGCTGACAGCCCAGCGGTCAGAGTCGCCTGGCGGGAAGCCTGGTCTTCGCTGTGACCATGTTCCGCGGCGAAGGTGGCGTCGGGATCTACGCCCTCGTCGCTCAGCAGCCGCGGATCGATACGGCGACTGCGCATGGTGTTGTTCAGATCATCTTCCAGCGTGGCGATGAGCGACTGTTTCAGCTCGAGTTCCTGTTCGAGCGTCTGGACACGCGCGTCGAGTTCGCCGACACGCTGTTCCCGCTCCATGAGGTCGCGTTTCAGCGCAGCCACCCGCTGGATGTCGCGCTCCATCGATTCGATAAGCTCGCCCTGGGCGAGCAACCGTCGATGTAATCCTGAAGGCGATATGTCATCAGCGTCGACGACGCGGTGGGTGTCATGCGGGACCGCGGGTTTCGCCGGCTCTTCATCGCCGCGGCGCATGCTCTCCTGGAGGCGTCGGTAACGCTCCAGCAGTGCGCGATGTTCCTCTTCCGCCTTGTTCTTGAACTGGCGCAGGGCATCGATACCATTCTTGAGAGACAGGTTGGCGCGTTGGCGCTGGCGCAGTTCGGCGACCAGCTTGCCTGCCAGCCGCCGGCGACGGTTTGCCCAGCGGGCGCGCAGCCGCAGCCCGGACATCTCCGCCCGCAGGCTTTCCAGGCGCTCGTTGTCGAGCAGGTGGCGCTCTTCCAGCCGCGCGCAGTCGAGGTCGCGGGCGGCAAGCTTCTCGTCCGCACGGCGCAGTTGCGTCAGCGTGTCTTCGAGCTCCTGGCCGAGCGACTTGCAGCGTTCCGTCTGCTCGGTGAGCCGCGCGTCGCGGGTCTGCAACGCCTCGCGCAGGGCAGTCACCTCCGCCGCGGCGGTTTTCGTTTGGGCGAGCTCCTCTTCCAGGGCCGCGATGCGCTCGGCGGATTCGCGCAGCGTTCGGGCCAAGGTCTCCAGGGCCTGCTCGACTGTGGCGGACTTCTCACTCATGACGGTTCTGGATTTGTGCTGTTGAAGGACGCATAGCACACTAGCGTGGCGCCACCCACCGGGAGAGGACATGCATCACGCTTTTGACATAAACATCTGTTTGGCCTGGAGTTCGCGAGGGCAGGCGCATGGATGACACGGCCGCACGCGAACTGGCCGAACGCCTGCTGCAGGTGGCCGGACGCGAGGCGCTGCGCTATTTCCGGGTGGCTCTGGAGGTCGAGGACAAAGCGCCGGGCGCCGCTTTCGATCCCGTGACTGCGGCGGATCGTGCGGTCGAGGCCTCGCTGCGGCGGGGCCTGGCAGAGTCCTGGCCTGCGGCGGGTATCCGCGGCGAGGAATATGCGGATACCCCGGGCGATGGCCGTCATGAGTGGCTGATCGACCCCATCGACGGGACCCGCGCCTTCATCACGGGCATGCCGCTGTGGGGGGTGCTGCTCGGTCTGCTGCGCGATGGCGAGCCGGCACTCGGCTTCATGCATCAGCCCTATCTCGGGGAGACTTTCGGCGGCAATGGCCAGGAGGCATGGCTGCTGCGCGCAGGCGATCGTCAGCGCCTGCGCAGCCGCGCGGTGGCGACGCTGGCCGAGGCCGTGCTCTACACCACCCACCCGGAATCGTTCGCCTCGCCAGAGGATGCCGCATGTCACGCCCGGCTTGCCCGGCAGGTCCGGCTGTCGCGCTTCGGGGGCGACTGTTACAGCTACTGCATGCTGGCGAGCGGGCACGTGCAATTGGTGGTCGAGTCCGGTCTGCAGGATTACGACATCCTGCCGCTGGTGCCGATCATCGAGGGGGCAGGTGGTACCGTCACTGACTGGCAGGGCCGTCCGCTGCGTGGTGGCGGTCAGGTGCTTGCCGCAGCCGACCGGACACTGCACGCCCAGGCGTTGAAGGTGCTCGCGGCGCGCTGAGCATGTTGCCCCACGACGCCGCGGCCCGTGTTTCGATCAGTCCGCCGGTGCGGGACCGGTGCGCAGGGTCACCTCGTGGATGCCCTGGCGGGCGGCGCCGACCGTGAACCCCAGGTCCCGCGCCAAGGCCAGCATCCGGTGGTTGTCCTGCAGCACCTGGCCGACCACTTCGCCCACGCCGGTGTCGCGACAGTAGCGAATCAGTTTCTCAAGCAGAATACGTCCCAGGCCGCGGCCCTTGATGTCCGAGCGCACGATGATGGCGAATTCGGCGCGCAGGCGGTCAGGGTCGGTCACGGCACGCACAGCGCCCAGAGTGCGCTCACCTTCAGCGGTCTCGGTGGCGATGAAAGCCATCTCGCGGTTGTAGTCGATCTGCGTGTAGCGGGCCAGCTGGGAATGCTCGAGGACCTTCATCACGCCGAAGAAACGAAACCGGATATCCTCATCCTGGAGGTGTTCGAAGAACTCGCGGTGGGCGGGTTCGTCCTCCGGGCGGATCGGCCGCAACACCACGGCCTGGCCTTCGAATTCGATGTGCTCCTCGAGCCCGGCCGGGTAGGGCGAGATCGCGAGCTCTGGCCGGGGCCCGTCCTCCGGCGCCCGCAGTTCGATGCGGGCATCCAGCGCCAGCACGCCCTCGGCATCCGCGATCAGCGGATTGATATCCAGTGAGGCGACGTCCTCGAGGTCGGCGACGAGTCGGGAGATGCGCACCAGCGTCTCGCAGATGAGGTCGATGCGCGCCGCAGGGTGCTGGCGATAGCCGGCCAGCAGGCGTGAGATGCGGGTGCGTTCAACCAGCTGCCGGGCCAGCGCCATGTTCAGCGGCGGCAGCGCAATGGCGCTGTCACGGATGACTTCGACGCCGGTGCCGCCCTGGCCGAACAGCAGCACCGGGCCGAAGATGGGGTCGGTGTGGCTGCCGATGATCAGCTCGAAAGCGCCCGGGCGTCGGGCCATCGCCTGCACGGCAAACCCCTGCAGACGCACATCACTGCGGGCGGCCACCCGCCGCGCGATACCCTCGGCTGCCTCGCGGACCGTCTCGGCCGAGTCGAGATCAAGGACCACGCCGCCCACGTCGGACTTGTGCGTGATGTCGGGCGAGAGCACCTTGAGGGCAACGGGGAAGCCGATCTCGCCAGCGATACGCACAGCCTCCTCGGCACTGGCGGCGATTCGGGTTTCCACCACCGGGATGCCATAGGCCGAGAACACCTGCTTGGCCTCAACCTCGCTCAGCCAACGTCGCCCTTCGCCCCGGGCGGTGGTGATGATCTCGCTGATCGCGTCGGCGTCGATGTGCGCAATGCCCGGCAGAGTCTCCGGCATCTCGGTCAGCGACTCCTGGTTGGCCCGGTACTCGAGCATGCGCATGAAGGCTGCAACGGCGTCTTCGGGGGCATCGAAGCTGGGCAGTCCCGCCGCGGCAAACCGTCGCGCCGCCTCGCGCGCCGAGGCCCCGCCCAACCAGCAGCCGAGCACCGGCTTGCGGCTGGCCGCCGCAGCCTCGGCCAGTGCATCGGCGATGTCCGGGCTGGCCGCAAGTGCAGTCGGTGCATGCACGATGAGCACCGCATCGCAGGCGCGGTCCTCCAGCAGGACGCCGAGGGCATCACGATAGCGCTGCGGCGAGGCGTCGCCGATGATGTCCAGAGGATTGCCGCGTGACCAGTTGCCGGGCAGCAGGCTATCCAGCGCCTCGAGTGTTGCCGGCGAGAGTTCAGCCAGTTCCCCTCCCCGCTCGATGAGCGCATCGGTGGCCAGGATGCCGGGGCCGCCACCGTTGGTCAGAATGGCCAGGCGCGCGCCCCGCACCCGTCGGCTGCGGCCGAGTACCTCGGCGGTGGTGAACAGGTCCTCGATACCGTAGACGCGCAGGGCGCCGGCCCGGCGGATGGCGGCATCGTAGACCACGTCGCTGCCCGCGAGCGCGCCGGTATGCGAGGCGGCGGCCTTGGCGCCCTCCGGAACCCGGCCCGCCTTGACGATGATCAGTGGCTTGTTGCGCGCTGCCGCCCGGGCCGCCGACATGAACTTGCGCGCCTCGCGCAAGGATTCCATGTACAGGAGGATCGCGCGGGTGTCGGCGTCACTGCCGAGATAATCGATGACATCGCCGATGTCGACGTCCAGGCAGTTGCCCATGGAGACGAAACAGGAGAAGCCGATGCGTCGCTCGCTGGCCCAGTCCAGCACCGTGGTGGCAAGCGCGCCTGACTGGGTGACGAAGGCGATGCTGCCGGGGCTGGCACCGTCCGGGGCGAAACTGGCATTCAGGCCAAGGGCCGGGACGATGAGGCCGACGCAGTTCGGGCCGAGAATGCGCAGGCCATGACGTCCGGCAGCGGCCAGCATCTGCGCTTCGAGGTCCCGTCCCGCAGCCTGGCTCGCCTGCTTGAAACCGGCGGTGATGACGATGGCGGCGCGCGTGCCGCGCGCCCCCAGGTCTTCGATCAGGCCGGGGATGGAGGCGGGCGGCGTACACAGCACGGCGAGATCAGGCGTTTCGGGCAGCGCCTGGGTGTTCCGGAACGCCTGCAGGCCCTGGATCTGCCGGTGCTTCGGGTTCACCGGATACAGGGCGCCGGCAAAGCCGCCGGCAAGCAGGTTGTGCATGACCGCGGCGCCGACGCTGCCGGCGCGGTCGGAGGCGCCGAAAACCGCGACCGAGCGCGGGCGGAATAGCCGATCAAGGTGACGAACTGACATCCTCTGATGATCGCAGATCCGGATGACAGGTTCACGACTGGACATCCGCCTGCAGTGCCGGAATGCCTGCGCTAGAATCACCCACTCATCGTTTCGCGGCCGGCCTCCTGCCGGGCCGCTGGTGTCAGATCCATGACCGCTTCCCCCGCATCTCCGCTTCCGGCGTTGCCCGAGGCCAGTCTCGGCGCCGCACTGCGCAGCACCTGGCCGTTGCTGCTGGGCCTCGCGCTGATCATGCTGGGGGCGGGGCTGCAGGGCACCCTGTTGGGCCTCAGGGCTACCCTCGAGGGTTTTCCGACCATCGCTACCGGCCTGATGATGTCGGCCTACTATCTGGGGTTTCTCGTCGGTTCGCTGACCACCAGCCGCCTGGTGGCGAAAGTTGGCCATATCCGCGTGTTCGCCGCGCTCGCCTCGCTCGCCTCGATGACGATCCTCGTGCACTCGGTGGCGGTCGATGTCTATGCCTGGGTGGTGCTGCGAGTGCTCTCGGGGATATGTTTCGCCGGCATCTACATCGTCGCCGAGAGCTGGCTCAACGACCGTGCGAGCAACCAGACGCGCGGGCGCATTTTCGCCGTCTACATGATGATCAACTTTGGCGGCCTCGCGGCGGGGCAGTTTCTGCTCAACCTCGCCGATCCGCAGCTGCCTGCCCTGTTCATGCTGGTGTCGGTGCTGGTGTCGCTGGCCGCAGTACCGCTGGTGCTGAGTTCCCGCCAGGGGCCGAGCTTCGCGCGTGCCTCCGCGCTGCCGTTGCCGGCGATCTACCAGCGCTCGCCGATGGCCGTCGTCGGTGTGATCGCCGCGGGGCTTGCTTCAGGCGCGATCTTCGGCATGACCGCCGTGTATGCCGCCACCGCCGGGCTGTCGGTCGCACAGACGGCCAGTCTTGTGGCGATGCCCATTCTCGGGGCGATGCTGCTGCAGTGGCCGCTCGGTCTGCTGTCGGATCGGATTGATCGCCGGCGGGTGGTCAGCCTGGCGGCGGGGCTGGCATTGCTGGCGGCGCTGGCCACCCTGTGGGTCGCGGTCGGCTCACCGCTGTTCTACCTGGCGATGCTCCTGCTCGGCGGGGCCACACTGCCAGTCCACGGGATCGCCGCCTCGCACCTGAATGATCAGCTGGCGCTGGATCAAATGGTCGCGGCGAGCAGTACGCTGATTCTGCTGTCCGGTGCAGGTGCAGCTGCGGGGCCGCTGCTGGTGGCGCTGTTGATGGGGACGCTTGGCGGGGCCGGATTCCTCTGGTTCTTCCTGCTGGTCAGTCTCCTGCTGCTGGTGTTCTCCGTCTGGCGCATCTTCCTGCACGTGGGCCCGGACGAGGACAGCAAGCGCCCCTGGGTGGCGACCCGTCCGGCCGTGTCCCCGGTGGCCGTGGAGATGGCGGCCGAAGCCCAGGTGGAGGCCGCCGAGGCCGCAGAATCCGACCATCCGCCGCAGTCGCGCCCGCCAGCCTGAGACTGGCTTCACAGAATCGCGTTCCGGCTGCGCGCCCTGCGGGTGAGCCTTCCTATACTGAGGACCCTGCCAGGCGTGCGACCCTTCGCGCGCGGGCGTCTGTCGGATCGGGAGCGGGATGGAGCGTGAACCAGCAACGGTGATGCCGGCTGATGATCTGGCCTCGCGCGACCTGACGGGGTCGCCTGACCCTCGTCCGGAGGCGCCCCTGGGCGCGGGTGATGTCGATGCCCTGCTGACCGAAAGCAGCGTCGCGGTGCTGGTGTTTACCGAAGACGATGCGCTGCTGGCGACCCTGTCTGGCGTCAGTGGCGGCCAGCACCCGGTGCATGCCACCGCGGACGAGGCGGCGGCGATGGCCTTGCTGGCAAGGCTGGATCCCGGAGTGCTCGTCGTCGATGCGGCGGCCTGCACCGATGTGGCAGCGCTGTGCGCGCGCATGCAGCGACACCAGCCGGGGCTGGTCAGTATCGTGGTGGCCGCGCGCGAGGCGGCGAGTGAGTTGATGGGCCTGGTCGGCGGCGAAGGTGTCCTGCGGGTGCTGCCCGCGCCGCTGTCGATGGGTCAAGCGCGGTTGGCCCTGGAGGCGGCGGTCCGTCGTCATCTGGCGCTGGCGGCCGTCGCACCAGACCAGGGCGCGCAGGTCCCAGCCATGGAGGCGGCCGCCGTGCCGCCAGCGCGGGTGGCGCGCGGTGCCTTGCTGGCCGGGAGCGCCGTTGCCCTGGTGGTCCTGGCTGCCGCGGGCGCGTGGGTGATGCTGGACCGGGAGCGATCAGCCCCGCCTGCAAGCGACACCAGTCGCTCTTCGGCCGCCCGTGCTGAAAACGTCAGCGACAGCGTCCCGCCGCAGCGTGCAGCGGAGGCCCCCCCGGTGCTGCTCGAGCAGGCGGAGGCGGCGCTGATGGCCGGGCGCGTGCTCGGCCCGGCGCCTGACAGTGCGGAGATGCTGCTGCGGCGGGTGCTCGAGGCCGATCCGGCGAACGGCCGGGCCCGACTGGGTCTCGAACGCGTGTGGCTGGCCGAACTCGGTCTGGCCGAGCAGGCGCTTGCGGCCGGCGACGCAGCCTCGGCCGAGCAGCGACTGCAAGCGGTGGCTGCACGCACCCCCGGCCATCCGCGCCTCGCCATGCTGCAGGACCGGTTACGGCGGCAGACGGCCGAGGCGACCGCGCCCGCCGTCGTCATCGTGCCCGCCACGCCGACGCCTGTAGCCGAGCCCGCGCCGACGGCGGCAGAGACAGCGGAAACCACCGAGATCGAGGCAGCTGTGGAGATCACCGACACTGCTGAGAACACCACCGATGAGGCCCTCGCGCAGGCCCGCGCGCAACGCGGCATTCTGGCACTGGTGCAGGAGCGGTTGGCGCGCGGCTGGCTGCTGGCGCCCAGGGGAGACAGCGCGGCGGATTACCTCGAGGCGCTGCGTGAAACCGGTGCCGGCCCTGCGATGCTGTTCGTCGCCGAACAGCAGCTTGCCCGGGCACTGCTCGCGCAGAGTGCCGCAGCGGTGGCCACTGACGATCTCGCTGGTGCCCGGACGGCGCTGGCGTATGCCCGGGACCTCGGCGTGGTCCCCCTGGAAGTCGGCGCGGCCGAACGGGTCCTGTCCCGGGCCGAGCGGCTGGCCGACGCGCGGACCCGTGTAGTGCCCGAGAGCGAGCTGGAGCGTCTGGACTACCGGGCGCCGGAATATCCGCGGCGCGCGTATCGGGCCAACCAGGAGGGTTGGGTGGAACTTGCCTTCGTGGTAGGCAGGGATGGCTATCCCGATGCCATTCGGGTCATCGAGGCAGAGCCCCCGGGGGTGTTCGAGGACAGTGCTGCTGCGGCGCTCGCGCGCTGGCGTTACCGTCCGGTCCAGGTGGAAGGTGAAATCATCGAGCAGCCGGCATTCGTGCGGCTGCGCTTCGAGATCCGCTGACCCTCACGCCTCCGGCCCGGCATCCGCCGCGCCGTGGCGGTGGACGAGGTTGGTGCTGCGGCAGGTGAATACCGTCTCGTCACGCTGATTGAACAGCTCATAGAGCATGACGACCACCCCGCGTTCCGGCCGCGTGCGCGAGAGGCGTTTTTCCAGCACCCGCGCGCGTGCCCGAAGCCGATCGCCTGCGCGTACGGCCACCGGAAACCTGACATCGTCCCAGGCGATGCCGCAGATCCAGTCGATGTCGCCGGCGATTTCGTGGTCCAGCCGCCGCCACAGCGCCATCGTATAGATGCCTGACGCGATGACCTCGCCGAACGTCGAGTCGCGCGCCGCGACCTCGTCGGCATGGAAATACTGTGGATCGAACTGGCGGGCAAAGGCCAGCATGTGATCCTTGTCGACCACATGGGTAGATGATTCGCGCACCTCACCCGGATGCAGGTCTTCGTACCGTCGCTGCATGTCTCTGGTCTGCGCTGGACTCATGGGCTGACCGCTGTTCACGGACCGCAAGGCTACCAGAACCTCTGGATGGACGGTGGTACCATCCGCCGGGTCCGATACAGGAGAAGGCGATGAGGTCGTGGCTGTTCATTCCGGGAGACAGCGAGCGCAAGCTCGCCAAGCTCGATGCGCTCGAATCCGACGCGGTCATCCTCGACCTGGAGGATGCGGTGCTCCCGGAGGCCAAGACTGTGGCCCGCAAGCGCGTCCGCGAGGCGCTGGATGCCCGCCCGACACCGCGGGCGGCCCCGGTGTGGGTGCGCATCAACCCGCTGGACGGTCCGTTGGCCCTGGCGGATCTTGCCGCCGTGGTGGGCGGGCGCCCGGATGGGATCATGCTGCCGAAATTCCGTACGGTGGCCGACCTGCAGCGCCTGGACGCCGCACTCGCGGCGCTGGAAGCGCGCGAGGGGCTGGCCGAGAACAGTATTCCGATGGTGGCGGTCGGAACAGAGACGGCGCGCTCGCTGTTCGAGCTGGGCACGCTCGACGCGGCGGGCCCGCGCCTGCAGGGCCTGACCTGGGGCGCCGAAGACCTCGCGGTCGATCTTGGGGCCGCTCGCAACCGCGACAGCAAGGGCGAGTGGCTGCCGACCTATCAGCTGGCTCGTTCGCTGGTGCTGGCCGGTGCGGCGGCGGCGGGCATTCAGGCCATCGATACCGTCTATACCGATTTTCGCGACCGTGAGGGGCTGCGTGAGAGCTGCCGTCGCGCCCGGGCGGATGGTTTCGCCGGGAAGCTCGCCATCCACCCCGACCAGGTGTCGGTGATCAACGAGGCCTTTACGCCGGGTGACGACGAGGTCGAGTGGGCGCGTGCCGTGATCGCAGTCTTCGCCGAAGGCTCCGGCGACGGGGCGCTGTCGTTGCACGGCAAGCTGCTCGACGCGCCCCACCTGAAACAGGCGCAGCGCATCCTCGCCCAGGCGGCTCAGTCCGCCAGGTAACCATCCAGCGTCCGGTGCAGGTGGCGCAGCCGCGCTTCCTGGTAGTTCGCCAGACTGATCGCGCCCTTGCGCGAGGACATGAGCCCCTTCTGCACATAGGGCAGGTTGCCCATGTCCTGGTCGAAGATATAGCCGAGCGCCCCGAGCTCCGGGGCATCCTGCCAGGGGTCGTCGGCACCGAGCTTGTGCACGGGCACAGGCTCGGGCTTTTCGGCCCCCTCGGCGAAGCGCATCAGGATGATGACGTCCATGATCGATGAATGGCAGTCGCTGCCGTTGGGTCGGAAGCGATAGACGATATTCGGGTTGTAGCCTGCCCACGGGATGAAGTTCGGGAACACGCTGTAGAGGATGGCGTCCAGGACCTCGGCGTCGGAGGCGTCGGTGAGGTCGATGCCGAACAGCCGACCGAACTCGGCGCGGTTGACATCGGCCATGTGTTCGCGGGCGCTCTTGCCCTCGGGGACCTTGAGGGAATCGTCTTCCTCGGTACCGGACATGCGCCCCGAAGTCCGTGCCAGCGCGGTCATGATTTCCTGCTCGGCGACATCGCGCAGGTGCGGGCTGGGTGAGCCCATGGCCGTGATCGTGCGGCTGATATTGTCGCCCCACCAGTCGTATTGTGAGTTCGAATCGGCCGTATAGGGCAGGATCTGCGGATGCGTCTCCACCGAGTGCCAGGACTCGATGAAGGCTTCCATCACCACTTTCCAGTTGGCGCGTACGATCTTCTGCACATGCACGGCTTTCCAGGTCTGTTCCAGCGGCCAGCGCTCGAAGTGCTGCGGCAGGATGCCGAGGTACTCGTGGAGCGGTGGTGCCTGCTCATCCAGGTTGATGAATACGAAACCGCCCCAGGTGTCGACGCGCACCTCGGGCAGGCGCGTGTTGTCTTCGTTCAGGTGCGGAAAATCCCAACGGCAGGGGATCTCTTTCAGGGTGCCGTCGAGGTTCCAGGTGAAGCCGTGGAAGGGGCAGCGGAACTCGCTGACCGATCCGTCTTCGTCACGCAGCTGGCGGCCGCGGTGCAGGCAGCTGTTGTAGAACGCGCGGTAGCCGGCGTCGGTGCGCACCACGATGAAGGACAGGTGGCCGATCTCGTAGACGACGTGATCGCCGACTTCTGGAATCTCCTCCTCGCGGCAGGCCATCTGCCAGACGCGACGCCACATCCGGTCCATTTCAAGATCGTGCACCGCCTGTGAGGTGAACAACTCGGCCGGAATGTCCGCCGAGCCGAGTTCCGGACAGTGCACTTCGCGCAGCACTTCCGGCACTTCGCGGGTGTCGCGATCGAGCAGGCCCTGGTAGGCCACCCCCTCCGAGCGGGCGTCGCCGCCCTGTTGTGGTGGCAGTTCGCGTGCCGATGCGCTCATCGTCTCCCCCTCCTGGTCTGCAGTCGCGTCCTGCCCCCAGCAGGACATCCGTCGGTGGCTGCGGTGCGACCGCAGCGCTCACCCTTCGATGGTGACATATTTTTCGCAGGAAAAAACAGTCTCGTTTGATTGTTTCAGAGGGCCGCGCGCAAAAAAAAACCGGCAGCCACTGCTGGCTGCCGGTTCCGGGGCATCGCCCCGCGTCAGGCAATGCGATCAGAAGTTGTAGCGGAAGCTCGCCTGCCAGGTCCGCGGCAGGTTGTAGTACTGCTGCCCGGCCAGCGTCGAGACCAGCTGGTCGCGGTTCTGGCAGTTCTTGCACTCCAGGCGCAGGCTCCACAGCCCGCTGGTCTCCTCCAGGGTGACCGCGGCGATCAGGTTGCTGTAGCCGCCGCTGACGTTCGAGACCGCATCGTCGTTGGTCCCGACCGTGTGGCTGCCGTAGCGGGTGAATGCCGCCGAGGGAATCAGCTCGAGGTTCGGTGCGATCGGCCAGGCATAGTCGAAGCCGATCACCGCCGTGTAGTCCGGCTGGCGCTGCGGCCGCGCCAGGCTGCCATCGCCGCGGATGATGCCGCGGTTGCAGCTGTCAGGACTGCCGGTTGCGATGCAGTCCGCCTGCTGGGCCTGAACTTCCGGTGAGAGCTTGGTGTACTTGCCATCCATGATGCCGATGTTGGCGAACACGGTCAGCCGCTCGGTGGCCAGCGCCAGGGCCTCGAGTTCCAGGCCCTTGATCTCCATGCCGGCGAAGTTACCGGTGATGAAGACGATACGATCACCGGCATCCGTCGGGAAGTTGAATGCCGAGGGCAGCTGGTAGTCGGTGACATCCGTCCAGAACGCCGTGGCGTTCAGGCGCAGTCGGCGGTCCATCAGCTCCGAGCGCATGCCGAGTTCGTACGACCAGACTTTCTCCGGGCCGAAGGGCTGGGTCTCGACCGCGGTGTTGCCGCGCGCATTCCAGCCGCCGGACTTGAACCCGCGGGTGGCCGAGGCGTACACGTTCATCTCGTCGTTGATGTCGTAGCGCAGGGCCAGCCGTGGCGTCCAGATCTTGGTGCTCTGGGACAGCGGAATGCCGAGTTCGGCAATATCCGAGGAGGCGAACCGGAATACCGCCGTCGGATTGGGGTTGGGGTTGAAGTCGGCGTCTTTCTTCTCGTCTGTGTAACGCAGGCCGAGGGTGCCGGTGAGGCGATCGGTGATCGCGTAGTCGGCCTGGCCATAGACGGCCCAGGCTTCGGTAGTGTTGTCGAGGATGCGATCGGCGAACACCGTGCCGAAGATGAGGTCTGCGAAGTCGGTGCGGTTGTCCTCGTCGATGTAGAACACACCGACCACGTAATCCAGCGCACCGTCCATCGTCGTGGCAGCCAGCTTCAGTTCCTGGGTGAACTGCTGGTGGGTGCTGTTGTTGACGATCGAGAAGCCACCGGGCGGCACCCCGATATCCAGGAAGTCCAGCAGGAAGCGCTGGTTCAGGTCACGGTAGCCGGTGATGGACTGTACCTCACCGATGGGCGTGTCCCAGGTGAAGTTCGAAGTCACAGACCAGGAGCGGGTGACGTTGCCGGAGGTGATGAACTGCTTGTCACCGGCGATGGTCAGGCCCAGGTCGGCCAGGCTGCGGTCGGTGCGCAGGCCGCTGTTGGCGATGCGCCGACTGCCGTCCGGAGTGTTGACCTGGTTGGCGAAATCCTGGTCGATGTAGTCCATCGACAGGTCCCAGACGATCGCGTCGTTCGGCAGCAGACGCACATCCAGTCGTGCACCCTTGTTGTCGTCGCTGTTGATGGTCTGTCCGGTGGTGAGGTTGTCGACGTAGCCGTCGTCCTCGATCCAGAAGGCGCTGAACTTGGTCAGCACCTGATCGTTGACCGGGAGGTCGACGCTGCCGCGGGCGATCTTGCGGTTGAAGCGGCCGTAGCCGACTTCCACATAGCCGCCGAACTCCTCGCCCGGCCGGCGCATGATGACGTTGACCGCGCCACCGGTGGTGTTACGACCGAACAGCGTGCCCTGGGGGCCGCGCAGCACCTCGATGCGCTCGACATCGAAGAGCGTGAGGTTGTTGGCATTCTGCCGGCTGATGTAGACATCATCCACATAGCTGCCGACCGGCGGGTCGAAGGTGGCGATGGACTCGGTGTTGTTCAGGCCGCGAATGGTGTAGACGTTCGCCGAGCCCAGTCCGGTGTTGTTGCCGCCGGTCATGTTCGGGATCAGGCGGCTGATGTCCAGCGTGTTCTGCACCCCGACGCGCTGCAGTTGTCCGGCATCGAAGGCCGAGACGGCGATCGGGATGTCCTGCACCGTTTCCTGGCGACGCTGTGCGGTGACCACCACCTCGTCGAGGGTCCGGGCGCCGGTCGGCGCGTCCTGGGCGATGGCGGGTGCACCGAGGGCCAGGGTGACGGCCATGGCCACGGGCGTGATGCTGCGCAATTTCATGTCGGTATTCCCTCTGAATTCGAGATTGAACGGCTGCGTGGGCGTCGGCGACCACGGGGGCCTGCGGTTCGTCCGCGATCCCGTGGCGTGTTGCATCTAACCGACGCTCACCGTAGATGTTCGCGGGAGAGTGGGCCGCGAGCCACGACCGAAGTCACCCTCTTCGAACCCCCATCTCGGGATTCTGCCCGCTTTCCCGACGATTGTATACAGCCGCGGGGCCAACGGGGTGATGGTGTTGTTTTTTTGCCGCGGATGCAGCGGCGGGTTTAGCGCAGGGCGCTGTCCGCCGGGCCCGGTGAGCGCTCGGCGTTCGCTTCCGGGCCGTCTCCTGAGACCAGGGCAGCTTCGAACTGGCGCGCGGCAGTCCCCCAGCTGTGCCGGCAGGCCTCCGTACGCACCGTGTTGCGCTCCAGCGCAAGGGCACCCGTGCAGGCACGGCCAAGGTCCTCGTCGAGCACGCCGCTGATTCCGGGCCGGACCACGTCGATCGGACCGTTCACCGGGTAGGCTGCCACCGGCAAACCGCAGGCCATGGCTTCGAGCATGACCAGCCCGAAGGTATCGGTGCGACTTGGGAACACGAAGACATCGCAGGCCGCCAGCCAGCTGGAGAGCTCTTCGCCAAAGCGGTAGCCGGCAAAGTGGGCTGCAGGGTAGCGTTTCTGCAGGCTGGCGCGCGCGGGGCCGTCCCCGATCACCAGCTTGCTGCCTGGCAGGTCCAGCCCCAGGAAGGCCTCGAGATTCTTCTCCACCGCCACCCGCCCCGCGTAGACCCACAGGGGGCGTGGCAGATCGAGCTCGGGTGGTGGCGGGCGATCGTGACGGAACAGGGTTGTATCCACGCCCCGTGTCCACAGCACCAGACGCTCGAAGCCGTGCGCGGCAAGCGTGTCCCTGACCTGCGCGGTGGGCACCAGCGTGCGCACGGCGGGTGCGTGGAATCGTCGCAGCAGCGCGTAGCTGAACCGCTCCGGCACCGGCAGCCGCGCCCGCAGGTACTCGGGAAACTGGGTGTGATAGGAGGTCGTAAACGGCTGTCCCTGGCGCAGGCACCAGCGCCGGGCCGACCAGCCGATGGGACCTTCCGTGGCGATGTGCACGCACTCGGGTGCGAAGGCGGCCAGCACTCGTCCCAGCCGCCCGCCGGGACTCACCGGCAGGCGAATCTCCGGATAGCCGGGCAGGGGGACCGTCCGGAAACCGCTGGCCGGGGAGAACACCTCGACGTCGTGTCCGAACGTCTCCAGCTGGCTCCGGGTATGGCCGAGGGTGGTGACGACGCCGTTGATCTGAGGCTGCCAGGCGTCGGTACAGATCGCGATTCGCATGCCCCGTATTGAGCCTGCCGTAGGTTACCGACACCTTTCAGCGCCGTGACAGGCAGGTGACGGGGCACGGGGGCAGCGGTCGCGACGCTGCGCGAGATTTCATGCAACTGTCAGCGAACTGCCATCGTGCTGTCTTGACGCGCGGCGACACTGCAGGCCATGAAAACCGTGGTCGCCACACCGTCCCGCAGCCGTCCGCCACGCGTGCTGGCGGTCTGCGACCTCCTCGAGCAGCAGCTGTGTCTGCGCATCAACGCCCTGGCGCGGCAGCCGGGCGTCAGACGGCTGTTCGCCGTGGTCAGCCGGTTGGGCGACGGCGTGTTCTGGTATGTCCTGATGGCGGTCTGCGCACTGGGTCTCGGCCCCGCCGGTCGGATCGCCGCCCTGCAGATGGCCATCGCGGCATTGTGCGGTGTGGCTGTCTACGGCGTGCTCAAGCGGCGTCTGGTGCGCGAGCGACCCTTCGTGTCGCACGCGGGCATTGTCTGTGCCGCGCCACCGCTCGATCGCTACAGTTTTCCAAGTGGGCATACCCTGCATGCGGTGCTGTTCACCACGCTGGCGATCGCGTGGTTCCCGCTGCTCGCCCTCGTCCTGGTGCCGTTTGCGCTGCTGGTCGCCGCCTCGCGGGTCATCCTTGGCCTGCATTACCCGACGGACGTGCTCGCGGGTGGCCTGCTCGGGTGGTCGATGGCGCAGACGGCGCTGTGGCTTCAGCCGCCGTTCGCACTCTGAGCGGACTCCGCCTGTCTGCTGTACGCCGTGGCCGCGTTATCGCCGACGCCCCCGAGTCGTCCGGTCCCCAGACGAAAACACCCGGATGCCCCTGCGGACATCCGGGTGTGTGGGGTCGACCCGCTGGGTGGATCAGAACAGGTAGTTCAGCTCCACACCGAAGCTCCGGCGCGGCGAGTCGTGGATGAACGAGCCACCGAACTCCGGCGCGGGAATGATCTCCTGCAGGTACTTCTTGTCGAACAGGTTCCGCGCCCAGAGCGTCGCACTCCAGTTGTCGGCGCGCACACCGAGGCGCGCGTTGACCAGCTCGTAGGAATCGCGGCGGGTACGCGAGAAATCCCCGGTCGGCAGCGTCGGATCACCCGAGAAGAAGCTGAACAGGGTCGGGACCACCTGGTCGGGGCCGTCCTGCACCTCGCCGAACCAGGTCGGGCCCACCCCATTCACGTCTACGCGCGCCACGAGGTCGAGTGCGGGTGTGATGGGCGTGGTGAACTGACCGCCCACGTTCCAGGTGTAGGTTGGCGCCATCGGCACCTTGTTACCGACCGTGTAAGGCCGGTTGGAGTTGCGCTTGATCTCGCTGTCCAGCACCGAGCCGCCACCGTACAGGGTGAAATTGTCGTTGATGCGGAAGCGGAAATCGGCCTCGGCGCCGGTCAGGTCGACCTCATCGATATTCGTTACGACGCGCAGCAGGCCGAACGGCCCAGCGAAGAAGTTGAAGAACTGCATGTCGTCGACCCTGGTGTGGAACACGGCGGCATTGAGCGACAATCTCCGATCAAGCAGTGTGCTCTTCACGCCCGCCTCGAAAGACTTGGAGACTTCCTTGTCGAACTCGTCGCGGGCATTGAACAGCTGGGCGTTGAAGGCGTCGGTATAGAACACTTCGATGGTCGCCTCGACGCCCTGGGAGTTGAAGCCGCCGCTGCGGAAGCCGACCCCATAACTGCCGTACACACTCCACTCGTCGTTGATCGACCAGGTCAGGCTGAGCTTGGGCTGCAGCTGGCTGAAGGTCTCAGAGCGCGCGGGGATGGTGTCGGCGAACAGCAGGGCCGGGTTGATCGGCGGTGCGTCCAGCCCAAGGGGGTTGATGAACGGTGCCACGGCATCCGTGGGCACGCGGTTCTGCACCCGCCGGCGCTCGCGGTCATAGCGCAGCGCGACCGAGAGCTCGAGGTCATCTCTCAGGTCATAGCCGATGTTGCCGAACAGGGCGAACACCTTGTTCGAGTAATCATCGAAAAACAGCAGGTCAGTCGGGTTCGGACCGGTCGGCGGCACGTAGGGCTCGAGCAGGAAGCCGCGGTTGAGGTCAGCGCCCTGGGAGACGATGACCGTGCGGTCGATGTCGACGTAGTTCACGCCGGCGATCCAGCGCAGGGGGGCATCGCCAGGCGAGGTCAGGCGCAGCTCGAACGACAGATCTTCCTGGTTGCGCACCTGGTACTGGTAGCCGTCACAGGTGGTGGCCGAGTAGGGAGGCAACAGGCTCGCTGCCGGTGAGCCGAAGTTGAAGAACGGCGAAGGCTGCGGGAAGTCCACCGCACGATCGGCCAGCGAGGCCAGACAGGTCGGTTCGGCGAAGTAGATGCCGAACGCGGCGCTGGTGCCATCCGTCAGGAAGTACTGCTCCTGGTCGTTGAACGCGGCGATGCCGGTCAGCGTGGCGAAGCCGAGATCCCAGTCCGCCTTGATCGAGATGTTCAGGTTCTCCTGCTCGTTCTGCGGCACCACGTTGTTCTGGTAGACGAAACGGTGGTCGTTCACGTCCGGCGCGAAATCGGGGTTGCCGAAGGCGTCGACCAGGAACGGCAGTGCGAAGGAGGCGTTGAAGCCGATTGCCGCCGAGTCGATCTCGCTGTAACGCGCCTTCATGTCAACGGTCAGCGCGTCGGACACGTCCCACACCAGGCGCCCGCCGACCACCCATTCGTTGTAGTCGTCGACTTCCTTGCGCTCGGTGAACGCATTGGTGAAATGGCCGTCGGAATCACGATAGGCGAAATTCAGCCCACCGTAGAGGGTGTCGGCGATCAGCGGGCCGCTGACCGAGCCGCTGCCGGTGAAGGTGTTGTTGTTGCCCACGCCGACCTTGACGTTACCCAGCAGCTCGTTGCCCGGCTGCTCGGTGGTGATGATGATGGCGCCGGCCGCGGCATTGCGGCCGTACAGCGCGCCTTGGGGACCCTTCACCACTTCGATCTGCGAGATGTTGGCGAACTCCTGGTTGAAGGCGTTCGGATTGGTCAGCAGCACGCCGTCGACGATCAGCGCGAAGTTGGTTTCAGCGTCGCGCGAGGTGTTGATGCCGCGGATGTTGACCTGCAGGTCACCGGCTTCGGTGCTGTTGATCATGGTGACGCCGGGCGTCAGCGCGATGAAATCTTCGGGACGGACGATACCCGCGTCAGTGATGTCCGCGGCGGTGAAGGCCGTGACGGACGCCGGGACGTCCTGCAGCAGTTCGGCGCGCTGACGGGCGGTAACGACGATTTCGTCGATCTGGGCGTAGGCGGGCGTGCCCATCACGAGTCCGACGCCCGACAACAACATGGCCCGCCGGACGGCGGTACGAAGCGGTGTAGCGGTGGTTTTGCTCACGGCGAGTCCTCTAAATGATTTTTGATTCGCTGGTTTGATTCGACGTCTGGCGGCACGATCCCCGAAGTCTTGTCCCTGTCTGGCGCGTGCTGACGGCGGCCCCCCAGCCTGCCGGTCAGGCTGTATACAATCACGCCTGTCGGGACAGGTCAATGCCACAGGGGTGCGCGCCGCCAACACCTTCATCAGCCCAACCGCGCGACAAGTGTCGTTTTGTGTCTGTCGCGCAACACCTACGCCTGTACCGATGGGCTGGATTCACGCGTGGCTCTACAGGCTCAGGTCTGCGTGCTACGGTAGCGGCTGTGGAGTGCGGCGGGCTGACATCCATTACAATCCGCGCAGCACTCCACAGCCACTGCCGAGCACCGACGTTCATCATGTCCAGCCAACCGCCCGCCCCAGCCGCCAGCCCAGCTGATTTCATCCGCCAGCGGATTACGGCCGACCGGGCCGCGGGCCGGCACGCGGGCGCCGTGGTCACGCGCTTTCCGCCGGAGCCCAACGGCTACCTGCATATCGGCCATGCCAAGTCGATCTGCCTGAATTTCGGGGTGGCGGAGGAGTTCGGCGGGCGCTGCTTCCTGCGTTTCGATGACACCAACCCGCTGCGCGAGGATGAGACCTACGCGCAGGCCATCCGCGAGGATGTGGCCTGGCTGGGCTTTGACTGGCAGGACCGGCTGACCCACGCGTCGGACTACTTCGAGCGCCTGCATGACTGCGCCGTGACCCTGATCCGCCAGGGCAAGGCCTACGTCGATCACCTGACCGCCGAGCAGATCCGCGAGTATCGGGGCACTCTGACCGCGCCGGGCCGGCCCAGTCCCTTCCGCGATCGCACTGTGGAGGAGAATCTCGCGCTGTTCGAGCGCATGCGTCGTGGCGAGTTCGCCGAGGGCGAGTGCGTGCTGCGGGCCCGTATCGACATGGCTTCGGGCAATATCAACTTGCGGGATCCAACGCTCTACCGGGTCCGCAAGGTCGCCCATCAGCGCACCGGCGATGCCTGGTGCATCTACCCCATGTACGACTTCGCGCATACGCTCTCGGATGCCTTCGAGGGCATCACCCACTCGCTGTGCACCCTGGAGTTCGAGGATCACCGGCCACTGTACGACTGGCTGCTGGATCAGCTGGCCTTGCCGCATCGTCCCCAGCAGATCGAGTTCTCGCGGCTGAATCTTGCCTTCACGGTCACCAGCAAGCGCAAGCTGAGCCAGCTGGTCGACAAGGGGATCGTCGCCGGTTGGGACGATCCCAGGATGCCGACGCTGGCCGGCATGCGCCGGCGCGGCTATCCCGCGGAGGCGGTGCGCGAGTTCATCCGCAGGGTCGGCGTCACCAAGAAGGAAAACACCATCGAGATGGGCGCCCTTGAGAGTGCCGTGCGCGAGCACCTCAATACCCACGCCGAGCGTCGGCTGGCGGTCCAGCGTCCGCTGAAAGTCATTCTCGAGAACTGGCCGGAAGGGCAGGTGGAGACCGTCACGCTGCCCAATCATCCGGCGGACGCCTCGCGCGGCACCCGCGAAGTCAGTTTCGGTCGCGAGCTCTACATCGAGGCCGAGGATTTCATGGAGGATCCACCCCGGAAGTTCCACCGGCTGAAGCCGGGCGGCGAAGTCCGCCTGCGCGGGGCCTACATCATCCGCTGCGAAGGCCTGGAGCGCGACGCTGGAGGCCAGCTGGTGGCGCTACGCTGCAGCGTCGATCTGGAGACCCGCAGTGGCGGGAGCGGCGCCGAGCGCAAGGTCAAGGGCACGATCCACTGGGTGCATGCCGACACTGCGGTGCCGGTGGAGCTGCGCCTGTATGACCGCCTGTTTGCGGTAGCCGATCCCGAGGCGGGCGGGGACTACCTGCAGGCCCTGAATCCGGAGTCGCTCGTGGTGATCAGCGAGGCGCTGGCTGAGCCGGCACTGGCCGGGCTCGCACCCGGGGAGACGGTGCAGCTTGAGCGCAGCGGGTATTTCACCCGCGATGCGGCCGATGGGGAGGCTCGGCTGATACTGAACCGTACGGTCAGTCTGCGCGATTCCTGGGCGAAGCTCGAAGCGGCGTCCTCGGCAGATCAGGGGCGACCCTGACCGGCGGCGCCGGGCCGGCCTGACGCCTCGCCAGTGGCGCTGGCGGGTCGGCCGCCAGGACGACCGCCCGGGCCGCCGGGGCGCATCGGTCGCGGCGCAGGAATCTCGGCGCCGAGAATTTCCACGCCCATCCCAGGGCCCGCGTCCAGCAGCTCGGCGGCGCTGCCCTGGTTGACGGCAATCTCGACCAGGCCCAGCGCGTTGATCAGCGCCCCGGGCTGGCCCTCTGGCAGGCCGGCGTAGCTGATCCGGGTGATCGGTAACTCCCGCCCGGCGAGCCTCAGCTTGAGGCTGCCCTCGGCGGCCGGTCGCGGCGCCTCCACGTTGGTCACCAGGTTGCCCCAGCGGTCAGCCAGCACCACCTGGCCATGGATCACGCCCTCACGAACTTCCGGCAGCGTGAAGCCCCCCCGCACATAGTCCTCGGTGGTGTCCCCGAGTCCGATCACCGAGAGTCGCCCGGCGGCCATCTCGCCGGCGATCGGTGCGAAGATGTCCCGGCCGTGGAAGGTTTCGCTGCGGCGGGCCGGCAACAGCCCGCCAAGGGCGTCGAGCGCCACTTCGCGCACCCGCGTGCGTGGATAGCGCGCGATCAGGGCGCCAAGCAGGCCGTTGTCGGGGGCGATGACGACCTGGTCGCCGAACTCCGCGGCCAGCAGGCGCCGCGCCGTGCCCACCCCCGGGTCGACCACTGCCAGGTGTACCGTGCCGCTCGGGAACCACGGCTGGCAGTGCTGCAGCCAGAAGCCCGCCAGTTCGGGCTGCCAGGCCGGGATGTCGTGGGTCAGGTCGATCACCTCGGTGCCCGGCGCGCGTTGCAGGATCACACCCTTCATCATCGCGGCGTAGGGCTGAGCCGTGCCGAAGTCGGTGGTGAGGGTGACGATGGATCGGGGCATGGCGGGAGTCTCCGGGGGTCAGGCCGCGAAACGGCTCAGGTGGTGGTCGGCATTGCCGTAGGCCAGGTCGATCATGGTCAGGCGCTTGAAGTAGTGCGCCACGTCGAGCTCGTGGGTCACCCCCATGCCGCCATGCAGCTGCACCGCTTCCTGGCCGATGCGCCGGCCGGACCGGCCGACCTGGTATTTCAGCGCCGAGAGCGCGCGGTCGACATCCGGTGCGCCGGCCGCGAGCTTCATCGCGGCCATGTAGAGCAGCGAACGGGTCTGCTCATGCTCCATGAACATCTCGACCATGCGGTGCTGGAGCGCCTGGAACGCGCCGATCGGCAGGCCGAACTGTTTGCGGTTCTTGCTGTAGTCGACGGTCTTCTCGACCAGTACCGCCATGATGCCGACCGCTTCGGCACAAACGGCCAGCAGGGCCTCACGGGTGACGGCCTCCAGCACCGCAAGCGCGCCATCCTCGTGGCCGAGCACGGCATCGGCGGGCAGCTGGACATCTTCGAGGATGACTTCGGCGGCCTGCATGCCGTCGACCGTGGGGTAGGCGCGCGTGGTCATTCCAGGGGTGCCGGCGGCCAGCGCAAACAGCGTGATGCCGTCACGGTCCCGGTCCCGGCCGCGGGTCCGTGCCGGCACCAGGATGACATCCGCATCGCGGGCATTCAGCACCACCGCCTTGTGCCCGGTCAGGCGCCAGCCCTCATCACTGCGCTCGGCCCGGGTACGCACGTTGGCGAGATCGAAACGTGACTGTGGCTCCTGCAGCGCCAGCGCGCCGGTCAGTGAACCGTCGATCAGGCCGGCCAGCCAGCGGGCCTTGGCGTCGTCGTCGCCGGCATGGCGCAGTGCGGCGCCGGCGAGCACGATGGATGCGAAGTAGGGCTCGATCACCAGACCCCGGCCGAACTGCTCCATCATCACCATCAGCTCGATCGGCCCGCCGTCCAGGCCGCCGTCCGCCTCGCTGAACGGCACGGCCGTCCAGCCCAGTTCGGCGAACTGGGCATAGGTCTCGCGGCTGTACCCGAGCTCGCTGGCCACATTCGCCCGACGGGTGTCGAAGTCGTAGCTGCCCTGGATGAACCGCTCCAGCGAATCCTTCAGCAGCGCCTGGTCCTCGTTCAGGGAAAAATCCATGGGGCATGTCTCCTGTCGGCGTCCTGCCTCAGAGGCCGAGCACGGCCTTGGCGATGATGTTCTTCTGGATTTCGTTGGTGCCGCCGTAGATCGACACCTTGCGCCCGTTGAAATAGTGCGGGGCGGTGTCGGCCGCCCAGGGTGGGCCGATGCGGGTGGCGTCCGGGATGTCCGGTGAGGCGAACAGCTCGGGGGTGAACGCGAAGGCGTAACAGCCGGCCGCCTCGACGTAGAGTTCGTCGATGGCCTGCTGCACCTCTGTGCCCTTGATCTTGAGGATCGAGGATTCCGGACCCGGTGCTCCGCCCGTGGCCACGGCCGCCAGCGTGCGCAGATCGGTGTACTCCAGGGCCAGCAGCTCGATCTCGACGGCGGCCACCTTGCGCCGGAACACCGGGTCGTCCATCAGCGGCGTCCCGCCGGGCGGTGCTTCGGCGGCCAGGCGCTTGAGGGTGTCGAGACGGTACTTCGAGCGCGCGACCGCGGCGATGCCGGCGCGTTCGTGCTGCAGCAGCACCTTGCCGTAGGTCCAGCCGCGGCCTTCCTCGCCAACGAGATTCTCGACCGGGACCCGGACATTCTCGAAGTGCACCTCGTTGACCTCATGCTCGCCGTCGATGGTGATGATCGGCCGGAGGCTGATGCCCGGGGTGCGCATGTCGGCAAGGATGAAACTGATGCCCTCCTGCTTGCGGCTGACGTCAGTGGACGTGCGCGCCAGCAGGAAAATCCAGTCGGCGAACTGACCGAGTGTGGTCCAGGTCTTGGTGCCGTTGATGACGTAGTGGTCGCCGTCGCGTTCGGCGCGGGTCTTGAGGCTCGCCAGATCGGAGCCCGCGCCGGGCTCGGAGTAGCCCTGGCACCACCAGGCGCGGCTGGCGAGGATGTCGGGCAGAAACCGCGCCTTCTGTTCTTCATTGCCGTAGGTGTAGATCACCGGACCGACCATCGACAGCCCGAAGGGCATGATGGTCGGCGTGTTGGCCAGCGCAAGTTCGGTGGTGAAGATGTATTTCTGCGTGGCGCTCCAGCCGGTGCCGCCATGTTCTACCGGCCAGTTTGGCGCGGCCCAGCCCCGGGCATGCAGGGTCTGTTGCCAGCGCATGAAGTCATCGCGCGCCAGGCGGATGCCCCGGTCCATCTTCTCGCGGATGTCCGCAGGGTATTCGTTGCGGAGAAATTCGCGGACTTCCTCGCGGAACGCGAGGTCGGCGTCACTGAAGTTGAGGTCCATCTCGATGCCTTCCCTGTGCTGTCGAATTCGCAGGAGTCAACCGTTGAGGTAGTCTACACCACCGACTTTGCGGGCGCGCACGGCGCTGACGTTGGAAAGGAGTGATATGACGGTATCCAGGGCAGGTGGCAGTGGTCTCACGCACGTGGATGCGCAGGGCCGCCCGAGCATGGTGGACGTCGGCGCCAAGGCCGTGACGCGGCGTGAAGCCACCGCCGAGGCGCTCGTGGTGTTCCCTGCCGCGGTCGCGCAGGCGTTGCGCGAGGGTGCCGAACCGGTGACCCGCAAGGGCCCGGTGGTGCACACGGCGATCATCGCCGGGGTGATGGCTGCCAAGCGCACCCACGAGCTCATCCCGTTCTGTCATCCGCTGCCGCTGGAGGACTGTCGTGTCACGCTGGACTGGCACGACGAGACGACGCTCGCGATCCGCTGTACCGTGGCGGTGACCCACCGCACGGGGGTGGAGATGGAGGCGCTCACCGGCGCCAGTGTTGCGGCTCTCACGGTGTATGACATGTGCAAGGCGCTGTCACATGACATCGAGATCCGGGCCACGCGTCTGCTCGCCAAGCGTGGCGGGCGGCGTGATTTCGACCGTGGTCCGGCGCATGCCGCCGCGGAGTCGGGCCCATGAAAAGAGTCGCGGTCGAGTACTTCGCGGTGTTCCGCGAGCAGGCCGGGACCGCAGGCGAGCAGCTCGACACCGAGGCTGCCACAGCCGGTGATCTGTTCGTCGAGTGCGCCCGCCGTCACGGCTTTGCCGATCCGCGCGAGCGCTGCAAGGTGGCCGTGAACGACGAACTCGCACCGTGGGAGGTGGCCCTGGCCGACGGCGACCAGGTGCTGTTCTTTCCACCCGTGGCCGGCGGCTGAGGGGCCGCAACCACCTCGCGCCCGGTCCGGCGCATCACTTTGCAGGAGACGGCCATGCAGTGTCGTATCGAGACCTCGCCCATCGATCCGGAAGCCCTCAAGCGCAGCCTGGGTGATGTCCGCGCCGGCGCCTTCGTCGCGTTCGAAGGCTGGGTGCGCGATCACAACGAAGGCCGGGCGGTGACCGCCCTGCACTATGAGGTCCACGAACGGCTCGCCATCAGGGAGGGTGAGCGGATCCTCGAGGAGGCTCGGGCGCGTTACGAGATCCTGGAGGCGGCCTGCCATCATCGTGCAGGGGATCTTGCGCTCGGCGAGGTGGCCGTCTGGGTCGGCGTGGTGTCGCGCCATCGTGCCGCGGCCTTCGAGGCGTGCCGCTACATCATCGACGAGGTCAAGACCCGTCTGCCGATCTGGAAAAAGGAGTTCTACGTGGACGGGGATTCCGGCTGGGTGAACTGTGCGGGCTGCGCGGCGGCCCACGGGGCGCACGGCCACACCCACGCTCACGAGCAGGCCTAGGCGCCGCTCAGCCGCGCCGTGGCCAGGGCGCGGCGCGGGTGCCGGGCCAGTCTTCCGGCCGGTCGACATCCACTGCCGCACGCGGCATCGCCACCCGGGTCAGGCGCCGCCCCGCGGCGCGCAGCAATGTCCCGGCGCCGCGATCCCCGGACAGGCGCAGCAGCCGCGCGCGCCAGCCGCCCGGCAGGATGGCCGGGACGCCCGGCCCGCCGGCATACACCGCCGCCGCCGGGCGCCAGGGCGCGCGGCGCCAGCGCGCCAGCAGCCGTGCGAGATCACGCAGCACCACGCGGTGCTGGTCCACGGTCAGCACCAGCACCGCCTGACCCGGTGCCACGGTCGCCACGCCGCGAGCCAGCGATCGACCCATGCCCTGCTGCCAGTCGGCGGCATGCACGACCTGGGCGCCGGCGAGGCTGGCCGCGCGCGCCACGGCGAAACGACGCGCCCCGGTCACCACCACGAGATCGCGCGCCGAGCCTGCGCGCGTCGCGCCGGCGGCAAGCCGCAGCTGGTGCAGCAGCAGCGGCAGGCCGCCGCGACGCAGGAACTGTTTCGGACGTCCGAGGCGGCGAGAGGCACCGGCCGCCAGCAGCACCGCCGCAGGCGCACCACACCGGGCGGGCGGGTTCGGGCGCCGTGCCATGCCTCAGAACAGCTGCCAGCGGCGCCGGCGCTTGGAGGGGTTGCGCGCGACCATGTGTCGCACCGGTGGGGGACTCGCACCCGCGTGGAAACTCTCGGCGAGGGCTTTGATGGCCCGGTCCTCGACGGTCAGGCGATGGTGCTGGCGCAGATGCGACAGCCAGGTCTCGTCGACGAACACTTCCAGCCAGCGATGATGGTCGGCTGCATCCTGGAAGAGATTCCAGCTGAGCGCCCCATTACGCAAGCGCATGCGCCGCATGTCGCGCATGGCCCGTTGAAAATCCCGCGCGCGCTGCGGATCGACCTGGTAGCTCACCTCGACCATCACCGGGCCGCGGTCCAGCGCCACGGGGGCATCGAGCAGCGGGTCGGGCGTGGGTGCGGTCGGCGACCGGTCCTCGCCGGCGTGACGTGTCAGTGTCAGGCGCGCGGTCAGCAGCCAGGCGACCAGCCCGAAGGCGCAGGCACCGTAGAGCGCCGTGGCGATGCTGGTGGTCGAGGCCAGGCGGCCCCAGGCGGTCGCGCCCAGCGCCATCGAGCCCATGAAGGTGGTCAGGAACAGCGCGATGCCGCGCGCGCGCACCCAGTGGGGCAGTGCCAGCTGGGCGGAGACCTGCAGCGTCGAGACCACGCAGACCCAGGCGGCGCCGGCGATCAGCATGGCCATGCCGAGGCTCAGCGCGTTGGGCAGGAGTGCGAGTCCCAGCAGCCCGAGAATCATCGCGAAGGTCGCGGCCGCGACGATCTGGTCGCCGTTGAAGCGTCGCCGCAGCCGCGCGAGATTGAGTCCGCCGATCACCGCGCCTAGGCCGGCCGCGCCGAACAGCGCCCCGAAGGTCTGCGGCCCGGCGCCGAGCTGCTCCTTGACGATCAGCGGCAGGAACGCCCACAACGGGCTGGCCATGAGGAAAAACGCCGCAGCCTTGAGCATCACCACCTGCAGCGCCGGTGACTGGGCGGCGAACTTGAGCCCGGTACGCATGGCGCCGAAGAACCGCTCGCTGGGCAGGGCGCTGCGCGGCTGGGTGTTGCGCCAGGGGACAAGCACGGCCATGAGCGCGAAGTAGCTCACCGAGTTGTAGAGGAACACCACGGCCGGCCCCGCGAGGGCGATCAGGAAGCCCGCCAGCATGGGGCCGAGGGCGCGGGTGGAGTTCGCGGCGATATTGTTGAGGGTCAGCGCCGCGGTCAGTTCTTCGCGGGGCACCAGATCCGGGATCACGGCATTGAATGCCGGCAGCATCATGGCGATCCCGATGCCCATGCCGAAGGTGAGCAGCAGCAGCAGGCGGGCGTCCACCAGGTCGAGCAGCGTCAGGACCCCGAGGGTGCCGGTGACCAGCACCAGCCAGCTCATCACGGCCAGCAGGTAGATCCGCCGATCGATGATATCGGCCAGCGCCCCGGCCGGCAGCGCCAGCAGGAAACCGGGCAGCACCACTGCGGCCTGCACCAGCGCCACCATGAACGGATCGGGCTCCAGCGAGGCCATCAGCCATCCGGCGCCGACCTCATGCATCCAGCCGCCCAGCGTGGAGATGAAGATGGCAATCCAGAAGGCACGGAAGATGGGGCGGCGCAGCGGCGCCAGGGCGCTGGCGCCTGCGCCAGTCGCCGTCGTTTCGGCGATCGCGGTATCCGGAGGGGCACTCGGCGGGACAGGAGGCTCGGGGCGAAGGGACAAGGCGTGACCTGGGGTGGGCGGGCTTGCAGGCGGGCCGCGTCGGGCCCGATGACGTCAGCCACCATTCTACCGTCGGCGGGGGTGCCGGCGCGCGGCCAGCCCGTGCAAAGCCCCGCGCCGCGCAAGCGCCTGCCAGGGTGCTATCGTTGCGCCATGAACCGCGCGTTACACTACCGCTCGGCCAGCGAGTGGCTGACGTTGATGGCCTCCGGGGAAGTGACCAGCCGCGCGCTGGTCGAGCTCTGTCTCGCGCGCATCGACCGGCATAATCGGGCGTTGAACGCGGTGGTCACCCTGGATGCGCAGGCTGCGCGGGCAGCCGCCGACCGCGCGGATCTTGCGCGTGCCCACAACGCCGAGCTCGGTCCCCTGCATGGCCTGCCGATGACCATCAAGGACACCCTGGAAGTTGCTGGTCTGGTCTGCACCTCCGGGGCCGAGAAATACCGTGACTATCGCCCCGCCCGGCATGCGCCGGCCGTACGCCGCCTGGTCGAGGCCGGCGCCATCGTGCTCGGCAAGACCAACGCGCCGCAGTTCGGGGGCGACATCCAGACCGACAACCCCGTGTTCGGGCCAACCAGCACGCCATGGCGTGTCGGCCACAACGCCGGCGGCTCCAGCGGGGGGGCGGCGGCCGCCGTGGCCGCCGGGCTGGTGCCGCTGGAGCTCGGCACCGACCTCGCCGGGTCGCTGCGTATTCCGGCCCACGCCTGCGGCATTCTTGCGCATCGTCCCTCCACGGGCGTGGTGAGTGCGCTGGGCCAGCTCGCCGGGCGGCCGAACCGGCGCTCGCCCATGGACATGCTGGTGGCGGGGCCCTTGGCGCGTGACCCGGCGGATCTCGCGCTGGCCCTCGAGGTGCTGGTCGCGCCGCCGCAGGCCGCGCGTCTCGGCCGCCCGCAAGCCGTGCCGGCCGCCACGTCGCTGCGGTTCGGGCTGTGGCTGGAGGCGGCCGAGTGCCCGCTCGAGCCGGCGGTGGCCGGTGTGCTCGGGCAGGCCGTCACCCGGCTGGCGGACGCGGGTGTGGCCGTCGCGCCCTGTCAGCCTCTGGAGGATGCCGGGCGCATGTTCGAGCTCTTTCTGCGGCTGATGTATGCGGCGATGAGCGTCGAGTATCCCGACTCGCTGATCGCCCGCCTGGCCGAGCAGACGCGTGACCTGCCCGCGGACAGCCGCGGGTTGCCGGGCGCGATGGCCCTCGGCGCCACGCTGGACCACCGCGGCTGGCTCGAGCTTGAGGAGGAACGCCGGGCGCTCGGTGATCGGCTGGCGCCGCTGTTCGAGCATCACGATGTGCTGGTCTGCCCCGTGCTGCATCGCCCGGCCTGGCCGCATGATGTCGTGCCGGTGGCCAGGCGGCAGGTGACCCTGGGTGGCCAGAACCACCCCTGGATGGCGCAGGCTTTCTGGATCGCGCTGCCCTCGCTGCTCGGCCTGCCGGCCACTGTGCTGCCGGCCGGTATCGATGACGTCAGCGGTCTGCCCGTCGGCCTGCAGCTGATCGGACCGCGGTATGGCGACTATCGCGTGCTGGCCGTGGCGGCGCGGGTGCATGCGTTGCTGGGGGGCGGGCTGCCGCCGCCGCTGGACTGACTGCTCGCGCGGCTGGAGAAGCCTGGATGACAGGGGAGACCATGGATACGGAATTTGCCGCGCTGCTCGACCGCGTCACCCACCACCGTGCCGTGCATGACGGCGTCGGCATTCATTACGCGACCCTGGGCGAGGGCCCGCTGCTGGTGATGATCCACGGCTGGCCGGACTGCTGGTACACCTGGCGACGCCAGATGCCGGTGCTGGCCACCCGCTATCGGGTCGCCGCGATGGACCTGCGCGGCTACAACCTGAGCGACCAGCCGCAGGGCGGCGAGGCCTACCGGATGCGCACCCTGCTCGGGGATGTCGAGGCGGTGATCGCCGACCAGGGGGCCGAGCGCGCGATCATCATGGCGCACGACTGGGGGGGCATGATTGCCTGGATGCTGGCGATGCACCGTCCGGCGCGGGTCGCCGGACTGGTGATCTGCAACCTGCCGCATCCCTGGTGTCTGGTGCGCGAACTCGCGCGCGGTGGGCCGCAGCATGCCGCCAGTGCCTATGCCCGGCGCTTCCAGGGAGCTGATTCCCATCGCCGGCTCGATGTCGAGACACTGCTCGGGATCCTGCCGGCAGCCGCCCCCCGGGAGGCCTACCGCGAGGCCTTCGAGCGCTCCGACCTGGCCGCGATGATGCACTACTATCGCGAGAACTTTGCCCGCGAGCCCTATGCACTCCCGGCCGGCGCGCCGGCCCCGGTGACCTGCCCGGTGCTGATGTTCCATGGCCTGGACGATCCCGCGCTGTTGCCGGACACTCTGAACGACACCTGGCGCCATGTCGCCGCGCCGCTGACGCTGGTGACCGTGCCGGGTGCCGCGCATTGGGTGCAGGAGGAGGCCTGGGCGCGGGTCAATGCCACGACGCTGGACTGGTTGGCCAGGGAGTTTGTCGACGGCGCCTTGACAAGCCGTCCGGGCGGCGGTTGAAATCGAAAAAACAGACGAGTCAGTCTGTTTTTAGCGCGCGCCCCGGACACACGCCGGGACGCCTCATGGGGGAGCCACAGATGACTTTCAGCGAGTCCCAGCTGCTCGACGCCTATCGGCGGATGCGCACCATCCGCGATTTCGAAGAGCGTATTCACACCGAAAACACCACCGGTGACATTCCCGGTTTCGTGCACCTCTACGCGGGCCAGGAGGCGATCGCCACCGGTGTCTGCATCCACCTGAGCGAGAAGGATTACATCGGCTCGACGCATCGAGGGCACGGGCACTGCATCGCCAAGCTCTGCGACGTGAAGGGGATGATGAAAGAGATCTTCGGCAAGCAGGGCGGGCTGTGTGCCGGCAAGGGCGGCTCGATGCACATTGCCGACCTGTCCCAGGGCATGCTCGGCGCCAACGCCATCGTCGGCGGTAATCCGCCGCTGGCGGTCGGCGCGGCACTGACCGCCAAGACCAAGAAGACGCGCCACTGCGCCGTGTCCTTCACCGGCGACGGCGGCTCCAACCAGGGCACGACCTTCGAGGCCATGAATCTGGCCGTCGTGCTGCAGTTGCCCGTGCTGTTCATGATCGAGAACAACGGCTACGGTGAGGGCACCGGTGCGGACTACGCCGTGGGCTCGAAGGACATCGCCGGGCGCGCGGCAGGCTTCGGCATGCCCGCGGTGCGGGTCGACGGCACGGATTTCTTCGCCGTGGCCGAGGCGGCGGGTGAGGCGATCGAGCGCGCCCGCAACGGCGGTGGACCGAGCGCGATCGAAGCGGTGGCGATGCGCTTCTACGGCCATTACGAGGGCGATCCGCAGAGCTACCGATCAGCCGAGGAGCTCAAGCGTATCCGCGAAGACAGCGACTGCCTGCGGATTTTCCGGGCCCGCGTCACTGCCGAGGGTATGTTGCGCGAGGCCCAGCTCGACGCCATCGACGCCGAGGTCGCCGAGCTGATCGACGAGGCCGTCGCCGAGGCGCGCGCGGCCGACTACCCGCCGGTGAGCGAGCTGACCACCGACGTCTACGTGTCTTACTGAGGGGGACTGCGTCATGGCGAAGAAGACGATACGCGAGGCGATCAACGAGGCCCTGCGCCAGGAGATGGCTCGGGATCCGGACATCATCATCATTGGCGAGGACGTCTCCGGCGGCGCCGGCGGCAGCGGCGAGGAAGATGCCTACGGCGGTGTGATGGGCGTCACCAAGGGGCTGATCGGCGAGTTCGGTCGGGAGCGGGTGATCGACACGCCCATCTCCGAGTCCGCGATCATGGGCGCGGCGGCGGGGGCCGCGACCACCGGGCTGCGCCCGGTGGCGGAGCTCATGTTCGTCGACTTCGTCGGCGTGTGCTTCGACCAGATCATGAACCAGGCCGCCAAGTTCCGGTACATGTTCGGTGGCAAGGCGCGCACGCCGATGGTGCTGCGCACGATGATCGGCGCCGGGTTTCGCGCCGCCGCGCAGCACTCGCAGTCGCTGTATCACCTGTTCACGGCGGTGCCGGGGCTCAAGTGCGTCATGCCCTCCAACGCCTACGACGCGAAGGGCCTGATGATCCAGGCGATCCGCGACGATGACCCGGTGATCTTCTTCGAACACAAGGCGTTGTATGACATCGCCGACGAGGTGCCGGACGAGGCCTACACGATTCCCTTCGGTGAGGCGAACTTCACGCGCGAAGGCGACGACGTGACCATCGTGGCGTTCTCGCGGATGGTGCATATCGCCAACGAGGTGGCGGACAAGCTTGCCCGTGAAGGGGTGTCCGTGGAGGTGCTCGATCCGCGTACCAGCTCGCCGCTCGACAGCGATTCCATCCTCGAGAGCGTCGAGAAGACCGGCCGGCTGGTGATCGTGGACGAGTCCGCGGCACGCTGTGGCCTGGCCGGCGACATCGCGGGCATGGTGGCCCAGGAGGGCTTCGAGTTCCTGCGTGGACCGATCCGGCAGGTCACCGTGCCGCATACGCCCGTGCCGTTTGCGCCGACGCTGGAAGACGCCTACATCCCCTCGCCGGCCAAGGTCGAGGCGGCCGTGCGTCAGCTGCTGGACAGCAAGCGCCGACGGATGTCCGCGTGAGCCTGCAGGCACTCAAGGTCCCGAAGTGGGGCCTGTCGATGGAAGAGGGGGCGGTGGTCGAGTGGCATGTTGCCGAAGGCGCTGAGGTTGGCGTCGGTGACGAGTTGCTCGAAGTCGAAACCAGCAAGATCGCCAACGCGGTCGAATCTCCCGTGGCCGGGCGCGTGGTGCGCATCGTCGCTCAGCCCGGCGAGACGCTGGCCGTCGGCGGGCTGCTGGCGGTGATTGCGCAGGCCGGAGCCTCGCCCGACGCCGCCGAGATCGACGCCTTCGTGGCTGATTTCCAGGCGAGTTTCGTGCCCGGTGGCGATGACGAGGGGGCGGGCTCCTCGGGGCCGCAGACGCTGGAGATTGACGGCGCGCGGATCAGCTATCTCACGGCCGGCGGCGGTGAGGCGACACCTCTGGTGCTGGTGCATGGCTTCGGTGGCGACGCCAACAACTGGCTCTTCAATCTCACCGAGCTGGCGGTCTCGCGGCCGGTGTTTGCGCTCGACCTGCCGGGCCATGGCGCCTCGACCAAGGCGGTAGGCGAGGGCAGTGTCGCCGCGCTTGCGGAGGCATTGCTGGGCTTTCTGGCTGCGCTGAAACTCCCGCGGGTACACCTGGCCGGACACTCGCTGGGCGGCGCGGTCGCGCTGGAGGCGACGCGGCGCGCGCCAGAGCGGGTGGCCTCGCTCGCGCTGCTTGCCCCGGCAGGTCTCGGTGAACGCATCAATGGGGGCTATCTCCAGGGGTTCATCGCGGCCCAGAGCCGGCGTGACATGAAACCCGTGCTGGCCCAGCTGTTCTGCGACCAGGCGCTGGTGTCGCGGGACATGATCGAGGATATCCTCAAGTACAAGCGTCTGGACGGCGTCACCGAAGCGCTCGAGACCCTGAGTGCCGGCATTTTCCCCGCCGGGCGGCAGGCGGCGGCGCTGCGCGGCGTGCTGGAAGATCCGGCGCGTCCGGTGCTGGTCATCTGGGGCCGCGAGGATGCGATTGCCAGCCCGGCCGACGCTGACGGTCTGCCTGCACATGTGCGTGTCGAGGTGCTCGACAGCGTCGGGCACATGCCGCACATGGAGGCGGCCGGACAGGTCAACCGCCTGCTCCAGGAGCACCTGGGGTAAGCTTGGGGGCCGGGCGCGTGGCGCCAGGTTCGAGCGAGGACACCGTGAGCCGCAAAGCCACCCAGCAAGACACCCCTGCGACGCCGCTGTCGATCGCGGTGCTGACCATCTCCGACACCCGCACGGAGTCGACGGACAAATCGGGCGCACTGCTTGCCGACCGGCTGATCCGCACCGGCCACTCCCTGGCCGAGCGGCGTATCGTCCCGGATGACATCTACCAGATCCGCGCGGTGGTCTCGGCGTGGATTGCCGATCCCGATATCCAGGTGATCATCACCACCGGCGGCACTGGCGTGACCGGCCGAGACGGTACGCCCGAGGCCATCGAGCCGCTGCTCGACAAGATCATCGATGGTTTCGCGGAAATCTTTCGCTGGCTCTCCTATGAGGAGATCGGTACCTCGACCATCCAGTCCCGCTGCATGGCCGGCGTGGCCAACGGCACGGTGGTGTTCTGCCTGCCAGGCTCCGCCAACGCCTGCGAGACCGGTTGGGACAAGCTCATCTCCCAGCAGCTCGACAGCCGCAACAAACCCTGCAACCTGGCCGACCTGATTCCGCGCCTGGGCGAGTAAGTCGGTTTCCGGCAGCCTTCCCAGCTTGTGTTTGTGCCAGGCGTTTTCTACACTCACCTGACCTCCGGGGTGGTCTTGCAGACCTGAGAGGTGGCCTGCCGCAAGGCACAGCCGCCAACCCGTTGAACCTGATCCGGTTAGTACCGGCGTAGGGACGGGGCCTGCCGTTTTTTCCCTCGCACCGCGAAGCCGGATCTCCTTTGCAGCTTGCAGGAGAGATCCATGTCCGTAGTCCGTAGCCTTCCCGCGGCGTTCATTGTTGCCACGCTGCCCGCGCTCGCTGCCGGGCAGGACGCACCCCGCATCGACGAGATCATTGTCACCGCGGACTTCCGTGGTGACGCGCTGGCCCGCGTGCCGGCCAGCGTCACGGTGCTCGATGCGGCCACCCTGCGTGATGCCGGCGTCCAGCATTTCGAGGACGTGCTCGCGCTGGTGCCAAACAGCAACTTCTCCGGTGAGAGTTCGCGGCCACGCTATCTGCAGCTGCGTGGTATCGGCGAGCGCAGCCAGTACCAGGGCGCGCCCAACCCCTCGGTGGGCTTCATCGTCGATGACATCGATTTCAGCGGCATCGGCATGGTGGCGACGCTGTTCGATATCGAGCAGCTGGAGGTCCTGCGTGGTCCGCAGGGCACGCGCTATGGTGCGAATGCGCTGGCCGGCCTGGTGTATGTGAAAAGCCGTGAGCCGGGCGAGCGTTTCGAGCTGGACAGCGAGCTAACTGTCGGCAACGACAATGCCCGTGCAGCGGGGCTCGCTTTCGGCGGGCCGCTGGACGAGGCCTGGAGCTATCGGGTGTCGGCCCAGCGCTGGCGCAGTGACGGGTTTCGCGACAACGTCTTCCTCGGTCGCTCCGACACCAACCGCCGCGACGAACTCACCACCCGTGGGCGGCTGCGCTATGCGCCGGACGACCGCTTCCAGGCCGATCTGACAGCGCTCTACATCGATCTCGACAACGGCTACGACGCCTTCGCCATCGACAACAGCCTGGTGACGCAATCCGACCGTCCGGGACGCGACGCCCAGCGTTCGCGCGCCGCCTCGCTGCGGCTCGACTGGCTGGGCGGCGCGGCGCGGCTGCAGAGCATCACCTCCGCGGCGAACTCCGACATCGAGACCAGCTTCGACGGGGACTGGGGCAACGACGCCTTCTGGGGCGAATTTGCGCCGTACGACTTCTTCTCGCGCACCGAGCGCCGCCGGCGCACGGTCAGCCAGGAACTGCGGCTGTTGTCCGAACCCGGGTCCGAGCTGTTCGCCGGGCGCGCCGCGTGGGTGTTCGGTGTCTATGGGCTCTCGCTGAAGGAGGACAATGACAACCTCGACCTGTTCAATGGCGAGGTGTTCCGTGAGCTCGACAGCCGCTATGAAGCCCGCAACCTGGCCGCCTTTGGCGAGCTCGATATCGCGCTGGGCGATGGCTGGCAGCTCAAGACGGGGCTTCGCGTCGAGCGGCGCAGCGCCGAGTACAGCGACAGTGCCGGGATCGAGTTTGACCCGACGGAGACCATGCTCGGCGGGGCGGTCACGCTCAGCTGGCAGGCGAACGACACGCTTTCGCTTTACGGTGCGGTGTCCCGCGGCTACAAGGCCGGCGGCTTCAACATCGGCCTGAACATCCCGGAGGAGCGTCGCGGTTTCGATACCGAGTACCTGTGGAATATCGAGTCCGGGCTGCGCGGACGCTTCCTCGATGGTCGGCTCGCCACCAACCTGTCCGTGTTCTACATGCTGCGCCGCGACCAGCAGGTCAGCACGTCCTTCCAGCTCGATCCGACGGACCCGCTGACCTTCATTTTCTTCACGGATAACGCTGCCCGCGGCTACAACCTTGGGGCCGAGGTCGACGTCACCTGGCAGTTCGCGCGTGATTTCGCGCTGTTCGCGACCCTCGGTCTGCTCGAGTCGAAATACCGTGAGTTCCCGGGAGGCCCGGTCGACCGCGAGCAGGCACACGCGCCGAGTTACCAGTACGCGGCGGGCCTCGACTGGCGCCACCCCCGGGGCTGGTTTGCGCGTCTCGAAGTCACCGGGCGCGACGCGTTCTATTTTTCCGACAGTCATGACCAGCGCTCGCGTGCCTACGATCTCGTGAATGCGCGCCTGGGCTGGGAGAACGCGCGCTGGCAGGTGTCTGCCTGGGGGCGCAACCTGGGCAACCAGACCTACGCGGTACGGGGCTTTTTCTTCGGCAACGAGCCCCCGGACTTCGCCGACACGCTTTACATCCGCCGCGGCGATCCACGCCATGTCGGGGTCACGCTGCGCTACGGCTTCTAGACAGTGACCGAGGCACTTGCCGGCTGGCTGGCTGCGACCTCCCTCTGGGAGGTCGCAGGCGTGGTGCTGGCCATCGCCTACCTGCTGCTGGCGGTGCGCCAGAGCCTGTGGTGCTGGTATGCCGCGCTCGGCAGTACCCTGATTTACCTGTTTGTGTTCGCTGACGCGCGGCTGTACATGGAATCGGCCCTGCAGCTGTTCTACATGGCCATGGCGGTGTATGGCTGGGTCCAGTGGCGCCATGGCGGGCCGCGCGGCACCGGTCGCCAGGTTGGCCTGTGGCCGGCGTGGGCGCATGGCACCGCCATCGCCTGCGTCCTGGTGCTGGCGTGGCTCAGCGGTTGGCTGCTGACGCGCTACACGGCGGCGGAGCTGCCCTATGTGGATGCCTTCACCACCTGGGCCAGCCTGGTGGCCACCTGGATGGTGGCGCGCAAGCTGCTGGAGAACTGGGTGTACTGGTTCGTCATCGATGCGGTCAACATCTATCTCTATCTCAGCCGTGAGCTCTACCTGACGGCGCTGCTGTTCGTCGCCTACCTGGTGATCATCGTGTTCGGGTTTCTCGCCTGGCGGCGCGACTGGCGTCGCGGCGCCACGGCGGCCGCGTGAACGCCGAGCCTGACGGCGGGATCGACCGGCGTCTCGCCGCACTGTTGCACGCCGCCGGGATCGAGGGCGACTTCACGGTCCTCGCCCGGCTGGGCGCAGGTCAGCACCACCTGACCTTCCAGCTGTCGACGACGCGGGGTCTGCTGGTGGCGAGGTTGCCGGGTGCGGTCAGCGCCCCTGCCGGGCGTCTGGCCGCGGAGAGCACCGTGCAGCAGGTGGCGGCGGCTGTGGGGCTCACGCCGCCGCGCCTGTGGGACGACCCGGTCACGGGCGCCTCGCTCAGCCCCTGGCGCGAAGGCGAGCCGTTGACGCCCGAGACCCTGCGCCGGCCGGAGGTGGCTGCCGAGGTCGGGGCGCTGATCGGCAGGCTCCAGGCGCTGCCGATCGACGCCCCCGGCCCGGACCTGGAGCAGGCTGCGCGGGACTATGCGGCGCGCCTCGAGTCCGCGGGGGTGCCCGGGGTCGCTGCGGCGACGCGCGACCGCCGCCTGGCGCGTCTCACCGCCCTCGCGGAGGCCAGCCAACCCAGGGTGAATGAGGCGCGGCCGGCACATGGTGATCTGGTCGCCAACAACCTGTTGCGCACGCCCACCGGGCTGCAGCTGATCGACTGGGAATATGCCGGTCTCGCGCACCCGTGGTGGGATCCGGCGACTGTCGTCTCGCTGCATGCGCTCCCGCCGCCTGCCGTGCGTGGTCTGCTTGCCGCCGCCGGTATGGATCCGGCGGTGGCAGAGTCGCCCGCCTTTGCCCGGATGGTGGAGCTGGTTGCGCTGCTGGCCTGGGCCTGGGCGGGTGCCGAGGCCGCTGCGCGCCCTGGGGATCCGCGCCCGCGGGCCTGGCTCGACACCATCGAGGCCAGACTGTTGGACCATGACCGTGCACACCGACAGGGACCCGGGCCGGAGCACTGACTCAGCGCTGCTATCATGGGGATCGGACTTGTCGCAGGGATTGCGTGATGTCTGCCGCCATACCGCCTGCGGTGCCGCCGCGGCTCTCGATCATCGTGCCCGCCTGGAACGAGGCGGACTGGCTGCCGGAGACCCTGGTCCACCTGCAGGCAGCCTGTGCCGGACTGACGTGTACCTGGGAACTGCTGGTGGTTGACAATGCCTCGGACGATGAGACTGCGGCGCTTGCCGCGACCGCCGGGGCGCGGGTCGTCCATGAGGCCGAACAGGGGATTGCACGGGCGCGCAACACCGGTGCCGCCGCCGCCGCCGGCCAATGGCTGCTGTTCGTCGATGCCGACACCCGCCCGCCGGTGGCGCTGCTCGCGCGCACCGAAGCGGCGCTGGCCGACGGTGCACTGTGTGGAGGCGGCGCTGTGCTGGACTTCGACGGACTGGGCACGCCCATCTATCGCCTTGGTACCCGCCTGTGGAACCGCCTGTCACGCGCTGCCGGGCTGGCGGCGGGCTGCTATCTGTTCGTCACGCGCGAGGCCTTCGAGGCTGTGGGGGGATTCAACGCGCAGCTGTACGCGGGCGAGGAGGTGTTTCTCTCGCGGCGCCTGCGGCGCTGGGCGCGCGCGCACGGCCAGCGTTTCGAGGTGCTCGATGGCCCACCGGTGCTCACCTCGGGCCGCAAGGCCGAGTGGTTCTCGCCCTGGCAGCATGCGGTGGTGATGCTCACGCTGCTGCTGTTCCCTCTGGCGCTTCGCTCGCGGCGCCTGAGCTGGTTCTGGTACCGGCGTCCCAAGTGAGTCCGGGCGCTCGCCGCGGCGCTTCGTCCAGCAACTGTGGGTAAATAGCTACAATACCCCTGCGTCAATACTGGATTCGCCAGCGCGTTTTGTGTCTTAATCGTACCGGCTGCCGTGCGCATGACATCGGGGGGGCGTGCGGCGTTGCCAGCGTGCAACAACCAGACATCCGGGAGGAGACTCGCACATGATCAGGAATCGTTTGATCGCCGCCAGTGTGGCGGCGGCATTTGCCGGGACAGGGATGACGCTGTCGTCCTCTGCCGGTGCCCAGGGGCTCGAGGAAATCGTCGTTACCGCGCGCAAGGTCGAGGAGACCCTGCAGGATGCGCCGGTCAGCGTCTCGGCGTTCAGCGAGCTGGCAATCCAGAACCTCAACATCCTCAGTGTCGATGACATTGCCCGCTTCACCCCGGGCCTGAGTACCAGCGCCTATGTCGGGCGTCGGGGCGACCGGCCGGTGATCCGCGGGCAGTCCAACGTGCTGGCCGGCGTGCAGTTCGGCGTGGAGTCCGGCACCGCCTACTTCGTCGACGGCGTCTACTGGCCGGGCAGCATCGCCTCGCTGGACATGAACAGCATTTCACGCGTCGAGGTGATCAAGGGACCGCAGAGCGCGCTCTACGGCCGTAACACCTACGCCGGCGCCATCAACTTCGTCAGCCGTGATCCCTCGAACGAGTTCGAGGGTCGCGCCAGTGCGACCGCCGGTCGCCATGACGAGTACGAAGCCACCCTGTCGCTCAGTGCACCGCTGATCGAGGACCAGCTGTTCTTCAGCGTCAACGGTCGGCTGTTCGAGTACGGCGGCGAGTACTACAACCAGGCCAGCGGCGACAAGGTCGGCCAGGAGCGGACCAAGGCGATTTCGGCGGTGCTGACCTGGCAGCCGAACGACGCCGTGCAGGTGCGCCTGCGCTCGGCCTTCGGCAAGGATCGGGATGGCTTCACGCCGATCTTCCTGTGGAATTCCGACCAGAACAACTGCGCCCCTGGCTTCCGATCGAATTTCTACTACCGTGATTGGGCTGCACTGCTGACAGGCCAGGGCCTGCAGTACGGCACCAACGAGAACCAGTACTTCTGCGGCACCATCCCGGCACGCCCGGACCTGATCGACCTGGATCCCAACCAGGTGCCACTGGTCGGCTTCGAGCGTTACCAGTGGCTGAATTCGCTGGCCATGGACATCGACCTCGGTGACAGCGGCTACACGCTGACCGCGCAGGGCGCCTACCGCACGGAGCGGGATCGCTACGGGTTCGACAGCGATTTCCAGAGCGCACCGATCAACATCATCACCACCCAGCAGAAGAACCTGGTCGACGACTATTCGGTCGAGCTGCGTCTCGCCTCACCCCAGGACGAGCGCCTGCGCTGGCTGGCCGGGGTGTTCCTGTACGACCAGGACAACGACGAGATCCGCATTACCGCCGCCAATCCCTTCGGTGCCGGACTCGAGCCCGAGATCATCACCGGTACCCGCAACCAGGCGCTGTTCGGCCTGGTGGAATACGACTTCAGCGACGCCATCTCCGGTACGCTGGAGGCGCGCTATGCCGAGGAACGCAAGGACCGCATCGACCCGGCCTTCCAGGGTGAGCGGACCTTCTACTCGTTCACGCCGCGCGCGACCCTGGCCTGGGAGCTCAATCCGGACCTGAACCTCTACGGCATCATCGCCCGCGGTAACAAGCCGGGTGGACTGAACGGCGCCCAGGGGGCACCTTCCGGGCGCACGACTTACGAGGAAGAGACCTCGACCAACTTCGAACTGGGCGCGAAGTCCGTCTGGCTCGACGGGCGCATGACGGCCAATGCCGCGCTGTATTACACCCGCGCCAAGGATGTGCAGCTGACTACCGCAGTGGGGTCGGCCGACGGCAGCAGCACCACGTCTATCGCCACCAACCAGGGGTCGGCGGACATCTGGGGCCTGGAGCTCGAGGTGCAGGCCGCAGTGACCGACAACCTGATCGTCGGGGCCTCTTACGGCTGGAGTCGGCCGCGCTTCACCGAGGGCTGTGATGACTTCGAGTACACGCTGAACTCCGGCGGCTTCCTGATCCCGCCGCTCGACCAGCTGACGCCGGAGCAGCGGGCGCTGTGCTCGATCAAGGGCAACCGGCTGCCGCTGAGCTCCGAGCACCAGGCGACCCTGAACGCCCGCTTCACCCAGGAGCTGGGTCGCGGGTTCGAGTGGTTCGTCAGTGGTGACCTGACCTACGAGTCGAGCAAGTTCGTGCAGGTCCACAATCGCGCCAAGGTCGGTGCGGCCACGCTGCTGGGGATGCAGCTTGGCATCGAGAGCGACACGCTGCGCATCTCGATCTACGGGCGCAACCTGCTCGACGCAGACTCGCCGGTCAACGCGACCCGCTGGGGCGACCTCCGCTACAACGGCATCCCGGTGCCGCCGGGAATCTTCAACCGCGCACCGGCGGAAGTCGATGGCGAGGCGGTCGACCGTGGTTTCCTCGGTCCGCGGGCGTTCTTCACCACGCTGCGTCGCGGCCCGAGCTACGGCATCCAGGCCACCTGGCGCTTCTGAGCTGACGGCACAGCCGCAGGGGTGTGACGGGGCCGGGCCTCCCGCGGGAGGCCCGGCCTTTTTCATGGGGCGACAGTTTGGGAAAGGCCGAGCGTCTGGACGTCTAGACGCCGCCGGCGAAGAAGCGTCGGCCGTCGCCGCGGCGCAGGGGCTGGGCGACGCCTGCCTCGAGTTCGAAGTTGACGAACCACGAGAAGCGCAGTCTCAGACCCACCCCAATGCTGGCGTGAACCCCGCCGCCACTGCGTGCATTCGGATCGACGCTGCCCCCGGCGAACCCGGCTTCGGCCACCACCAGCAGGCGTAACCAGTTCGGCCCCAGCGGACGCAGGTACTCCGCGGCCAGGTAGCCGTAGCGTTGCCCTTCAAGATAGTCATTGGCGTAGCCGCGCAGCGTCCCGGAGCCGCCGAGGTCATGGACGTTGGTCCTGCCGGGTCCACCGGCGTACCAGCCGCCGCGGGCGATCAGATACAGGCTGTGATGCTCCCCCTGGGGCAGGGCGAGGTACTCCTCGTGGCCGAGATCGATGCGCCGGTAGCCGTAGTCCGACCCCCAGCCCCGCTGCGCGACCTCGGCGCTCAGGCTGGCGCTGCGGCCGGTCTCGCTGTAGAGGTGAAATCGCCGGTTGTCGTGCCGTGCACCCACCAGCACGGCAGTGGCGTGGCCGTCCGGGGCCGGGGCATCCTCGCCGGACACGCGCTGGCCCTCGTAGGCCAGCCCCGCATGGGCGACCCAGCCGCGCCGGGGCCGGGTGTCGCGCAGGTCGTGGGTGACGCGCAGTTCCGCGCGGTGCAGGGTCTCGTCGAACAGCGCCTCGCTGCCGCTCAACCGGGCGCGCCGCTCGGTGCGCTCCAGCGAGCCGGCCAGCCCCCAGTCACCGACCAGCAGCGGCGCGTCATAGGCGATCCGTCCGCGTTGTTCGCGGTCGCGCAGGCGATCCGCCGGGTAGCGTCCGTCCGCAACAAAGGCATTGAGCGTGTGGTTCTCGCCGAAGGCGTTGTTCCAGCGCAGCTGCAGCCCGAAGCTCCGGTCGCGGTCCGAGCTTGCGTCGATGCGGGGCACGGGCAGCAGAAAGCGCTTTTCGCGAACCGCCACGTCCAGGACCGTGCCGGCCTCCGGATCCCCAGGTTCGGCCTCGCGCGCGGTGATTTCCACCTGGCGGAACAGGCCAAGATCGCTGATGCCCTGGCGGCTGCGCTCGATGGCGTCGGGTTCGGCAGGGTCACCCGGCGCAAGCGCCATTTCACGGCGCATGACCCGTTCGCGGGTGCGCTCGTTGCCGCTGAACTCGATCGCCACCACCGGCGGCGCCGCGGTCTCGGCGGCAGCGGGTATCGCCGTGGCCAGCCACAGACCGCCTGCCAGGCTGGTGACCCCGAGTGCGCCGCGCAGCGTGTTCACGCGATCGGGGTGGCGTCAGCGGGGGCAAGCGTCTGGAGGGCATGCTCGAGGCGTGCGAGGGTGCGCTCCGGATGCTGCAGCTTGTCGAGGCCGAACAGGCCAATCCGGAAGCTCCGGTAGTCTGCCGGCTCGTCGCACATCAGCGGCACGCCCGCGGCAATCTGCAGGCCCAGCCCGGCAAAGGCGCGACCGCTGGAGAAGGCTTCATCGCGGGTATGGCAGACGATCACCCCAGGGGCCTCGAAGCCCTGTGCCGCGACGCTGGCATGGCCGTACTTCGCCAGCAGCCCGCGTGCTGCGCGGCCCAGCGTGATCAGCCGCTCGCGCGCGAGTTCGAGACCGAAGCGCCGGGTCTCGTGCATCGCATCGCGAAACACCCGCAACGCATCCGTCGGCAGGGTCGCGTGATAGGCATGGCCACCGTCTTCATAGGCGCGCATGATGGCCAGCCAGCGCCCGAGATCGCAGGCGAAACTGCTGCTGCGCGTCTCGGCGACGCGGCGCAGGGCGCGCTCGCCGAGCATCACCAGACCGGCGCAGGGCGAGGCACTCCAGCCTTTCTGCGGCGCGCTGATCAGCACGTCGACACCCAGCGCGCGCATGTCGACCCACAGGGTGCCGGAGGCGACACAGTCGAGCACCAGCAGCCCGCCGACCGCATGTGTGGCCTCGGCCAGCGCCTGCACGTAGTCGTCCGGCAGGAGGATGCCGGCGGAGGTCTCGACGTGCGGGGCGAAGACCACCTCGGGCCGGGCGCTGCGGATCTGCGCCACGGCCTCGTCGATCGGGACCGGCGCAAACGCCGCCTCCGTGGCCGGGCCCTGGCGGCGGGCCTTGAGTACCTCGCAGTCTGCGGTGATGCGGCCGGTCTCGAGAATCTGGGTCCAGCGATAGCTGAACCAGCCGTTGCGGATCACCAGACAGCGGGCATCGGTGGCGAACTGCCGGGCCACGGCTTCCATGGCGAACGTGCCCCCGCCCGGGATGACGGCGACGCCGTCGGCCTGGTAGACCTCGCGCAGTCCGGCAGAGATCTCCCGCATGACGGCCTGGAAGGCCGCCGACATGTGGTTCAGCGAGCGCTCGGTAAAGACGACCGAGTACTCGAGCAGGCCATCGGGATCAATCGGGGAAGACTGTTCGGACACGCCGCGGTTCTCCTCGGTCAGGGCTCACCGCAACCGGTGTCGCGGCATCGGGTTTTCATTCTGCGTGAGCGCACCCGCCCTGTCACCCGCACAGGTCACCGCCGCTTGCATCGGTCAGCAGCGGCTTTCATCATCAGGGGCCACGGCAGGTGAGGGGGGGTCCGATGAGCGGACAACAGCAGTCAGGGTTCGACAGCTTCGCCGAGTTCTACCCGTTTTATCTCGCCGAGCATCGTCACCGCACCTCCAGGCGGCTGCACTTCATCGGCACGGCGCTGGGCCTGCTGGCAGTGGCCTTCGCCCTGCTCACCCTGAATCCATGGTGGCTGCTGCTGGTGCCGCTGCTGGGCTACGGCTTTGCGTGGTCCGGCCACTTCTTTTTTGAGAAGAACCGCCCCGCCACGTTTCGCCACCCGCTCTACAGCCTCGTCGGAGATTACCGCATGTTCTGGCAGATGCTGACCGGCCGCATTCCGTTCTGACCGCGAGGCGTCAGATCAGCTGCAGCAGCCGCTCGCGAAAAGCGCGGATGCGTGCGGCATTGACGCCGACGTCTGACATCCCCACCCGGGATTTGGAGCGGATATCGAGAACGGTCTCCCCATTCTGCGCCTCGATGCGAATGACGACATCATCGCGGAAGCCGAAGTACCGGGTGGTGTCGGTGGCCTCGATCCGGCCCTCGGTCGGCATCTCGGCGACGATCTCCCAGCCAAGCTCATGCGCCACCTGCAGCGAGGCGGCGAATACCGTCTGGGGCGTTGCTGCAAGGCGCAGGCTGCGCAGATCGGGATAGGCCTCGCGCTGCAGCGCCGCGACTTCCACGCCGGGGTGCTCGGGTGGATTGTCGGCGTCTGCGCGCAGGGCGAGCAGGGCGACGAAGGCGGGCGGATCATCGGTGTCGGTGGAGATGTCGTGGATCGCCGGCACGGCCTGGGCGGCCAGGAACCAGCTGACGAGATTGATGGTGAGTCCGAGGCCGACAATCGTGGCGAGCAGGCTGCCACCGGCGAGCGCGCGACTGCCGCTGCGCAGATTCCAGACCGTACCGATCACGCCCAGCACGAGCGACAGCACCGCACCCAGGGCACCAACGGTGAACACGAGAAAGGCGGTGTTCAGCGACAGCAGGCCCGTGCGGTGCCCAGGCCCGGCCACGGCGAACAACACGGCGGTCAGCACCAGCAGGAACACCGCGGTCCAGCCACAGGTGAGTGCGCCGCGCGAGGTGGGTGTGGAGGCTGCCATGGGTCAGTCCTCCTGGGCCGGGACACGCGCAAGCAGCGCATCCCGGAAGTCGCGGATGCGTCGTGCGTTGGTGCCGACGTCGGACATGCCGACGCGTGATTTCGAGCGAATGTCCACGATGCTGCCCTCGCCGTCCGCGCGCACGCGGATCACCACGTCGTCCTTGAAACCGAAATAGCGGGTGGTGTCGGTCGCCTCGATCCGCCCTTCGGCAGGGGCCTCGGCCACCAGCGCCCAACGCATCCGCTGCACCACAGCCAGCGCCGCCTCGAAGGCCGCGGCAGGCGGCGCGGCGACCCGGATCGGTTCGAGGTCGGGATAGGCCTCGCGCTGGCGGGTCGCGATCTCTTCGCCAGGGTATTCAGGCGGATTGGGCGCGCCGGCCCGCAACGCCAGCACGTCGACGAAGGGCGGTGGGTCCTGGGTGTCGGTGGTGATGTCATGGATCGGCGGGACCGACTGCGCCGTCGTGCGCCAGTGGATGAAATTCACTGTGAGGGCTGCGCCGACCACCAGCACCACCAACCCCAGCCCGGCCATGCGCCGGCTGCCTGAGCGCAGGTTCCAGATCACCGCGATTACGCCCAGTGCGATGCAGGCCACGCCGCCCCAGAATGCCCAGCGCAGCAGCGTGAAAATGGCCGTGCGCACGCCGATCCACTCGGCGCGGTAGGCGGGCCCGGTGTACGCCAGCACCAGCAGGGTGAAGACCAGCGCCCCGAGGGCCAGCCAGCCGCAGGCCAGCGCCCAGCGGGAGGGCAGTCGCGGTGTTTGCAGGTCGCTGGACATCGAGAGGCTCCGACAGGGGCGGCTGGGCGTGTGAAGATACCCGGCGCTTCAGGCAGGGGCAAATCCGGCGGGGCAACGGCTACACTGTGGTCGCCGTCCACCCGCCGGGAGTGACCATGACCTTGGAGCAGGGAATTGTCTTCGCTGTGCTGGCGCTGGCACTGGCGATGTTCATCTGGGGACGCTTTCGGTACGACCTCATCGCCCTGCTGGCGCTGCTGGTGGTGGTGCTGACAGGGGTCCTGCCCGCGGACCAGGCTTTCGCCGGCTTTGCCCACCCGGCAGTGATCACCGTCGCCGCTGTGCTGGTCATCAGCCGCGCGCTGCAGAACGCCGGCATCGTCGATGTGGTGATCAGGCTGCTCTCGCCGCTGCGCGGGCGGATGATCCTGCAGCTGGTCGGGCAGACGGTGGCGGTCGCCGTGCTTTCGGCCTTCATGAACAACATCGGGGCGATGGCGCTGATGCTGCCGGTGGCCCTGCGCAACGCCTACCGCGAAGGCTATTCGCCGGCGATCGCGCTGATGCCGCTCGCCTTCGGGTCGATCCTCGGCGGCATGTCCACGCTGATCGGTACGCCGCCGAACATCATCATCTCCACGTTCCGGGCCGAGAGCCTGGGCGAGGGCTTCTCCATGTTCGCCTTCGCGCCGGTGGGCGGGACGGTGGCGCTGCTTGGCGTGCTGTTCGTCGCGCTGGTGGGCTGGCGGCTGATTCCCGCAGAACGGGTGCAAGCGGACACGGGTGATTCGCCGCTGGACATCAGCGACTACATCACCGAACTGCGGGTGCCCGAGGATTCCAAGGTGGCCGGGCGGAGCATCGATGAGATCGAGAAACTCGCCGACGACGAGGCGGTCATCGTCGGGCTGGTCCGCGGCAAGTCCCGGCGCCTCGCGCCACGCGGGCACAGCGAAGTGCGCGCGGGGGATCTGCTGGTGGTCGAGGCCGATCCGGAGGGTCTCAAGGAGCTGATCGGTGCGACCGATCTCGAGCTCGAGGAGGCGCGGGAACTGGAACATGGCGATCTGCGCTCCGACGAGGTGGTGATGTTCGAAGCCATTGTTGGCGCGGCCTCGGCACTGGTGGGCAAGAGCCCTGCCACGATCCGCCTGCGCGATCGCCATGGCCTGAACCTGCTGGCGGTGGCCCGCCAGGGGCGCCGGATCCAGCGGCGCCTGAGCCATACCCGCCTGCGTTCGGGTGATGTGCTGCTGCTGCAGGGCGGCGAAGAGCGGATGAAAGAGGCGCTCTCGGAGTTCGGCCTGCTGCCGCTCGCCGAGCGCGACGTCAACATCGGCCGGCCACAGCACCTGCTGCTGGCCAGCGGCATCTTCGTCGCGGCGATCGTGACCGTGGTCAGCGGTCTGCTGCCGGTGCACATCGCCTTCGCCACCGCGGTCGCGGCACTGGCGCTGTTCAGCGTGGTCCGTCGCGACGAGCTCTACACGGCCATCGACTGGCCGGTGATCGTACTGCTTGGTGCGATGATTCCCGTGGGCACGGCGCTGGAACTGACCGGCGGCACGGCTCTGCTGGCCGACGGCCTGCTGGCCCTGACCGGTGATTTCGGGCCGGTCTGGGTGATCGTGCTGCTGATGGTCGTCACGATGATGCTCTCGGACGTGATCAACAACAATGCCACAGCTGTGCTCATGGCGCCGCTGGCGTTCGATCTTGCCGGCCGTCTCGAGGTCAACGCCGATCCCCTGCTGATGGCCGTGGCCATTGGCGCGTCCTGCGCCTTCCTGACGCCGATCGGTCATCAGTCCAACACCCTGGTGTTCGAGCCTGGCGGCTATCGCTTCGGGGACTACTGGCGGATGGGTCTGCCGCTGGAGATCATGATCGTCATTGTCTCGGTGCCCCTGCTGCTGCTGATCTTCCCGTTGTAAGTCCACGCTACAATGGTGACTGCGAAGCGGACACCGACCGCGGACACAAGGGAGTGTGATGGCGACAGTGGCATTCATCGGCCTGGGGGTCATGGGTGCGCCCATGGCCGGTCATCTGGCCGCGGCCGGGCACAGCGTGCGGGTGTGGAATCGCAGCCGCAGCCGGCTTGACGCCTGGCTGGCGCGCCATGCCGGCGCGCCCACCGCCAGTCCCCGGGAGGCCGCCCAGGGCGCGGAGTTCGTGTTCACCTGTGTCGGCGATGATCCGGACGTCGAGGCCGTGGTCTGCGGCGAGGAGGGCGTGCTGGCCGGGCTCGCCCCCGGCGGCGTGTGGATCGACCACACCACCTGCTCTGCGACGCTGGCGCGACGGCTGGCCGCGGAAGCCTCCGCGCTGGGGGTGCATGCGCTCGATGCGCCGGTCTCCGGCGGCCAGGCCGGCGCCGAGAACGCGGCCCTCACGGTCATGGTCGGCGGCAAGCACGCCGCCTATGCACGGGCCGAACCGGTGATGCGCAGCTACGCGCAGCGGGTGCGGCTGCTGGGTGATCACGGTGCCGGGCAGCTGACCAAGATGGTGAACCAGATCTGCATTGCCGGGCTGCTCCAGGGCCTGGCCGAAGGACTGCATTTCGGCGAACGTGCCGGGCTGGATCTCGCGGCGGTGGTCGAGGTGCTCTCCGCCGGGGCGGCGCAGTCCTGGCAGATGGACAACCGGCATCGCAGCATGGCCGCCGGCGACTTCGATTTCGGCTTTGCGGTGGAGTGGATGCGCAAGGATCTGCGGATCTGTCTCGACGAGGCCCGCAATGCCGGCACTGCACTGCCCGTCGCCGCACTGGTCGATCAGTTCTACGCCGAGGTCATGGCCATGGGCGGTGCCCGCTGGGACACCTCCAGCCTGATCGCGCGCCTTCGCCGGCGCACTGGTGAGCCTTCGAAGGAGATCCACAGCCCATGAATCCCATCCTTGCCGACCTGCTGCATGTGCTGGAACTCGAGCGTATCGAGCAGGACATCTTCCGGGGTGAGAGCCGCGACATCGGCGCGCCGCAGGTGTTCGGCGGGCAGGTGCTGGGCCAGGCGCTCTCGGCGGCGAGCCAGACGGTCCAGGATCGCGTCGTGCACTCGCTGCACGCCTACTTCCTGAGACGCGGCGATTTCAACGCTTCGATCGTCTTTCATGTCGACCGCTCCCGGGACGGCGGCAGTTTCAGTGCCCGTCGCGTCGTGGCCATCCAGCATGGCCGCCCGATTTTCACGCTGTCCTGCTCGTTCCAGGTGCCCGAGGAGGGGTTCGAGCACCAGGTCGCCATGCCCGAGGTGCCCGACCCGGAAGGGCTGGCCGACGCCCAGTCGCTGTATTCGGGCGAGATGCCCGGTATCCCCGAGAAGATCCAGCGTTTTCTCACGCGCAAGCGCCCCTTCGAGTTTCGGCCGGTCGACCCGGTCAACTTTCTGCGCCCGGAGAAGCGTGATCCGGTGAAGTCGGTCTGGCTGCGGGCCACTGACGCCCTGCCTGATGTGGACCAGGTGCACCGTGTGCTGCTGGCCTACGTCTCTGACTACGAGCTGCTCGGTACGGCGGCGTTGCCCCATGGCCTGCGTTTCGGCCACGACGACGTGCAGATGGCGAGCCTGGACCACGCCATGTGGTTCCATCGCCAGCCGCGCGTCGACGAGTGGTTTCTCTACACGTCCGACAGTCCGGCGGCCCAGGGCGGACGGGGGCTTGCGCGCGGGATGTTCTTCAGCCGCGACGGCACGCTGATCGCCAGTACCGCCCAGGAAGGCCTGATCCGTGTACACCGTCGCGACGATTCGCCGGAGTGAGGGCGCACCGGTCCGCACCCATCCCAGGATGAGCCAGGAGCACACGCCATGTCCGACAGCCTGACGCTCGAGCAGCGGATCCGCCGACTCGAGGATCGCGAGGAGATCCGCGAACTGGTCGCCCGCTACGGGATCGTCATCGACGACCGGGTGATCGACGGGATCGCCGACTGTTTCACCGTGGACGGCGCGTTCCGCTCGCGCGACGGGGTGCTCGATGCCCGCGGCCGCGAGGCCGTGGTGGCGCAGTTCCACGGGCGCTTTGCCGTGCTCGGTCCCAGCAATCACTTCACCCACGATCAGATCATCGAGTTCGATCCGGAGGATCCCGACCGTGCGACCGGCCTGGTGACCTCTCACGCCGAAGTCGTGCGTCATGGGGAGGCCATGTGGACGGCGCTGCGTTATGAGGACGAATACCGTCGCGAGGACGGACGCTGGCGCTTCGCGGACCGCTTGCTGTCGTTTCTCTATTACGTCCGGGTCGAGGAATACGCCTCGGCGATGGCTGGGCGCGAGCGCATGCGTGCCTACGCCGAGCCGGCGGAGGCGGATTTCCCCGAGAAGCTGCCGAGCTGGAAGCGCTACTACGGGGAATGATGGCGCGACCGGTCGCCCGGCGCAGTCCAGCCTCGGCTCAGTCCAGCGTTTCGAGTTTGCGCTGGTACTCCTTGCGGATCGCGGTGAAGGTGGCGTGTTCCTGTGCGCGCAGCAGGCTGGCCCTCGCCGCCTCACGCTGGCCGAGGGCCTCGAGGGTCTGCGCGCGCAGGAAATGGAACTGGTGTTCCTCCTCGCGCAGCCGGATCGCACGCTCGACGGCGCGCAGGGCGGAGTCGAGGTCTGCCTGGGCCACAGCCTGTTCGGCCAGGAAGAAGTGATAGTACGGATTCTGCAACTGGTGGCGGCGGATGCGCTCGCGATAGGCGGTGGCCAGATCGCCATGACCGAGGCGGTCGTAGAGGCGGGCCAGGTTGCTCATGGCGACCTTGTGGCCGGGGTCATGCAGCAGCGCCTGGTGGAAGGCAGCTTCGGCGTGCGTGTCGAGGCCGTTGCGCTGGTACAGCACCCCGAGATTGGTCCATGCGGGCGTCGAGCGCGGATCGATCAGCAGCGCCCTGCGAAAATGCAGAAAGGCAGTGTGCGGGTCGTCCTCGAGCAGTGCATCCACTGCGAGGTTGTTGTGAAACAGGGCGTCGACCACGGCATCGTCGACTGGCCGCTGCGGATAGTTGCCGGCGTACTGCGGCGCGTTGAAGTCGACGACATGGTCGTGGGCGCTTGCGCGCTGGCGGGTCGTGCGGTGCACCCGCACGTTGACATGCTGGTTCAGCATCAGCAGCTCGCCACCACTGCTCCAGACCGGGGGGATGTCCACCTGCTGGTAGGAGACTTCCAGGCCGGCATCGCGAGCCAGTGCGACGAACAGGTTGGTGAATGACAGGCAGTTGCCGATACGGGTCTCGAAGGTCTCGGTCGCCGTACCCGTGGTGGTGGATTGATACTGCAACGTCAACAGGCCATTGCGGCGCATCTCCCAGAGCAAGCGCTGCAGCCGTCCCTCGGCCGAAGACACCCCAGCCACACTGTGCGAGACGAACTCCCGCATCTCCGGCGTCAGCGCCCGCGTGTCGATGGCGGGCAGTGACTGTGCCGCGACCGATTCGCCGAGCAGCGCCGAGCCATCCAGCAGCTCGGATACCTGAGGCAGCTCGCCGCTGCGCGGCAGCGGTGGCGCGGACGCGCAGGCGCCGATCGATACGACGGCCACCAGCGCCAGGGCAGAACGCAATAACACCTCGGATCTCTCTCTCAGACGGTCGCCGGCCACCCGGGGTGGCCTTGCTGCGCCGTCTTTTGTCGACTACCAGAGGTTAGATCACGCGGGAGTAACGGGGTTCCGTGGGCTTGCGCGCCGCGTGCAGGTAGGCGTCGAAAGCCATCGCGATCGGGCGCAGCAGCAGCCGACCACGATCACTGACCTCGATGGTGTCCGTCGCCACAGCGACCAGTCCGTCGTCGGCGAGCGGCACCAGGCGTTCAAGCTCGGGGGCGAAGTGCCGGGCGAACTCGATGGCGTAGCGTCGCTCGATGTCGCGAACGTCCAGGCGGCGCCCGCACATCAGCGCCTGGATGATTTCACCGCGCAGCAGGTCTTCATCGTCCAGCACCAGGCCCTGCGCCACCGGGATACGGCCGAGGCTCACCTCGGCCGCCCAGCGCTCGATATCGCGGTGGTTCTGTGCGAACGCAGGCCCGATGCGGCCGATCGCCGACACCCCGAGCGCCAGCAGGTCGCGGCCCGCGCCGGTCGCGTACCCCTGGAAATTGCGCTGCAGCGTACCCTCGCGCAAGGCCACGGCGAGTTCGTCGTCCGGCAGGGCGAAGTGGTCCATGCCGATGTACACATAGCCGGCCTCGGTGAGCCGCTCGATGGTCATCGCCAGCAGTGCGAGTTTTTCGCCGGCCGAGGGCAGGTCCTCGGTGCGGATCTGGCGCTGGACCTTGAAGCGGTCCGGCAGGTGGGCGTAGCTGTACACGGCGAGCCGATCAGGTCGCAGGGCGATGACGGTCTCGAGGGTCTCGGCAAAGCGCTCACGGGTCTGCAGCGGCAGCCCGTAAATCAGGTCCAGGTTGATCGAGCGGAAGCCGGCGGCGCGGGCAGCCTCGATGACCTCGGTGGTCTGGTCGACACCCTGGAGGCGGTTGGTCGCCTGCTGTACCTCAGGATCGAAATCCTGCACGCCGATACTCAGGCGGTTGAAGCCGAGCCCGGCGAGATGGCGGATGCGCGCGGCATTGGTGGTCCGTGGATCGATCTCGATCGAGAACTCACGCTCCTCGCTGCGCTCCAGCGCCAGCGCCGTATCCAGTGCGCGCATCAAACGCGACAGGTCGGCGTCGTTCAGGTAGGTTGGGGTGCCACCGCCAAAGTGCAGCTGGTCGACCCGTGGGCGCAGCCCGAACAGGCTGCTCTGCAGCGCGAGTTCCTGCACCAGCACCTCGAGATACTCCTCGGCGCGGCGGTAGTTGGCGGTGACGACCTTGTTGCAGCCGCAGTAGTAGCAGACCGTGCGACAGAACGGCACGTGCACGTAGACCGACAGCGGATCGCTGTTGTGCTCGCGGTGTTCGCGAACCAGCGCCCGGTATTCCTCCTCCCCCATCGGCCGGAACTGTGGCGCGGCGGGATAGGAGGTGTAGCGCGGCCCGCGCGTGTCGTACTTGTCCAGCAGGGCCGCATCGAACTGCAGAGCCTCGCTCATGGATGTGCTCCGAAAACCGTCAGCCCATGAGCGTAGGCCAGCCCGATCGGTCGCGCAGTCGTGGAATTTCCCTATCGCGGTCGCGCGCCGCCGGGGGCCTCGGCGAGCCGTGTCAGCATGGCGGCCACGGCGGTGGTCTGCGCGGCGCTGCGCTCGGCGTAGTCACCGCCGCTGTAGCCCCACCAGTCCCAGCAGCCCTGCGGGTTCAGCGGGCGCAGGCGGCTGGGGCTGACCTGCGGGTACAGCACCACGATGTCGTTACGCTCGGCCCAGGCGTTCAGCCCGGTGTGGCGCACGAAGGCCTCGCCGATGAAATCCTCGGACTGGCGACAGCCGTGGAAGACCACATGCAGCCGGCAGGCCCGCGTCCCGTCTCCGCAGGCCCGCGGGAGATACAGCCAGCCGGATTCGTGCAGGGAATGTCCGCTGCGCGCCGGCCAGAAGGGGCGCTGATCGAAACGGTGCAGGCCGTTGTCGGTACCGTTACCCTCGGGCGGCGTCAGGTCATCGAGCAGTGCGCGCAGCAGTGTGCCGGCCACGTCCACGCCACAGGCGGTCAGATACGGCGGCTCGAAGCCCTCGCAGGCGGCGCCGAAGGCCACGGTCGGCCAGCCATGCACCGCATCGATATCCTCGCGCAGGGTGATGTCCGCCTCCGGGGCATAGGTGCGGTAGAACCCGGCGAGCGCACGGATGACCCCGGCACTGATGACCGTGTCGCGGGTGCCGCGGAACAGCCACACCCGATCCCCCGCGACGGCCGACGCGGGGGCCAGGCGGCCATCCCGCGCCAGACCTCTGGCCTCGGTAGCCAGGCGCCCGGCGTCGAGGCTCGCCTCGTCCCCATCGATGCAGCGTCCCAGGGCCTGTTGCAGGCGACCCTCGGCGCAGCGCCAGGGACCCGCCGCCAGGACCGCCACCCCGTTGATCCACTCGGCATGGGCCAGGTGGAACTGGGTGGCCATGTAGCCCCCGGCGGAAATCCCGGAGACCGTGATGCCGGTCAGCGGCAGCCCGAGTGCTGGGAGCTGAGTGTCCGCCGCCATTGCGTCGTCCGCGCTGGCCGGGGCCGGCGCCTCGCCGCTGCCGCTGCAGGCGCTGCCCAGCAGGAGCGCCAGCGTCGCCAGCATGAGCCTCGGTCTCTGGCGCATGTGCGCCATGCTCACGCGCCACCCCCATGGGCCAGCGAGGCGAGGAAGTCGTCGATGGCCGCCACGCTCGCCGGTTCGTCGAGCAGCGGCACGTGGCCGCGGCCCGGAATCACCGCCACCCGGAGATCGGGTTTCTCGGCCTGCATGCGGGCGAGCGTCGCCGCGCTCAGAATGTCCGAGAGCGCTCCTCGCAACGCGAGCGTCGGCATGCTCAGCGCCCTGAACAACGGCCAGGGATCGGGGGCCTCGCCACTGACTTCCTGGACGGCGCGGCCGATGGCTGGATCGTAGTCCAGGCGGGGTCGGCCCTGGGCGTCCTCCCGGTAACTGCGACGGGCGTATTCCAGCCAGGCGGCGTCATCGAGGTCGGGCAGCGCGATCTCGTAGACTTCGCGGATCTGGGCACTCGCTGCCGCCCAGTCGCTGACCGGCGGCAGCAGCCCGGCATACCCCCGGATGCGGGCAAGTCCCTCCGGCGCGATTTCCGGGCCGATGTCGTTCAGCACCACGCCGGCCAGGCGGTTCGGCTGCTGCGCGGCCATGATCATGGCCATCAGGCCGCCCAGCGAGGTGCCGACGACGATGACGCGCTCGAGCCCGAGCGTATCGAGCAGCCGCCAGGTGTCGGCGACGTAGGTGGGGGGCTGGTAATTGCGCCAGTCCGGGTCAGGCTCGGAATAGCCGCGGCCGCGCAGATCGGGGCACAGCACCCGGTGCCGGGGCGCGAGGCGTTGAGCCAGGGGGATGAAGTCGCGGCTGTTGCGGGTCAGCCCCGGCAGGCAGAGCACGGGCAGCCCGGCGGCCTCCGGCCCGCCGAAATCGCGATAGAAGAGGCTCAGGCCATCCTCACTCTGCCAGTGTGCCGTCATGTGATCCGGGCTGTCGTCGTGCATGCAGGCTCCTTCGTCGGGCGCCGGGGGCGCGGCTCGCCCCGCGCCTCAGTGCGCGAGCGCGGTGTATTCCCGGCGCAACTCCCGCTTGAGCACCTTGCCATTCGGGTTGCGTGGCAGGCTCTCGCGGAAGCGCACGCCGCTGATACGCTGCTGGCGGCCGAGCCGCGCATTGGCCCAGGCGCACAGCACCTCGGCCTCTGGCGCGTCGCGCCGGGGCACGACCAGCGCGAGCGGCGTCTCGCCCCATTTTTCGCTCGGCACGCCAATCACGGCCACGTCCGCGATGTCCGGATGCGCCAGCATCACCGCCTCGATGTCGGCCGGGAAGATGTTCTGGCCGCCGGAGACAATCATGTCCTTCTTGCGGTCCACGATCCAGAGATGGCCGTCCTCGTCCATCCGACCGATGTCGCCGGTGCGCAGCCAGCGCGCCCCGGCCATGTCGGTCCACGTCGACTCGGCGTTGGCATCATCACGATTCAGATAGCCGCTCATCAGGATACGGCCCCGCCCGACGATCTCGCCGGGCTCGCCGGGCGCACACTCGTGGCCCGCGTCGTCGATGATGCGCACCTCGGTGCCCGTCAGCGCCTGGCCGACCGAGCCCAGCCGGTCGCACGCGGTCTCGGGGTCGTGGGTGGTGATCAGGCCCTCGGTGAGTCCGTAGAGCTCGATGAAGGCGCCGCCGAGATCCTCGAGCAGCTGCTGCTTGAGCCCGAACGGCAGCGGTGAGCCGCAACACATCACCGCCTGGAGACTGCTGCGGTCGCTGGTCGCGTAGGCCTCATCGTCCACCAGTCGCTGGAACTGCACCGGGACCATGGCGAAGTGCGTGATGCGCTCGCGCGCGATGGTCTCGAGCGTGCTGCGGGCATCGAAGCCCGGCATCACGATCACCGTGCCCCCGGCCACCCAGGTGCACAGCATCGCCACCCAGCTGATGTTCGAGTACAGCCCCAGGGAGCAGAGCGTGACGGCGCCGCCGTGGTAGCGCAGCGCGACGCCGAGATCGTAGGCCCAGTCAAGGCGTCGCCGATGGCCATGCACGATGCCTTTCGGCAGTCCTGTCGTGCCCGAGGAGTAGATGATGTTGCAGGGGGCTTCGTCGTCGATCTGGACGTCAGGGGGCTGCCGGTCCGCCGCCGTCACCCAGGGCGCCCAGGCCAGCCAGTCCTCGTGGGTTGGCTCGGTGCCGGTGCAGATCTTCCGGCCGCGCAGTGCCGCGTGAAGCTCCGCTGGCAGCGCGTCCACCCGGGCCCGGTGCGCCGGGGTCACGACAATGGCCCGCGCGCCACAGTCGCGCAGCATGCCGGCGATGGCGGGATCGGCCAGCGACGTGTTGAGCGGCACCGCCACCAGCCCGGCGCGCATCGCGCCGAACATCGCCAGCGGCATCTCGATGCTGTTGTCCATCAGGACGCCCACTCGCTCGCCGGGTGACAGGCCGAGGGCATGGAAGGCGCTGGCCGTGCGGTCCAGGGCGGCGCTGAACGCCGCCCAGTCCAGCGTCTGGTCACCGCAGACCAGCGCCCGGCGCCGCGGCCGCTGCCGGCCATGGCGTGCCAGGATCTCCGGCAGCAGCGGCGCCGGCGCCGCGAACCAGGCCATCAGAAGCTGTAGCGCAGCGACAGTGTCCAGGTGCGCGGGTCACCGTAGTAGGCGGTCTGGATGTTGCCGACGGCGGTGAACTCCTGCGCATCCACCTTGTAGACCTCGTCGGTGAGATTGCGCACCCCGCCGGTCACCCGCCAGCGCGCGTCATCGCTCAGCCAGCTGACGAAGGCGTTGGCCAGCCAGTAGCCCGACTGGGTGAGCACGTCCTGGTTGTCGACCGACAGCCAGGCCTTGCTGCGGTAGGCGCCATCGGCGCCCAGCGTGAGCGATCCCGAGGTGCCGAACTCGAAGGTATAGCTGGCCGCCAGCCTGGCGGTCCATTCGGGCGCGAAGGGCGGTTCGTCACCGGAGCGGTCGATGATGATGACCGAACCGTCGGGGCCGGCCGCGCGGCCACGGAACTCCTTGTAATCGGCTTTCAGATAGCCGAGCTGCGCGGCGAGCGTCAAGGCGTCGACCGGGACCCAGGCCGCCTCCAGCTCGGCGCCCCAGATCTCCAGCTTGCCGGCGTTCAGTACCGGGAAACCGAAATTCGGGATCGGGTCGTCGGGGTTGGAGATCTCGGAGATGCGTGCCTGGAAGTCCTTGTAGTCGCTGAAGAAGGCAGCGGCGTTCAGCCGCACGCGGTTGTCGGCGAGCGTGCTCTTGGCACCGAGTTCGTAGGTCCAGACATACTCGGGATCGAAGGTGCTGACGTCGACCGCTGCGTTCGCGCGGCCGTTGAAGCCGCCGCTCTTGAAGCCGCGGGCGATGCTGCCGTAGAGCAGCACGTCGTCGCTGGGTTTGTAGTCCAGCGTCAGGCTGGGGGTGAATGCGTTCCAGCTGTCGTCGACGTCGAAAGCAAAGGCTGGATCGGCGTTACCCAGGATGCTGGAGAACGTGCTGGTGCTGCGGAAGTAGTCCTTCTTTTCGTAGGTATAGCGCATGCCCAGGGTGGCCGACCACTGCGGCGCGAAGGCCCAGGTGCCTTGGCCGAAGATCGCATAGCTGGTGGTCTTCAGGTCGTCCTCGATGGTGCGCAGGAAGTCGATCGGGATGGGCCCGAACAGCAGGAAGTCATCGGCGAACGCAGCCTGGTCGGACTCGATCGTCTCGCGCAGGGCATACACGCCGCCGATGGCGCGGAAGTCACCGCCATTGTCCCAGGCCAGCTGGAACTCCTGGGAGATCTGGTCCTGATCGACACCGACAAACACATCGCCGAGTTCCAGTTCGGTGCCATCAATGTCGATGAAGAACGCGGTCTCCAGGTTCCGGAAGGCGGTGATGGATTTCGCGCGCAGGGCGCTATTGATGTCCCAGTCCACGGTCAGCGATACGCCCGTGTGATCGAGCTTCTGACCCGGATCGTTCGGCAGCAGGGAGGCGGCTGTGCGGTCCCACTCGCCAGCATCCGGCAGGCGACGAAGTACCACAGTGGGCGGGAGGGTCGAGACATCCACGGAGATCAGCGGCGCCTCCGCCTTGCCCAGGTTCAAGGCGTTGCGCTGGCGGGTGGTGTCGAAGGCCAGCGTCGCCTCCAGGGTGTCGGTCGGCACCCAGCGCAGTGCCACGCGCGCGGCGCGCTCGTCGCGGTCGTTGTACTCGCGACCGGTAAGATAATCGGTGACCGTGCCGTCGCGCTCGGACCACAGGCCGGAAACACTGCCGTAGAGCGTGTCGGTGAGTTCGCCGGCGAAATAGGCCTTGGCGTTGCGGGCGTTGTAGCGGCCGATACCGACCTCGATGTCGGCTTCGGTCTCCGGGCCTGGGCGGCGGGTGACGATCTTGATCGCGCCGGCAATGGTGTTCTTGCCGTAGAGGGTGCCCTGCGGGCCGCGCAGCACCTCGATGCGTTCCACGTCATGCAGGTTGAACAGCGCGCCCTGGATGCGCGAGATGTAGACGTCGTCCAGGTACACGCCCACGCCCGGATCGAAGGTCTGCAGGGCGTCGGGCTGGCCAATGCCGCGGATGAAGATGTTGGCGCTGGAGGCCGAGCCCCGGCCCTGGACCAGGTTGAGGTTCGGCACTGCCCCCTGGAGTGCCGAAAGATCCTCAGCCTGCAGGTTGCGCAGGTCCTCGGCGGAGAAGGCCGAGACGGCGATCGGCACGTCCTGCAGGGTCTCCTCGGCGCGGCGCGCGGTGACGACGATTTCTTCCAGGCCGGTCGCGCCCTGGGCGCGGGCCGCCTGGGTTGCCGGCAGGGCCAGCGCGGCAGTGATGGCCGCAGCCAGCAGGCTGCGGGTGACGGAATTCGCGTGGTTCATGACAATGCTCCCCCGGTGTCTTGGCGGCGAACGCGTGCCCCCGGTGAGGGTGGCGTACGGTGTGTGGTGTCCCCAGAGTCTCGCGCCCGGCTTGCACCGGCGTTCAACAGGTGTTGAAATTAATTCAACGTTTGATGAAACGCAAGACCCGGTGGCGGCGACATTCCGGAGGGGTGGCGCGCGGCACCGGTCGACGTTGTCGTGACGGTCGCGCTGCGGTGCAATAGCGCGGGCGCCGCTGCGCTGCGATGCAGGGAGTTGATACGACATGAGCCGCTCGACCCAGACCACCCGCGAGCGCATCCTCGATGCGGCGGAAAAACTGTTCGCCGACCGCGGGTTCCACGGGGTCTCCGTGCGCGAGATCGCCCGGGAGGCTGGCGTCGACGTGGCGCTGGTCAACTACCACTGTGGCCGCAAGAGCGATCTGTTCGAGACGGTATTCCTGCGCCGGGCCGAAACGCTGAACAGCGAGCGCCTGGCCATGCTCAAGGCCTGCCGGGACGCGGCCGCACCGGCGCCGCCGGCGCTCGAGGACATCATCGACGCCTTCACCCATCCGCTGCTGAACCGCTCGGCGCACGGTGGCCCGGGCTGGAAGCGCTATTTCGCGCTGGTGGCGCAGGTGAACAACTCACCCGAGCTCGCGCCCATCGGGATGACCAAATATTTCGATCCGCTGGTCCAGGAGTTCATCGCGGCACTGCGCGAGGCCCTGCCGGAGGCCGCCGAGGAGGATATCTTCTGGAGCTACCACTTTCTCTCGGGTGCGCTGACCCTGACCTTTGCCGAGACCGGCAGGATCGATCAACTGTCTGGTGGCGTCTGCCGGTCCAGCGACCTGGACAGCGTGCATGCCCGCCTCGTGCCCTACACGGCCGCAGGCTTTCGGCGCCTGTGCCAGCCGCGCTAGGCCTCAGCCAGGGTAGCGTGGGTCCGGTCGCAGCTCGCGCGCGAACCGTCGGCCGTTTTCGATGTAGTGGTCTGCGCCTTGGGCGAGCTTGGCGATCTGGGCCTCGTCAAGCGCCCGCACGACCTTGGCGGGCGAGCCCATGATCAGGGAGCCGTCGGGGAAGGTCTTGCCTTCAGTGATCAGGCTGTTGGCACCGACGATGCAGTTGTTGCCGATGCGGGCATGGTTGAGAATGGTCGAGCCGATGCCGACCAGGCAGTGATTCCCAAGCGTGCAGCCATGCAGCATCACCAGATGCCCCACGGTGCAGCGTTCACCGATGACCAGCGGCGCACCCGGATCGGTGTGCAGCACCGCGCCATCCTGGATGTTCGTGCCGGCGCCGATGCTGATGGTCTCGCAGTCGCCACGGACCACTGCTCCAAACCAGATGCTCGCGTTCTCACCGAGCACCACCTCGCCGATCACCTGCGCCGAGGGTGCGATGTAGAACGCGCCGTGTGGACGGAGCATGCGTTGGCCGAGCGAGTAGATCATCGCGCTCAGCCCTTGGCCTGGTTGGCGACGGCCTGGGCGGCGGCCGCGATGGCCTCGGGATCGCCGAGGAACTCCGCGCGGGTGGGCGTGAGCGCGCCATCGAGTTCGTAGAGGCGTGGCACGCCGGTGGGGATGTTGAAACCGACAATCGTCTCCTCGGACATTCCCTCGAGCATTTTCACCAGCGCCCGCAGGCTGTTGCCGTGTGCCGCAACCAGGACATTCTGGCCGGCCAGCAACTGCGGTGCGATGTAATCCTGCCAGTAGGGTCGAACACGCTCGAGCGTGGTCTTCAGCGATTCGGTGGCTGGCAGCGTGCCTGGATCAAGGGTGCGGTAGCGGGGGTCATGACGGGGATGACGTTCGTCGTCTTCTGCCAGTGCCGGAGGTGGCACATCGTAGCTGCGTCGCCAGATCTTGACCTGGTCCTCGCCGTGCTTCGCGGCGGTCTCGGCTTTGTTCAGACCCTGCAGGTCGCCATAGCTGCGCTCGTTCAGTCGCCAGTGCCGCCGCACCGGGATCCACATGCGGTCCATCTCATCGAGCGTGATCCACAGCGTCCGGATCGCGCGCTTGAGCAACGAGGTGTGGGCCACGTCGAAGTCCAGGCCTGCGGCCAGGAGTTCCCGCCCGGCCCGACGGGCTTCCTCGCGACCCTGCGCCGTGAGGTCGACATCCTTCCAGCCGGTGAAGAGATTCTGCAGGTTCCATTCGCTCTGGCCATGGCGCAGCAGCACGAGTTTTCCGGTCATGTCCGTCCCTTGTCTCTGTTCCCCGGTGCCTGGAGGCGCGTCGCACTTACTCGCTCGCGCTGACCTTGTAGTTACCGCGGTTTTCGTCGTAGTCGAGCCTTAGACGCTTTTCCTTGGCGGCGGCTTCCAGCAGTTCGGTGAAATTGCCGAAGCCGTAGGCGGTTTCGCTGAAGTCGGGATGTACACGACGGATGGCCTGCTTGATCATCGAGCCCCATACCGTGTCGTAATCCGATTGCAGCGATTGCACCGTTGACACCAGGATGTCGAGTCCCTTGTCCCGCTTGGACTCCTTTTCGGTGGCCCCCTCGCGGCGCTTGCGCGGTGGCAGCGCCGCCTTCTTCTCGAGGTCGTCGTAGAAAATGAACTCGTCGCAGTTGTTGATGAGCAGGTCGGAGGATGAGCGACGCACGCCGCAGCCGATCACGCGCTTGTCGTTTTCCTTCAATTTCGAGACCAGCGGCGAGAAATCGCTGTCGCCCGAGACCAGTGCGAACATATCGAGATGTTCCTTCACATAGCAGAGCTCGAGCGCGTCGACGACCATGCGGATGTCCGCGCTGTTCTTGCCGCTCAACTTGCTCTGGGGGATGTCAACGAGCTCGATGCCGGCGGCGTGAAATTCATTGACGTAGCGTCGGTAGCGCGACCAGTCGCAGTAGGCACGCTTGAAGACGATGCGGCCCTTTTGCAGCAGGCGCTTGAGCACCAGCTGAATCTCGAAGTGCTTCTGCTTGCTCTGGTCGACGCCGAGCGCCAGATTCTCGAAGTCGATGAAGACGGCGATCAGCGGTTCCGTGGCCAAGCGGGACTCCCAGAATTAACCCTGCCGCGCATTCTACACCAGCCGCTCAGGTCATCGCGGCCAGGCGGCGAAGTTCCTCCAGGGCCACGGAGAGGGTCGCGAAGTCCACCCGCTTGCTCGCCTGCATTTCGGTGAGCGTATGCAAGGTCTTGACCACCACGGGGCGATGCGCCTTCAGCCAGGCCGAGACAGCGGCCTCGGCATCTTCGCGGCTGCGCTCGCCAAGGCAGCGCTGCAGCACCTGTCGCTGGAGATCGTGGACCGAGCCCCGCAGGGTGCCGCGTCCCAGTGCCTGCCAGCGTCCTTCCACAGCCAGCTTCTCGATTTCCTGTTTCAGCCAGTCGAGCTTGAGCGCGCGGCCGAGCTCGAAATACGCCCGTGCCGCATCGGCCGGGTCGCGCTCCGTCTGACTGGCCACCTCGACGATGTCGAGCGCGGCCAGACCGTATGGCAGAGACGCCATGTGCCGCGCCAGCGCCTCCGGCACGCCGTGCTGTGCGTGCTCCTGGGTGGCCCGTTCGAGGCGTCTGGCGCTGACGGCCGGCATGAGCTCCGGCAGCCGCTGCATCAACCCGGAGACGGCCTCGCGCATGGTCTGCACCTGCGCCGTGACATCCAGCTCGCCGGCATGGTGGCGCAGGAACCAGTACACGATATTGCGCAACTGACGGGCCGACTCGAAGAGCATGTCGAGCTGCACCGGCGCCAGCAGTTTGGTGTCGAGCGCCTCGATACCGTCCCAGAGATCGCGCATGCCAATGACGTCGCGCGCGATGGTATAGGCGCGCGCGACGCTGCCGGCGTCCGCCCCGGTCTCTTCCTGGGCGCGCATCGGGAAGGTGGGGCCCATGCGGTTGATCATGCTGCTGGTGATGAGCATGGCGACGATCTGGCGGGCCAGCCGATGGCCAGGCACCTGCTGGGCGAAGCGCTTGCGCAGCGGCTGGGGAAAATAGCGGGAGAGTTCCTCGAAGAGGTAGGGGTCGGCCGTGATGTCCGACGCGCAGAGTGCGTCGTAGAATTCAATCTTGGCGTAGGAGAGGATGACCGCGAGCTCTGGTCGTGTGAGTCCTCGCCCGCGTGTCCGGCGGTCGGCAATTTCCTCGTCGTCGGGCAGGAACTCGAGATCCCGGTCCAGCAGGCCCCGGCGTTCCAGCCAGCGCAGCAGGCTGGCGTTCTCGTTGCTGCGCTCCACCGCCCGTGCGGCAAGCACGCTGATCGCCTGCGTCTGCTGATAGTTGGTGCGCAGCACGAGCGCCGCCACCTCGTCGGTCATGCGCTCGAGCAGGCGGTTGCGTGCCGGCATGCGCAGGGCACCGGTGTCGACGGCGTCGCGCAGCAGGATCTTGATGTTGACCTCACGATCGGAACATTCCACCCCTCCCGAGTTGTCGATGAAGTCGGTGTTCAGCCGTCCGCCGGTTTGCGCGTACTCGATGCGCCCACGCTGGGTGATGCCGAGGTTGCCGCCTTCACCCAGGATCTTGCAGCGCAGGTCCCGACCATTCACCCGTACGGCGATGTTGGCCCGGTCGCCGACATCTTCGTGGGATTCTGCAGCGGCCTTCACATAGGTGCCGATACCGCCGTTCCAAAGCAGGTCCACAGGCATTCTCAGGATCGCCTGGATGAGCTGCGGCGGGGTGATGCGCCGCTCGCGCACCCCGATGGCCTGTGCGGCAGCAGCCGAGAGCTCAATGGACTTGGCTGCCCGCGAATACACGCCACCGCCACTCGAGATGGCTTCGGGCCGGTAGTCCTCCCAGCTCGAGGTGGGGAGTGCGAACAGACGCTTGCGTTCCGCCCAGGCGACCGTCGGATCAGGATCCGGGTCGATGAAGATATGTCGATGGTCGAAGGCGGCGAGCAGGCGAATACGGTCTGACTGCAGCATACCGTTGCCGAAGACATCACCGCTCATGTCGCCGATGCCGGCGACGGTGAAGGTCTGGTTGGCGACATCGATGCCGAGTTCGCGGAAGTGCCGCTTGACCGCCTCCCAGGCACCACGTGCCGTGATCCCCATTTTCTTGTGGTCATAGCCATGGCTGCCGCCCGAGGCGAAGGCGTCGCTCAGCCAGAAGCCGTATTCGGCGGCGATATCGTTGGCGAGATCCGAGAATGTGGCTGTGCCCTTGTCGGCGGCGACCACCAGGTAGGGGTCGTCGCCGTCGAGGCGGCGAACCCGCGGTGGCGGCTGGATGTTGCCACCGACGATGTTATCGGTAATGTCGAGCATGCCGCGAATGAGCATGCGGTAACAGGCCCGCACCTCAGCCTGCACGGCTGCCCGATCGCCCTCGGGCAGTCGCTTGCAGACGAAGCCGCCCTTGGCCCCGTTGGGGACGATGACGGTGTTCTTGACCTGCTGAGCTTTCATCAGGCCGAGAATCTCGCTGCGGAAATCCTCGCGGCGGTCCGACCAGCGCAGGCCACCGCGGGCGATGTCCGCGGCACGCAGGTGCACACCCTCCATCCGCGGTGAGTAGACGAAGATCTCGTAGCGCGGCCTGGGCCGCGGGAGCTCCGGCAGCCGGGCCGGATCCAGCTTGAAGGCCAGGTAGGCCTTCGGCGTCTCGTCTGCTTCGCGCTGGAAGTGATTGGTCCGGAGCATCGCTCGCACGACATCATGGTAGGCGCGCAGGATGCGGTCTTCGTCGAGGCTGCTGACACTGTTCAGGCACGCCTCGATGCGTGCATCGGCGTCGTGGCGCAGACGCTGGCGCGCGCGCTCGGCAAGCGCCGGGTCGAACTGGGCGGCGAACAGGTCCACCAGCGCGGCGGCGAGTGCCGGCGCGCCGCTCAGCACCTCCTGCATGTAGGCCTGGCTGAACGGCATGCCGGTCTGTACGAGATACTTGGTACAGGCGCGCAGCACCACGATCTGGCGCCAGTCGAGCTGCGCCAGCAGGACCAGGCGGTTGTGTCCGTCGCTTTCGGCGTGACCGTCCAGCGTGGCGCGGAAACAGTGCTGGAAACGCTCACCGCAGTTCTGCGGATCGAAGCTCCGCCCCCCTTGGCCAACCAGATCCAGGTCCTGGATGTAGACTGGCAGATCGCCCTCCAGGCGCAGCCGGTAGGGCCGCTCGCTGACCACGTCCACACCCATGTGCTCGAGCATCGGCACCACCTGCGACAGCGGCAGGGGCGCACCGGCCCGGCAGATCTTGAAACGCAGCCGCTCGTCAGCCGCTTGGGGTGGACGATACAGGCTGGTGGCCATGCTGCTGCGCCCGGCCAGAATGTCGTCTATGCGCTCGATGTCGAAGCCTGCTTCCCGCGGGCTGACATCCTCGCGGTAGGCTGCCGGGAAGGCATCGCAGTAGCGCTGGTAGAGCGCGTTGCCGTGGGCCTCGTCGAAGCGTTCGAGCATTTCCTCGCGCAGGCGGTCCTGCCAGGTCGTCACCGTTTCCTCGATCCGCCGCTCGATCGCCTGGAAGCTGATCCGTGGCTCGCTGTCGGGGGGGCTGCGTACGATGACGTGCATGCGCGCGAGTACCGACTCGGAGATTTCGACGTTGGTGTCGATCTGCTCGCCATGCAGTTCCTCGCGCAGGATGTCCTCGATACGCAGCCTGACGCTGGTGCGGTAGCGGTCGCGTGGCACGAACACCAGGCAGGAGTAGAATCGCTGGAAGGCCTCACGCCGGATCAGCAGGCGGACCCGGTGGCGCTCCTGCAGGTTGAGGATGCCGTGAGCGATTCGCAGCAGATCCTCGATGGAAATCTGGAAGAGCTCGTCGCGGGGATAGCTGTCGAGGGTGTGTTGCAGCGCCTTGGCGCGGTGGCTGCCCGGCGTCACCCCGGAGCGCTCGAGGACTTCCCGAAGTTTCTCGCGCAGCACCGGGATATCGCGCGCCTGGCGGCTATAGGCGCTGGAGGTGTACAGGCCCAGGAAACGTCGCTCACGCACCGGTCGGCCCTGCCGGTCGAAGACCTTGACGCCGACATAATCGAGATAGCCGGGCCGATGCACCGTCGCGCGGGTGTTGGCCTTGGTGATGACCAATGGATCGCGGGAGTCGGCGACCCGCTGCATCCGTGGATTCAGGACCTGCTGCGAGGGTGGCTCGCCCGGTCGGTCGCGCAGGATGCCGAGTCCCGTCTCCGGCACGGCCACCAGCCGCGCGCCGCGCCCGCGCCGGTCGAGTCGGTATTCACGGTAACCGAGCAGGGTGAAATGATCATCCGCCATCCAGTCGAGCAGACGACAGTTCTCCTGTACCGTCTCTGTGGGCAGCATTGCGGCGTTGGCGGGCAGTTCCGCGCTGGCCACGCGCAGTTTTGCCACCATCGCCGGCCAGTCCTCGACGGCCGCTCGGACATCGGCGAGCGTCGCTTCCAGCGTTGCCACGATTTCGTCGTGGCGCGCGGCGTCTGGTTCCCGCAGGATCTCGAAGCGGATGAACGATTCCGCGCGGGTGCGCGGTTGTTCGGCGCCGCGTGGGTGCAGGCGACTGAGTTGGCCGCGCGGGGTGCGCTCGATCATCAGCACCGGATGGATGGTCAGGTGGATCTCATGGCCGAGACGGTTCAGCGTCATGGTGCTCGAATCGACCAGGAAAGGCATGTCGTCATGGATGATTTCGACGATGGTATGCGGCGAGCTCCAACCGTGTTCCGCTGTCGTCGGGTTGTACACGCGGATGCAGGCGGCTGCCCCGCGCCGGTGTCGGCCGAGGTCCAGGTGAGCGAGGACCGCACCTGCGAGGTTTTCCACGCTGCGCGCGCTGAGATCTTCCTCGGCGACGTTACGGTAGTACTGACGCACGAGTTCCCCGAGCTCGAGGCGCGCGGGCAGGCGGGTGGCCGTCCGGCGGGCGCGGCGGGCGATCGCTTCGAGGAGTTCGGCGGCGGTCGCGGGGGCCTGTGCCATGGACCTGGGTCCGGGAGACTTCGAGCGGTTCGACTTCGTTGCGGTCGATTTGCGGCGGCTCGGTTTCGCGGGGGTCATACGGCAGCTTCCTGTCTTGCGCTCATGTGTGAGGGTCGGTCTATTGTCTCGTGTGCGCCGCGCCGGGTCACTCCGGCTGCGACAGGTCGGTGATGACCGCGGCAAGGAAGCGACACGCCTCGCCTCCGGTGATGCAGCGGTGATCGAAGGTGAGCGACAGCGGGATTCGACGGTGGACCTCGATACCCCCGAGCACCGGTACGAGATCGCGTTGCAGCATACCTGAGCCCAGAATCGCCACCGTAGGCGGGACGATGACGGGCGTGGCATAGCGGCCCGCGAGCATCCCGAAGTTGGAGAGGGTAATGGTGTAGTCCAGCATGTCCTGGGGGCGGATGCTGCGTGTGCGGGTCGCCTGCTTGACGTGGTCGACATCGGCGCGCAGCTCGATCAGCGACTTGTTGGCGGCATCGCGCACCACGGGTACGATCAGCCCGTCCGGTGTATCGACGGCCATGGCGATGTCGATGCGCTCGGCAGCCTCCAGTCGCTCGTCTTCGGCGTTGAAGAAACCGTTGAGCGCGGGCTCGGCGCGGCAGCCCGCGACCATCGCACGCAGCAGACGCTCGGTGATGGCCCGCGGTTCGCGCCAGTGCTCGATGTCGGCGTCGTCGAACACCGTACACGGCACCACCTGCGCCCCCGAGGCGCTCATGCTCTTCGCCATCGCCCGGCGCGGACCCCGCAGCACGCCGCCGCGCCACGGTCCGCGCTCAGGCGCCTTGCCACGGGCCGCCGCGGCATCGCGGGCTTCGGCATGGGCACGGACGTCCTCGGGTGTGATCTGGCCGGCACTGCCGGAAGCGGCGACGTCATCGAGGGTGACGGCGAGTTCTTCGGCCAGGGCCCTGGCGGCTGGCGCGGCTTTCGGCGCGCGCTGCCCGCCGCGGCGACTGCCGGCGCGCGCGGTTTCGACCAGGACATCGTCACTCGAGGGCATGCTGCCGACCACGGTGCCGGAGTCGTCCCGCGCCGGTGGGCTGTCTTCCGCTGTGTTGCCGGCCGCCTCGGTCTTCCCCGTCTCCTCAGTCTCCCCGGTCTCCTCGAAGTCGACCAGGGGTGCGCCCGTCTCGACCATGTCGCCTTCGCTGGCGTACAGGCGACTGATCCGTCCGGTGACCGGCGAGGGGACTTCCACCACCGCTTTCGCGGTCTCGACGCTGACCAGCAGATCGTCAGTCTTGATCTGCTGGCCTTCCTCGACGTGCCAGGTGATGATCTCGGCTTCGGGCAGGCCCTCGCCAAGATCGGGAAGGCGGAATGTCGTGGTCATGATTCAGTCCTCCAGCGTCTCGCGGATGCCCTCGATCACCCGGGCAACCCCCGGCATGTACTCGGATTCCAGGCGAAACAGCGGCATGATGGTGTCGTAGCCCGCCACCCGCCGGATGGGCGTGCGCAGGCTGTAGAGTGCGTGTTCGGCGACCACCGCAGCAATTTCCGCGCCGCCGCCAAAGCTCTGGGGTGCCTCGTGCACGATCACCAGGCGACCGGTTTTCTCCACGGATTCGATGAGGGTCTCGGCGTCGAGCGGACTCAGTGTGGCCACGTCGATGACCTCGCAGCTCACCCCCTCGCCAGCCAGCTGGTCGGCGGCTTTCAGCGTTTCGTAGGTCATGGCGCCCCAGGTCACGACGGTGACGTCATCACCCTCGCGAAGCGTGTAGCAGACATCCAGCGGCAGGGCCTCGCCGGTGTCGGGCACCTCCTGTTTCTGCAGCCGGTAGATGCGTTTGGGCTCGAAGAAGATCACCGGGTCGGGATCACGGATGGCAGCCAGCAGCAAGCCGTAGGCCCGCGCGGGTGACGAGGGAATGACAACCCGGATCCCGGGCATGTGCGCGAACATCGCCTCGGGGCTGTCCGAGTGGTGCTCGGGGGCGTGGATGCCGCCGCCGTAGGGGACGCGCAGGACCATGGGACACTGCAGTCGACCGCGGGTGCGGGTACGCAGGCGCGCCGCGTGGTTGACGATCTGGTCGACCGCGGGGAACACGAATCCCTCGAACTGGATCTCCGCGACCGGCCGCATCCCCTGCGCCGCCATCCCCACGGAGACACCGGCAATCATCGCCTCGGCCAGCGGCGTGTCCTGCACCCGCTCGGCACCGAAGCGCTGTTGCAGGCCGGCGGTCGCGCGGAACACGCCACCGTTCACGCCGACATCCTCGCCGAGCACGATCACCCGCTCATCGCGCGCCATCTCGTGCGCCAGTGCCATGGTGACCGCTTCGATCAGGGTGACCGTGGCCATCAGTGCGCGCCCCCGCCAGCGCGGCGCACAGCCCGTTCCCGTTGGGCGACCAGCCCGGGGGGCAGGTTGGCAAACAGGTAATCGAACATTGCCGTGACCGGCGCACGCGGCGTGTTGATGTAGCGCTCGACGGCGCGGTCGACCGCCTCGATGGCTTCGGCCCGGCAGGCCTGCTCGCGTTCGTCGTTCCAGAGGCCACGGGTTTCCATGTAGCGGCGTAACCGGATCAGGGGTTCGAGCTTGCGCGCCGTCTCGACCTCTTCGCGCGGGCGGTAGCGGCTCGCATCGTCGGCGGTCGTGTGATCGGACAGCCGGTAGGTGAGGGTCTCGATCAGCGTCGGGCCCTCACCGCGACGCGCGCGCTCGAGCGCCCGTTCGACCCAGTGACGCACGGCGATGACGTCGTTACCGTCCACCTGGATGCCCGGGATGCCGGCCGCCACCGCTTTCTGTGCCAGCGTGCGCGAGGCCGTCTGCAGTTCCAGCGGTACCGAGATGGCCCACTTGTTGTTGATCACCATGAACACCACGGGCAGTTTTTTGGCGCCGGCCATGTTCAGCGCCTCATAGAAAGCACCCTCCGAGGTGCCGCCATCGCCGTTGATCGAGACGGCGCAGCGGGGTTCGCCGCGCAGCTGGTAGGCCATCGCCGCGCCGGCCGCGTGCAGACACTGGGTGGCGATCGGTACACAGAACGGGAAGTCGTGGCGCGGGCCGGCGAAATCGCTGCCGCGCTCGTCGCCACCCCAGTAGAGCAGGATCTCGTGCATCTGCACGCCGCGCCAGAGCATGGCGCCATACTCTCGATAGCTCGGCGCAAGGCAGTCCTCGGGGCGCATGGCGGCCCCGATACCGACGTGGCTGGCTTCATGGCCCAGGCATGAGGCATACGTGCCAAGCTTGCCCGTGCGCTGCAGGTTGACCGCCTTGGTATCGAAGATGCGCGCCAGCAGCATGCTCGCATACATGGCGCGCAGCGAGTCGGCGTCCTCGGCGAACGCCGGCAGGGTGTCCTGCGGTTCCCCCTGGGGGTCGAGGAATTGGGAGTGCTGGATCTCAAAATCGGCGATGGTTTCCATCAGATTTCTCCGCAGCCGGCCGCGGGACATGCCGGCCCTGGGGCGGGCGGCAGTTCACGTCGGCGAGTTGGTTGCATATGAAACTATATCGTCGCCAGCAATGCCTGTCTTCCCGGCGTTACAATGTTGTCATGCAGCATGACGGTCCTGCGAGCAGTGACGAGGCACCCATGACAGACCGCGAGCAAGACTTGCCATCGGCCGCTGAAGCCGCCGCGCCGTTGACCTACGGCGGGTACCTCGGCCTCGATGCATTGCTGACGGCGCAAACTCCCCTGTCATCCCCAGAGCACCATGACGAGATGCTGTTCATCATACAGCACCAGGTTACCGAGCTCTGGCTGAAGCTTGCGCTGCATGAGTTGCATGCCGTGCTGGCGGCGCTGCGCGAAGATGACCTGATCAGCACCCGGCGTGGGCTCGCACGCATCTGCGAAATCGAACGCCAGATGCTGGCGCAGTGGACGCTGTTCGACATGCTGACGCCGCAGGGCTATGCCGGGTTTCGCGGCGCGCTCGGTACCGCTTCGGGTTTCCAGTCCTACCAGTTCCGGCAGTTCGAATGTCTGCTGGGACGTCGCGATCCGGCGGTGCCGGAGATCTTTGCCCACGACCCCGCACAGCGCGCGGTGCTCGAGCGGTTGCAGCAGGCGCCGGCGCTGTTCGACGAGTTCCTCCTGCATCTCGCGCGCCAGGGACATCCGGTACCGACCCGGCGCCTGCGGCGCGACTGGGCGATGACCGCGCCGGAGGATGATGAAGTCGTGCGGCTGTTACGGCGCATCTATGACAATGCCAAGGCTTACGCCGAGGTGCATGCTGTCTGCGAGCTGCTGGTGGATGTCGATCAGCAGCTGCAGATCTGGCGCTACCACCATATGAAAACCGTGGAGCGGATCATTGGCCGGCGTCGTGGTACCGGAGGCTCGGACGGCGTGGCCTATCTGCGCCGTGGCATCGATGTGCAGTGTTTTCCCGAGCTCTGGCTGCTGCGCAGCGACGCGACGCCTGCCTGAGCTCAGTCCGGTCCACCACTATCGGTGCCGGTACGCGCCTCGAGTTCGCGCGCGCGAGCGGTGAGCCGCCGCAGCAGCCGGTCGAGCGCGGCACGCTCAGCCGCGTCGAGGCTCTCGAGCAGCTGGGCTTCGAGTGCGCGTGCCTCGGGCACGACCTCGGCATACACCGCCTCCCCTTCAGGCGAGAGTTGCAGGATCGAACGACGCCGGTCGGCGTCTGCGAAGCTGCGGGTGATGCGGCCGGTGTCGAGGAGTTTCGCCACCGCGCGGCTGACGGCCACCTTGTCCATGGCCGTACGCTCGGCGACCTCTGCCGCGGACAGTCCCGGGTAGCGCCCCAGGATGGCCATGACGCGCCACTCCGGAATACTCAGGTGAAAGCGTCGGCGGTAGACGGCCGCGATGGCGGAGGACACCGTGTTCGACAGGATCGACAACCGATAGGGCAGGAAGGTTTCGAGTTCCAGGCGTCTGCCTGCATTGCGCTCGTCCCGCTTCACTGCCGATGACTCCTGTCGTCTGTCCTGCAAGCCAACTCTAGCATGCCGTCTGCCAGCCGCCGCATGGTGGCTCAGGGGCGGTGTTCTGCGGCCAGGTACTCATGGCTCTGCATCTCCTCAAGGCGACTGGCGGTACGCCGAAACTCGAAGCCCAGTCGGTCGCCGGTATACAGCTCGCCCGGCGGCGCATCTGCCGAGACGATCAGCTTGACACGCCTGTCGTAGAACTCGTCGACCAGAGCCATCAGCCGCCTGGCAGCGTTGTCGCTCGTGCCGTCAAGGCGTGGAATGCCAGAGATCAGCACCGTGTGGAACAGCCTTGCCAGCTCGATGTAATCGTTCTGGCTGCGCGGGCCTTCGCACAGGCTGCTGAACTCGAACCAGGCGACACCGTCGGCGCAGCAGCGCACCGGAATCTCGCGCCCGAGAATCGACAGGGGCGCCGCAGAGTGCTCGCCCTCGCCCGCGATGTCGTGGAACCACGCCTCCAGGCGCAGCTCGGCGGCCGCCTCCGGGGGGACCTGATAGATGCTGGCCCGCTCCAGCAGCCGCAGTCGGTAGTCGGTTCCGCCGTCAACATTGAGCACTTCCGTATGCGTTTCCAGCAGTTCGATCGCCGGCATGAAGCGCGCGCGCTGCAGGCCGTCGCGGTAGAGCTCGGTGGGCGCGCAGTTCGAAGTTGCCACCAGGGTGACGCCGTGGTCGAACAGCGCCTTGATCAGGGTGCCCAGAATCATCGCGTCGGTGATGTCGGACACGAAGAATTCGTCGAAGCAGATCACTCGTGTGGTGCCGGCGATCTCGGTGGCGATGGCGGACAGGGGGTCACGTTGTTCGCGCTGCTCCCCGAGCGCGGTGTGGACATCGTTCATGAAGCGATGGAAATGGCTGCGCCGTCGCTCCTTGAACGGCAGAGACTGGAAGAACATATCCATCAGCATGGTCTTGCCGCGTCCCACCCCACCCCAGAGGTACAGGCCCTGCACCGGTGTCACGCGCCGGGTCAGGCCCGGCAGTCGCAGCCGCCGTGGCCGATGCCAGGGCGTGGCGAGCAGCCGGGCATGCAGCGCGTCCAGCTTCTCTATGGCCTGGCGTTGCGCAGGGTCCGGGAGAATCAGGTTTTCGCGAAGCGCCTGTTGGTAGCGCGCCAGGGGACGGTCCACTGCAGCGACTCAGTCGGCCAGTTCCGGCCGGTCCCGGAAGTATTCCAGGGCCTCCGGGTTGGCCAGCACGTCGCGGTTTTTCACCGGGCGGCCGTGGATGACGTTGCGCACGGCAAGCTCGACGATCTTGCCGCTGATGGTGCGCGGGATGTCGGCGACGGCCAGGATGTGTGCCGGCACATGCCGCGGCGTGGCATGCTCGCGGATCTGGCGACGGATCCTGTCGCGGAGTGCGTCGTCGAGTGCAGCGCCAGGCTGCAGGCGCACAAACAGGACCACCCGCACATCTCCCTCCCAGTCCTGGCCGACGACAATCGATTCTGCGATCTCCGGAAGCTTCTCGACCTGGCGATAAATCTCGGCAGTCCCGATGCGCACGCCACCCGGATTGAGGGTTGCGTCCGATCGACCGTGGATCACCAGCCCGCCCCGCGGGGTGAGTTCCGCCCAGTCACCGTGACACCAGGTGTTCTCGAAGCGTGCGAAGTAGGCGTCGTGGTAGCGTCGCCCTTCGGGATCGTTCCAGAACCCCAGCGGCATCGAGGGGAAGGCCTGTGTGCAGACGAGTTCGCCAGGGTGGCTCGCGGGCAGGGGCTGACCCTCGTCGTCGTAAATCGCCACCGCCATGCCCAGTCCCGGTGCCTGGAGCTCACCCCGGTACACGGGCAGCAGCGGTGTGCCCAGCGCAAAGCAGGAGACGATGTCCGTACCGCCGGAGATGGAGGCCAGCTGCACGTCGGGATGGATGTCCCGGTAGACGAAATCGTAGCTCGCGGGCAACAGCGGAGACCCGGTAGACAGCAGGGTACGCAGTCGTTCGAGGTTGTGGCTGCGGGCGGGCCGCTCACCGGCCTTCTCCAGGGCGGCAAGATACTTGGCGCTGGTCCCGAAGACACTGACGCCATGACGCTCGGCCATGTCCCAGAGCACCCCTGGGGCGGGCGCGAACGGCGAGCCATCGAACAGCAGCACGCGCGCGCCGACGGCCAGACTGCTCACCAGCCAGTTCCACATCATCCAGCCGCAGGTGGTGAAGTAGAAAATCGCGTCATCGCGGTCGAGATCCACGTGCAGCACCAGTTCCTTGAGGTGCTGCAGCAACGTCCCGCCGGCCCCGTGCACGATGCACTTCGGCGCGCCGGTGGTGCCTGAGGAGTACATGATGTAGAGCGGATGCTCGAAGGGCAGGCGCTCAAAAGACGGCGCTGCGCCGGGCGCGCCGAAATCCTGCCAGTGTTCGGCATGTGCCAGCCCGTCCAGCGCGGGCCGTGGTTCGAGGTAGCCGACCACCAGCACACGTTCTACGCTGGGCAGTCCGGCGAGGATTTCCGCCGTGCGCGCCCGCGTGTCGATCCGCTTGCCGGCGTAGATGTAACCATCGCAGCACAGCAGCACCCGCGGCTCGATCTGTCCGAAACGGTCCAGCACGCCGCTGACCCCGAAGTCCGGCGAGCACGACGAGAACATCGCACCGATACTCGCCGCAGCCAGCATCAGGATGACCGTCTCGGGGCGGTTGGGCATGAAAGCGGCCACCCGGTCGCCGGGGGTGATGCCCGCGGCCCGCAGGCCTGCGGCGACCCGGCCGACCTCGGCCCGCAGTTCGGCGTAGCTCAACGCCTCTTCGTGCCCGGCTTCGCTGACGAACTGCAGCGCGATGCGCCTGTCATTGTGACGCAGCAGATTCTCGGCGAAATTGAGGGTCATGCCGGGGAACCAGCGCGCGCCGGGCATGCGCCCGGCGTGGCGGAGGGTCGGTGAGTCGGCCGTCTCGTCGAAGATCACACCGCAGAATGCCACCACCGCCCGCCAGAAGGCCTCGGGGTGTTCGATGCTGAAGCGGTGCAGGGCCGCGTAGTCCGGCAGTTCGATGTCCTGACGGGCCGCGACTTCGCGCATGAACGCGCTCACGCGGCTGCTGGCGATTCGGTCCGCGGAAGGCGTCCATAACGGCTCGGTCATCCGGTTCACTCTCTCTGACAAGGCGCTCGACAGGTGAGCGGAGGAGGAGGGTACTGCAGCGCGGGTCGGCCGGCAAAAGTCCCGGTGCTACAATCCCGACCTGAACCGAACCGTCCGACGGCGGCGGCAGGGCAGGCGACCTGGCAAGGGGGCAGCATGGACGTTGAACGCGAAGCTATGGAATTCGATGTCGTGATCGTTGGCGGCGGCCCGGCCGGCCTGGCCGCGGCCATCCGTCTGCGGCAACTGTGTGCCGAGTACGGCCAGGACCTCAGTGTTGCAGTGGTGGAGAAAGGCTCCGAAATCGGTGCCCATATCCTGTCCGGGGCGGTCTTCGAGCCCCGCGCGCTCGATGAATTGATGCCCGACTGGCGCGAACGTGGCGCCCCGGTAAAGACGGCGGTCACCGGCGATGTGTTCCACTGGTTGCGCGGCGACAGCAAGGCCACCCGGGTACCGAATCTGCTCGTACCCTCGCCCATGCATAACGACGGCAATTACATCATCAGCCTCGGCCGGCTGTGCAAGTGGCTTGGCGAGCAGGCCGAGGCCATGGAAGTCAACGTCTTCCCCGGTTTCCCGGCGGCTGATGTCATCTTCGGCGAGGATGGCGAGGTCTGCGGTGTGATCACCGGCGATATGGGGGTCGGCCGCGATGGCGAGCCCAAGGACGTCTTCGAGCCCGGTTACGAGCTCCGCGCCCGCTACACGATTTTTGCCGAGGGGTGTCATGGGCACCTTGGCAAGCGGCTGATGAAGCACTTCTCCCTGCGCGACGGTGTCGATCCGCAGCACTACGGGCTGGGGTTCAAGGAAGTCTGGGAAATCAGCCCGGAAAAACATCGCGAAGGCGAGGTCGTGCATACGCTCGGTTGGCCCCTGGACGGGCATACCGAGGGCGGTGGATTTCTCTATCATGCCGAGGACAACCTCGTCTATCTGGGCATGGTGATCGCGCTCAACTACCGCAATCCGCACCTCAGCCTGTTCGACGAGTTCCAGCGCTGGAAGACCCATCCGGTCATCCGCGAACTGCTGGACGGCGGCAAGCGTGTCAGCTACGGCGCCCGTGCCCTGAACAAGGGGGGGCTCCAGTCCCTGCCGAAACTGAGTTTTCCCGGCGGTCTGCTGGTCGGTTGCGACGCGGGCTTTCTCAACGGCGTCAAGATCAAGGGCTCGCACACGGCGATCAAGAGCGGAGCTTTGGCCGCCGAGTCGGTGTACGCGGCGCTCACCGAGGGCGCTGAGCCCGGGCGCGACCTCACCGATTACGGCGAGCGCGTGCGTGGCTCCTGGTTGTGGGATGAGCTGCACCGTGGCCGCAATTTCAGTCCCGCACTGCATCGGTTCGGTACCTTGATGGGCTCGGCCTTCGTCTATCTTGACCAGAACATCTTCCGGGGACGCATGCCGTTTACGCTGCACAATCGCGATGCCGATCATGCTTCGCTGCTGCCCGCGGACAAGACGACCAGGCCGGACTATCCGAAGCCCGACGGCAAGCTCACCTTCGACAAGCTCTCCTCGGTGTTTCTCTCGTCGACCAATCACGAGGAAGACCAGCCCTGCCACCTGGTCCTCAAGGATCCCTCGCTGCCGATCGCCAAAAACCTGCCGCTGTACGATGAGCCGGCGCAGCGCTACTGCCCGGCCGGCGTCTACGAGGTGGTGGCCGGCGAGGATGGCGAGCCGCGCTTCCAGATCAATGCGCAGAACTGCGTCCACTGCAAGACCTGCGACATCAAGGATCCGCAGCAGAACATCGAGTGGGTGACCCCGGAGGGCGGGGGCGGCCCGAACTACTCGGGCATGTAATGGCCTGCGATGGGCCGGGCACTGGCGCCCGGCCCATCGCGGCGGGGCTCAAGCGCCGGCCGGGATTTCCACCGCGATCGCGGTGGCCTCGCCGCCACCGATGCACAGGGCGGCGACGCCACGCGAGAGTCCCCGCGCCCGCAGGGCGTGTATCAGCGTCACGATCAGGCGCGCGCCGGTGGCGCCGATGGGATGTCCCAGCGCGCAGGCGCCGCCGTTCACGTTCACCCGCTCGGCCGCCAGTGACAGGTCTTCCATGGCGGCCATGGTGACGCAGGCGAAGGCTTCGTTGATCTCGTAGAGATCGACGTCGGCTGCAGCCCAGCCCGTCTGTTCGAGCAGCTTGCGGATGGCGCCAGCCGGGGCGGTGGTGAACCACTCGGGTGCCTGGGCATGGCTTGCGTGCCCCGCGATCCGCGCCAGGGGCGTCAGGCCGCGACGGCTGGCCTCGGCAGCCGACATGATCAGCAGTGCCGCCGCGCCGTCTGAGATGCTCGACGAGGAAGCAGCGGTGACTGTGCCGTCCCGGCGGAACGCCGGCCGCAGCGTAGCAATCTTGTCGAGCGCGCAGTTGAACGGTTCCTCGTCTTCGCTGACGGTCACTTCGCTGCGGCGGCCGGTCACCGTGACCGGGGCGATTTCCGTGACGAACGCGCCGCTCTCCACTGCGTGGATGGCCCGCTCGACCGAACGGCGGGCGAAGTCGTCCTGCTGCTCACGGGTGAACCCGTAATGCGCCACGGTCTCTTCGGCAAAATGGCCCATCATGTTGCCGTCATAGGGGTTCTGCAGCCCGTCGAAGAACATGTGGTCGAGCAGCTGGGCGTGCCCCATGCGCAGGCCAAAGCGCGCCTTGGGCAGGATGTACGGCGCCCCGGACATCGACTCCATGCCGCCCGCAAGCACGACCTGTGCGCTGCCGGCGCGGATCAGGTCATGAGCGGTCATCACGGCTTTCATGCCTGAGCCGCAGACCTTGTTCAGGGTGGTCGCCCCGACCTCAACCGGCAGCCCGGCGGCCAGCATGGCCTGGCGGGCCGGCGCCTGGCCGACGCCGGCCGGGAGTACACAGCCCATCAATACCTCGCTGATGGCGTCGCCGGGCAGGCCGGTATCGGCGATGCAGGCTGTCATCACAGCCGCGCCGAGCTGCGGCAGCCCGGCCTCCTTGAAATGACCGCCGAAGCCGCCAATGGCGGTCCGCCTGGCGGCGACGATGACGATCGAGTCGTCGCTCATAGTGGAAGCTCCCGTCTTGTCTCGTGTCTTTTGTTGTCATCCCTCGGGGGCGGGGATGTTGCAATGCACAAGCGAGTCTAGCGGGCCGTCCGGGCATTGTCACTCGATGCCGCGGGCTCAGGCATCCGGCCCGCGCTCGAGATCAGGTTCGTCAAGATGGACCAGAATACGCCGCCTGGCCGCCGCGAGCAGCGCCCGCGCATCGAGTTCCGCCATTGCGCCCGGCTGAATCGGCGGCGTGACCCGCACATGCAGACGCCCGGGGCGCGGCAACAGGCTGCCCGCCGGCAGCATCTGCCGGGCGCCGGAGATGATCACCGGAACCACGGGCAGGCCGGCGCGGCTGGCTGCGGCAAAGGCCCCGAGTTTGAATGGGCGCAGACCGGGTTGCGGTCCGAAGGTGCCCTCCGGAAAGAAGGCCAGGGCTTCGCCGTTGGCGGCGATGCGGACCAGGCGGCGGGCATCGCGCAGCTTGCCCTGGGCGCTGAACCGGTCGACGAACTGCGAGCCGATCCGGCGCAGCAGCAGGTGGACCAGCGGCACGCGGGTGACTTCGCGCTTGATCACGAAGCCGAAGTCCGGAGGTAACGCCCCCTGGAGGATGATGCCGTCCAGATAGCTCGCGTGGTTGGCGACCACGATTGCCTGGCCGCGCGGCATGTGTTCCTCACCCTCCACGCGCAGGCGCGCCCCGATCAGCCCGAAGATCAGCCGCGCCCCGACGCGTGCCAGGGCCCGCCGACGCCTGAGCCCCGGCGTGACCACCAGAATCGGCAATACCAGCGCTGTGACGGTCAGCCCGGCGACCACGGCATAGCAGCCAAACGCGACGCGCAGCGGCAGCGTCAGAATTGCGCGCATCTTTGAATTATGTAAAAAAGTACAGGGTCTGCCATGAGTCTGCCGCGCACCGCCATGTGAACTGTTTCTCGTTATGTAATGCCATAGAGGTATCTGTGACCACCGTCACGCCGGTGCCCGAGGTGCACTGCGCATACTCCGCCATCGTTTCCGAGAGGTTGCCGCCACGGCCGTCGCGCCCGGGAGTATACCGCCCGGTCACGGCCCCCGGGGCCTGGCCTCGATCAAGAGTCCCGGATGTCTCACAACGCCTTGCAAGTCAGTCAGGACAGTGACGCCAGGGGCGCCGCCAAGGCGCTCATCGAGCGTTTTCTTGACGCGATCTGGATGGAGCGAGGGTTGTCGGAGAACACCCTCGGCGCCTATCGGGCGGATCTCAATGCCCTGTCACGCAGGCTCGCGGCCCGCGATGTCATGCTGGTCGCCGCCTCCCGCGCCGATCTGCTCGACTACATCGCCTGGCGTGTGGAGGCGGGCGCGAAGCCGCGCTCCACCGCCCGTCAGCTCTCGAGTTTCCGGCGGTTCTTTCGTTATCTGGTGCGCGAAGGGGTGATTCGCGAGGATCCGACCTCCCGCATTGCCATGCCCAAGGTGGGGCGTGCCCTGCCGCAGTCGTTGACGGAACAGGAAGTGGTGTCGCTGCTCTCGGCGCCGGTCGTCACCGATCCGCTTGGACACCGCGATCGCACCATGCTGGAGGTGCTGTACGCGACTGGCCTGCGGGTCTCCGAGCTGATCAGCCTGCGTATCTCCCAGATCAATCTCAACCAGGGGGTTGTGCGCGTCATCGGCAAAGGGGATCGCGAGCGCCTGATTCCGCTGGGCGATGAGGCCCAGACGTGGATCCGTGAGTTCGTGAACGGTGCGCGCATGGAGATCCTGCTCGAGCGCCAGACCGACTACCTGTTCCCGACCCGACGCGGCGACTGCATGACCCGGCAGGCGTTCTGGCACATCATCAAGCGGTATGCCGCCAAGGCGGGCATCGAGAAGAAGCTCTCGCCGCACACCCTGCGCCACGCCTTCGCAACGCACCTGCTGAATCACGGGGCGGATCTTCGCGTCGTCCAGCTGCTGCTGGGTCACAGCGATCTGTCCACGACACAGATCTACACGCACGTCGCCCGCGAGCGCATGAAGGAGCTGCACGGTCGGCATCACCCGCGCGGCTGAGCCGCCGGGGTTACCATCCGACGGAACGCGCTGTATCTTGCGCGGTCGGACCAGCAGGTGGTTCGCAGGCTATCTTCGAGGGTTTGTCGTTCATGCGTAGCATTTGTTGTCTGAGTTTCATCGCCGCCGGGCTGTGGCTGGTAACCGCTGCGGCCACCGCCGAGGGGGGGCTTACCCCCGAGGAGCTTGCCGCCCTGTTTCCCGGGATCGAGGCCGAGCACGTGACCGAGTCGCCGTTGCCCGGGGTCTACGAGATCACCGTGGGCGCCTCGGTGGCGTATGTCAGCCGCGATGGCCGCTACCTGCTGCGGGGCGAGCTGATCGACCTTGAAACCGAAACCAACCTCACCGCCGAACGCCAGAATGCTGCGCGCGCCGCGGTGATCGCCGCGGTCGACGAGGCCACCATGGTGGTCTTCAGTCCCGAGTCGCCAACCCATACGGTTACGGTGTTCACCGACATCGACTGCGGTTACTGCCGGCGCATGCATCGCGAAATCGACCAGCTCAATGCGCTGGGCATCAGTGTCCGCTACCTGTTCTATCCGCGCTCGGGGCCCGAGACCGAGGCCTGGCGGAAGGCGAACAACGTCTGGTGCGCGGGGGATCGGCTCGAGGCCATGACCGCGGCCAAGAACGGTGAGCCGGTGCCGGCCCGCAACTGCGGGACGACGCCGGTCGAGGCGCACTATGCGCTGGGCGGGCGCATCGGCCTGCAGGGTACGCCGGCCATCTATACGGAAACCGGTGAACTGGTGGGTGGCTACCTGCCTCCCGAGGCGCTGGCGGCCCGGCTGCGCGCCACAGCCTCGCGTCGCGCGGGTCGCTGAGTCCGGCATGGGGCTGCGGGCGCTGCTGGCGGCCCCGGGGATCCTGCAGGCGCCGGGGGTGTACGACGGGCTCTCGGCCCTGCTGGTCGAGCGCGCGGGTTTCCCGGTGATGTTTCTCTCCGGCGCAGGCCTCGCCTATACCCGTTTCGGCCGGCCGGATCTCGGGCTGGTGACGATGTCGGAGCTCGTCGAGACGGTCGCGGTGATCAGCGAGCGGATCGGTCTGCCGATGATCGTCGACGGTGATACCGGCTTCGGCAACGCCCTCAATCTCAAGCGCACGGTGCAGCGCCTGGAGCAGGCAGGCGCGGCGGCGATCCAGTTCGAGGATCAGCTGGCCCCGAAACGTTGCGGCCACATGCAGGGCAAGCAGGTGGTGTCGACGGGTGAGATGCTGGGACGGGTCCGGGCCGCACTCGATGCGCGCCGCAATGAGGACACCCTGGTGATCGCGCGCACCGACGCGCTGGCGCTCGAGGGGCTGGACGCGGCACTGGATCGGGCTGAGGCCTACCTGGAAGCCGGTGCTGACCTGCTGTTCATCGAGGGGCCGCGAACACTCGAGGAGATGCAGCGGATTGCCGGGCGCTTCGCCGGGCGCGTGCCACTGGTCCACAACCTGGTCGAGGGCGGCGGTTCACCGCTGCGCGATGCCGCCGCGCTGGAGGCGCTGGGGTTTGGCGTAGCCTTGCATCCGTCCCTGCTGGTGCATCTGTTCACCCGCCAGGCGCCGCGGTATCTGGCGCGCCTCGCCGCCGAGGGCGGCACCGACGGGTTTGCTGACGAGTTGCTCGATCTCCAGGAGATCAATGCCGTACTCGGCGCCGAGGGCCTGCTGGCCGACGCGGCCCGCTACGCCTGAGTCCCGTGCCTGGTCAGGCTAACGCTCGAGCAGATCGAGCTTGTCCGTCTTGTCCTTCCAGTCGTCAGCATCGGCTGGCGGCGCCTTGGCTTCGGTGATCACCGGCCAGTTCTTGGCAAGTTCCGCATTGAGTTCCAGGAAATGCTCCTGGCCGTCCGGCACCTCGTCTTCCGAGTAGATCGCATCCACCGGACATTCCGGTTCACAGAGCGTGCAGTCGATGCATTCTTCAGGGTCGATGACCAGGAAGTTCGGCCCTTCGTGGAAACAGTCGACCGGGCAGACCTCGACGCAGTCGGTGTACTTGCACTTGATGCAGCTCTCGGTGACGACAAATGTCATTGCTTGCTCCGCAGGATGGCGTTTCGAAAGGGTGGCCGGCACAGCTGATACGCGCGACGGGCGCGCAGGATTCTAGCACAGCGCGAGTCAGTGGCTGGCGGATCGTGTCGTCGATTCCGGAGGCGACCGACGGCGCCGTTCAGGAGGCTTTCACCCGCGGCGCCTCGGTGACGTGCAGCCGTCGCAACCCTTCGGCACGATCGCGGAAATAGCGCTCGAGGCTGAAGCGCACGCTGGCGAAGGCGATCTCCTGCCAGGGGATTTCGTGCTCGTGGAACAGACCAACCTCGAGGCTTTCGTCGCCGGCGGCGTAGTCCTCGCTGAGCATCGTGGCACGGAACATGATATGGACCTGCTCGGCGTGCACCACATTGACCACGGCGAACATGTCATGCACCTCGACCTGCGCGCAGGCCTCCTCCAGCGTTTCACGGGCGGCAGCCTGCTCCAGCGTCTCGCCGAGCTCCATGAAGCCCGCCGGGGTGGTCCAGAAGCCGAGACGGGGCTCGATGGCGCGTCGGCACAGCAGGATACGCTCGCCCCATTCCGGCACGCAGCCGACCACCATGCGCGGGTTGACGTAGTGGATGTAGCCGCAGTCGGGGCAGACATGGCGCGGGCGATTGTCCCCGTTCGGGATCCGGTATTCGACCCGCGCGGAGCCGCATTGCTGACAGAATTTCATCAACGCATCCTCGCGGCGCCCGCAGGTGGCCGTCGAGTGTATTGGGGTGGTGCCGGGAGAGGGACTCGAACCCTCACGATGTCTCCACCAACGGATTTTGAGTCCGCCGCGTCTACCAGTTCCGCCATCCCGGCGCGAGGCCGCCATTGTGCCGCCGGGAGGACCCGCTGCCAACATGGATTGTGGCGGGCTACCCTGTAGACTGTAAGGACGGGCCTGCGATGACGATAAAACCACGGACAAAGCTCGCGCCAGGGGCGCTCGTGCCGATTCTGCTGCCCGTGGCCCGGGCCGGGCGAACCATCACCTACCAGGACATTGCGGCGCAGCTTGAGCTCGTGCCGCCACTGACCATCCACCGTGTCACCGATGCGCTGGAGGCGCTGACCCGGGCCGATGCCGCCGCGGGACGGCCACCGCTCGCGGCTGTCGCCGTGTCGAGGGCGCGAGCCGGGGTGCCTGCACCCGGGTTTTTCGAGCTGTTGGGCCGCCTCGGGTGGGTGGACCCTGGTATTGCGGCGGAGGACCCGGAGCGCGCGCATGCAGCCCTCCATCGCGAGGTGGTCGCCGCCGCCCGCGCCGGCGTGTTTGATTCTGCGGCGCAATGACAGGCAACGGGAGTTCACCATGATCAAGACATTTGCCACGTGCTGCCTCATCAGTCTGGTTGGCACACTCACCCTGCATGCGACGGCTCACGCACAGGAGTCCGAGCCGGAGGCCGAGACGCTCGAGCAGGAGCTGCAGGCGGCCCGCGACCGCTTGGACGAGGCTGCCAGGGAGCTTGCCCGGTTGGCTGCGCAGGCGCCCGGGATGACTGCGTTGCTGGAGCAGTCCATGGGATGGTCGGGTCGGACCATGCTCGGCTTGAGCCTGGCTCCCGCCGAGTCGCCGACGGCCTCTGACGGCGCGCGCGTGGCTGGCGTCACCCCCGACGGGCCGGCAGCCCAGGCTGGGGTGCGCGCCGGGGATGTCATCGAGGCGATCGATGGGCAGTCGCTGGCGGTGGCAGACGGCTCGCGTCCGTCGCGGCGGCTCAACGAACTGCTGCGCGGGGTTCAGCCTGGCCAGGAGGTCACGCTGCGGGTACGTCGTGAAGGCGATCTCCAGGACATTACGGTGACGGCTCAGGCGGCCGGCGCCGGTGTGCTTGAATCGCTGCGCGGAATCCTGCCCCGGGACTGGTCGGTGCCGGAAGACTGGCGCGATGCGCCCCGTCGCTGGTCGGCGGCCGTGCGGGCGGGCAGTGGTCCATGGGGACAGCTGGAGATGGTGTCCATGACGCCGGGGCTGGGGGAGTATTTCGGGACCGACCAGGGGCTGTTGGTGCTGCGGGTCGCTGAAGGCTCGGCGCTGCCGCTGCGCGACGGTGATGTCCTGCTGGCCATAGGGGGCCGCGAACCGAGCAGTCCGGAGCATGCGTTGCGCATCCTCGCCTCCTACGAGCCCGGCGAAAGCGTCGACCTCGAGGTGATGCGGCGCAAGCGGCGCGAACAGCTGCTGCTGACGGTGCCGGCCTCGACCCCGGCGCCGGGCACTGAAAACTGATTGCGCTGGCTGACCGTTGGCGGCTTGGCGAGGCCCGGGTACACTGCGGCCCCCTGGTGGCGGGCAGGCCGCCCTGGATGGCGGTGAGACTTGCGGAAATCCGATTTTCACTATGACCTGCCCGAGGCGCTGATCGCCCAGGCGCCGTTGCCCGGACGCAGCGACAGCCGCCTGTTGCTGCTCGATCCTGCGGCCGGCAGGCTCGCGGACCATGGGATCCGTGAGTTGCCCGGGCTGCTGGCGCCCGGCGATCTGCTGGTGTTCAACGACACCCGGGTGCTGCCGGCGCGCCTGCGCGGGCGCAAAGCCAGCGGCGGCCAGGTGGAGCTGCTGGTTGAACGCCATCTGGCCGAAGCGGAACTGCTGTGTTGGTTGCGGGCCAGCAAATCCCCCGGCCCGGGCAGTACGCTGGTGTTCGGCGACGCCCGGGCGGAAGTGCTTGGGCGCCGGCAGGAGTTCTACCACCTGCGCTTCGATCGCCCGGTCATGCCCCTGCTCGAAGCGGCCGGTGAAGTGCCCTTGCCGCCCTACATCCGCCGTGCTGCCGCCCCCGACGCCGAGGACGCGGAGCGCTACCAGACGGTGTTCGCCCGGACGCCCGGTTCGGCAGCCGCCCCCACGGCCGGCCTGCACTTCGACGCGACCCTGCTGGCGGCGCTTGCCGCGCGCGGGATTGCCCACGGTTTCGTGACCCTGCATGTCGGCGCGGGTACCTTTGCACCGGTGCGGGCCGAGCGGGTGGAGGACCATCGGCTGCACCACGAGTGGCTGGAGGTCGGCGAGCAGGTGTGCCAGGCGATTGCGGATACCCGCGCGCGCGGTGGGCGCGTGGTGGCGGTCGGGACGACGGCGGTGCGCTCGCTGGAGACCGCAGCGGCCGGGGGGGAACTCGTGCCCTACCGCGGCGAGACGGAGCTGTTCATCTACCCGGGATACCGTTTCCGGGCCATCGATGCCCTGCTCACCAATTTCCACCTGCCTGAGTCCAGCCTGCTCATGCTGGTGAGCGCGTTCGCTGGCCGCGAGCCGGTGCTCGAGGCCTACCGGCATGCGGTCGCCGCAGGCTACCGGTTTTTCAGTTATGGGGATGCCATGCTGGTGTTCCCCAGCGGCGACAATCGCGAGGCGCGCTGATGCACTTCACCCTGGAAGCGACCGATGGCGCGGCCCGCGCCGGCCGACTCGTCATGGCACGCGGGATCGTCGACACCCCCACCTTCATGCCGGTGGGCACCTACGGGACCGTGAAAGCGATGACGCCGGAGGAGTTGCGGGGTCTCGGCGCGGGTATCGTCCTGGGCAACACCTTCCACCTGATGCTGCGCCCGGGCGCCGAGTTGATCCGTCGCCTTGGCGGGCTGCACCGTTTCATGCACTGGGATGGGCCGATCCTGACGGATTCCGGCGGTTTCCAGGTCTGGAGCCTCAGTGAACTGCGCCAGATCAGCGAGGCGGGTGTGCGCTTCCGCTCGCCGGTTGACGGCAGCCGCGTCGAGCTCTCGCCGGAACGCTCGATGGAGGTCCAACTGGATCTCGGCGCCGATATCGTGATGATCTTTGACGAATGCACGCCGCATCCTGCGCCACCGGCGGCCGTGCGCACCTCCATGGAGCTGTCGCTGCGCTGGGCCGCCCGCAGCCGCGAGGCGTTCGATCGGCTGGTCGGGGAGCGCGGGCGAGCCGCCGCGCTCTTCGGGATCATCCAGGGGGGCATGGATATCCCGCTGCGTCGGGCTTCGCTGGCCGGTCTGCAGGACATTGGCTTCGAGGGCTACGCGATCGGCGGGCTGTCGGTCGGCGAGAGCGAAGCCGAGCGTCTGAGCGTGCTCGAGGGCCTCGAGCCGGTCCTGCCGGTGTCCCGGCCGCGCTACCTGATGGGCGTGGGCCGCCCGGAGGACCTGGTAGCGGGCGTCCTGCGGGGGGTGGACATGTTCGATTGCGTGATGCCGACGCGCAACGCGCGCAACGGACATCTGTTCACCAGCGGCGGGGTGATCAAGATCCGCAATGCCCGCCATCGCGACGATGATGGGCCGCTGGACCCGGAGTGTGGCTGCTACACCTGCCGGAACTACAGTCGCGCCTATCTGCACCACCTCTACCGCTGCAACGAGATCCTCGCGCACCGGCTGCACACGATTCATAACCTCGCGTTCTATCTCAGCCTGATGCGTCGGCTGCGGGCGGCCATCCAGGCGGGCCGGGTCGAGGCGTTTGCCGCGGAGTTTCTGGGGCGGCTCACTGCCGAGCGCCAAGCTGTGCCATAATCGCGCGCTTCGGTCTTCCGATTGCCTCCGGCCCTGCCGGTGACGTGCGATCACGCGGGCCGTGGCATTCGTTGACAACAGGCAATCGAACATGGATTTCTTTCTCAGTCCTGCCCATGCGGCCGCCGGTGGCGGTGGTGATGTGTTTGTAGGTCTTCTGCCGCTCATTATCATCTTCGTCCTGTTCTACTTCCTGCTGATCCGGCCGCAGATGAAGCGGCAGAAAGAGCATCGGCAGATGGTGGAGAACCTCTCCACGGACGACGAGATCATCACCGCAGGTGGGGTGCTCGGGCGCATCATCGAGGTGGGTGAGCAGTTCGTCACCGTGGAGGTGGCCGATGGTGTGCAGCTCAAGGTCCAGCGCCACACCGTCGGGGCGATCATGCCGAAGGGCACCTATCGCAGCGCCAGCTGATGCGGCCTGCTGCATGGCCAGGCGGCGCTTGACGACCCCATGAACAAATTCCCGCTCTGGAAAAATCTGCTGGTCCTGGTGGTCCTGGTCCTGGGCATGCTGTTCGCGCTGCCCAACCTGTTCCCTGAGGATCCGGCGGTGCAGATCGCCGCGCGTGACGATTCGGCACTGGACAGCGCCGAGCTTGCGCGCGTGCGTGAGATTCTCGCGGGCGAGACGCTGGAGTATCGCAGCGCGACCCTGCGCGACGGCCGGATCAGCGTGCGGTTTGATTCGGTCGATGACCAGCTGCGCGCGGCCGATACCGTGCGGGCCATCCTCAATCCGAGAACCCAGGATTACGTGGTCGCACTGGTGCTCGCGCCGCGCCTTCCCGCCTGGGTGCGCACGCTCGGGCTGCAGCCGATGAGCCTCGGCCTCGATCTGCGCGGCGGTGTGCACTTCCTGTTCGAAGTGGACATGGATGCCGCGATCGACCAGGTACTGCGCCGGTACCAGGAAGGCATCTCGGTGATGCTGCGTGACGAACGGATTCCGCGGCGGGTCCGGGTCGACGGCGAACAGGTGGTGGTCACGGTCAACAGCGAAGAAGATGCGCAGCGGGCTGAAGCGCTGTTGCGGCGCATGGACGACCCGTTGCAGATCCGTCGCGCCCCTGACGGCGAGCGACCCGCGCTTTACCTCACGCTCAGCGAGGATCAGGTGCAGGAGCGTCGGGACTTCGCCATACAGCAGAACACCATCACGTTGCGCAATCGCGTCAATGAGCTCGGCGTCGCCGAGCCCCTGGTCGCCCGGCAGGGCGCCGATCGCATTGTCGTGCAATTGCCCGGTGTGCAGGATCCGCGTCAGGCGGAGGTGGTGCTGGGCGCCACGGCGACACTGGAGTTCCGGCTGGTCGATACCGAGAACGATCCGATCGAGGCTGCGCGTCGAGGCCGCGCCCCGATCAACACCGAACTGTACTATGAACGCAGTGGCGCGCCGGTGCTGCTGAGCCGGGACATCATTGTCACCGGCGACCAGCTGACCAACGCGAGCTCCGGGTTCTCCGAGGGCCGGCCCGCGGTGTTCGTGAACCTCGACTCCCAGGGTGCGCGGCGCATGCTGCAGACCACCCAGGCCAACCTCGGACGGCCGATGGCCGTGTTGTTCATCGAGGAACGGCGGAACCTCGTCGAGCAGGACGGTGAACTCGTCGAGGTGTCGGAGACCATCCGCGAGGTGATCAGCGTCGCCACCATCCAGGGCGTATTCTCCAGCCGTTTTCAGATCACCGGACTGGCGACGACCGAGGCACGGGATCTGGCACTGCTGCTGCGTGCCGGTGCCCTGGCCGCGCCGATCTTCAAGGTCGAGGAGCGCACCATCGGGCCAAGCCTGGGGCAGGACAATATCGACCGCGGCATGCAGGCCGTGGTGCTCGGTTTTGCCCTGGTGGTGATCTTCATGATCGCCTATTACCGGGTCTTCGGGCTGGTGGCCAACCTGGCGCTGTTGACCAATGTGGTGCTGGTCGTCGCCCTGCTGTCGTTGCTGCAGGCCTCGCTGACCCTGCCAGGCATTGCCGGCATCGTGCTCACCGTCGGGATGGCGGTGGACGCGAACGTGCTGATCTTCGAGCGTATCCGCGAGGAACTGCGCAATGGCAACTCGCCGCAGGCGGCGATCGCCGCAGGCTACGACAAGGCGTTTTCCTCCATTGCGGATGCCAACATCACCACGCTGATTGCGGCGGTGGTGCTGTTCACTTTTGGCACCGGCCCGATCAAGGGGTTCGCGGTGACGTTGTCGCTCGGCATCATCACCTCGATGTTCACGGCCATCATCGGGACCCGTGCGGTCATCAACCTGATTTACGGTGGCCGTCGGGTTCAGCGGCTGTCCATCGGCGGGAGTATGGTCCATGCCCCAGGTTAAGACGGGCAAGGTGCTGGACATCAACTTCCTCGGCCCGAGGAAGGTGTTTTTCGCGCTCTCCGCAATCCTGATCGTCGCCTCGTTCGCCTCGGTGCTCACGCGCGGGCTGAATTTCGGCATCGATTTCACCGGCGGTGTGCTGCTTGAAGTCGGCTATCCCAGGCCGGCGGAACTCGAAAACATCCGGGGGCTGCTGCAGGAGTCGGGTTACGAGGGCGCGCTGGTGCAGAACTTCGGCACGGCGACCGATGTGCTGGTGCGCCTGCCGCCGCAGGCCGAAGGCATGGACGGCAGTGCGATCCGCGATACGGTGCTCGCGCTGCTGCGCCAGCAGGAACCTGCCGTCGACCTGCGTCGCGTCGAGTTCGTCGGGCCGCAGGTGGGCGAGGAACTGACCGAGCAGGGTGCGCTGGCCATGCTCTTCGCCCTGCTGATGATCCTGGCGTATGTGTCGTTCCGCTTCCAGTGGAAGTTCTCTCTGGGCGCGGTAGCGGCCCTGGCGCACGACGTCATCATTACCATCGGGATTTTCTCGCTGCTGCAGATCCCCTTCGATCTCGCCGTGCTGGCGGCGATCCTCGCAGTGATCGGCTACTCGCTGAACGACACGATCGTGATTTTCGACCGGATTCGGGAGAATTTCCTGCGGCTGCGCCGCGAGAGTTCCGAGCGGGTGATGAACGTCTCGATCAACCAGACGCTTGCGCGTACGATCGTCACCGGCCTCACTACGCTGCTCGTGCTGTTCGCGCTGCTTTTCGTGGGTGGCGATGCGCTCTACGGCTTCTCGCTGGCCTTGATTATCGGCGTTGTGGTGGGGACCTATTCCTCGATTTACATCGCCAGCGCGACCGCGCTCGCGCTCAATGTGTCCACTGTCGACCTGCTGCCGCCGCAGAGGGAAGAGGATGAGACACTGAAGGAGTTGCCCTGAGAGGGCTCGACGCGGCCTGGGGGAGTGTCCGCCCAGGCCACCCTGTTCAGCCCATTGCGATCTCGCATTGTGACCGCCCGGCTCGGGCGGAATGCGAGCACCTGCTGGTTTCCCACTCATGAATCCCGGTGCACACTGCGGCCGCAAGTAACCGACCTGCAATGTGCAGGACCAGCCCAGAGCTGGTGATGCAGCCTGCGTGATTAAGCCTGGCATTGCGCAGACAGTTCGCCAGCGTCCCCTCTACGCCATCAAGACATGCGGCCAACTGATCATTGTTGGTTGGCAGGGAGATCGGCTCGATGTTCATGTGAGCCCACTGCGGCTCAACGCCGAATAGACTATGGGCGGGATCGAGTGCCAGCACCCATTGCAGCAGATTCATGGTCTGGGTGATTTCATCGAGGGACTGGTCGGGCCAGGGGGCGGTGACCTCCATTTCCGGGATATCGTCGATCGGTATCGGAGCCAGCATCATGCTGAGGTTTCCAGTGCCGAGCCCATGGAAAAACAGGTCGGGAGCAATCGACCAGGTGTCCAGGCTTCCATCGAGCTGTTGGGTGCTCCAGCTGGTTGTCGGGAGCATGACCAGCCAAACCAAAGTTGCAACAAGACATCCTGTGGTTCTATTCATGTGCCACTCCTCCTTGAGTTGTAGACGGTCTTCCTGACCGTCTTTCTGTTCGCCGCCGTGCTGACGGCAATTGACGTGTTACGGCTGCAGTGGACGGCTTTGCAGGGCTGCAAACATGCGTTGCAGCCTCTCTTGCTCAGCGGCGGGGACCGCCTGCCACAGACTCATCTCGTCGGGCGCTGAGATCACCCCTGCCTGGACCACGTGGGCCGCCATGGTCAGCAGGGCATCGCTGTTCGTGGGATTGATTTCAAGCAGGATGTGCGACAGCAGATCGAGTTGTCCCCCAGCCTGGGAGGTTTCGATGCCCAGCGCCAGCAGCGTGGTGAGTTGCGCCAGTGCCTCGGACGGATCGGGGGACGGCGTCAGGGCGACGTGTTCGATCAGTGTGCCGATGGCGGTATGGCCAGTCGCCACAAAGCGCTCGTTGATATCCTGGAACTGCGACTGCGTCGCGAGCGCTGCGATGTCCCCGGCCTGACCATGCATGGCCAGCAGATGAATCGACATAGGGGGCAGGCTGAGGCCGCTCTCCAGCAGCGCCATGATTTCGGCAGCTGTCATCTGTCCGCTCGGCAGTCCTCGCGCCAGCATGAGATCGCGATAGTCGTTCCCGGTGGCTTCGCTGCGTGCTGTGAGCAGGTCGCGGACCGCCGGCCAGTCATTCCCCAGCAAGGTCAGCTCCATCATGAAGCCCGCCTCGTCCGCACCGACCTCCTGTTCGAACAGTGCGAAGAGCTCCTCATACAGCGGACCTTCGCCGCTGAAATAGGCTTCAAGCTCTTCCGGCGAGGCGCTGGCGAACAGCTCGGCCACACGCTCCTCGACCGTGGCTCCGCCGGGCGTCTGGAGCGGGTCCTCTGTGCCTGGAACCGGCGCTGTCATGCCGGATGGGTTCCCCGGCAGCGCGCCCGTGCTGTGCCGATGGGTGCTGGTGTCGGTCTGTAACGCGCTGGTGCGTGCCGTGTCGGCCGAGTGGCCTGCAGGCGCGGTGAGGGGTGTGAGCTCCCCGCGTCCGCTGTCGACGGCAGCTGGCGGGCCCAGTGCCGGATCGCTAGGCGGGAGCGTACTGCTGTCTCCTCGTAACAGGACCACGCCGGTAATGCCTGATGCGATCATGATGAGTGCTGTCACGATGATCAGAGTAGGTCTCATGCATACGCCCTCCGTGCAGTGCTCCGCAGCGTGCGTTCGAGTCGGCGTCGCACCCGGCGTCCCCATCGAACCATTGCATCAGCCCGTGGTCTTCCGCTGAGTTGCGACTGCCTGACGTGGAATCCAGCCTAGGGACTTCACCACCTCACGACCACACCCGAAACCCGGCGTGATGCCCAGATTGGCTTTTGCACGCCAGTCTGGATCAGGCGGAACGATGACTTCCCGCCATCCCCCTGGGCACAGCACTCTCGGGGGCCTCGACCTGCTGGCGATGGGTTTGCTGTTCAGCGAATTGGCAGGCGGCCTATTCGGCGTCTGTGCCGGCCCGCCGCGCCCGCGCGTAGTGCGGCGCGAGCAGCCTGGAGAGTTGCGCGTAGATCTTGGGATTGCCGCCGACGACATTGCCCGACTGCATGAACCCGTCGCCGCCCTCGAAATCGCTGATCCGGCCCCCGGCCTCCCTGATCATCAGCGCACCGGCGGCCACATCCCAGGGGGCCAGGCCGAATTCCCAGAACCCGTCCAGCCGGCCGGCCGCGACGTAGGCGAGATCGAGCGCGGCTGCGCCGGGCCGACGCAGCCCTGCGGTGTTCTGCATGACCTCTCTCAGCATGGCGAGATAGGTCTCCGCCCAGTCGAGATTGGCGCGGTAGGGAAACCCGGTGCCGATCAGGGCCTCCTCGAGTGAGGTTCGCTTGCTGACCCGGATGCGCCGGCCGTCGAGCTGGGCGCCGCCGCCACGCTCCGCCGTGAACAGCTCCTGGCGCATGGGGTCGTAGATCACGCCGCATTCCAGCCGTCCGGAGATCTGCAGGGCGATGCTCACGGCGAACTGCGGAAAGCCGTGCAGGAAGTTGGTGGTGCCATCCAGCGGGTCGATGATCCAGACGCTCTCGCCGGTGCCGTGCTCCCCGCTTTCCTCGGCGAGGAAGGCGTGGTCCGGATAGGCCTTGCGGATCACCCGGATGATTTCGACTTCCGCCTGGCGATCGACCTCGGTCACGAACTCGTTGCGGGCCTTGGTGGTCACCTGCAGGGAGTCCAGCTGATTGAGGCTGCGGATAATGAGGCTGCCGGCGGCGCGTGCGGCGCTCACGGCGATGTTCAGGGTCGCGGACATGGCGCGTAGAATACCAGACCATGACCCGCGAAGCGCCGAGCCCCGCCGAGACCCGTGACTGGCTGCCCTGGCCCGTGCGGATCGTGCTGATACGCACGACCCACCCGGGCAATATCGGGGCGGCGGCCCGGGCGATGAAGACCATGGGCCTGCGCGAACTGGTACTGGTTGCCCCCCGGGAGTTTCCCCATGAAGAGGCAGCGGCTCGCGCCTCGGGCGCCGACGACCTGCTGACGGCGGCGCGGGTGTGCGCAACGCTGGATGAGGCACTGGCGGGCTGCGGCCTGGTGATGGGGACCAGTGCGCGGCTGCGCAGTGTCGCCTGGCCCCAGCTCGAGCCCCGTGAGGCGGCTGCGGTCCTGCTGGAGAGCGCTCGCGAGTGCCCGGTGGCGCTGTTGTTCGGCACCGAGAAATCCGGCCTGTCCAACGAGGAGCTGGACCGCTGTCAGGTACTGGTGAATATCCCGGCGAATCCCGTCTACAGCTCGCTGAATCTTGGCATGGCCGTGCAGTTGCTGGTCTACGAACTGCGCCTCGCCTGGCTCGGAGAGGCCCGCGCACCGGCAGAGCGTGACGTGCCGCCGGCGCGCGCGGAAGATCTCGAGCGCTTCTATGCGCACCTGCAGCAGGTGCTGATCAACAGCGACTTTCTCGATCCCGCACAACCCAGGCAGTTGATGCGCAGATTGCGCAGGCTATATGCCCGGGCTCGGCCTGACGAGCAGGAGCTCAATATCCTGCGCGGCATCCTCTCGGCGGTGGACCCGGCAGGCGAGGCCGCCCGCCGACGGCGGCAGGGCCCATGAGCGCCGTCACTCCGATCTACCTCGACCATGCCGCGTCGACACCGCTCGCGCCGGAAGTCATCTCGGCCATGCATGCGGTGCTTTCGGATCCGGCCCTTTGCGCGAATCCGTCCTCGACGGGTCATGTCGCCGGTCGCCGCGCCGCGGCGCTCGTCGCCCGGGCGCGCGCGCAGATCGCAGGCGTGGTCGGCGCAGCGCCGGCGCAGGTGATCTTCACTTCCGGTGCCACCGAGTCGGACAATCTCGCGGTGCTCGGCGTCGCGCGGGGAAGTGCCTGGCGGGGACGCCATGTGGTCAGCAGCAAAACCGAACACCGTGCAGTACTCGATGCGCTGGATCGGCTGGAGCATGAGGGGTTCAGCGTGACGCGGCTGGACCCCGGGCCCCTGGGGCGCATCACTCCCGACGCGCTGGCTGATGCCCTGCGGGAAGACACGGTGCTGGTGTCGCTGATGCACGTCAACAACGAAACCGGCGCGATCAACGACATCGCTGCGCTCGGCGCGGTCTGTCGCCAGGCTGGGGTGCCGCTGCATGTCGACGCGGCGCAGAGTGTCGGCAAGCTGCCGCTTGATCTGCAGTCACTGGCGGTCGATCTGTTGTCGATCAATGCCCACAAGGTGAACGGCCCCAAGGGCGTCGGGGCGCTGGTGCTCTCACCGGCGGCCAGGCGGCGGATCGAGCCGCTGCTGTTCGGCGGTGGCCAGGAGGGGGCGCTGCGGCCGGGAACGCTGGCGACTCACCAGGTGGTGGGGATGGCCGAGGCGCTGGTGCTTGCGGCGCAGCGTCGCGAGCGCGAGTACAGGCGTCTGCAGGGGCTCCGGCTGGCATTCTGGGAGGCACTCGCAGCCGCTGGGGGGGTGATCTGCAACAGCCCCCTGGACGAGCATGGTTCGCCCTGGATCCTCAACGTGAGCTTTGAGGGGGTGGTCGGCGAGAGTCTGCGCCTGGCGCTTGAGGGCGTTGCGGTGTCAGGGGGGTCGGCCTGCAACTCGGCGAGCGGTGAGGGGTCCTATGTGTTGCGCTCGCTCGGGCGCAGCGACCTGCTGGCCGAGTCCGCGCTGCGCTTCAGCTTCGGCCGGGACACCGATGAAGGCCTGCTGGCCCGGGCGACGGTCGACGTTTTTGCCGCACTCAGGCGCTTGCGGCCGATTGCGCCGGCAGAGGGCGCACCGGCAGTCGTGCACAGGCCTGGGGCTTCGGGTTAAACTGTTGAGTCGCATGGGCTATACCGACGCGGTGCTTGAGCGGTTTCGGCGGCTGGCCCACGCCGCGCAGCCGGAGGATGTTCCGGAGGCGCAGGGCGAGGCCGGGGAGCGTGCGCGCGGGAGCTGCGTACAGATCCTGGTCTGGCAGGTGCCGGGCGAGCGCGATGGTGCGCTCGCGCGAGTGCGCTTTCGGGCGCTGGGGTGCCCGGCGCTGTTGGTCGCCGCCGACCTCGCGTGTGAGCGGCTCGAGGGGTGTGTGCCGGCGGCCCTGGCGGCCATCGAGCCGCGGGCGCTGCACGCCGAACTCGGTCTGCCTGTTGAGAAACTCGGGCAGGTTTTGTTGGTAGAGGATGCCGCGCGGCGCTGCCTGGAAGTGTTGCGCGCGGAGCAGGACAACTGAACAGGAGGTGTGCTGATGGCCATATCATTGACCGACTCCGCGGCCGAGCGGGTGCGCGGCTATCTGGCCCGCCGCGGCCACGGCGTGGGCCTGCGGCTCGGCGTGCGCAAAACCGGCTGCTCGGGCTTCGCCTACGTGGTCGACTATGCTGACGATGTCGGCGAGGGCGACATCGTGTTTGACGGCGCCGAGGGCATAAAGGTGGTGGTCGACGGTGAGGCGCTCGCGCTGATCGACGGCACCGAAGTCGATTTCGTGCGCGATGGGCTCAACGAGTCCTTCAGTTTCCGCAATCCGAACGTTGCCGGGGAGTGCGGCTGCGGCGAGAGCTTCAGCGTCTGAGTTTTTCCGGCCCGCGTTCGCGGGCCGGTTTTCATTGTCTGTAAATATCACCAGGGAATTGTCATGACCATCGAACGAACGCTGTCCATCATCAAGCCTGACGGCGTCGAGAAAAACATCATCGGCGAGATCTACTCGCGCTTCGAGAAGGCCGGGCTGCAGGTCATCGCCGCGCGCATGCTGCACCTCAGTACCGAGCAGGCGGAGGGCTTTTATGCCGTGCATGCCGAGCGTCCGTTCTATCGCGACCTGGTGAACTACATGACTTCTGGTCCGGTGATGGTGCAGGTTCTGGAAGGTGAGGACGCCGTGGCGCGGCACCGGGAACTGATGGGCGCCACCGATCCGGCCAAGGCGGCGCCGGGCACCATCCGCCGCGACTTCGCGGCAAGTATCGAGGAAAACGTCGTGCATGGCTCGGATGCGGCCGAGACAGCGGCCGAAGAGATCAAGTTTTTCTTCGGTGATGACGGGCTCTGCCCGCGCACGCGCTGAGTCCCGGGTAAACGATCATGGCCGTGGCGTTGTCCGCCGTTTCCGCAAGCAACCTGCTGGGCCTGTCCCGGCAGGCGCTGGAGGCGCACTTCGCCATGTGGGGTGAGAAGCCCTTCCGGGCCCGGCAGTTCATGCAGTGGGTCTACCAGCGCGGAGTGCTGGATTTCGCCGAGATGACCGACATGTCGCGCGCACTGCGCGCGCGGCTCGCCGCCGAGTGCACACTGACGTTGCCGGACATCGACAGCGAGCAGCGCTCTGGTGACGGCACGATCAAATGGCTGCTGAACATGGGCGCGAGCCAGGGCATCGAGATGGTCTATATCCCGGAGCCGGAGCGCACCACGCTGTGCATTTCCTCGCAGGTGGGGTGCGCGCTCGACTGCGCCTTCTGCGCGACTGCACAGCAGGGCTTCAACCGCAATCTCTCCGCCGCCGAGATCGTCGGGCAGGTGCTGCTGGCCAACCACATCCTGCATGCCGAAGGCCGACAGATCAGCAACGTCGTGTTCATGGGCATGGGAGAGCCGCTGGCCAATTACCGCGCGGTGGTGCCTGCAACCCGGGTGCTGATCGATGATCTGGGTTTCGGGCTGTCCCGTCGGCGCGTCACGATCAGCACCTCCGGCCTGGTGCCTCAGATCGACCGGCTGGGTGAGGACTGCAATGTTGCCCTGGCGGTGTCGCTGCACGCGCCGAACGACGCCCTGCGAGATGAGCTGGTCCCGATCAACCGCATCCACCCCATCGAGGCCCTGCTCGACGCCTGCTGGCGGTATGCAGAACGCCAGTCCAGCCGACAGATTACCTTCGAATACGTGATGCTCGATGGGGTGAACGACAGCCTGGCGCATGCCGATATGCTGGTCGGCCTGCTGCGGGGACGGCCTGCCAAGGTCAATCTCATCCCGTTCAACCCGTTTCCCGAGACCCGTTTCCAACGCTCGCCGGCACGTGTCATTGATGCCTTTCGAGACCGACTCAACCAGCGCGGTGTACGCACCACCACGCGCCGCACCCGCGGCGATGATATCGACGCCGCCTGCGGTCAGCTTGCCGGCCGTGTCGCTGACCGCACCCGTGTGCGCCTCTCCGAAAAGACCATCAGGGCGGCAGGCCTGTGAGACGGCTCCTGGCCATGGCGCTGGTTGCGGCTGCGCTGCTCGGCGGTGGCTGTACCACCACCGGCGAACGGTCGTCGCGCACCGAAGCAGGCGCCTCGCGCGAGGAGGCTGCGCGCGTCAACACCGACCTGGGCATCGGCTATTTTCGCCAGGGACGGGTGGAGCTTGCGCTGGAGCGGTTGACGCGCGCGGTGGAACAGGACCGCCGTTACGCGCGCGCGCACGCTGCCCTGGCAGTGGTCTACCAGCAGCTGGAGGAACCGGCCGATGCTGAGCGCCATTTCCGCGCGGCGCTGCGGCTGTCCGAGCGCGACCCCGAGCTCTGGAATACCTATGGCGTGTTTCTCTGCGGGCAGGGACGTTTCGACGAGGCCGAAGATTTTTTCCGTCGCGCCGCGCGCGACCGACTGTACCCGCAGCCCGAACTGGTATTGACCAATGCCGGCATGTGCATGCGGCAGAAGGGCGATCTCGAGGCGGCTGAACGCTATCTGCGCGAGGCCCTGCAGCGCAATCCGCGGTTCCCGGAAGCATTGCTGCAAATGGCCAGCCTGTCGCTGACCACGGATAATCTCATGGCGTCACGTGCCTTCCTGCAGCGCTACTTTGCGGTATCGCCGGTCAGTGCGGAGGCGCTGTGGCTGGGAGTGCAGGTGGAACGTGGGCTGGGCGACGAGCGGACTGCCCGTGAATATGCCGCACGCCTGCGCGAGGATTTCGCCGACTCGGTGCAGGCTCGCGAATTGCTCGAGTCGCTGCGCGATGAGCGATGATGTCCGGGTCAGCGCGATGCCTGCAGACAGCGAAACGCCTGCAGACACCGACGCTTCGATCGGCGGTGTGCTCCGCGAGGCACGCGAAGCCCTTGATCTGACAGAAGAAGCCGCAGCCTCGAGCCTGCACCTCGATCCGACCATCCTGCGGGCCCTCGAGCAGGATGACTTCGCGCGCCTGGGTGCGCCCGTGTTCGTTCGCGGGCATCTGCGCAAGTACGCGGGTCTGCTGAAACTCGATGCCGATACCCTGCTGGCACGCTATCAGGCCATCGCCTCCACCGAGATGCCATTGCCAGCGCGTTCGGCCAAGCGTCCGGACCGCTTTGCCGTGGACGATGGGCTGAACTGGCCGGTGGTCCTGGCAGTGCTGGCGGTCGTGTTGCTTGCGGCGTTTGCCGTCTGGCGTCTGCGGGGGCAACCGGCGGAGCCGATGCCGGTGGCGACCGACCTGTCACAGGCATTCTCGGCCGGGGTTCAGTCGCGGCTCGCGGAAATCGACCCGACGCTGCCACCGGCGCCAGTGTCGCTGCCCCGCGGAACGTCGGCAGCAGCACTCGCCGCCGTGCCGCCCGCGCGCGAGACGTTGGCAGCGAGCCCACCGGATGAGAGCCTGGATGCACCGGTGGCCGCCACGCTGGCGGCGGGTGAAGGCCTGCATCTGGTCATCGGCTTCACCGAGGAGTGCTGGACAGAGATTACCGATGCCGACGGGCGACGGCTGTACTTCGGTCTCGCTGCAGCAGACCAGCGTGTCGACGTCCGGGGCAGAGCGCCGGTGTCGCTCTTGCTGGGCAATGCCGCCGCCGCCCGGGTCTGGATCGACGGTGAGCCCTGGAACGTGCCGCGCGAGCGCATCGTCAACAATGTTGCGCGGGTGCGCCTCGAGCCCTCTCCCTGAGTTCTTCCACCGCCTACGGATCCCGCCGATCACCATGACCAAGTCCCTCGCTCCGCTGCGCGGCATGAACGATGTCCTGCCCGATGACAGCCCATGGTGGCAGCTGCTCGAGGATACCGCTCGCGGCGTGTTCGAGGCCTATGGTTTCCGGCAGATCCGGGTTCCGCTGCTCGAGCGGACGGAGCTGTTCCGCCGCTCCATCGGTGAGGTCACCGATATCGTCGAAAAGGAAATGTACACCTTCGACGATCGCAGCGGCGACAGCGTGACGCTGCGCCCCGAGGCCACTGCCGGCATCGTGCGTGCCGGGATCTCCAACGGCCTGCTGCACAACCAGCAGCAGCGTCTGTGGTGCATGGGCCCGATGTTTCGCTATGAGCGCCCGCAGAAGGGACGCTACCGCCAGTTCCATCAACTCGACGTCGAGGCGCTCGGCTATCCGGGTCCCGATATCGATGCCGAGATGATCCTGATGAGTGCGCGGATCTGGCGCGAGCTTGGCCTGCGCATGCCGAGCCTTGAGATCAATTCGCTGGGTACGCCCGAGGCGCGCGCCGCGTATCGCGAGGTGCTCGTGGACTACTTCGAGGCGCGGCGCGGTGCACTCGACGAGGACAGCGTCCGTCGGCTGGGATCCAACCCGATGCGCATTCTCGACAGCAAGCATCCGGACATGCAGGCTGTGATCGCCGAGGCGCCGTTGCTGACCGAACATCTGGACCCGGAGTCGGCGACGCATTTCGCTGCGCTGCGCGGCATGCTCGATGCCGCCGGGATCGAATACCGCGTCAACCCCCGCCTGGTTCGTGGCCTCGATTACTATTCACGCACCGTGTTCGAGTGGCTCACGGATCGTCTTGGCGCTCAGGGCGCGGTGTGCTCGGGGGGGCGCTATGATGGGCTGGTGTCGCAGCTCGGGGGGCGACCCACACCGGCCATTGGCTGGGCCATGGGGGTCGAGCGGCTGGTGGAGCTGCTGCGGCTCGATCGCCCGGAACTCTCGGCCGCGGCCGCCGATATCTATATCCTCGTCGGCGACGAGGCTCTGGTCGGTGAGGGCATGCAGCTGGCCGAGGGGCTGCGCGATGGTCTGCGCGGACTGCGGGTGCAGCTGCACTGCGGGGGGGGCAGTCTCAAGGCCCAGTTCCGTCGCGCTGATCGCAGCGGCGCGCGCTGGGCCCTGGTGCTGGGGCAAAGCGAGCTCGAGCGCGGCGAGGTGACTGCCAAGCCCCTGCGCGAGGCAGGCGACCAGCTTGCCGTGCCACGGGAAGCGCTGCTGCAGTGGCTGCGGGACAGGCTTGCGAGTGGCCATTGAACAACCTACAGCGGCGACGGTCTGCACCCTCACGGGGTGGTTCAGGATCCACGCCGCAGCTGAAAGCGACGCCAGGGTGTCGCGGGAGTGTTGGAAGTGAGCAATTACGACGATGACGAGACGCTTGACAGCCTCCGTCACTGGTGGGATGACAACGGCCGCTTTGTGATCGGTGGCGTGGTGCTCGGTGTCGCCGGGCTGGTGGGCTGGCAGCAGTGGGGTGCCTGGCAGACCCGTACCGCCGAAGAGGCGAGTCGGCTGTTCACGGCGATGTCGGCCTCCGCCGAGGCCAGGCGACGTAACGAGGCCGGCCAGCTGGCCCAGACACTGGTTGATGAGTTCGGCCGCACCCCGTATGCCGACCAGGCCGGCCTGCTGATGGCCCGGCTGCACATGGATGCGAATGATCCACGCGCCGCCGCCGCGTCCCTGCGCGAGGTGATCGGCCGGACCCGCGATCAGGAACTCCGGGCGATTGCCGCACTGCGTCTCGCGCGGGTGCTGCATCACGACGGCGATCTCGATGGCGCACTGGCGGCACTCGAAGAGGCGCGGGGCGAGGCCTTCAGCGCCCGGGCAGCGGAGATTCGTGGCGACATACTGGTCGCACGCGGTGACTTTGCCGCTGCCCGGGCGGCCTATCAGCGGGCTCTCGATGCACCGGATCGCGGCCTGATCGACCGGACACTCGTGCGGATCAAGCGTGACGATCTGCCAGTCCAGGCTGGCCGGGGAGAGTCCTGATGGGCCTGTGCTGGCGAGTGCCCGCCCTGCTGATCAGTGCCATGTCCCTGGCCGGATGCGGCGTGTTCGGTGGCAAAGACCTCGGAGAGCCCCCGGCCGAACTCGTGGACTTCAGCGCGACGGTCGAGCTGCAGCGGGCCTGGCAGGCGTCCACTGGCGGGGGTGGCGATCGTCTGCGTCTCGGTCTCGCGCCGGCCAGTGATGGGGCGCGGGTCTATGCCGGCGGTCATGACGGCCGTGTGATCGCGATCGATGCGCGTGAGGGCAACCGCGTCTGGCAGGTCAACACACGCATGAACCTCGCCGGTGGTCCAGCCGTCAGTGGCGACCTGGTGGTGTTCGGTACGCTCGATGGTCACGTGCTGGCACTGGACAGCGCCACGGGCGATGAGCGGTGGCGGGTATTCGTCGGTGGCGAGGTGCTCACGGCGCCCGCAGGATCGTCCCGCGCCATCGTGGTCCGGACGGTGGACGGGCGGTTGATCGCACTCGCGCCACTGGACGGCCGGCGGCTGTGGGCCAGCGATCATTCGGTGCCGCGGCTGATATTGCGCGGCAACGCACCACCGGTGATCAGCGGCAACACCGTGATCGCTGCGTTCGACAGCGGTCGCCTCGGAGCGTACGCACTGGCCAACGGCGACACCCTCTGGGAGCAGCAACTGGCCGTGCCGGCCGGGCGCACTGAGCTCGAGCGCCTGGTCGACATCAATGCCCCCCCGCTGGCGATTGGTCGCGATCTCTTCGTGGTGGGGTTCCAGGGCAACATGGTGAGCCTCGCGCTGGAGTCCGGCCAGGTCATCTGGGCCCGTGAGTTTTCCAGTCACGGCGGGCTCGCAGCGGATCTCAACAACCTCTACGTTGCCGATGCGGCCAGCGAGGTGCTGGCGGTGTCGCGGCGCAATGGCAACAGCGTCTGGCTGAACAGCGACATGCGCATGCGCGACCTGACAACGCCCGTCGCGCTGGGCGATTCGGTGGTTTTCGGCGACTTCGAGGGCTACCTGCACTGGCTCTCCGCCGCCGACGGCAGCTTCCAGGCGCGTGTCCGGGCCGGCAATCGCCGAGTACTCGGCTTGACTACGGTGGCCGACCTGGTGGTGGCGCAGCTCGATGACGGTCGCGTGGTGGCTTACCGCGTCCGGCGCGACGACTGAAGCCCTCGCGGGCCGGCCGGAGATCCCCGATGCTCCCAGTCATCGCGCTTGCTGGCCGGCCCAACGTGGGCAAATCCACGCTGTTCAACCGCCTGACCGGCACCCGCGATGCATTGGTCGCGGATTATCCCGGCCTGACCCGCGATCGCCAGTACGGGTTCGGCCGGATTGGCGCCGTACCTTATGTCCTGGTGGACACCGGCGGTGTCGGTGAGCACGACGACGATCTCTCGGGGTTGATGGCGGGACAGACCTGGCGGGCGCTGGACGAGGCCGATGCCGTCATCCTGCTGGTCGATGCCCGTGGTGGTCTCACGGCGGGGGATCAGCGCATCGTCAGTGAGCTTCGGCGTCGTGGCCGGCGGGTGCAGCTGGCCGTGAACAAGGCCGAAGGTCTCGATCCCGACGTGGCGCTGGCAGATTTCCAGGCGCTGGGACTGGGCGAGGGTATCGCAATTTCCTCAGCCCATGGCGACCGGGTCACCCAGCTCATCGATGCGGTACTCGCGCCCTGGGTGGCGGCGGCCGATGAATCGCCACCGGCCGAGCAGCCGGCGGCTGAAGAGGGCATTACGGTGGCCATCGTGGGTCGGCCGAACGTGGGCAAGTCCACGCTGGTGAACCGACTGGTGGGCGAACAACGGGTGGTGGCTTTCGACCAGCCCGGCACCACTCGCGACAGCATCCGCGTGCCCTTCGAGCGCAACGGGCAGCGCTACACGCTGATCGATACCGCCGGCATCCGCCGGCGTGCCCGTGTCGAGGAGGCGATCGAGAAGTTTTCCATCGTCAAGGCGCTGCAGGCCATTGATGCCGCCAGTGTCGTGATTGCCCTGTTCGATGCCAGCGAAGGCGTGACCGAGCAGGATGCCACGCTGCTCGGGCTGGTGCTGGAGCGGGGGCGGGCGCTGGTGCTTGGTCTGAACAAGTGGGACGGGCTCAGCGCGGAGCAGCGCGAGCGCACGCGCCGCCAGATGGATGTCCGCCTGCCCTTCATCGATTTCGCGCCGCGGCATTTCATCTCCGCGCTGCATGGTACGGGTGTGGGCGACCTGCTGGATGACGTGCGTCGCGCGCATCGCGCGGCCACGGCCGACCTGCCCACCCCGGAGTTGACCCGGGTGCTTGCCGCTGCAGTGGCCCAGCATCCCCCGCCGCTGGTTCGCGGGCGGCGCATCCGGCTGCGTTATGCCCACCAGGGCGGGCGCAATCCTCCCGTGATCGTCATCCACGGCAACCAGACAGAAAGCGTGCCGAAGGCTTATCGGAGGTTCCTTGTGAACCGCTTCCGTGAGGCGTTCCGCCTGCACGGGGCGCCGATCCGCCTGGAGTTTCGTTCCGGCACCAACCCCTATGCCGGCAAGCGCAACACCCTGACCCCACGCCAGCGCCACAAGCGCGATCGGCTGATGAAACACCAGGGGCGCCGCGGTCGCTGACGCAGCAGCGCCTGCAGACCGGCGGGCCTCTCATTCCCTGCAGGCATGTCGATCTAACCGCTTGGCGCAAGGCATTGTCCGATTGGGTCTTACACTCGTCTCATGAGTGCAAGACAGAGCTTTCGCATCGAGGGCGAGTTCGCCATGCATCGTGGCGGGCGTCTGCGTGATCCTGTGGTGGCCTACGAAACCTGGGGCCGGCTGGACCGGGGGCGGGACAACGCCGTCCTGGTGTTTCCCGGGATGTCCCCCTCGGCGCATGCGGCCGCCTCCCCGGACGACCCGGCGCCAGGCTGGTGGGAGGGCATGATCGGCCCGGGCCTGCCGCTGGATACCACGCGCTATTTCGTGATCTGCATCAACTCGCTGGGCAGCTGCTTCGGCAGCACGGGACCGGCCTCCACCGATCCCGCGACCGGCCGCCCGTACGCCAGCGCATTTCCGGTGCTCTCCCTCGAGGACGTGGCCAACTCGGCGTGGGCCCTGGTCCGGTCACTGGGGATCCGCCAGCTCGATACCGTTGTCGGCCCGTCCATGGGCGGCATGAGCGCGCTGGCCCTGCTGCTGCAGCATCCAGGGGCCAGCCGACGCCTGGTGAGTATTTCCTCGGCGATGCGCGCTGAGCCCTTCGCCATTGGCCTGCGCTCGTTGCAGCGGGAGATGGTGCGGCGCGACCCGGAGTGGCGCGGCGGGCGCTATGAGCCCGGCCGCGGGCCTCTGCGGGGCATGCGCCTGGCGCGCAAGCTCGGGATGATCACCTACCGTTCCGCGGAGGAGTGGCGGCAGCGTTTCGGCCGCGAGCGGGTCAGCGGTGAGCGCGCCACCGGCGATCCCTTCGGGGTCGAGTTCGAGGTCGAGGCCTACCTCGAGGCGCACGCGCGCAAGTTCATCGGTGAGTTCGATGCCAACGCCTACCTGTATCTCTCCCGGGCGATGGACCTGTTCGATGTCGCTGATCATGGCGGTAGTGTGGCCGCGGCGATGGCGCGCACCGGGCTGCAACGCGCGCTGGTGCTCGGCGTTGAGACTGACCTGCTCTTCCCCCTGCATCAGCAGCGAGAGCTTGCCGATGCGCTGGATGCCGGCGGCTGCGAAGTCGAGTTCCAGGCACTGCCTTGCCTGCAGGGTCACGACGCCTTCCTGGTCGACATGGATCGGCTGCGGCCGCCGGTGGCGGCGTTTCTCGACGCTCGGGCAGCGGCCGGTACTCGGCTCAGGCGGATTCATTCCCCGGCACACGGCGCCTGACCTCGGCCTCGAGGTAGCCGTCGGCAAGCCGCGCGGTGATGTGCTCGCCCACGGCAACCTCGCGCGCTTCGCGCAGGACACGGCCGTCAGCCCCGGTGACAATGGCGTAGCCGCGTTGCAGGGTGCCCAGCGGGCTCACGGCATTGAGTGCGCGCGAGGCGCCGCCGAGCGCCGCGCGTCTGCGCTCCAGCAGGCGCAGGATGGCTGGCGGCAGGGTACGCGCGGCCGTGCCGAGGCGTTCGGCCGCGCCGCGGTGCTGTTGCACCATGGCACTGACCAGTTGGCGCTCCAGCAGCCCCAGGCGATGCCCCTGCGCCTGCAGCCGCAGGGCGGGGGACTGGCGTCCGATGCGTGCCGCCAGCCCCTCGACCTGGCGGCGGAGCGCCGCGTGGCGGGCGGCCTGTGCCGCGCGCAGCCGCCGCTCCAGGCCGTCGAGTCGCTGAGCATCGCGCGCCAGTTGCAGCGCCGGGTGCACCCGCTGCAGGCGGTGAGCAAGGCCCTGCAGCCGGGTGGCCGCGAGACGGGTTTCGCGGCCCGCGGCCTGTTGCAGTCGCCGGTGCAGGGTAGCCAGGCGTTGCAACCAGTCGCCGGCGTCGGGCACCGCACGCTCCGCCGCCCCGGTCGGTGTCGGCGCGCGCAGATCTGCGGCAAAGTCAGCGATGGTGATGTCCACCTCGTGTCCTACGCCCGCGATGACCGGCATGCTGCAGGCGACGATCGCCCGGGCGACGACTTCCTCGTTGAACGCCCAGAGATCCTCCAGGCTGCCGCCGCCGCGAGCCAGGATCAGAACGTCGCATTCACCTCGCCTGCTGGCGCGCTCCAGGGCCGCCGCGATCTCGACGCCGGCGCCTCGTCCCTGTACCGAGGTCGGGTAGATGAGCACCGGAACGGCCGGGAAGCGCCGTCGCAGCGTGGTGAGGATGTCGCGCAGCGCCGCGCCGGTGGGCGAGGTGACGACACCCACCCGGCGGGGCAGTCGCGGGATCGGGCGTTTGCGTGCCTCGGCAAACAGCCCTTCGGCGGCGAGGCGGGCCTTGAGCGCCTCGAATTCGCGCTGGAGCGCGCCGAGCCCCGACTCCTCCATCTCCTCGACGATCAGCTGATAGTCACCGCGGGGTTCATACAGCCCTGCGCGCGCCCGCAGCACCACCTGCAAGCCGTCGCGCGGGCTGAAGCGAAGCCGCCGGTTGGCCTGGCGGAACATCGCGCAGCGGACCTGGGCGCGCTCGTCTTTCAGGGTGAAGTACAGATGGCCCGACGAAGGGCGGGCAATCGAGGACAGCTCGCCCTCGATCCACAGTCGCCCCAGGCCCTCGTCGAGCAGCAGGCTCGCCTCGCGGTTGAGGCGGCTGACGGTATACACCTCGCGGCGGGGCTCAAACAGGTCATTCATCGGACCTGAGTATACCCGTGACTGCAGGGTGCGATGGGCCCGACCGGTCCCTGCGACGGTTTACGCTGGCCCGCCCCGGCCGGTACAATGGACGGTTATCCCGCCACTTAACCCGGGAATCCACCGATGCGCATCGCCCACGACGGACTGACTTTCGACGACGTTCTCCTGCAGCCGGCCTATTCGGAGGTGCTGCCGCGTGAAGTCGACCTTTCCACCCTGCTGACCCGGGATATCCGGGTGAACCTGCCGCTGCTCTCGGCGGCCATGGATACGGTCACGGAGGCGCGTCTGGCCATTACCCTCGCGCAGGAGGGTGGGCTTGGTGTCATCCACAAGAACATGACGGTCGAGTCGCAGGCCCGCGAGGTCCGGCGCGTCAAGAAATTCGAAAGCGGCATCATCAGTGACCCGATCACGGTGCGCCGCGATGCGACTGTCAGTGATGTGCTCCAGCTGACCCGCGCGAAAAACATCTCAGGTGTCCCGGTGGTCGATGGTGACGTGCCGGTGGGTATCGTCACCAATCGTGACCTGCGCTTCGAAACCCGTCTGGATGCGCCTGTTTCCGAGGTCATGACGCCGCGCGAGAAGCTGGTCACGGTACGCGAGAACCCGGATCCCGAAGAAGTACTGCTGCTGCTGCATCGCCACCGCATCGAGAAAGTGCTGGTGGTCGACCAGCACTTCCGTCTCAAGGGCATGATCACCGCCAAGGACTTTCAGAAGGCGAAGGATTTCCCGACCGCCGTCAAGGACAGCCGGGGGGCACTGCTGGTCGGTGCGGCCGTCGGTACCGGCCATGACACCGAAGAGCGGGTGGCCGCACTGGTGGAGGCCGGGGTCGACGTCATCGTGGTCGATACCTCGCACGGTCACTCGCGCGGGGTACTGGAACGCGTCCGCCGCGTGAAGCAGTCCTACCCGGACGTCCAGGTGATCGGCGGCAATATCGTCACCGGCGCGGCCGCGCTGGCCCTGGTGGAGGCCGGCGCCGACGCGGTGAAGGTCGGGATCGGTCCCGGCTCGATCTGTACCACCCGGGTGGTCGCCGGGGTCGGTGTCCCTCAGATCACTGCCGTGTCCGAAGTGGCCAGGGCCCTGCAGGGTTCCGGTGTGCCGCTGATCGCCGATGGCGGGATCCGCTATTCCGGGGACCTGGCCAAGGCCATCGCCGCCGGCGCGCATTCGGTGATGATCGGTGGGCTGTTCGCCGGCACCGAGGAGTCGCCAGGCGAGGTCGAGCTCTACCAGGGCCGCTCCTACAAGTCCTATCGCGGGATGGGGTCGCTCGGGGCGATGGCCGGCTCACACGGCTCCAAGGACCGCTACTTCCAGGACACCACCGAGGAACTCGAGAAACTGGTGCCCGAGGGGATAGAAGGGCGCGTGCCTTACAAGGGCAGCCTGGTGGCGATCGTCCACCAGCTTGCAGGAGGGCTGCGCGCCGCGATGGGCTATACCGGCAGCCAGACCATCGAGGAGATGCGCACGCGGCCGCAGTTCGTGCGGATCACCTCGGCGGGCGTGCGCGAGAGTCACGTCCACGACGTGGCCATCGTCAAGGAAGCCCCGAACTACCGGGTCGAGTGAGCCGGAGGCCCCCGTGAACGTCGATGCCGCGGCGACCCTGCCGGATCTGCACGCCCACAAGATCCTGATCCTCGATTTCGGCTCGCAGTACACGCAGCTGATTGCCCGGCGTGTACGCGAGGCTGGCGTCTACAGTGAAATCCTGCCCTGGGATGTGTCCGGTGGGGAGATCCGTACGTTCGCCCCTGCGGGCATCATCCTCTCAGGTGGCCCCGAATCGGTCACCGTCGGCGACGGCCCGCGTGCCGCCGATGTGGTTTTCGAGCTCGGTGTGCCGGTGCTGGGCATCTGCTATGGCATGCAGACCATGGCTGCGCAGCTCGGTGGCCAGGTGGCGGGCTCCGCGCACCGCGAATTCGGCTATGCCGAGGTCACGCTGGGCGCCAGCAGCCGGCTGCTCGACGGGTTGAACGACGCGACCGGCGAGGGCCCTGGGCATGCGCCGGGCGAGGGCCCGGGCGATGCCGAGCAGGCGGGCGGCCAGCCGCGCCTGAAAGTCTGGATGAGCCACGGCGACCGGGTCGAGCGCCTGCCCCCGGGGTTCAGTGCCGTGGCGAGCACGCCAAATGCACCGCTGGCGGCCATGGCCGATGAGCGCCGTGGCTTCTATGGGCTGCAGTTTCATCCCGAGGTCACCCATACCCTGCAGGGTCGTGCCATTCTCGAGCGCTTCGTTCTGGGGCTGTGCGGCTGTCCGCCGGTGTGGAATGCCGGCAATATCGCCGCCGAGCACATCGCCCGGGTGCGTGAGCAGGTGGGCCAGGACCGCGTGCTGCTCGGGCTCTCCGGCGGCGTGGACTCCTCCGTGGTGGCGGCGCTGCTGCATGCGGCGATCGGCGAGCAGCTGGTCTGTGTGTTCGTCGACCATGGGCTGCTGCGCCTGGGAGAGGGCGACCAGGTGATGGCGACCTTCGCGGAACACCTCGGCGTCAATGTCATCCGCGTCAACGCCGCCGAGCGTTTCCTGGGTGCGCTGGCCGGTGTCAGCGATCCGGAGGCCAAGCGCAAGATCATCGGCCGCGAGTTCATCGCGGTGTTTGACGAGGAAGCCGGGAAACTCGATGACGTGCGCTGGCTGGCGCAGGGCACGATCTACCCTGACGTGATCGAGTCGGCGGGCAGCAAGACCGGCAAGGCCCACGTGATCAAGTCCCACCACAACGTCGGCGGGCTGCCGGAGCACATGAAGCTCTCGCTGATCGAGCCGTTGCGGGATCTGTTCAAGGATGAGGTCCGCCGGCTCGGTGTGGAACTCGGGCTACCGCCGGCGATGGTCTACCGTCATCCCTTCCCGGGTCCGGGGCTGGGCGTGCGGATCCTCGGTGAAGTCCACGAAGCGTATGCGGAGCTGCTGCGGCGCGCCGACCACATTTTCATCGAGGAACTGCGCCGGCATGATCTCTACGACAAGGTCAGCCAGGCGTTTGCCGTGTTCCTGCCGGTACGCTCGGTCGGGGTGATGGGCGACGGTCGGCGCTATGACTGGGTCATCGCACTGCGCGCGGTGGAAACCATCGACTTCATGACCGCGCGCTGGGCGCATCTGCCTTACGAGTTCCTCGATCTCGTCTCGCGGCGGATCATCAACGAGGTCGCGGGCATCTCGCGCGTCACCTACGACATCTCCGGCAAGCCGCCGGCGACCATCGAGTGGGAATAGCCGACACCGGCTGGATGAGCCGGGCGCTTGAGCTTGCCCGTGAGGCCGAGCGCCACGGCGAGGTGCCTGTCGGTGCCCTGCTGGTCAGCCCCGAGGGCGAGTGTCTCGCGGCCGCCTGGAACCGGCCGATCGGTCTGAACGACCCCACCGCGCATGCCGAGATGCTGGTGCTGCGCGAAGCCGGCCTGCGCTTGGGAAACTACCGGCTGACCGGGACGACGTTTTACGTGACCCTGGAGCCTTGTCCCATGTGCGCAATGGCCATGGTGCACGCGCGCGTGAGCCGGGTGGTTTTCGCTGCGCCTGATCCGCGCACGGGGGCCTGTGGCAGCCTGATGAACCTGGTGCAGCACCCGACACTCAATCATCGCCTGGAGGTGACTGGCGGGGTGCTGGCCGAGGAGAGCGCGCAGCTGCTCAGGGGCTTCTTCCAGGGCCGGCGATAAGCTCCTCTTCCGCGATCTGCTCCCCCGCGGTCATCCACTGCAGGACCTGGTAGTAGCGCTGGATGTTGTCGACGTAGTGCACCGGCTGCCAGCCGCGGGCAAAGCCCCGGCGCACGCGGCTGTACCACTGCCGCTGGGTCAGCAGCGGCAGGTGGTCACGCACGTCGGCCCAGCTGTCCGGATCGGCGCCGTTGATCTCGGTGAGGACTCTCGCGTCTTCGAGGTGCCCCCAGCCGATGTTGTAGGCGGCCAGGGCCAACCAGGTGCGGTCCGGCTCCGGGATCCGATCGGGGATGCGGGCGTGCTGCTGGGCAAGGTAGCGCGCGCCGCCCATGATGCTCTGGAAGGGGTCGACACGGTCCTCGATCTCCAGGGCGTTGGCTGTGCGCTGCGTCAGCATCATGATCCCGCGGACACCGGTCGGGGAGACTGCCTTGGGATTCCAGTGGGACTCCTGGTAACCGACGGCCGCCAGCAGCCGCCAGTCGAACCCGGTCTCTGTCGCGGCCGCATGAAAATAGTCGCGGTATTTCGGTAATCGGGTATCGAAGTGGGTCACGAAGGCCCGGGTGCTGACGTAATCGTAGTCGCCCACCGGCTCGAGATAGCGCTGAAACAGACCAGCGAGCTCGGCCTCGGCCTCCAGCGCGGCAAAATAGCGGGACACCGCTTCGCGGAGGCTTGGATCGTTGCGTCGCCGGGTCAGCGCCCAGGCCACGGGCTCAGGCTCGCCAACATCGAAGACTGCACGCAGCTCCGGGTACAGGTGGCGTGCCACCTGGAACTCGCTTGAATCCACCAGCGTGAAATCGGCATCGCCATTGGCCACTCGGGACAGCAGTTCATCGACGTCCACCGTCTGCACCGCCTCCCAATGCAGCGTGGGATGAAGCTTGGCGAGGCGCTCGAGCAGCTCCACATGACTGGAGCCGGCGAGCACCTGGAGACGAACGTCTTCCAGCGCGGCCAGTGCCTCGAGACTGCGGACCTGCGGGGCTCCCAGCCGCTGCACCAGTTGTGGGTATACCTCGCCGTAGGGCGGGCCGAAATCCACCCGTGTGCGGCGTGCCGGCGTGACTGTCAGGCCAGCCGCCGCGACATGCGCCCGGTTAGAGATCAGCTCGGCCAAAGTGGTGTCGAAACTGTCGGGGGTATAGATGTACAGTCCCACGCCGAGCTGATCGGCCAGGCCGCGGGCGAGTTCATACTCGGGACCCATCGGCCCCTCAAGGCCCACGTAATAGGTTGTGAGGCTGTTGCGCGTGACCACCCGCAACTCGCCCAGCGCCTGGATCTGCGCAAGCAGTGACGGCGTCTGGGAACAGGTCACCAGTCCGGAACAGGCCAGGATGATCAACAGGTGCCGCAAGCTGGGTTCCGCCTCCGCGCCGAGCCGGCAACCGGCCCCGGCGGGAGTATACCGCCCTGCGTTGGCTGGCTTCCGCCACCCGCCCCCGCCTGTCGCAAGGGCCATGACCGCACCGTCAGATTGCAGTATACTTTTCTGCTTGCTCGGGCATTGGCTTGCCCGAGTGGGCCCTGCGACGGAGAGGTACCGAAGCGGTCATAACGGCACCGACTCGAAATCGGTTGGGGGCATTACGCCCCACGTGGGTTCGAATCCCACCCTCTCCGCCACTTTTTGCCGCTCACAGGCGACCCTCCGCCAGGGTCAGCACCCGCCGGTCAGGCCAGCTGCCCCGGGCCACGTGATCGAAGACCACCACCGTCCGGCCGCGCCAGCGCGCAGCCAGCCATCGACTCAAGGCGTCACTGGCGGTGTCATCGAGGCCGCGAAAAGGCTCGTCGAGCAGCAGTGCCCCGGCCGGGCACAGGGCCGCCCGCAGCACTGCGACCCGGCGTGCCTCGCCCCCGGAGAGCTCGCGTCCGCCCGGTCCCAGCCAGGTGTCGAGCTCGCCGGCGAGTTCATCGAGGCCCACGGCTGAGAGGGCTGCCTGCAGTTCGCCGGGTTCTGCGCCGCCCGGTATCCCCAATGCCAGGTTGTCTGCCAGTGTGCCCGCGAGCAGCGTGGTCCGCTGCTCGCAGACGGCGATCCGCGAAAACCGCACCCGCTCTGGCCAGTCGCTGGCCGCACGACCGTCGAGCAGCACCTGTCCCTCGTCGGGGCGGCGCAGGCCGGCCAGCAGGGCGAGCAGGCTGCTCTTGCCACTGCCGGAGCGTCCGGTAATGGTGATGACCTCGCCGGGCGCGATGTCGAGCATGAGTCCATCGAGTACCGGCCGGTCCGCGACGCCCTGGCTGAGGCCGACGGCATCAAGGCGCCAGCCCGCCGCGGCGACCGCGTCGCCGCCTGCCGGCCACTCGACGGGCCGTCCTCCAGCCACGCCCGGCGCGCCATGCCGGTGTTCAGCGATGCTGGGCGTCGCGACAGCCTCGATACCGAGTCTCCGCAGTCCCAGACGGGTGCGGGCATAGCCCTGCCAGCTCTCCGCCAGTCCGGCGGTGATCCCGGCCAGGGCCAGCAGGCCGAGGATCGCGAGCCCCGCGCGGGCAGGGCTGATGGCGCCGGCCGCAAGCCAGCCCGCCAACACCGCCAGCAGGCCGCACAGAGACAGGTGCAGGATCAGCACACCAGTGGCATCGGCGGCACTCGCGCGTGACGCCCTGGCGATCGCGGCGGCGGCGAGGCGTGCATCCAGCCGGGCCAGGGCGTGGCGGCGATGGTCGGCTGGGTCGGCGAAGACGAGTTCCCGACTGGCCGCCAGGCGTTCCAGCAGATCGCGCTGCAGGCGCTCGCGCAGCAGGGCCGCGCGATACTCGCGGGGCTGTGCCCGCCAGCCCGCCAGCACCGGCAGCCCCGCCAGCAGCAGGGTCAGGACCAGGCCCGCCCAGGCGATGGGTGCCGGCAGCAGCCAGGCCAGCACGAGGCTGAAGGCCCCGCCCGCCAGCAGCACGGCCAGCGCGGCGCTGAGCATGCCGGCCGGAAATCCCTCCAGCGCCTCGACGTCGCCAATCAGCCGGTTCAGCACCAGGGCCCGCCGCAGGCGCCCGATCACCGGCCAGGACTGCGCTGCGAGACCGGCGAACACTCTCGGCCGCAATCGGGTCAGCAGCCGAAAAATACTCTCATGGCCGATCAAGCGTTCGGCGTAGCGGGCCACCGTGCGGGTGACCGCGAACAGGCGGATCAACGCGCCCGGACCGAAGATTTCCAGCCGGGCGACGCCGCCAGCGGCCAGGACTGCACCCGTGATGGCGCTGGCGGTCAGCAGCCAGCCGGCGGTCGCGACCAGCCCGGTCGCCGCGCCGGCGGCGAGTGTCGCCAGCAGTACCGTCGCCAGCAACCAGGCCCGCTGCGGGCGGCAGGTCAGCGCGAACAGCCGGCGGAGATCGTTCATGCCGCCGGCCCTGCGCGCGTCGGCAGGGTAACCCTGCGATCCGCCGCGGCCGCTGCTGCCTCGCTGTGGGTCAGCATCACGATCGTGGCCGTCCCGCCGAGCGCCCTGAGGCGCCCGAGCAGCGCCTGTTCGTGCGCTGCGTCGAGGCTGGCGGTCGGTTCATCGAGGACCAGCAGGCGGGGTGCCCGGTGCAGCGCGCGTGCCAGGGCCACCCGTTGGGCTTCGCCACCGGAGAGTCCGGCACCATCTTCACCGAGCCGGGTGTCGAGACCGGCGGGCAGCGCTGCCACCACGTCCGTCAGGCCAACGCGTTGCGCCAACGCCGCGAGGGCGGCGGTATCGCTCTCCCCTGAGGGTGCAAGATTCGCCCGCAGGGTGGCGTTCAGCAGCTGCGGTTGCTGACCGAGCCAGCCGAGATTCGCCGCGAGTTCCTCCGGCGGGTAGGCCGCAGGGTGCCGCCCGTCGATCAGCAGATCGCCCGTCTCGACCGGCAACCAGCCGAGCAGCGCCGCGGCCAGGGTGCTTTTGCCGCAGCCTGATGGCCCGGTCACGGCCAGCCATTCGCCGGCGGCGATGGTCAGAGAAAGCGCCTGGACGGCTGGTTGCATGGCCCGGGGCCAGCGCAGCGTGACGCGCTCCAGGCGTACCGCCGGCGGCGCGGGCCAGCGTCGCGGCCGCCGGGCCGTCGCCGCGGCGGGGTCGCGCTCCAGGGCGTGGCGGGCCAGGGGCGCCGCCGCCATGTCGGCCGGCTCATCCATGGCACGCAAGGCCGGGACCGCGGCCAGTGCCGCAGCCCGGTCATGATAATGCTGGGCGAGTCGTCTCAGCGGTGCGAAGTATTCGGGGGCCAGCACCAGGATCACGAGGCCGGCGGCCAGCGTCATCTCCGGCGCGGGCCCCAGAGTGAAGAACCCAAGCAGCGCCAGACCGATGTAGATGGCCACCGTGGCGATGGCGACCGCAGCAAAAAACTCCAGCACCGCCGAGGATAGAAAAGCGACCCGCAGCACCCGCATGGTGGCGCCTCGCCAGGCCTCGGCGGCCTGCCCGATGTCCTGCACGGCGCTGTCGGTGCGCCTGAACAGTCGCAGCGTCTGTAGCCCCCGCAGGCGGTCCAGGAACATCGCACCCATTCTTGCCAGCCGCGAGTGCTGCTCTTCGGCCAGCCGCGCACTGCCCATGCCGATCAGCACCATGAATAGTGGAATCAATGGTGCAGTCCCGAGCAGCACCAGTCCGGCGAGCCAGTCCAGCGGCAGCACCAGCAGCAGGATCAGCAGGGGCTGCAGTACGGCCACGCCCAGGGCTGGCAGGTAACGGCGGTAGTAGGGCTCGAGGGTCTCGAGTTCGCGGGTGAGTCGCAGCGTCAGGGCTGCGGTATCCGCGGTCTGTTGCAACTGCCAGCGAGGCTGCACCGACCGGGCCAGCAGATGCTGTCGCAGTGTGGTCACCAGGCTGCTGGCCAGCCTTGCGCCCGCGCGTTCCCCGCGATGGAGCGCGAGCGCACGCAGCACGGCACCGGTCGCCGCGATCGCCAGCAGGAGCGAGAGCTGCGGCGCCGCCGCAGCCGGGAGTCCGACCCCGGCCGCCAGCGCCAGCGCGAGCCCGATGAGCAGGGTCAGCAGACCCAGCGTTTCGGCGGCCCGCCAGGCCATCACACCGGCCAGTGCGTGCCGCGGAACCAGCGACAGCAGCCACTGTTCCGGCGAGTCTCCGCGCCGGGCGGCAGGGCCGGGGCGCGCGGCAGCGGTCACCTGGTCAGTGGCCGTAGCCAGCCTCCTCCGAGACCTTGCCGCGGAAGACCCAGTACGTCCAGGCGGTGTAGCCCAGCACAATGGGAATCACGAACAGGAAGCCGATCAGCAGGAAGAGCTGCGACTCCGGCGCCGAGGCGGCATCCCAGAAGGTGTGGTCCGGGGGGACGGCATAAGGCCACATGCTGATCAGCAGTCCGAGATAGAACAGCGCGAACAGGATCATCGAGGCGACGAACGGGGTGCCTTCATCGCGTCGCCTGATCGCCCGCCAGACGTAGCCCGCCACGAGCACGGTGGTGGTCGGGAACACCCAGAGGATGTGGGCGTTATCCAGCCATCTTTCCAGTACCCGGGGTTGCGCAAGCGGCGTCCAGACCGAGACCACGACAAACACCACCATCACCGCGCCGAGCAGCCAGGGCAGGGTGCGCCAGGCCCAGTCCTGCACCTCGCCCTCGGTTTTCATGATCACCCAGGCCGCGCCCAGCAGCGCATAGCCTGCCACCACGCCCAGTCCGGTCATCACCGTGAACGGCGTCAGCCAGTCGAAGGGGCCGCCCACGTACTGGAAGTTCTCCACCCGGAAACCCTGGATATACGCACCGACCACGGCACCCTGGGCGAAGGCCGCTACGGTTGAGCCGATATTGAAGGCGCGGTCCCAGAGGTAGCGTGACGTGCGCGCCTTGAAGCGGAACTCGAAGGCCACACCCCGGAAGATCAGCCCGGCAAGCAGCAGAAACACGCCGATGTAGAGGGCCGGCAGAAACACCGCATAGACCAGCGGGAAGGCGGCGAGCAGCCCCGCGCCGCCGAGGACCAGCCAGGTCTCGTTGCCGTCCCAGACCGGCGCGACCGAGTTCATCATGGCGTTGCGCGCCCGCTCGCCTGGCGCGAACGGAAAGAGGATGCCCACGCCCAGGTCGAAGCCATCCATCAGCACGTACATGAACACGCCGAAGCCGATGATCACCAGCCAGATCAACGTCAGATCGATGAGTTCCATCAGCTGTCCCTCAGGACGTCGCGCCTGCCGGCGCGTCTTCGAGTGGTGTATCGACGGCCGACAATGGCCGCTTGGCCCGACCTTCCTCCTCGCGTTGCGGTCGGTAGGCCTCCGGGCCTGAGCGGATCACGCGCACCAGGTAATAGGCCCCGGCGATGAACACCACCGAGTAGACAACGATGAAGCCGACCAGCGAGAACAGCGCCATCGGCCCGGTGAGCGACGGCGTGATGGCCTCCTCGACCCGCATCATGCCGTGCACCACCCAGGGCTGACGCCCCACCTCGGTGGTGAACCAGCCGGCGAGCACCGCAATGAAGGGCATCGGGATCATCCAGGTGCACACCCTGAGGAAACGCGGAGACTCGGTCAAGCGACCGCGCAGGCGCAGCACCAGGCCGGTGAGGGCCACGCCGATCATGAGCAGCCCGATCGCCACCATGATGCGGAAGCTCCAGAACACCAGCGCGACGGGTGGTCGATCTTCAGGTGCCCAGTCCTTGAGGCCGCGCACCTCACCGTCGAGCTGGTGAGTCAGCACCAGGCTCGCCAGTTTGGGGATACCGACTTCCAGAAAATTCCGTTCCTGCGACTGGCTGGGCAGCGCGAACAACAGCAGTGGCGCCCCCTCGGTGGTCTCCCACAAGCCTTCCATGGCGGCCACCTTCTCGGGCTGGTGCTCGAAGGTGTTCAGGCCATGCAGGTCGCCGACCACCAGCTGTGCCGGCGCGATGACCGCAAGCAGCACGATGGTCATGGCCAGCGCGCGACTGGCAGACTCGCGGACGCGACCCTGGCGCAGGTACCAGGCGCTCACGCCCACCACGACGAAGCCTGCGGTGAGGAACGAGGCCAGCGCCATGTGGAAAAACCGTGGCCAGAACGACGGATTGAAGATCGCTTCGCCCCAGGAGGTGATGCGGAAGATGCCGTCCTGCAGCTCCACACCCGCCGGCGTGTGCATCCAGCTGTTCGCCGAGATGATCCAGAACGAGGAAATAAAGGTGCCCAGGGCCACCATGATCGCGGCGAACAGGTGGGTGCCCGCTGGGACCTTGTTCCGGCCGAACAGCAGCACACCGAGAAACACCGCTTCCAGGAAAAAGGCGGTGACCACTTCATAGCTCAGGATCGGCCCGAGGAAATTCGCTGCGGCGAAGGAGAACACGCTCCAGTTGGTGCCGAACTGGAAGGACATGACGATACCGGAGACCACGCCCATGCCGAACACGACGGCGAAGACGCGGATCCAGAAATGCGAAAGTTCCTCGTAGACCGGATTGCGCGTGCGATAGAACCGCGCTTCCAGATAGGCGATGTACGAGGCCAGGCCGATGGTGAACACCGGAAAGATCGCATGGAAAGAGACCACGAAGGCGAACTGAATTCGCGACAGAAAGACCGGGTCCAGCTCCATCGTCTGCTCCTGTTGAGGGCCGGCGGCGGCTTGATTCCGCGCACGCCGGCTGGCGTCCTTGCCTTACCCGTCAGCTAGGACCGGCGGGCAACGCCAGTGTTCCCGCGGATACTCATCAGTTCGCCTTGAGACCGCGGCCGGATTCGCGCGACTCAGCGCTCGATCCGTGACACTTTCGTGCCCTCGAGCGTGAGGTTGTACATCAGCCCCCGATTGCCGAAAACGAAGCCGACGATCGGATCGCGGATGTTGGTGGTGGTGAGGTCGGCGCCAGCGCCCAGGTTGATCAACGCGACGGAGCCGTCGACACCGACCTCCCAGCCGCGGCTGGTGCGGAAGGTCTCGAGCGCCGCGTCTTCCATGAAGGCGATGATGATGGTTCGCGACTGGGCGCCGAGCTGGAACCCGATCGAGGCTCCGGTGGTGCGGTAGTAGGCTTCGGTGCTGCCACCAACGCGCAACGCCCCCTCGCCGTATTCCCCGCCGATGCCGAAACCCGCCTTGATCACCCGTGGGAACACCAGCAGCCCGCTGGCAGAGCTGAGGAAGCTCTCCGCGCCCTTCACCTCGTTGCGGAAACGCTCCAGGGCGGCGTCTACGGAGACCTCGATTTCGGCTGCCGTGGCCGCCTGGGCGGCTCGGGGCGCCACCAGCACGCTCAGCGCCAGGGTCAGGCAGATCAAAAAGACGTTTCCCAGGGGCTGTCGCGGTAACACGGGCACGGCCATGGCAGGTCTCCAGGACGCCGACGCGGCGTCGTTCGCGGGGTCATGCGGAACCAGGCACCGGTCTGCAGCGCCAGGCGCAGTGCCACCATTATATCCATGTAGAATCCGACGGCAGAGTGGCGCCCGATGCCGTGGCGCCAGAGGAGCCGCCGGATGGTCAGGTCCAAGCTGCTGCGGGCCCGGCAGAAGCTGGGCAAGTACCGGATCGAGCGCCGGCTGGCCGACGGTCCGCGCTGCGCCGTCTACCAGGCCTACGACACCATCCACGGATGTCGGGTGGCGCTGAAGATTCCGCATCCGGACATGATGGATGATTATTTTCTGGCGGACTTCCGGCGCGAGGCGCGGCTCGCGACCCGCATGGAACATCCCAATGTCCTGCCGATTCTGAACGCGAGTTTCATCGACGAGCATTTCGTGATTGCCATGCCACTGGGGCTGGAGTCGCTGGCTGATCGCCTCGCGCGGCGCATCTCCACCGACAAGGCTCTGGATTACACCTCGCAGATGCTCTCGGCGCTGGCACATGCGCACAGCCGGCGGATCATTCACTGTGACGTGAAGCCGGATAATTTCATTCTTTTTCCGGACAATCGCATCCGACTGACGGACTTTGGCTTCTCGAAAATCGCGCTGCGCACGGTCAAGGCGTCCGGCTCGGGGACGGTGGGCTATCTCGCGCCGGAACAGGCCCTGGGCCGACCGATGTTCCAGTCCGACGTCTTTTCGCTTGGGTTGGTGATCTATCGCATGTTCAGCGGCACCTTGCCCGAATGGCCGTATGCGTGGCCGCTGGCCGGTCAGGCACGGCTTCGCCAGCGCCTGCGTCCGCCGACGATCGCGTGGCTCCGGCGGGCGCTGGAGTTGCGGCCACAGGCCCGTTTTCGGGATGCGGTACAGATGGAAAACGCTTTCCGGCGGCTGCGTGGCAAGACGCGTGGCCGCGGTGCCTAGGGAACAGGCCATGATGCAGCAGCTTGATGGGTTGCGCCGGTGCGGACCGCCGCGATGAGCGTCAGCGTTAAGACCTACCTTGACGAGACGCGATTGTTCAGTGAATCCGGGGACGGACGGCCCGCGGGCGGAGCCTTCCTCCTGCGCAGCGGTCAGCTGTGCGCCTATGTCGGGCGCAGCCCCCAAAAGGACACGGCGGGCGAGGACGCCCTGGGCGTCTTCCGTGTAGGCGATCGCTGCTGGGTACTGGTGGTGGCTGACGGGGTTGGTGGTCAGGCCGGGGGGCGCGAAGCGGCACTTGCGGCGCTGGCTGCGATGGGTGATGCGCTGGGGTCGATCGGCGGGGATCCGCAACGCATGCGTGGCGCCGTGCTCGACGGCATCGAGCGGGCCAACGCCGCCGTGCTGGCGCTCGGTGGCGGTGCGGCCACGACCCTGGCGGTGGCCGAGGTGGGTGAAGATTACGTCCGCCCTTACCACGTGGGCGACTCGACCGTGCTGCTGGTGGGCCAGCGGGGCCGCCTCAAGCTGCAGACCGTGCCGCACTCTCCGGTGGGTTTCGCGGTGGAGGCGGGCTTGCTCGATGCTACCGAGGCCATGCACCACGAGCTGCTGCACGTCATCTCGAACGTGATCGGCAGCGCCGAGATGCGCATCGAGGTCGGTCCGGAGATGCCTTTCGCGGCGCGCGATACGCTGCTGCTTGCCAGTGATGGCCTGTTTGACAACCTGTTCGTCGAGGAAATCCTCGAGACCATTCGCTGTGGCGAGCTTGGCGTGGCCATGCGTAATCTGCAGGGCAAGGTGGCCAGGCGAATGTGTGGTCCAGGCCTGCACAACGGCACGCTCCTGCCCAGTAAACCTGATGATCTGGGCATATTGCTGTTCCGCCGCCATTCGCCGGTCAGCGCGCGCGACTGGCGCATGCACGAGCCGGCCACGCGCGACTGGCTGAGCACTGACGACGCCCGCTGAACAGCCTGACGCCAGAAACGGCGCTGGACTTGCCGTCGCCCCTCGGTTAAACACAGGGGTCAGCCGCAAGGCGATTCGTGGAGGCCGGTATGGCCAACGATGACGCTGGGGGGCGTCGCGAGCCGCGGTACCGCGAGGTGGCCGATACGCTCATCGGCGAGATCAGCGCAGGGCAGTTCGCCGTCGGCGACCGCCTGCCCGGTGAGCTTGAGCTGACGCGGCGCTTCGGCGTCAGCCGGCACACGGTGCGCGAGGCCCTGCGCCTGCTCGAGCAGCACGGCATGGTGGGTCGACGCCCTGGCGTAGGCACGGTCGTGCGCAAGGACCAGGCGCCCACGAGTACCCAGCACCGCCTGGTCTCGATCAACGAGTTCCTGCGCTATCCGGGCGAAACCCGCCTGCATCTGATCGGCTCGGCACTGTTGACCCTGGGTACAGAACAGTCGTCACTGCTGCACTGCCCGGAGGGCGAGCAGCGCCTGCGCCTGAGCGGCGTACGCCGGTGTATTGATGACGGCATGGCGATCTGCTGGACTGAGATTTACCTGTTGCCCGCCTATGGTGCGATTGCCGGGATGATCGGCCAGGACGCGCGGCCGGTCTATCGGCTGATCGAGGAGCGCTTCGGCGAACGGCCGCGTCACGTCGAAGTCCAGCTGGGGGCTGCGCAGATGAATGCCGAGCAGGCGCGGGCTCTGGATGTGGCAGAGGGCAGTCCTTCGCTGCGGGTGGTGCGTCGCTACCGCAACGCGGGTGACCGGCCCTACGAAGTCTCCGTGTCTGACCATCCCGCCGACCGCATCAGCTACACGCTGGGTTTCCAGCCGGATCTGACCCTGCCCGCGGTCGGCGATTGATGCCCCGCCTGGCCAGCGCCCATCGCCTCTCCGGGTTCGCGCTCGGCCTCGATCTGCGCCGGGTGCCGGCGCCGGTAATCGAGCGGGCCTGCCTGCATATCCTTGATGCCCTTGGCGTGGCCCTGGCGGCCACCGGCTATGATTTCGCCGAGCGCGGCCGCGCCGCCACGGTCGCTCTGGCCGGACAGGGGGACTCGCCGGTGATCGGCTGGCCGGATCGCCTGCCGATGCGCGATGCGGCCTGGCTGAACGGCTTGCTGATCCACGGCCTGGATTACGACGATACCCACGGCGCGAGCGTCGTCCACGCCTCCGCCAGTGCCCTGCCGGCCGTGCTCGCCGCCGGCCTGGCGTGCGGCGCCAGCGGGGGGCAGGCGGTCGCGGCCTACCTGGTGGCGATGGAGGCGGATGCCCGTATCGGCAGCGTTGATGGTCGGTTCCAGAAACAGGGGTTTCACCCGACCGGGGTGGTGGGCACATTCGGCGCAACCCTCGCCGCCGGCCGCCTGCTGGGCCTGGACTTCGTCGCGCTGAATCACGCCCAGGGCATTGCCCTCAGCATGGCCAGTGGCAGCATGCAGTTTCTCGAGGATGGGGCCTGGACCAAGCGCATGCACCCCGGCGGGGCGGCCGCCGCTGCGCTGCAGGCCACGGCGCTCGCGCGCGGCGGTTTTACCGGCCCGGCCCAGCCCTATGAAGGGCGTTACGGCCTGTATCGGAGCTATCTCGGCTACGACGGCGGCGATGCGCTGGCCGAGCGCCTGGAGTCGCTGGGCGAGGAGTGGGAGATGCTGCGGGTCGGGGTGAAACCCTACCCGGTCTGCCACTTCAACCATGCCCCGATCGACGCCGCGCTGGCGCTGCGCGCCGGGCACGGCCTGACGGCTGGCGACATCGCGCGCATCACCGTGCGGCTTCATCCCGACCAGATGCCGGTGGTCTGCGAGCCGGCGGATGCCAAGCGGCAGCCCCGCGGCGACTATGAGGCCAAGTTCAGCGTGCAGTTTGCGGTGGCGGTGGCGCTGGTGCGCGGTCGGCTGACCCTCGATGAGCTCGAGCCGGACGCGCTGGCCGACGAGACGGTGCTGGCACTGGCCGCGCGCTGCGAGCACGCGGCGGATCCCGCGTCGGAGTACCCTCGGGTGTTTCCGGCGGAGGTCGTGATCGAGACCCGTGACGGCCGGCGGTTGTCGCATCGGGAAGCGGTCAACCGGGGCGCGGAGGGTCGTCCCTTGTCGGCCGCGGAGATCATCGCCAAGTTCGAGGACAATGCGGCGCGGATCATGCCCGACCAGGCGGTCGACGAGTTGCGGGAGCGGACCCTGAATCTGCCGGCACTCGACTCGCTGGCAGAACTCGCCGAAGCGTTCACCGCTGAACCGTAAACCTTACGCGTGGGCTGTCGCGGGGTTCTACGCTGCCTCAGGCACGCCGGCGAGCAGTCTGCATCGCCTCCAGGGTGCGCCTGTAGGCTTCGGTGAAGGCGTCGTCGTAGAGAGGCGGAAAGTGATCGCCGGCGTGCCGCGTCAGCGCCTCGTAGAGCTCGGCATACTGCTCCCAACGCCGCGCGCGCGCAGCCCCCGGCAGCAGTGGTCGGCGTGTCTGGCCCTCGGTGAAACGCTCTTCCAGGATGCCCGGGTCGAGATGCTCGATGAAGTTGAAAAATGCCTGGTGGGTGGCCTGCCAGGTGGCGGCCTGATGTTCCTTGATATCCCTGAAGGCCTCGCGCAGCGCGGTCACCGGCGGCAGATATTCAGGACTGCCGTCGCGTAGCAGTCTGGCCAGGGCGTCCTGGGTGCTGCCAGTGAGTTTGAGCGGATTGTTCTCGCGCGGCTGGATGGCCGTATTGCCCAAGCCCAGCGTCGCCTTGTGATCCGAGCGATCCTGCAGGACCTCACGCAGGCCGACGACCGTTTCGCGCAGCAACTGACCCAGCGTGACCATCACGGTCTCGGTATCCAGACCTGCGACACTGTCCGTCTCCACCCCCGCCGCGCGCAGCAGGGCCTGCACCATCGGCGAATCTGCGGCGTCCTCGCTCTTCCCCTGCGCCTGCTTCCGGGGAGGCGGCTTGCGCTCGGCGCTGGCGCCGGCCTGGGCGCCTTGCGGACTACGTGTACGCGGAGACTCTGCGGTCCCGGCGCCGCCTTCGACCACCGCGAAATTCGCGCGGCGGCGCCGTGCGGCATCCACCGGCTGGGTCGTCCCCGGTTTGAAGGCAGGTTCACCGGTATCAAGGCTGAGGTCGACTGCGCCGGTCATCTCGAACACATCGATGAGCGTGGTATCGGGGGGTACGGGCGCTTCGACCCGTTGCGCGCGCGCGAGCGGGTCCAGGCTGTCTGCCTCGAGCTCCGCTGCGAGTTCATCCTCGTCGTCGATATGCGCCACCATCAGGTATTCGCCCATACGCAGGCGATCCCCGGAAAACAGTCGCTGCGGCCGTCCACGGCCGATGGGCTGCTCGGCATCGTTGACATAGACGCCGTTGGTGGAAAGGTCGATGAGGTAGTAGCTGCCGCCGCGAAAATCGATGGCGGCATGGCGACTCGAGACATAGCGCTGGGTGTCGGGCAGCACCCAGTCGCACTCCAGTGCGCGACCGATGTTACCGCCCGCGGACTCGAACACGCAGCGGGCGCGCTCGCCGAGCACAGCGCGCTGTTGACTGATGATCTCCAGCGTCAGGGCCATGACTGCTCCAACAGGCTGCCTGCTGGCAGTATAGGCTGCCTGCTGCGCGCGGCGCGCATCCGGTATGCTGTTCTGTGATGGCGGTCTCACCCCGGCAAACGGGCGAAGACGTGCCGACGCCGACGCGAGCCGTTATGCTTGAGATTACGCTAACCAGCGGCAAGGGACCTGCATGGCCAACAGACAGATGTACCGCGTCATTTTCATCAACCAGGGTAAGGTCTACGAGGTGTACGCCAGGAGCATTTCGCAGGGTGCGATGTTCGGTTTCGTCGAGATCGAGGAACTGGTGTTCGGCGCGCGCTCCAGCGTCGTGGTGGATCCTGCCGAGGAGCGGATCAAGGCCGAATTCGAGGGCGTGAAGCGCAGCTATCTGCCCATGCACTCCATCATCCGGATCGATGAGGTCGACAAGCAGGGTGTGAGCAAGATTTCCGGCGCGGAGGGGGGCAATGTCGCCCAGTTTCCGGTGCAGATGTATCCGCCGGGCGGTGGCGGCTCCGGCGGCGGAGGCTCCGGGGCGGGCGGCTGACCGGCGCCGACACCCATGCGTCTGGCTTATCTGGGCAGCGGCAGCCGCGGCAATGGCGCGCTGGTGGAATGCGGCGACACCGTGCTGATGATCGACTGCGGGTTTTCGCTGGCGGAGACCACGCGACGATTGGCGCGCCTCGGCCGGACGCCAGCCGACCTCTCGGCGCTGCTGGTCACCCATGAGCATGGCGATCACGCCAGCGGCGTGCTGCGCCTGGCGGCCACCCACGACATTCCCGTCTACCTGACCTCCGGCACGGCCTGGGCAATCGGCGCCGGCGACCACCGTGCGCGTATCGAGTGCATCAGTGCCCATGCGACATTCCGGCTGGGTGCGGTGACGGTCCACCCGCTGCCGGTGCCGCACGATGCGCGCGAGCCCTGCCAGTTTCTGTTCGAAGGCGGGGGCTGCCGGCTCGGCGTGCTCACCGACACGGGCCACATCACGCCGTTCCTGCGCGAGCGTCTCGCAGGGTGTGACGGCCTTGCGGTGGAGTGCAACCACGATCTTGCCATGTTGAACGCCGGGGCCTATCCACCGGCGCTGAAGCGCCGCGTCGGGGGGCAGCTCGGGCATCTGAACAACGACCAGGCCGCCGAGCTCGCCGCGCTGCAGGACCCGAGCCGACTGCAATGGCTGGTAGGGGTGCATCTCTCCGAGCAGAACAACACGCCGGCACTGGCGCGCGGTGCACTGGAGACGGCGCTGGGGTCGGCGTCGGCCAGGGTGCTGCTGGCCGACCAGGATGGCGGCACGGACTGGCTCACGCTGGTCCCGTGAAGGCGGTCTGGCCTTCGTCAGCCGTGCTGTCATCCGGTATCATGTGGGCTGACGGTCACCACGCTGGCCCGTCGCCTGCCGCCAATCCAGAGAGCGTTTCATGCTGTTGATCGCGGGTCCGCCGGCCCTGTCGGGTTTTCGTCTCGAGAAGTTGCTGCGGCGTGTCCGGGAACTCGAGCCTGCCGTCAAGGCGGTGCGCGCCGATTTCGAGCATTACGTGAACACGCGCCAGACGCTGGCACCGTCCGACGAGGACGTGCTGGCACAGCTGTTGACCTATGGGGGTGAAGCCCCCCGAGACGGTGGTTGTGGTCAGGCCCTGTGGGTGGTGCCGCGGCTGGGCACGATCTCGCCCTGGTCGTCCAAGGCCACCGATATCGCGCGGCTTTGCGGGCTGGACGCGGTGCTGCGCATCGAGCGTGGCGTGCGCTTCGAGCTTGCCGCCACCCACGCGCTCTCGCCGGAGCGCCTGCAACAGCTCGGGGCCATGCTGCATGACCGGATGACCGAGTCGCTGCTCTGCCGCGCGCCCGAGCGCGCGCAGATTTTCGCTGAGCACAAACCCCGTCCGCTGGCCCGGATCGAGCTCGGGACTCGCGGGCGGGCGGCGCTCGAGGAGGCCGATGCTGCGCTGGGCCTGGCGCTCTCGGCAGACGAGATCGACTATCTCGTCGAGAACTTCACGCGCCTGGCGCGTGATCCCACCGACGTCGAGCTCATGATGTTCGCCCAGGCGAACTCCGAGCACTGCCGGCACAAGATCTTCAACGCCGACTGGGTCATCGATGGCGAGATCCAGCCGCACAGCCTGTTCGACATGATCCGCAACACCCACCGGCATGCGCCCGACGGCGTGTTGTCGGCGTACAAGGACAACGCTGCCGTGATCAGCGGCAGCCGCGGCCGACGCTTCTTCGCCGATCCCGCGACCGGCCGCTACGCCGGCCACGAGGAAGCCATCCACATTCTCATGAAGGTGGAGACCCACAATCACCCGACCGCCATTGCGCCCTACGCGGGCGCGGCCACCGGTGCCGGTGGCGAGATCCGCGACGAAGGCGCGACCGGTCGGGGCGCGCGGCCGAAGGCCGGGCTCTGTGGGTTCTCCGTCTCGCATCTGCGCATCCCGGGGGCGACCCGCCCCTGGGAGTTCGACTTCGGTCGTCCCGGGCACATCGCTTCGGCGCTCGACATCATGCTCGAAGGGCCGATTGGCGCGGCGGCCTTCAACAACGAGTTCGGTCGGCCTAATCTCGCCGGCTACTTCCGCAGTTTTGAACAGCTGACCGCTGACCCCCAGGTCGTGCGTGGCTATCACAAGCCGATCATGATTGCCGGTGGCTTGGGGAACATCCGCGACGGGCATGTCGAGAAGGCGGAGGTGCCGGTCGGCGGCAAGCTGATTGTCCTGGGCGGCCCGGCGATGCTGATCGGGCTGGGCGGCGGTGCGGCGTCCTCCAAGCACGCCGGCGAAGGCGACGAGGCCCTGGATTTCGCCTCGGTGCAGCGCGACAACCCGGAGATGCAGCGTCGCGCCCAGGAGGTGATCGACCGGTGCTGGGCGCTGGGGGCAGACAACCCGGTGCTGCTGATCCACGACGTGGGCGCCGGCGGGCTGTCCAATGCGGTGCCGGAGGCCGTCGATCACAGCGCCCGCGGTGCGCGGGTGGACCTGCGCGCCATTCCGAGCGACGAGCCGGGCATGTCGCCCATGGAGATCTGGTGCAACGAGGCGCAGGAGCGCTACGTGCTGGTCATCGCGCCGGCGTCACTGGAGGCGTTTGACGCCCTGTGCCGACGTGAGCGTTGCCCCTACGCCGTGCTCGGCGACATCACCGCCGAGCAGCTGCTGGCGGTCAGCGATCCGGTGTTCGAGAACCGTCCGGTCGATCTGCCCATGGAGGTGTTGCTGGGCAAGGCGCCGAAGATGCTGCGCGAGGTGCATCGCGAGCCGACCCCCACCATTTCCTGGTTGCCGGCCGGGCTGTCGCCGGTCGCCGCCCTGCATCGGGTGTTGAGCCATCCGGCAGTGGCCGACAAGTCCTTCCTGATCCATATCGGCGACCGCACCGTGGGGGGCTTGAGCGCCCGTGACCAGCTGGTCGGGCCCTGGCAGGTGCCGGTGGCCGACGTGGCAGTCACGCTCGCCGATTTTGACGGGTATGCCGGTGAGGCCATGAGCATGGGCGAGCGCACCCCCGTGGCGCTGCTGTCCGGGCCGGCCTCGGCGCGGCTGGCGGTCGCCGAGGCGATCACCAATCTGGCGGCGGCGGATGTGGCGAGTCTGGCGGAGGTCCGCCTGTCAGCGAACTGGATGGCTGCGACCGGCGCGCCGGGCGAGGACGCCGTGCTGTATGACACGGTCCAGGCGCTCGGCGAGGCTCTCTGCCCGGCACTGGGTATCGCGATCCCAGTCGGCAAGGATTCGATGTCGATGCGCATGCGCTGGTCCGAGCACGGTCAGGAGCACACGGTCCTGGCGCCGCTGTCACTGATCATCTCGGCCTTCGCACCGGTGACTGATGCGCGCCGTACCCTCGATCCCCAGCTGTGTCTCGACCACGACGATAGCGTGCTGGTGCTGGTCGACCTGTCGGCCGGCCGGAATCGTCTGGGCGGCTCGATCCTGGCCCAGGTGTATGGTGCGCTCGGTGACGAGCCGGCCGATCTCGATGACCCGGCGCGGCTCGCCGGATTCTTCCGGGTCATGGCCACCCTGCGTCAGCAGGAGGCCATCCTCGCCTATCACGACCGGAGCGACGGCGGGCTGGCGGTGACGCTGGTCGAGATGGCCTTTGCCGGGCACTGCGGCCTGGAAATCGAGCTGCCCGAAGATACCGACGCGCTGGCGATGCTGTTTGCGGAGGAGCCTGGTGCCGTTTTACAGCTGCGCGGCGAGGCACTGGACGCTGCCCGCGAGCTGTTCGCCGCGGCAGGCCTGGCGGAGGCGCTTGTGCCGCTCGGGCGGGCGCGTCCGGGCCGTGAGATTCGTATTCGCCAGGGCGCACAGGGTGTGCTCGAGGCCGATCGGCTGAGCCTGCGCGCCAGCTGGTCAGACACCAGCTGGCGGCTGCAGCGGTTGCGCGACAACCCGGCCTGCGCCGACGAGGCCCGTGAGCTCGACCTCGACGACACAGATCCGGGGCTGCACGTGGCCGTGCACTTCCGCCCGCAGGCGCCGGCGATCACTGGCAGGGCGCGGCCCGAGGTGGCCATCCTGCGTGAACAGGGGGTCAACTCACACGTGGAGATGGCCGCGGCCTTCGACCGCGCGGGGTTCACTGCGGTGGACGTCCACATGAGCGATCTGCTCTCGGGCCGCCGGAATCTCGACGGTTTCCGTGGACTGGTCGCCTGTGGTGGCTTCAGCTACGGCGATGTGCTCGGTGCCGGTGAGGGCTGGGCGAAGAGCATCCTGTTCAATGCGCGCGCCCGTGAGCTGTTCGCCGCGTGGTTCGAGCGCAGCGATACCTTTACGCTCGGCGTCTGTAACGGCTGTCAGATGCTCTCGGCGCTGCACAGTCTCATTCCGGGCACAGCGCACTGGCCACGCTTCGTGCGCAACCGTTCCGAGCAGTTCGAGGCGCGCCTGTCACTGGTTGAGGTGCTGGATTCGCCCTCGGTGCTGCTGGCCGGCATGCAGGGCTCGCGGTTGCTGATCGCCAGTTCCCATGGTGAGGGCAGGGCCCTGTTCGCCGCGCCGGACGCGCCGGAACAGGCGCTCGCGGCCGGCCTGGTGGGGCTGCGTTATGTCGACCATCATGGTCGACCGACCGAGCATTATCCGGAGAACCCGAACGGGGCTCCCGAGGGTATCTGCGGGCTGTCGAGTGCTGACGGGCGAGTCACCATCATGATGCCGCACCCCGAGCGGGTGTTCCGCACGGTACAGCATTCCTGGCATCCGCCCGGCTGGGGTGAGGACGGTCCCTGGATGCAGCTCTGGTACAACGCGCGCCGCTGGGTCGGCTGAGCGGCCGTCCTCAGGCGCTGCGCACGCGGCCGAGGTTTTTCTGCGCGATCCAGCAGGCGTGGAAGCCGACCGGCACCCGTCGCGGCATCATCACCCGCGCCACCGGACCGGCGCTGAGATCGCGCGCGTCGAACACCTGCAACTGCTGCTGGCGCTCGGCCTGGTTCCAGGCAAACGCCACCAAATAGCCGTCATCCTCGCGCGTACCGCCATCGGCGGGCGCAAACCACGGCTCGGAATACCAAGTGTGCGCCGCGCCGTCGCTGAACGCACCCACGCACTCTCCAGTATCGGTGTCGAACTTGCGAACGCCTGTCCAGTGCAGGATGTCGGGATCGTGGTCCACGACATATCCCCAGCGGGTCCTGCGGCCCGTCTGCTCGCCACGGTGGCTGGGGAACTCGATGTTGTAACGGTCGTCGAGCTGCTCCTCGCGGGCCTCGCCGGTTTTCATGTTCATGCGCCAGCGCCACAGGCGTGCACGCATCTTCAGCTCGGCGATATTGCGTGCCGTGCGTTCGGCGTCGATATCGCCGCTGGCGGTGCGTTCCGGCATATACCGGCAGGCGACCATGACCACCTCGTCACCTTCCTCCCAGGCATTGACCACGTGATAGAGGAAGCAGGGCGAGAACTCGAACCAGCGGATCTCATGGGAGGCACCGTGGCGGGGGATGACTCCGAAGCGGGTAGGTATCTCCGGATAGAACCTCAACTTGTGCCGGCCGAGCGCCATCGCCGCCTCGTCATGAAACAGCGGCAGGTCGTGCAGGATCGAGTAGTGCTCGGTCACCGCCATGTCATGGGGCAGGCGCGGACCTGGCAGCTCGATCGGCACATGGTTTTTCACCGTGCCATCTGCGGCCACCACGCCATAGCTCATGTAAGGCGCCTCGTTCCAGTAATCGAAGAACATCAGCTCACCGGTCTGCTCGTCGACTTTGGCATGCGCGGAGAAGCCGCCACCGTGGCGCTTGGCGTAGGGCGCCTTGCCCAGGGTCTCGAGGGTGATGGGGTCGAGCATGTAAATGTCGCCGGACATGTACCAGCTGGCGAGTGCGATGCCGCCATGCCCGATGACATCCGTGTTGGCCGCGTCCTTGAGCCGCTTGTCGGTGCGGCCCTTCAGCGTCTCGCGAATGCCGTAGTACGTGGCCTGCCCGGCGCGGTCTTCCTCCTGCCAGGCGTCGGTGCGGACCCAGCGGTTGCGGTAGACCACGCGGCCGTTCTCGAAATGTGCCGCATGGATCATGCCGTCGCCGTCGAAGGGGTGGTAGCGACCCTGGGGCGCGAAGCGGGGGTTGGGGCCGTTTCTGAGGTAGACGCCGTTGAGGTCAGCAGGGATTTCGCCATGGACTTCCAGACTGTCCCAGACAGATTCGTCCGCCACCGGGGCGAACGGACCCATCAGGGTGGGGCCCCAGGCGTCCCCGAAAGGCGCTTCGGGCGCAAACTCGGTGTCGTTGCTGGTGTGCAGGGCTGTCTGTGCCATCGGTGTCCATCCCCCTGACGTCTCCGCCGTCCACGCAGGTCGGTTGCGGACCAGTCAGTCTGTTTATGAAAGTATCCCCAGTGTAGAGCAGGACTCCCGGCGGCTGCAAGCGCGCGGGATGTTGCGATGCAGCATCCCGGCTTACGTGCTGTCCGCGTGTGGCGGCACATCGAGGCGAAGGCGTTGCAGCAGTCGCTGGCAAGGCCAGCGCCTGGCAGTGCGTGCGGTCCCCCGGCAGCTGCCTGCACTCAGCCTTCGAGGCGCCGGTAGCGGATGCGGTGGGGCTGTTCGGCGTCGCCGCCGCGGCGACGCTTGAGGTCCTCGGCGTAGTCGGCGTAGTTACCCTGGAACCAGACCACCTGGCTGTCGCCCTCGAAGGCGAGGATGTGCGTGGCGATGCGGTCGAGGAACCAGCGGTCATGGGAAATGACCATGGCGCAGCCGGGGAACTCGAGCAGTGCCTCTTCCAGCGCGCGCAGTGTCTCGACGTCGAGATCGTTGGTCGGTTCGTCGAGGAGAATCACGTTGCCGCCGGATTTCAGCACCTTGGCGAGATGCACCCGGTTGCGCTCACCGCCGGACAGCAGGCCGATCTTCTGCTGCTGGGTGCTGCCGCGGAAGTTGAAGCGACCGACATAGGCACGCGAGGGGGTCTCGTAGCTGCCGACACGGATCATGTCGGCGCCCTCGGAGATTTCCTCCCACACGGTCTTGCTGTCATCGAGGTCCTGGCGGGACTGATCGACGTAGGCCATCTGCACGGTGTCGCCGATGCGGATCTCGCCGCTGTCCGGCGTGGCCTGGCCGGTGATCATGCGGAAGAGCGTGGTCTTGCCCGCGCCGTTGGGACCGATGATGCCGACGATGGCGCCGGGCGGGATCTGGAAATCGACACCGTCGAACAGAACCTTCTCGCCGAAGGCCTTGGACACGCCGCGTGCCTCGATCACCAGGTCGCCGAGACGCGGCCCCGGCGGAATGTAGATCTCATTGGTCTCGTTGCGCTGCTGGTATTCCTGCGAGGAGAGTTCCTCGAAGCGCTGCAGGCGCGCCTTGCTCTTCGCCTGGCGACCTTTCGGATTCTGCCGCACCCACTCAAGTTCCGCCTGCATTGCCTTGCGCCGGCCTTCCTCCTGTTTCTCCTCGATTGCCAGGCGCTGTTCCTTCTGTTCCAGCCAGGACGAGTAATTGCCCTGCCAGGGAATACCGTGTCCGCGATCGAGTTCGAGAATCCAGCCCGCCACGTTGTCGAGGAAGTAGCGGTCATGGGTCACGGCGATCACGGTGCCGGGATAGTCCTCCAGGAAGCGTTCGAGCCAGGCCACGCTCTCGGCGTCGAGGTGGTTGGTGGGCTCGTCGAGCAGCAGCATGTCCGGCGTCGAGAGCAGCAGTCGGCACAGCGCTACCCGGCGGCGCTCGCCGCCGGAGAGTGTGGTGACGTCCGCATCCCAGGGCGGCAGGCGCAGCGCGTCGCCGGCGACCTCGAGCTTGCGGTCGAGGTTGTGTGCATCCGCGGCCTGCAGCAGGTTCTCAAGTTCGCCCTGCTTTTTCGCCAGCGCATCGAAGTCGGCGTCGGGCTCGGCGTAGGCGGCGTAGACCTGCTCGAGCGCCTGCTGTGCCTCGACCAGCTCGGCGATGCCGTCCTCGACATTGCCGCGCACATTCTTGGTCGGATCGAGCTCGGGCTCCTGAGAGAGATAACCGATCTTGATGCCCGGCTGTGGGCGGGCTTCACCCTCGAAGTCGCGGTCGATGCCGGCCATGATCCGGAGCAGGGTCGATTTGCCGGCGCCGTTCAGGCCGAGCACGCCGATCTTGGCGCCGGGGAAGAACGACAGCGAGATGTCGCGCAGGATGTAACGCTTGGGTGGCACGACCTTGGCCACCCGGTTCATGGTGTAGATGTACTGGGCCATGGGATCTGGGCTCGAACTCAATGTAAACCCGACATTATCGGCCCGGGATGCGTCGCTTGTCACGGCGTCGTGCAAGCAAGCTGGTACACTCGCGGCGTTTTCCCGACCGCAGCCCTGGCCATGCACCAGCCGATCGAGACGCTCGACATTGCTCCTGGCGCCACCGTGCTCGTGTCCGGGCCGGAGATCGCCGCCTACGGCTTCGGCCATGGCCACCCGTTCGGCCCCGACCGCCACGAGGCCTTCATGCGCGCGGCCCGCGCGGCGGGGCTGCTCGAGCGGGTAGCGCACCTGCCGCCTCGGCAGGCGACGCGTGAGGAGCTGACGCTGTTTCATACGCCCGCCTATGTCGACCTGGTAGAGCGGCGCTCGCGCGAAGGGTCGGGGTACCTCGATGGCGGCGACACGCCGGCCGTCCCCGGAATTTACGAGGCGGCCTGCTGGGTCGTGGGCGCGACGCTGCGGGCGGTGGAGCAGGTCATGGTCACCGGCGGCCGCGCGTTCGTACCCATCGCCGGGCTGCACCATGCCTCGCGCAGTTCGGCCGCCGGATTCTGCGTGTTCAATGACTGCGCCATCGCCGCGGAGGTGCTGCGGCAGCGCTATGGGCTCTCGCGGGTGGCCTACATCGATATCGATGCGCATCATGGTGATGGGGTGTTTTACGGTTTCGAGGACGATCCAGACATGCTGTTCGCCGACACCCACGAAGACGGGCGCTATCTCTATCCCGGGACCGGTGCCCGGGTGGAATCCGGCCGCGGCCCGGCGGCGGGCACCAAACTCAACCTGCCGCTACCGCCTGGCGCGGGGGACGCCGAGTTCTTTGCCGCCTGGACGGAGATCGAAAGCTATCTCGAGGCCGCGCGACCGGAGTTCATCCTGCTCCAGTGCGGCGCAGACAGCCTCGCCGGCGATCCGATCACCCACCTGCGCTTCTCCGAGGCTGCGCACGCGCACGCCGCCGAGCGGCTATGCGTGCTGGCCGAGCGCCATGCCCAGGGCCGCGTGGTTGCCATGGGCGGAGGGGGCTACAACCGTGACAACCTGGGCCGCGCGTGGACCGCGGTGCTCGGCGCCTTCGCGGCCTACGGCGAGGCGGCCGACTGAACCTGTCGCCCGCCGCGCAGCCTCGTGCGGCTGGTACAATTCCCTCCAGAGCCGGCGGCAGGGACGCCCGTCCGGCGGAACCCCCTCAAGGAGCGCACCGTGTTCGACGCCGACATGACCATCGCCGGGTTCGATCCCGAACTTGCCACCGCGATCCGTAACGAGGAGCGCCGTCAGGAAGATCACCTCGAGCTCATCGCCTCGGAAAACTACGCAAGCCCGCGGGTGCTCGAAGCCCAAGGGTCGGTTCTGACCAACAAATACGCCGAAGGCTACCCCGGCAAGCGCTACTACGGGGGCTGCGAGTATGTCGACGTGGCCGAGCGGCTGGCGATTGAGCGGGCCTGCCAGCTGTTCGGTGCCGACTATGCCAATGTCCAGCCGCATTCCGGCTCGCAGGCCAATGCCGCGGTCTACCTCGCGCTGCTGAATGCCGGTGACGGCATCCTCGGCATGAGCCTCGATCATGGAGGCCATCTGACCCACGGCGCCAAGGTCAACTTTTCCGGCAAGCTGTTCGATGCCCACCAGTATGGTCTGGAGGCCACGGGCAGCGAGATCGACTATGACCAGGTCCGTGAGCTGGCCGAGAAACACCGCCCGAAGCTCATCATTGCCGGCTTCTCGGCCTACTCGCGCGTGGTCGACTGGCAGCGCTTCCGCGACATCGCCGACAGCGTGGGCGCCTGGTTCATGGTCGACATGGCCCACATCGCAGGGCTGGTCGCCGCTGGCGCCTACCCGAGTCCGGTGCCCGTGGCCGACGTGGTCACCACCACCACTCACAAGACCCTGCGTGGCCCGCGGGGGGGGCTGATCCTCGCCCGGCGCAACGACGAGATCACGAAAAAGTTCAACTCGCTGGTGTTCCCGGGGACCCAGGGTGGGCCGCTGATGCATGTCATCGCGGCCAAGGCGGTGGCGTTCAAGGAAGCGCTGGAGCCTGCCTTCACCGAGTACCAGTACCAGGTCATCGCCAACGCGCGATGCATGGCGCAGGTGCTGGCCGAGCGGGGCTATCGTATCGTTTCTGGTGGCACCGACAATCACCTCATCCTGGTCGACCTGGTCGACAAGGACATGACCGGCAAGGATGCCGAGGCAGCGCTCGGCCGGGCCAACATCACCGTCAACAAGAACGCGGTACCCAATGATCCGCGCTCGCCCTTCGTCACCAGCGGCCTGCGGATGGGTACACCAGCCATCACCACCCGCGGCTTCGGTGAAGAGGAGACGGCGCAGATGAGTGGCTGGATCGCTGACGTGCTCGACGATATCGACAGCGAAAGCCGTATCACCGAGGTGCGTGAACGGGTCATCGAACTGTGTACCCGCTTCCCGGTGTACGCGCCGGGACGTTAAACAGGGCTGGCGGAGTTCGCGCATGCACTGTCCCTTCTGCGGCCACGACGAGACCAAGGTCATCGATTCGCGGCTGGCTGCGGAAGGGCGACAGGTGCGGCGCCGGCGCGAATGTCTGAACTGCAGCGAGCGCTTCACCACCTTCGAATCGCCCGAGCTGGTCGCGCCTAGACTCGTCAAGCGCGACGGACGCCGTGAACCCTTCGACGAAGGCAAGCTGCGTACCGGCATGACCCGTGCCCTGGAGAAACGCCCGGTGGCGGTCGAGGATATGGAGGCGGCGATTCAGCGGATCGTGCACTGTCTGCAGACCATGGGCGAACGCGAAATTCCGGCAGCCCGGCTGGGCGATCTGGTGATGGAGGCGCTGCGCGATCTCGACGAAGTCGCCTATGTGCGTTTCGCCTCGGTGTACCGCAGTTTCCAGGACGTGACCGAGTTCGAAGAGGAAATCCAGCGCCTGCAGCAGCTCGCGCGCGCCAGCGCCGCCCGTCGCCAGATGTCGCTGCTGCCTGACGACAACGACTCGTGAACGCCGTGGATGAGGCCTGGATGGCGCGGGCCCTGGCGCTGGCCCGCCGCGGCATGACCGGGACGGACCCCAATCCGCGGGTGGGTTGTGTGCTGGTGCTTGACGGCCAGGTTGTGGGCGAGGGCTGGCACCGGCGGGCGGGGGAACCGCACGCCGAGGCGGTAGCGTTGGCCGCGGCCGGCGCCCGCGCCCGCGGGGCTACGGCTTACGTGTCACTGGAACCCTGCAATCACCATGGGCGCACGCCGCCCTGCACCGAAGCGCTGATGGGTGCCGGCGTGGGCCGGGTGGTCTACGCCCACGACGATCCCAATCCCGCCGTCGCCGGGCGCGGCGCCGCGCGCCTGCGCGCGGCGGGGATCGAGGTCCGCGGAGGCGTGCTGGCGGCGCAGGCGACCGAGCTCAATGCCGGGTTCATCCAGCGGATGCGCACGGGCAGGCCGAGGGTGACGGTCAAGCTGGCGGCCAGTCTGGATGGGCGCACGGCCATGGCCGACGGCGAAAGCCAGTGGATCACCGGGCCGGCGGCCCGCGCCGACGTCCAGTGGCTGCGGGCCTGCAGCGGTGCGATCCTCACCGGCAGCGGCACGCTGCTGGCCGATGATCCGCGGCTGGACGTGCGCCGCGCGGATCTGGCCGCGACCTGCCTGCAGCCGCTGCGGGCGGTGGTGGACAGCACGCTGCGCACGCCGCCGGACGCGCGTATCATCGGCGCCGACGGCCGCGCAGTCGTCTTCGCCCCCCCGGGCGCGGACGCTGGCGCACAGGCCAGACTCGAGGCCGCCGGTGCCCGCGTGGTGCGAGTGTCGGCAGGGCCCGGGGGCTGTGCCCTGGCGGAGGTGCTCCGGGCCCTTGCCGGACTCGGGGCCAACGAGGTGCTGGTCGAGGCCGGGCCGAGGCTGGTCGGCGCGCTTGCCGAGGCCGGGCTGGTCGATGCCTGGGTCATTTACCTTGCGCCCTGCCTGCTTGGCGACCTCGCGCGCGGCATGCTGGCGTTGCCTGGGCTGGAGCGTCTGGCTGCGGCGCCGCGGCTCGCCTGGCGCGACTGTCGGCGGGTCGGCGACGACCTGCGACTGACGCTTACCGCTGCGGCAGCGGTGGCCTGACACCCCTGGATACGGATATTGCGCGCATGTTCACCGGCATCATCGAGACCCTCGGCACCCTCGCTGCCCTCACGCCTCGCGAAGGCGATTTCCGCCTGCGTATCGCCTGCCCCGGACTGGACCTCTCCGGCGCCAGGCTGGGCGACAGTATCGCCGTCAACGGCGCCTGCCTGACCGCAGTCGAACTGCAGCCGGAGGCCTTCGCGGCCGACGTCTCGCGCGAGACGCTGTCGCTGACCACCCTGGGCCGCCTGGGCGTCGGTGACCGGGTGAACCTGGAAACGGCGCTCAAGGCCGGCGCCCCCCTCGGCGGGCACCTGGTCAGCGGTCACGTCGATGGCATCGGCCGCGTGCAGTCCCTGGCCCGTGACGCCCGCTCCTGGCGGGTGGGGTTCGAGGTGCCGCCCGAACTCGCCCGCTACATCGCCCGCAAGGGCTCGATCTGCATCGATGGCGTGAGTCTCACCGTCAACGAGGTCGAGGGGGCGCACTTCGGCGTGAACATCGTGCCGCACACCTGGGATGTCACCACGTTCTCCGGCTACCGGGTAGGCACCCCGGTCAATCTCGAAGTCGACCTGCTGGCCCGCTATCTGGAGCGGCTGCTGGAGGCCGGCGTGGGTCGTCCCAAAGGGCTGGACGCCGACAGCGTAAGGAGTATGGGCTATGGCCAGGCACGTGACTGACATCAACCGCGATTCCAGTCGCGGGCTGGATTCCATCGAAGACATCATCGCCGACCTCGCCGCCGGGCGCATGGTGATCATGATGGACGACGAGAACCGCGAGAACGAGGGCGATCTGGTGATGGCGGCGAGCAGTGTGCGCGCCGAGGACATCAATTTCATGGCGCGCTACGGGCGCGGCCTGATCTGCCTCACGTTGACGCGGGAGCGTTGCCGGCAGCTGCGACTGCCGCTGATGGTGCGCGACACCGACGTCCACCAGACGACCAATTTCACCGTGTCGATCGAGGCCGCAGAGGGCATCACCACCGGTATCTCGGCACACGATCGTGCCTGCACCGTGCAGGCGGCCGTCGCGGAAAACGCCCGGCCTGAAGACCTGCGACAGCCGGGGCATATCTTTCCGCTGATGGCCCAGCCCGGTGGCGTGCTGACGCGTGCCGGTCACACCGAGGCGGGCTGCGATCTCGCCCGGCTCGCCGGCTGCGCCCCCGCCGCGGTGATCGTCGAAATCCTCAACGACGACGGCACCATGGCCCGTCGTCCGCAACTCGAAGTGTTCGCGCGGCGTCACGGGCTGCGCATGGGCACGATCGCCGACCTGATCCGCTACCGCCTGGAGAAGGAAGAGTCGGTCGAACTGATCAGCGAGCAGCCCGTGGACACCGAGTTCGGGCGCTTCCGCATGGCCTGCTTCGAAGACCACGTGAACCGCAATGTGCACATCGCGCTGGTCCACGGCACGCCCGACCCGGCCGAGCCCGTGCTGGTGCGGGTCCACGTTTCCGATACCCTCGGCGACGTGATCGGGGTGCAGAGCCCGCAGCTCGGCTGGCCGCTGCGCGACGCCATGCGCCGGATCGCCGCCGAGCCGGCCGGGGTGCTGGTGGTCCTGCGGACGCCAGAGAGTCCGCGTGAGCTGATGGCCATGGTCAATGCGCTGGCGGGCGGCACGGCAGCATCAGCCGATAACGACCCGCGCCGCGACCGCGGCGAGGTGCTCAGGACCTACGGCACCGGTGCGCAGATCCTGCGCAAGCTCGGCGTGCGCCAGATGCGGGTGCTCTCGGCACCCAAGCAGATGCACGGCATTTCCGGCTTCGGTCTCGAGGTCGTGGACTACGTCTACCCCGAGTGAGCCGCGGCTCATGCGATAATCCAGGCTGATTCAGCGACGCGGAAGCAAGGCCATGCATGACATCAACACCATCGAGGGCGCGCTTGCCGGCGAGGGCCTGCGTATCGGCATCGTCGCCGCGCGCTTCAACGACTTCATCGTCGACAGCCTGCTTCGCGGTGCGGTGGACGCGCTGGCGCGTCACGGGGTGGCGCGGGGGGGCATCGAGGTGGTCCGGGTCCCCGGGGCCTGGGAGGTGCCGCTGGCCCTGGAGGCCGCGGCGAAGTCCGGACGCTTCGATGCGCTGGTCGCCCTCGGGGCGGTGATCCGTGGGGCCACGCCGCACTTCGAATACGTCGCGGGTGAGTGTGTGCGCGGTGCCGGGCAGGTGGAGCGCAGTCATGGCGTGCCGGTCGGTTTCGGTGTGCTCACGGTCGATTCCATCGAGCAGGCGATCGAGCGTGCGGGGACCAAGGCCGGTAACAAGGGGGCGGAGGCTGCGCTCTCGGCCCTGGAAATGGCGAACCTGCTGCGCCGTCTGGCCCCCTGAGCACGCCGGTGAATGAGCAGCGCGCCGCCGGCCTCAAGGCGCGCCGCCGGGCGCGGGAATGCCTGGTGCAGGCCCTGTACCAGCATCAGCTGACCGGGCATGACGCGGCCGAACTGCGGCGCCAGTTCGCCGAACGCGAACCCTTTGCCCGCGTCGACCAGCTGTATTTCGATAGCGTGCTGGAGGCCGTGCTGGCCGCCTGCGCAGCCCTGAACGCCGAGATCGATCGGTTCGCCACCCGGGGGGAGGAGCAGCTCGACCCCGTGGCCCGGGCGATTCTCTGGATCGGGCTGCATGAACTCAGCGCGCGGCCCGACGTGCCCGAACGCGTCGCCATCAACGAGGCGGTGGAGCTCTCCAAACGTTTCGGCCCCACCGACAGTCACCGCTTCGTCAATGCCCTGCTCGACCGCGCGCGCCTGGCGCGGGCGCGTTGATGGTGCCCCCGGAAGAGTTCCAGCTGATCCGCAAATGGCTCAGCGGTTTCGATCGTGGGCCAGGTGTCGTCCTCGGGATCGGCGATGATGCCGCGGTACTGCGGCCGCCTCCGGGCCGGGATCTTGCGATGACCGTCGACAGTCTCGTCGCCGGCACCCACTTCCCCGTGTCGGCGCCCGCGGCCGATGTGGGTCACCGGGCCCTGGCCGTCAATCTCAGCGACCTGGCAGCGATGGGTGCGACCCCGTTGTGGGGGCTGTTGGCCCTGACCCTGCCGCACGCCGACGAGCCCTGGGTTGCGGAGTTCGCGGCGGGGTTCCGCGCGTTGGCAGAGCGTCATGCGATGGCGCTGGTCGGCGGTAACCTCAGCCGCGGAGCGCTGATGGCGACCGTGCAGGTGACCGGTCAGCTGCCGCAGGGCCGCTGGCTGGGACGCGATGGCGCACGGCCGGGCGACGTCCTGCTGGTCAGCGGCTGGCCAGGCGAGGCGGCTGCCGGTCTGGCGCTGTGGGATGCACCGCCCTCGACGGCGCGTGATGGACTGGTGCGCCGCTACCTGCGACCGGAACCGCGTATCGCCCTCGGTCAGGCGGCGCTGGGTGTGGCCAGTGCGGCCATCGACATTTCCGACGGGCTGCTCGCCGATCTCGGCCACCTGGCCACTGCCAGTGGCTGTGGTGTGGAGATCGAGCTGTCCTGCCTGCCGCTCTCGGCGCCGCTGCAGGCGATGCGAGGTCCGAGCCAGGCACGGCGCGACGCGCTGTACGGTGGTGATGATTACGAACTGCTGCTGGCCTGTCCCGCCGCGGCCCAGGCGGCGCTCGAAGCCGCGGCTGAGGCTCACGCTGTGCCGCTGACACGCATCGGGCGGTTCTGTGAGGCACCGGGTGTGCGTCTGCTGGGCGAGGACGCCGAGGCCCTCGACCCAGGCGCCGGTTTCCGTCACTTCTGAGTCCCACCATGGCCAGCACCTGTCGTCCGATCAGTTTCCGTGAGTTCGCCACAGACCCGGTGCATTGGCTGGCCCTGGGCTTCGGCAGCGGGCTTGTGCCGCGCGCACCCGGCACCTTCGGCACTCTGGCCGCCGTGCCGCTGCATCTGCTGCTGTTGCAGCTGCCCTGGAGTGTCCATTCAGTGGTGGTCGCGGTGGCCTGTATCGGCGGGGTGCTCGTGTGTGGCGTCAGCGCGCGCCGCCTCGGGGTCCATGATCACCCGGCCATTGTCTGGGATGAGATCGCGGCGTTTCTGCTGCTGGCGTTGCTGCTGCCCGCACAGGGTGTCGGCTGGCTGCTTGCCGCGTTTCTGCTGTTCCGGCTGTTCGATATCTGGAAGCCCTGGCCGATACGCGAGATGGATCACAGAATCCACGGGGGCACGGGGATTATGCTCGACGACCTGGTGGCAGCACTCTACGCGTGGGTGCCGCTGTTCCTCGCGAGCCTCCTGATCAGCTGACCGGCGACCCCATGGCCAGACCCGAAGTGGCGACTGCCGCGACCCTCTCGACGCCGGACAAGATCGGCAAGTACGTGATCATCAATGAGGTCGGCCAGGGCAGTACCGGCCGGGTATTCCTCTCGCATGATCCGTACTACGGCCGTGACGTGGCCATCAAGCTCTATCACATCGAGGCGGATCTCGATCCGGCACGCGCGCGCGTCGCACGGAAGATGTTTTTCAACGAAGCCCACATGGTGGGCAAGCTGCAGCATCCGAACATCCTGCCGATCTTCGATGCCGGTGACGAGCAGGGCAAGTACTACGTGGTCACCGAGCATGTTCACGGCGCGCGGACACTCTCCGCCTACTGCCGGCCGGACAACCTGCTACCGGTCGAGGATGTCATCGAAATTATCTTCAAGTGCGCTCGAGCGCTGCACTATGCCCACTCACGCGGCGTGATCCACCGTGATATCAAGCCCAGCAACATCATGCTGACGCTCGACAACGACGTCCGGATCATCGATTTCGGGATCGCGCTGGTGAAAGACTCCGAGATCTCGCGGATAGAGGGCATTGCCGGCTCGCCAAGCTACATGTCGCCCGAGCAGGTGCAGTCGGAAGACCTGACCGAGCGCTCTGATCTCTACTCGCTCGGCGCAGTGGCCTATGAGCTGCTCACGGGCTTCCGGCCTTTCCGCGGCAACAACCTCTCCAAGCTGCTGCACCAGATCGTCTATGCCTCGCCGCCGCCGCTGCACTCGCTGCGCCCGGAAGTCCCCGAAGAGCTCGAGGCAGCGGTGATGGTCGCCTTGCAGAAGAGCCCGGCGAAGCGGCATGCCAACGGCATGGCCTTCGCGGCCGCGCTGACCCGGATCTACCAGCAGCTGCGCAAGCGCAGCATGCGCATCGAGCGCCAGGAACAGTTTGACCTGATGCGGCGTCTGCGCTTTTTTCACGACTTCTCACACGAGGAGATCTGGGAGATTCTGCGCGCCAGCGCCTGGCAGGACTACGCGCCCGGCGAGGAAATCGTCCGCGAGGGCGAGCTGGACGAACGCTTCTATATCCTCGTCTCGGGCAGCGTCAGGGTGGTGACCGGCGGCCGCCACGTCGGGACATTGACCAGTGGCGACTGCTTCGGCGAGTCGAGTTATGTGCGTGGCGCGCGGCGCAACGCCACCATCGAGGCCAGTGACGCGCCGGTGACCCTCATCCGGGTGAGCGCGACCTTGCTGGAGCAGGCCTCCGCCGCCTGCCAGCTGCGCTTCAACAAGGTGTTCCTCCGCTCGCTGATCCAGCGCCTGCAGAGCGACGGCCGCTCTACCTGAGGGCTGCGTCCTTGTCCTTGTCCTTGTCGCGGGCCAGCTCGGCGAACGCCGAGTGGTTGTGGATCGACTCGAAGTTCTCGCAGCTGATCCGGAACGCACGAATGCGCTCGTCAGCCTCCAACGCGATGGCCAGTTCCCGCAGGATGTCTTCGACGAACTTCGGGTTGTCGTAAGCCTGCTCGGTGACGTATTTCTCGTCAGTCCGCTTGAGCACGCCATAGACCTCCGCCGAGGCCGCGCCCTCCGCAATCTCGATCAATTCCTCCAGCCAGATGATGTCCTCGATCCGGGCCTCGATCATGATCTCGGAGCGCTGGTTGTGCGCGCCGTACTCGGAGATCTTCTTCGAACAGGGACAGAGGCTGGTGGCCGGCGCGGCCACCTGCAGCCAGATATCGGTGTGCCCGTCATGGCGTCGGCCGATGAACGCGGCGCGGTAATCCATCAGGCTCGCCACTCCGGAGACCGGCGCATGCTTCTGGCGGAAGTAGGGGAAGCGGATCTCGATCTCGCCGTTCGGTGCCTCGAGACGCTCGGTCATGCCTTCCAGCAGCCGCCGGAAGCTGCGCACCGACAGCGGCTCGCCGAGCTCGTTGATCATCTCGACGAAGCGCGACATGTGCGCGCCCTTGGTGTCGTGGGCCAGCGAGACCGTCATGGTCAGCTCGGCGACGGTGGCCTGGCGATGTCCCGAGCGGTCTTCCACCTGCAGTGGGTGCCTGAGACCGCGGACACCGACGCGGTCGATCGGGATACGCCGAGGATCAGCCTCACCCTGGACATCAGGCGGCTGAGAGGCTGCGCGCTCTGCCATGTGAATCTGCTTCATGTCGCGTCCTTGCCTGAAAGCTAGATGCCCCAGTATAAACCACTGGCCCGCCGATGCGGGTCGGTGGTGTTCACACTGCGGGCGAGGCGGGCTGCAGGGCGGGACGCTCCTCGATCCGGGCCCAGTCGGCGATTCGCAGGCGCAGGCTGTCCAGGTCCAGCCCGGCGTCGCGGAGGTTGTCCTCCCGCGAACCGTGCTCGATCACGCTGTCTGGAATGCCGATGTTCAGCACCGGCACCTGTACCCCATGCGCCGCCAGCACCTCGTTGACAGCGCTGCCGGCCCCGCCGGCGATCACGTTGTCCTCGAGCGTGACCAGGGCGTCGTGCGTGCGGGCCATCTCCAGGATCAGCGCCTCGTCCAGCGGCTTCACGAACCGCATGTTGCAGACGCTGGCGCCAAATTCGGCGCCGAGCTGCTCGGCAGGGGCCACCATGACACCGAATCCCAGCAGCGCCAGCCCGTGCCCGCGTCGTCGGACCTCGCCACGGCCGATCGCCAGCGGCGCCATCTCCTCCTCGATCGTCACCCCCGGCCCCTGTCCGCGCGGATAGCGGATTGCTGAGGGGCCCTCGAGCGTATAGCCGGTGTAGAGCATCTGGCGACACTCGTTTTCGTCGGCTGGTGCCATGATCACCAGGTTCGGCAGACAGCGCATGAAAGAGATGTCATAGGCCCCCTGGTGGGTGGCCCCGTCGCCGCCCACCAGGCCGGCCCGATCGATGGCGAAGACCACCGGCAGGTCCTGGATGGCGACGTCATGGACCAGTTGGTCGTACCCACGCTGCAGGAAGCTCGAGTAGATGGCCACCACCGGCTTCATGCCGCCGCAGGCCAGGCCCGCACCGAGCGTTACCGCATGCTGTTCGGCAATCGCGACGTCGAAATAACGCTCCGGGAACCGGCGCTCGAACTCCACCATCCCCGAGCCCTCGCGCATCGCGGGGGTGATGCCGATGATCCGCTCATCGCGCTCGGCCATGTCGCAGAGCCATTTGCCGAAGATCTGCGAGTAGGTCGGTGAACTCGGTTTTTTCTTGTTGATCACGCCGGTGGCGGGATCAAAGGGACCGGGGCCATGCCAGGTGATAGGGTCGAGCTCGGCCGGCTTGTAGCCCTTGCCCTTGCGGGTGACCACGTGCAGCAGCTGCGGCCCCTGCAGGTCGACCACGTTGCGCAGGGTGCGGATCAGGGTGCCGAGATCGTGTCCGTCGACCGGGCCGATGTAGTTCAGGCCCATTTCCTCGAAGATGGTGCCGGGCAGGATGATGCCCTTGGCCGCCGCTTCCGAGCGTCGCGCGAGTTCCCAGACGGTGGGCATGAGCTCGAGGACTTTCTTGCTGCCCTCGCGGACGTTGGTGTAGAGCTTGCCCGAGAGCAGTCGGGCGAGGTAGTTCGACATGGCGCCGACGTTCTCGGAAATCGACATGTCGTTGTCGTTCAGGATCACGAGCAGGTTGACGTTCAGGCTGCCGGCGTGGTTCAGGGCCTCGAAGGCCATGCCCGCAGTGAGCGCGCCATCGCCGATCACCGCGACGGAGTGCTGATCCTGGCCGAGGCGTTGAGCGGCAATGGCATAGCCCAGTGCGGCACTGATCGAGGTGCTCGAGTGGCCAACGCCAAAGGTGTCGTACGGGCTTTCCTTGAGCTTTGGAAACGGGGCAAGTCCGTTGTGGCGCTTGATGGTCGGCAGCTGTCTGCGCCGGCCGGTGAGCACCTTGTGGGGATAGGCCTGGTGGCCGACGTCCCAGACGAGCTTGTCCCGCGGCGTGTCCAGCACGTAGTGCAGGGCGCAGGTCAACTCCACCGTACCGAGCCCGGCGGCGAAGTGCCCCCCCTTGGCGCTGACGGTGTGGATCAGAAACTGCCGGAGCTCATCGGCGACGGTATGCAGATCGTCCTCATCGAGCCGGCGCAGATCCTCCGGACTGTCGATCGTCGACAGCAGCGGAAACTGGTCCTGTTCACTCATGCCTTTTTACCCCCGCCTCGCCGGGCGTCGTCGCGCCCGGGCAACATGCATGTGTCAACATTATGGGACAGCGCGACGCGCCTGCCAATGTGGCTTGCCGCAGTCCCGGGCGGCCGATGTCAGTGGCGCCGATCGATGACGAAGCATGCCAGCGCCTGCAGCTGCGCGCCGGCGTCCCCGAGCGGCGCGAGGGCGCTCAGCGCTTCGTCGAGCAGCTGATCGGCCTGGCGCTTGGCGCCTTCGAGGCCGAGCAGGGCCGGATAGGTGGATTTGTTCAGTCGGGCGTCTGCGCCGCTGCGCTTGCCGGTGGCGGCTTCGTCCCCTTCCACGTCGAGAATGTCGTCGCGCACCTGGAAGGCCAGTCCGACGCAGCTGGCATAGCGGGCCAGGGCGGTGACGACAGACGCCTCCGGGGCAGCGAGATCCGCCGCCATCAACACGCTGGCTTCGATCAGCGCACCGGTCTTGTGGCGATGGACGATTTCCAGCGCTTCCAGCGACAGCTGTTGCGTCTCGGCATCGAGGTCCAGCGCCTGGCCTCCGGCCATGCCGTCGATACCGCTGGCGGCGGCCAGCCGCCGAAGCTGGGCCACTCGCGCGGCCGGGGCGACGCCCGTCAGGTCGGTGGCGAGCAGCTCGAATGCCCTGGCCTGCAGGGCGTCCCCGGCGAGGATTGCGGTGGCTTCGTCGAAGGCACGATGGCAGGTTGGGCGACCACGGCGCAGATCGTCGTCATCCATGGACGGCAGGTCGTCGTGGATCAGCGAGTAGGCATGGATCATCTCGACGGCACAGGCCGGGGCATCGAGCTGAGCCAGGGGCACCCCCAGCGCCTGGCCCGCGAGATAGCACAGCACCGGGCGAAGCCGTTTGCCGGGCGCCAGCACGCTGTAGCGCATCGCCTCGAGCAGCCGTGGCGGCCGGCGCGCGCCAGGTGCCAGCGCGGCGTCGAGGGCCGCGTCGACACGTGTTCGCAGCGACGCGGTCGCGGTGAGGATATCCTCGCTGTCTGCCACCCGGTCGCGGCTCCCGTCGCGGGCCATGTCAGTCGGCAGCTTGGAACGGCTCGGGTTCGGCAGTCTCCCCCTCGCCGGTGAGCATCGCGACCTTCTGCTCCGCCGCGCGCAGCGCGCGCTGGCATTCGCGGGTCAGCCGCACCCCTTCCTCGAACGCCGACAGTGCCTGTTCAAGCGGCAGTTCGCCCCCTTCGAGACGCTCCACCAGGCCTTCCAGGGCCTCCAGCGCCTGCTCGAAATCGACAGCCTCCGCGGGCGGTTCGGCTGGGGGCGCTTCGGGGGCAACGCGTTTGCGTGACATGCAACTCGCTCCGGGGGGATCCATCGGGGCGGGCGGCAACCCACGGCAACCCACGGCCAGCCTCGCCCCCGCGAGACACTACACAGTGCCCGCGAGGCGGTCAACGTGACCTGCGTGCCCGCGGCATCGCGGCGCGCCGGGCCCGTCCGCCAAGTTGACAAGCCTTCAGGCGGGGGCTAGATTCCTCGTGCTTAGACTGAGTCTAAACCGCCCGGTGAGCAGTGTTGCAAAGGCACTGCTGCGGGCTCCATCGCAGTAGTTTTAAGGAGCATGACCATGGAACTGAAGGGCAGCAAAACCGAGCAGAACCTCAAGGAGGCCTTCTCCGGCGAGTCCCAGGCCAACCGCCGTTATCTGTACTTTGCCGCCAAGGCGGACGTTGAGGGCTACAACGACGTCGCCGCCGTGTTCCGGTCGACTGCCGAAGGCGAGACCGGCCATGCGCACGGGCATCTCGAATACCTCGAAGGGGTCGGCGATCCCGCCACCGGGCTGCCGATGGGCGCGACCGCCGAGAACCTCAAGGCCGCCATCGCTGGCGAGACCCACGAGTACACGGACATGTACCCGGGAATGGCGAAGACCGCCCGCGACGAAGGCTTCGACGAAATCGCCGACTGGTTCGAGACGCTGGCCAAGGCCGAGCGCTCGCACGCCAACCGCTTCCAGAAGGCACTGGATCAGCTCGACGCCTGATCCCGGGCCGACAGGCCCTGGCGGCGGGGCGGGCCGAGTCGCGGTCTGCCCCGCTTCCCTTGTTAAGCGACACCCAGGACCGACACCCATGGCCACGCCTCCCGAGTCACCGCGTGAGGGCAGCCTCGACGCCCCTACGCGCCACCCCCTGGACTGGAAATCCCCTGAGTTCACCGATGAGCCCGCGCTGTTCGGTGAACTGGAGCGCGTTTTTGACATCTGCCACGGCTGTCGGCGCTGCTTCAACCTGTGCCACGCCTTCCCGACCCTGTTCGACGCGGTCGATGAATCCGACACGGGTGAACTCGACAGTGTGCCGAAGAAGGCCTACTGGGAGGTCGTGGATCACTGCTATCTCTGCGACATGTGTTACATGTCGAAATGTCCCTATGTGCCGCCGCACCCGTTCAATGTCGACTTTCCGCACCTCATGCTCCGGGCCAAGGTGAAGAAGTTCAAGGACGGCAAGGTCTCCACCCGGGACAAGATCCTCTCCGCCACGGAAACCGTCGGCAGCCTGGCCGGGATCCCGGTGGTGGTGCAGGCGGTCAACGCCGCCAACCGCAACGCCACGGCGCGCAAGCTGCTGCAGGGTGTGCTCGGCGTGCATGCCGACGCGCCGGTGCCCGAGTATCACAGCAACACCGCCCGCAAGCGCCTGGCCGAGCTGATCGACGCCCCCGGCGACGGGGCCGAGCCCGACGAGGCCACCCGTGGCCGCGTCGTCGTCTTCACGACCTGCTACGGCAATCGCAATCTGCCGCAGGTGGTCGAGGATCTGGTCGCCGTGTTTCAGCACAACTCGATCCCTGTCCGTCTGGCCGCCACCGAAAAGTGTTGCGGCATGCCGAAGCTCGAGCTGGGCGATCTGGACGCCGTGGAACAGGCCAAGAACGTCAATGTCCCCGAGCTTGCGCGACTGGTCGACGAAGGCTGGGACATCGTCGCACCGGTGCCCTCGTGTGTCTTGATGTTCAAGCAGGAACTCCCCCTGATGTTCCCCGACGACGCGCAGGTCGCGAAGGTGGCGGCGGCGATGTGGGACCCGTTCAATTACCTGATGACCCGTCACCGCGCCGGCAAGCTCAACACCGAGTTCCCGGAGCGTCTCGGCAAGGTCGCCTACCAGGTCCCCTGTCACCTCAGGGTCCAGAACATCGGCCTGAAGACCCGCGACGTGCTGAAACTTGTCCCGGACACCGAGGTCGAGGCCATCGAGCGCTGCTCCGGTCACGACGGCACGTACGCGGTGAAAAAGGAATTTCACGAGGTGTCGCGCAAGATCGCCCAGCCGGTGGTGCGTCGGGTCGGCAATGCCAAGGCCGACCACTTCGCCAGTGACTGCCCGATGGCGGCCGAGCAGATCGCCAGCGGTGCCGAGGGCGTCACGGCCAGCCACCCGATGACCCTGCTGCGGCACGCCTACGGCATCTGAGGAGTCTCGAGGAGTCTCAATGAACACACTGACCCACCAGGATCTCTATAGTCTCGAGGAGTACGCGCGCATCCGTCCGGAGTTTCGCGCCCGAGTGCTCGAGCACAAGCAGCACCGCAAGATCCATCTTGGGGCCAATGCCACGCTGTATTTCGAGGATCGCCTGACCTTGCAATACCAGGTCCAGGAAATGCTGCGGATCGAGCGGGTCTTCGAGCCGGAAGGCATCGAGGACGAGCTCGCCGCCTACAACCCCCTGATCCCCGACGGGACCAATCTGAAGGCCACCTTCATGCTGGAGTTCCCCGATGTCGAGGAGCGCCGCCAGCGCCTTGCCCAGCTGATCGGCATCGAGCAGGCCGTCTGGCTGCAGGTCGAGGGCTTCGAGCGCGTGACGCCGATCTGCAACGAGGATCTCGACCGCACCACCGATGAGAAAACCTCGTCGGTGCATTTCGCGCGTTTCGAGTTCACGCCGGAGATGATCACGGCCTTCCGTGACGGCGCCGCGCTGTCCGCGGGTATCGATCACGACCACTACCGCGTGGCTGTCGAGCCGGTCGATGCAGCCACCGCCGCGGCGCTGCGTGCCGATTTCGCGAGTTGATCGGCATGTCGCAGCTCAATCCGAGTCGTCTGCTTGCCGTCCCTGTGCTCTGCCTGTGGCTCGCCGGCCAGGCCTTGGCAGAACTGCCGGTCTTCGAGGAGGTGGTCGGACACCCGCTGGGTGAGCGGGTCACCAAGACCTGGCAGATGGAGGCCTATGGGCGTGCTCTGGCCGAGGCCTCCGACAGGGTGAAGTTCGAGCCGCTCGGCCGGTCCGTGCAGGGCCGCGCGATGATGCAGCTGATCGTCACGTCGCCTGAGAACCATGCCCGCCTCGACGAGATCCAGGCCCGTGCCCAGCGGCTTGGCGATCCTCGGGGGCTGTCTGCGGAAGAGGCCGACACCATCCTCGCCGACCAGCCGGTAGTGTTCTGGTATGGGGGCTCGATTCATGGCTTCGAGCTGTCCGGTTCGGAAGCCGGCCTGAAGATGCTCGAGCGGCTGGCCAGTGCCGACGATGAGGACACGCTGCGGATCCTCGATCAGGTGGTGCTCATCATCGATCCGGTGCTGAACCCTGACGGCCGTGACGCCTTCGGCGCTCACAACCATGTGCGTCTGGGCCGCGAGCCCAATGCGGATAACCAGGACTGGTCGAACGACTTCACCCGTTGGGAAGCCCTGGGGTTTCGCACCAGTCACTATTTTTTCGACCTGAACCGTGACTGGTTCGCCCATACGCATCCCGAGATCCGCGCGCGACTGCCCGTGTTCCGCGACTGGCGGCCACAGGCGGGCATCGACGCCCACGAAATGGGCGCCGATGTCGAGTTCTACTTCGATCCACCGGCCGATCCGATCGGTCCGTTCTTTCCGGATTTCACCAGTCAGTGGTTCGAGCGCTTCGCCGAAGCGCATGCCCGGGGCTTTGACGCCGCCGGGATCGATTACATGACCCGCGAGCGCTTCAACTTTTTCTACCCCGCCTACACGACCTCGTGGCTGAGCTACCAGGGGGCGGTGGGGATGCTCTACGAGCAGGGCAGCAGCCGCGGCCTGGCGCTGACCCGCCCGGACGGGACCGTGCGGACGCTGGCGGACGCGACGCGTAACCAGTACCTGGCCTTCGAGGCCGCCCTCGGTCTGGCTGCGATGGAGCGCGAGGCGCTGCTGCGCGATTATCTGGCCGCCCATCGTGCTGCCATTGCCGACGGCGCCGATGGCAACCGCCGCTATGTGCTGCCTGCCGATGGGGCGGGTGACCCCCGCATGCTGGCGGAGGTGGTGAACCTGCTGCTGCGATCGGGTGTAGAGGTGCAGGCGCTCACCGAGAGCACCAGTCTGCGTGGGCTGACCGATCGCCACGGCGCGAGTCTCGCGAACCGCAGCTTCCCGGCCGGCAGTTACGTGATCGAGGCCGCGCAGCCGCGCAACCGTCTGGTCCGGGTCCTGCTCGAAGCCGGCATCACGGTGCCCGAGGCGTTTCTGGCTGAGGCCCGCGAGCGCGTCGAGCGTGGCGAGAATCCGCGCTTCTACGACATCACGGCCTGGTCATTGCCGCTGCTTTACGGCATCGACGGCTACGCCAGCAGCGACGGCCGCACGCTGGCAACTCGGGCGGTGGTGGAATCGGTGGCCGTACCAGGCGCCCGCCCGCCGGGTCGCGCCGCCTATGCCTACCTGATCGACGGGGCTCAGGCGGCTGGTCTGCCCGCCCTCATGCATCTGAAGGCCGGTGGCCACCGCGTGGCGATGCTCACCCGCGCGACGCGGCTGGCAGGTCGCGACTACGCCGCCGGCACCGGCATCGTCTACGCCGGCCAGGCCGAGGCGCACGTCCACGAGGACGTGCGGGCGGTGGCCGAGCGCTTCGAGCTGGTGATCGATCCGGTCGACACGGGCCTGGCCGAGGGACGCCACCCCTCGCTCGGTTCGGGCGATGTGATCTATCTGCGCGAGCCGCGGGTGGCGGTGCTTGCCGAGGAACCGGTCAATGCCTACTCCTTTGGCTGGGCCTGGTTCACCCTGGACCAGCAGTTCGAGCTCGCGCCCACCGTGCTGCGCGCGAGCTCGCTCGGCACGGTGCGGCTGGCCGACTACGACACCCTGGTCATCCCCGAGCTGACCGATGCGGAGGCGTTGACCCGCATTGCCGGGGAAGCGGCGCTCGAGCGGCTGGCCGCCTGGGTGCGCGATGGCGGCACCCTGGTGACGCTGGGTTCCGCCAGCGTCCTGCCGGCACAGCTGGAGCTCGCCGACATCCGCTCCTGGTATGACGAGGAAGAGCATGCCGGGGCCCAGCGTGTCGGCGTTCCCGGGGCCATGGTGGCCACGCAGCTCGATCGTCACCACTGGCTGACCGCGGGCGTGCCCGATGGCTTCCGCGCGCTGGTCAATTCCGATCGCCTGCTGCTGGCGCCCGAGGGCCCGGCGGCGCCGGCGCGACGTCCGGGCGTGCGTTACGCCACGGGCGACGCGTTCGCCTGGAGCGGACACCTCTGGGAGGAGTCCCAGGCTCGGCTGCCGGGTGCGCTGTATGCCTACGAGGAGCGCGTCGGCCGCGGCCGGATCATTGCCTTCGCCGAGGACCCGAATTTCCGCGCCTATTACCGCGCCGCCAACCGCCTGTTCCTCAACGCCGTGCTCGCAGGCCCGAGCGCCCCCTGAAGCGTCTGTCGGCGTTGCTATAATCGGCGTCTTTACCGGACGGCCGGCCCCACGGGGCCGGCCGTCGGCGTACTTGCAGGGCCGGCACGCATGAGCAGCAGTTACAACGCCTCCGACATCGAGGTCCTGAGCGGCCTTGATCCCGTGCGTCGCCGTCCGGGGATGTACACGGACACCAGTCGCCCCAACCACCTCGCACACGAGGTGATCGACAACAGCGTCGACGAGGCGCTTGCCGGTCACGCCCGCAGCATCAGCGTCATCCTGCATCGTGACGGTTCGCTGGAAGTGGCTGACGATGGCCGCGGCATGCCCGTGGATATCCATCCGGAGCAGGGCATCCCCGGCGTTGAACTGATCCTCACGCGGCTGCACGCCGGCGGCAAGTTCTCCGGCAGGAACTACCAGTTCTCGGGTGGGCTCCACGGCGTCGGCGTCTCGGTGGTCAACGCCCTGTCGAGCGCACTGGAGGTCTGGATCCGCCGGGGCGGGGTCGAGTACAACATGAGTTTCCGTGACGGTCACAAGGCCGGCGAGCTCGAGCCGGTCGGCAAGGTCGGCCGCGCCAATACCGGCACCACGCTGCGCTTCTGGCCCGATCCGAAATACTTCGATTCGGTGCAGTTCTCGGTCGGCCGTCTCACCCACGTGCTGCGCGCCAAGGCGGTGCTCTGCCCGGGCCTGCGTGTGCGCTTCACCGTGGAGAAGGGCGGCGAGACGCAGGAGTGGTGCTACGAGGGCGGACTCGAGGAGTACCTGCGCGAGGCCATGGGTGAGGTCGAGCGGGTGCCCGAGGTACCCCTCTCCGGCACGCTGGCGGCTGCTCGCGAGGCGGTGGAATGGGCGGTCGCCTGGCGCGTGGCCGAGGGCGGCGTGGTCGCCGAGAGCTACGTGAACCTGATTCCCACGGCGCAGGGGGGCACCCACGTCAACGGCCTGCGCTCGGGGCTCACCGAGGCGCTGCGGGAGTTCTGCGAGTTCCGTAACCTGCTGCCCCGCGGGCTGCGCCTGGCGCCAGAGGATGTCTGGGAACAGGTCAGCTACGTGCTCTCCGTCAAGCTCGCCGAGCCGCAGTTCTCCGGCCAGACCAAGGAACGGCTGTCGTCGCGGGAGGCGGCGGGCTTCGTCGCCGGGGTGGTCAAGGATCACTTCGCCCTGTGGCTGAACCAGCATCCGGAGGCCGGCGAGCAGATCGCGGAGCTGGCCATCGGCAATGCCCAGCGCCGGCTGAAGGCGGCGCGGCAGGTGGTGCGCAAGCGTGTGGTCAGCGGTCCGGCGCTGCCCGGCAAGCTCGCCGACTGCACCTCGCAGGACCCCGCGCGGTCCGAGCTGTTCCTGGTGGAGGGCGATTCGGCCGGTGGCTCAGCCAAGCAGGCACGCGATCGCGAGACCCAGGCGGTCATGCCGCTACGCGGCAAGATCCTCAACACCTGGGAGGTGGAGTCCGGCGACATCCTCGCCTCCCAGGAGGTGCACAACATCTCCATCGCACTTGGGGTCGATCCCGCTTCACCTGATCTCTCGCGCCTGCGCTACCACAAGGTCTGCGTGCTCGCCGACGCCGATTCAGACGGGCTGCACATCGCCACGCTGCTGTGCGCCCTGTTCGTGCGCCATTACCGGCCGCTGGTCGCGGCCGGCCATGTCTACATGGCGATGCCGCCGCTGTTTCGCATCGATGTGGGCAAGGAGGTGTTTTATGCGCTGGACCTCGCCGAGCGCGATATCCTGCTCGATCGCATCGCCGCCGAGAAACGTCGTGGCCAGGTCAGCGTCACCCGCTTCAAGGGGCTGGGCGAGATGAGTCCGTCCCAGCTGCGCGAGACCACCATGGCGCCGGATACGCGTCGGCTGGTACAGCTGACGGTGTCCGCGAGCGACGACACCGAACAGCTGCTCGACATGCTGCTCGCCAAGAAACGCGCGGCCGACCGTCGCGACTGGCTGCAGGCCAAGGGCAACCTGGCCGAGATCGAGGTCTGACGTGGAAGAACGCGAACTGAATTTCGAGGGCGTGGAGCGCCAGCCGCTCCGAACCTTCACGGAAAAGGCCTACCTCGACTATTCGATGTACGTCATCCTCGACAGGGCGCTGCCGTTCATCGGCGATGGCCTCAAACCCGTCCAGCGCCGGATCGTCTTCGCCATGCGCGAGCTGGGGCTCTCGGCCAACGCCAAGCCCAAGAAGTCGGCGCGTACGGTCGGCGACGTCATCGGCAAGTATCACCCGCATGGCGATGCGGCGTGTTACGAGGCGATGGTGCACATGGCCCAGCCCTTCGCCTACCGCTACCCCATCGTCCACGGCCAGGGCAACTGGGGCAGTGCCGACGATCCGAAAAGCTTCGCGGCGATGCGCTACACCGAGGCCAAGCTCACACCCTATGCCGCGCTGCTGCTCGCCGAGCTCGGTCAGGGGACGGTCGACTGGACGACGAACTTCGATGGCACCCTCAGCGAGCCCGTGCGGCTGCCGGCCAGGCTGCCGAATCTGCTGCTGAACGGCACCAGCGGGATTGCGGTGGGCATGTCCACGGATATCCCGCCGCACAACCTGCGCGAGGTGACCGCCGCGCTGGTGCATCTGCTGGAGGCGCCGAAAGCTACCGTCGCCGAGCTCTGCGAGCATATCCAGGGCCCGGATTTCCCGACCGGGGGTGAAGTCATCTCGCCGCGCGAGGACCTGCTGAAGATTTATCAGACTGGCGGTGGCACCCTGCGGGTGCGCGCGCGCTACGAGCGCGAGGGCAGCGACATCATCGTCACCGAGCTGCCCTGGCAGGTCTCGGGCAGCCGTGTGCTCGAGCAGATCGCCGGCCAGATGCGCGCGAAAAAGCTGCCGCTGGTCGAGGATCTGCGGGACGAATCCGATCATGAGAACCCGACCCGCCTGGTCATCAGTCCACGCTCCAGTCGCGTCGACGTCGAGCAGCTGATGAACCACCTGTTCGCCACCACCGACCTCGAGCGCACGGTGCGGGTGAACATGAACGTCATCCGCCTGGATGGGCGCCCCGGCGTCGTGGATCTCAAGAGCCTGCTCGCCGAGTGGCTGCAGTTTCGCACCGACACCGTGGTCCGCCGGCTCGAGCATCGCCTGGGCAAGGTCCGAGAGCGTCTGCACATCCTCGATGGCCTGCTGGTGGCCTATCTCAATATCGATGAGGTCATCGCGATCATCCGCGCCGAGGATGAGCCCAGGCCCGTGCTGATGGCCCGCTTCGAGCTCTCCGAGACCCAGGCCGAGGCCATTCTGGAGCTCAAGCTGCGGCATCTGGCGAAACTTGAGGAAATGAAGATCCGCGGCGAACAGGCCGAACTCGAGGCCGAGCGCGACGGGCTGGAGAAGACGCTGGGCAGCCGGGCGCGGCTGCGGCGACTGATCCGCGACGAGATTCTCGAGGACGCCGAGAAACATGGCGACGCGCGCCGCACCGGTCTGGTGGAGCGCGCCGCCGCGCAGGCCCTTGACGAGACCCAGCTGGTGGCCGCGGAGCCGGTGACAGTGGTGCTCTCGGCGCGGGGCTGGGCGCGCGCCGCCCGCGGGCATGAGGTGGATGCGCCGGCGCTGAATTACCGCAGCGGTGACGAGTTTCTGGCTGCCAGTCGCGGGCGCAGTAACCAACCGGCGGTCTTCCTGGACAGTACCGGGCGGGCCTACAGCCTGCCGGCGCACACGCTGCCCTCGGCGCGCGGCCAGGGCGAGCCGCTGTCGGGTCGTTTCAACCCGCCGGACGGGGCCACCTTTCGCGGCGTGATGACGGGCGAAGACGACAGCCTGTGGCTGCTGGCCACGGATGCGGGCTTCGGCTTCATCGCCCGTCTCGGTGACCTGCACTCGCGCAACAAGGCCGGCAAGGCCGTGCTGACGGTCCCGCGCGGCGCGGCGGTGCTGACGCCCTCACCGGTGGTGCAGCCCGACGAGGCGCTGCTCGCCGCCGTGAGCGAGAGCGGCCAGTTGCTGGTCTTCCCGGTCAACGATCTGCCACAGCTTGCCCGCGGCAAGGGCAACCGGATCCAGGCGATCAATGCGGCCAGGCACCGTGCAGGCGAGGAGCGCATGGTGGCGGTGGCGTCGGTGGCGCCGGAAGACGTGCTGGCGGTGTATAGCGGCCAGCGCCGGATGACGCTGCGGTTCCGCGATCTGGAGAACTACACCGGCAATCGCGGACGCCGTGGCAGCCTGCTGCCTCGCGGCTGGCGTCGGGTCGAGCGGCTGGTGGCGGAAAGCGCTGGCGGCTGATGCCGCTCAACCGGTGCCGACACGGCCCGGAGGCGTCTCCATCAGTGCCGTACGTTCCTGGGTGTCTGCGCCCTCGTCGTCTTCGCCATGCGGCGTCTCTGTGTCATCGCCGGCCTGCAGGCGCAGGTCTTCGAGGCTCTGGGTGACGTCGCCGGGCAGGGCGTGCAGGGTATCGGTGGCGTCGTGTTCGCGGCTCTCATCCAGCGAGACTGCAGCTTCGAAGCGACTGGTGTAGTCCTGTTCGAGCATGGCCATGGCCTCGGCCATCTGCATATCGAGGGCCTGGGTGGCGCTGAAGCCTTCGAAGCGGTGCTCGATCGTGGTGTCGCCCGCCCGCGGGTTCGCCGGCGCCGCCGGTAGGGCGGCGGCCGCCGCGGCGGCGCTGCCGATGTCGTCATCCGAGGTGAGTGTCAACAGCGCGTCGAAGGCGTCGTCGCCGTTCGTCTCCGCCGTGGAATCGAGCACCGCGACCTCGTCGGTGGGCGTGTCATCGATCCGCCCGGTTGCCCGCGCGGCAGCGCCATCGTCTGCGGTGACGTCCGGCGGCGTCATCTCGACGGTGTAGCTCCCTGTCTGGTGCAGCTCACGATCGAACGAAGGCGGCGGCGTCAGGCGAACACCCTGTGGGCGACCGCCCGCCTGGATCGTCGTGTCGAGATCGGCATGTGCGGCGGCGTCGTCAGACTCGCTCGGGCGACGCCGTAGCGCCGTCCAGCCCAGCAGTGCGCCCAGGCTGATGAAGCCCAGTCCGACGAGCAGGCCGGCCAGCCAGCCCCGCAGTCCTCCGGAGGCGTCCGCCGAGGCCACCGTGGTCGCCGTCGCCGCCGTGGCGAGGGCCTGCGGCGCAGGCACAGGGGCAGGCACAGGGGTCGTCGCGATCAGGCGTTCCGGTCTCGGCGGTCCCATGGCCTCGGCAGCCTGCCGGGCCGAGGATACGCCGGGGCCCGCAGTCACCGCGAGCGCAGCGGCAACCGGGGTGGCTCTCGCGATCTCCGGGCGCTCACCCAGGCGTGGTGTCACTTCGGCGAGGGCCTCGCGAGGACGCGGCGATCGCGCCGCCTCTGCGCGGCCGGCGGCCAGCGGAATCTCCAGCACGCTGCCGGCACGCAGCCGGTTCGGGTCGGCATTGATGAATGCCCCGGGGTTGGCGGCAAAAATGGCGTCAGCTTGCGCCCAGATCGACAGCTCGCGGTCGCTGACGCGCGCAGCGATGGTCGACAGCGTGTCGCCGGGGCGCACGCGGTAAGGCTCGCCGCTGCTCAGCAACGTGTCGGGGATCGGGGTCGACGGGCGTGCCGGCGGGGCGCTGGGCGCGGAGACAGGCCCGCTGCGCTGACCCGCGGGCGAGGTCGAAGGCGCTGGCGTTGCTGCTGGCGTCGCTGCTGCTGCGGCGCTGGCCGATCGCGCCGGCGCTGCCAGGCCAGCCGGGGAGAGCAGCAGGGTGTAGCCGCGCTGCAGTCGGGGAACGCCCGCGCACTCCACCGCGACCACGAGGTCCAGGAAGGGCTGGCGCAGCGGGGTCCGACCGCTGATGGTCAGTCGTCGCGCCGGGCCGCTGCCGAGAACCTGCAGATTGGCCTCGTAGGGCATGCCGGCACGCGCGCCGGCAGAGGCGTCGGTCGACAGGCGGAAACACTCAGGCGTAATCCGCTCGCCGGGTGCGACGCCAAGCGCAAGCTCTGCGCGGAGCGGTTCACCGAGCGCGGAGCTGACTTCGATCGGTCCGAGAGACAGCGCCAGCGCGCTGCTGTTCGCAAGCACGGCCGCGACGGCGACGGCCAGCGGGGTGGCTCTGGGGCGAGAGGGTCTCATGGCTGACAGCCTAACGTTGCCGGTGCCGATCGCCCGTGCACGGTTCAGGGTTTCCATCCTGGCAGTCTGGCGAGGGGTTCGAACTGAGAACTGCATCACACGATCTTCCTGTCGCTTGCGGGCCTGCCGGATCAGGCAATGGTGCGGAGCATGCTGGTGTTGTCCTCGAGTACCACCTCCGGTTCCTGGACGTAATGTCCCTGCATGTAGCTGACACCGATCTGGAACAGGACGGCCATGGTGTTGGCGTCTTCGACCCGTTCGGCGATCGTCAGAACCTTGTGATCACGTGCGGCGGCGACCAGGGTACGGACCTGCTGCTGCAGAACATCGTTGCTCGACAGCCCCTGCATCAGCGAGCCGTCGATCTTCACGTAGTGCATGGGCACATGGTGCAGGATCTGGAGCGGGTCACGGCCGGTGCCAAAGTGGTCGACGGTAAACTGACAGCCGATCTTGCGCAGCGACTCGGCGAGTCGCTTGGCCTGCTTCAGGTACTGGTGACAGAGCTCTTCGGAGAGTTGAAAGCAGAGACGCTGCGGCGGTGCGCCGGCGCCGCGCAACTGGTTTTGCAGCCATTTCGGCAGGGTGTCGTCGAGTACGCTGTCGGCCGACAGCCTGACGAAGACCCGCGCGGGCTTGCGGCTCATGGCGAAGGCGATCGCCGCGCCAATGACCCAGCGGTCGATGTTCTTCATCAGCTTGTGTCGTTGCGCGGCGGGCAGAAACTCCCCGGGGAGGATCTCCTCGCCGGTTTCGTCCACCATGCGCACCAGCAGATCGTAGAGCCCCTGGTGGCTGTCCTGGAGGCTGACGATCGGTTGATGCACCAGTCGGAAGCGGTTCTCCAGCAAGGCGGCCTTGATCCGCCGCACCCACAGTTGGTCCTGTTCCATGGCCAGTGTGTCGTCGGCCACCGCCTCCGGGATCCGCAGACAGTTCCCCTGCGCGCGCGCCTCGCGGCAGCAACGCTCGGCGACATCGAGCAGGCTGTCGAGGGTTGCGGTCTGTCGGCCAGCCAGGGCCAGCCCCGCACTGCAGGTCAGGGAGAGTGACTGCTCACCGATCTCGAAGACCTCACTGGCAATACTCCGCAGCAGGTTCTCCGTCCAGGCCTGGCAATCTTTCAGTGTGCCCCGTTCCAGCAGCACGGCGAGGCCGTTGCCGGTCATGCGTCCGGCGAGGTCGGCAGGCCCAAGCGCCGTGGCGATCAGACCCGCCAGGCGGTCCAGCAGCGTTTCGGTGGCCAGTGGCCCGAGTCCGGCGCGCAGCTCGAGCAGTTTGTCAGGCCGCAGCCAGACCACGACGCGCACACCGCCGCGGCTCGGCTGGGCAAGGCGTGTGCCGATGGCGTCGAGCAGTGGTCGCCGGTGGTAAAGTCCGGTCACCGGATCCTTCTGCACCATTTCGGCGACCAGGTGGTCGGGATCGTCATCGCTGCGGTGCACGCGCGGGACGGTCAGCTGTACGGCGGCGTCTCCGTCGAAGCTGGCGACCTCGAACTGCAGTTCAATCGTGAGCGCTGAGCCATCCGAAGTCAGCGCCTGGGCCCGTAATGACTGATCCTCCCATTTGCCCTGCATGGCGGCGACCAGGGCGCCCTTGAGCGCGGTATGGCTGCCAGACTCGAACAGGTCCATGAGCGGTTGCCCGACGACGGCTTCCTCGTCGGCATAGCCGAAGAGTTCCAGCCAGGCGGGATTGACTTCGACGACAATGCCCTCCTGTACGGTGGCGATGGCGTCTGCCGAACCTTCCATGAACGCCTGCAGCTGCTGGCGGTAACGGCTCGCCGAGCGCTGGGTGTTGTTCAGTGCCCGCTCGAGTCTGTAGGCCCGCAGCTCACGCGAGGCCACGGCCTGCAGGCGCCGGGTGTGGGCCAGCGACAGGGTATCCTGGGCCCCGGCATCAAGGTCACGCGCAATGGTGGATTCGTCGACACTCTGGCGGATGCACAGCAGTGGCAGCCCTGGCGTTGCGTGATCTCGCGTGGCCGCGATCGCGGCCACGCCACCCGGGAATTCATCAGCGAAGTAGACCATCAGTTCTGGGGCGATCTGCACCATCGCGTCGGCCAGCTCGCTCGGGTCTGAGAGCCAGCTGCAGTGCGCGGGGTGGCGGGCGTCGCGCAGGCCGCGATTGATGGCCTCGACGTGATCCTGTTTGCGGGTCAGAACGATGACGGGGACGCCGACCTGGCTGTTCAAGGCATTCGACTCCATGGCCTGTGGTGCCGTTGACAGGGCACCTTCGGGGCAGGACTGAAGTCTGGCAGCGGATTGTGACGTGGACCGCGACGCAGTCCACAGCTTTGTGACCCCGTTCCGGTTTCGACCGTCAGGCCAGTACGGTCTTGGCCGGCTCGCCGGGGATCTCACGGGCCAGGCGGGGGACCAGGTACCCGGGCAGGCGTGCGCGCAGCGCAGCGACCAGCGCGCGCGCCTCGTGTTCGGGGACATCGAAGTGTGCCGCCCCGGTGACCGGGTCCAGCAGGTGAAGGTAGTAGGGCATGACCCCGGCGTCGGCCAGTGTCTGCCAGAGCGTCATCTGGGTCGACAGATCATCATTGATGCCACGCAGCAGCACCGCCTGGTTGAGCAGCAGCGCGCCGGCGTGACGCAGCCGGGAGAGTGCGGCGGCCGCTGCGGTATCGAGTTCCCGGGGGTGGTTGACATGCACCACCACCACCAGTGCGCGGGGGAAGGCGGTGAGCAGCGCGGCCAGACCGGCGTCGATGCGTGACGGCAGGACGACCGGCAGGCGGGTGTGAATCCGCAGGCGGCGCACGCTGGCGATCCCCGCCAGGGGCTCGAGCAGTGCCGCGAGCCGCCGGTCAGTGAGCATCAGGGGGTCGCCACCGCTCAGGATCAGCTCGTGCAGCGATGGGTCATCGCGCAGCAGCGTGAGGGCCCCCTGCCAGCGCCCCGCGCCGGCGTGCTGTTCGCTGTAAGGAAAGTGCCGACGGAAACAGTATCGGCAATGGACCGCACAGGCCCCCGTGCTGATGGCCAACAGTCGGCCCGCATACTTCTGCAGGAGGCCCTCACCGCGGAGTGCCGCACTGTCACTCACGGGGTCGCCCCCATAGCCGGGAGGCTGCGAGAACGTTTCCTCCAGCCGTGGCAGGAACTGGAGCAACAGGGGATCCCGCGGGTCGCCCGGGCGCATGCGCGCGAGCATCGCCGGCGTCACCAGGACGGGGAACTGCTCAGCGGCAGCGCGGCTGACCGCCACGTCGCGGGGCGAGAGCGCCAGGGCCGTGAGCAGGGTGTCGAGGCTGCGGATGGCGGTCTGCATGTCCTGCTGCCAGTCCGCCACCGCGTCCAGCGGCTGGCCGGGGTGTATAGCTGCGGCCTCGGGTTTGGCAGTGTATTCCATGGTGGGGTCGGGTATCGGCGGGCGGCTGCGGAGTCTGCGTGTGGGCCTGCTATCATAGAGCGAGTCAGCTCAACGGGGCACCTGCATGGCCAGCTACAGTACCAACGAATTCCGCGCCGGTTTGAAAATCCTGATCGACGGTGATCCCTGTACGATCGTGGAGAACGAGTTCGTGAAGCCGGGCAAGGGCCAGGCGTTCAACCGTGTGCGCATCCGCAATCTCAAGACCGGGCGGGTGGTCGACAAGACCTTCAAGTCCAACGAGTCGGTAGAGTCGGCGGACGTCCATGAGACCGACATGCAGTATCTCTACACGGACGGCGAATTCTGGCATTTCATGGTCCCGGATACCTTCGAGCAGTTCAGTGCCGATGCCAACTGCGTGGAAGAGGCGGCAGATTTCCTGAAAGATGGTGATCTGTGTCGGGTCACCCTGTGGAACGGTGTGCCGCTGCAGGTGGCGGCGCCGAACTTCGTCGAACTGCGCATTGTCGAGACCGATCCCGGCCTGCGTGGCGACACCGCTCAGGGCGGGGTGAAGCCGGCCAAGCTCGAGACCGGGGCGACGGTGCGCGTGCCGCTGTTCCTCGAGGAGGGCGAGGTCATCCGCGTGGATACGCGCAGCCGCGAATACGTCTCCCGTGTGAAAAGCTGAGCGGGTGCCGCCCCCGCGGCGGCTCACGAGGGTCTCAGGCCGGACTCAGGGCAGCGGTGGAGTCTCTCCCGAGGCCGCCAGCAGGCGTGCTGCCATCGTCTCCAGGCCGGCGCGGTCGCGGCTGTCGAAGCGCGCCGGTAGCGGGCTGTCGACGTCCATGACGCCGAGCAACCGAGTGCCCGCGACCAGCGGCACGACAATCTCCGAGTGCGAGGCCGGGTCGCAGGCGATGTGGCCTGGGAAGGCATGGACGTCCTCGACGATCACCGTCTCGCGGCGTGCGGCTGCCGCGCCGCAGACTCCCTGACCGAGCGTGATGCGTGTGCAGGCCGGCCGGCCCTGGAAGGCGCCGACCACCAGGGTGTCGCCGCGCAGCCAGTAAAAGCCGAACCAGTTGACGTCCGGCAGGGCGTGAAAGGCCAGCGCTGCGAGGTTCGCGGCATTGGCGCCGAGGTCGGACTCACCGGCGAGCAGGCCGTCGAGCTGCGACAGCAGCGGCGCATAGTCGCCGCGGGCCAGGCGCTGGGTGTCAAGGTCGGTCTCAAGCATCATCAGGCTCCACCGGTACCACCAGCCGGATGTCGTCAACGTCCAGGGCCAGCATCAACAGTCGGTCCACGCCCATGGCCACCCCCGCGCACTCGGGAAGCCCGGCGGCCAGCGCCGCCAGCAGCGCTTCGTCCAGCGGCGGGATTGGCCACCCCTGTGCCGCCCGCCAGGCCCGTTCCTGCTCGAAGCGCCGGCGCTGTTCCACGGCATCCGTGAGCTCGCGGAAGCCGTTGCCGAGCTCCAGGCCGGCGAGGAATACCTCAAAGCGCGCCGCAGTCGGCGGCTCGCCAGGATTGATCGCTGCCAGCGCCGCCTGGTCGGCGGGGTAATCATGCACGAAGCATGGCCCGGCATGGCCCAGTCCGGGAATCACCAGTGTGCCCATGGCGAGATCCAGCAGCTGCCGCCGGGACAGTCCGGACGGCACCGCCACGTCTGCCGCCACCAGGGCGCGCGACAGCGCGGCCGCATCGGCGCTCAGCGGATTGATGCCAGTGGCGCGCTCGAAGGCGGCGCGGTAGCTCAGCCGCTCTGCGGCGGTGCCGGCAGCGGGCAGCAGTGCCGCCAGCAGCTCGGCGACTTCGTCCATCAGTCGATGTTCGTCGTAACCGATACGGTACCACTCGAGCAGGGTGAACTCCCGCAGGTGGCGCCGCCCGCCCTCGCCGTCGCGGAAGACATGACCGAGCTGATAGATGTCGCCGCTGCCGGCCGCCAGCAGGCGCTTCATTGCGAACTCCGGCGAGGTCTGCAGGTAACCGCGCCAGCCACGCTGCAGTGGGCTCACCACTTCCAGGCTGGCGATCGCCGGGTCCGGTGTGGTGGTGGCGGCGAGCAGCGGGGTGTCGACTTCGAGCACGCCGCGGCGGGCGAAGAAGTCGCGAAGACGGGCGAGCAGGGCGGCGCGCCGGCGCAGCAGCGCCCGTGGCGCCACCCCCACCGGGGTCATCCGCGGTGACGTCGGGCCAGTACCTGGCCGACCTGTACGACCTGTCCGGCGACGACATCCTCGGCAACCTGCACGCCGCCGCGCGGCAGCACGACAATCACCGTCGAGCCCATATTGAAGCGGCCGAGTTCTTCGCCGCGTGCGAGCTTGACCCCGCCCTGCGCGGTGTAGTCATAGTGCCGGACCTCACGCCCGCCCCAGCCGGTCACTTCACCCGCCCAGACCGTCTCGATGCTGCCCACGTTCAGCGCCCCGACGAGCACGACCGCGACGGGACCGCAATCGCTGTCGAAGTGGCAGACCACCCGCTCGTTGCGCGCGAACAGTCCGGGCAACAGGCGGGCGGTGGTCTCATTGACGCTGAACAGGTCGCCCGGCACATGGCTCATTGCGACGAGCTGCCCGTCCAGCGGCATGTGAAAACGGTGGTAGTTGTAAGGTGCCAGATAGACCGTGAAGGCCAGTCCATCGGCCAGGTCCGCCGCGCGGGGATGACCGGCCAGCAGGGCCTCCAGCGAATAGTGGTGGCCCTTGGCCTGGAGCATGCGATCGCCGTCGAGGGCCGCGGCGTGATAGAGCCGGCCGTCGGCGGGCGACACGATGGCCTCCGGGTCGTCCGGCATGCGCCGCGCACCCGCCACCAGGGCACGGGTGAAAAACTCGTTGAAGCTCCCGAAGTCCTCGGCCCGGCGCACCTGGGCCTCCTCCAGCGAAATGCGGAAATGGCGCATGAAACCGCGGATCAGCAGATCTTTCAGCCAGGGTTTCCGGCTGCGCGCCAGGCGATGGACCAGGGCACTGAGTCTGCGGCGGGGCAGCAGGTATTGCAGCCACAGGAAAGCGCGTTCGCGCAGCGTCGGGCGGTCCGGCGCCGACGGTCCACCCGCCGCGTCAGCGTCGCTCGCGGACATCGCGCACCTCGAAGCGCAGATCCCGCGCCGTGCCGTCGCTGAAGGTCAGTTCGATCATCACCTCTTCCCCGTCACGCAGCGTCTCGCTGGGGGCGAACAGCATGAGATGCAGACCGCCCGGTGCGAAGGCCACGGTCTGCCCAGGGGGCAGCGGAACATGATCCACCTCCACCATACGCATGCGCCCGTCATCGTGCAGGGTCTGGTGGAGTTCGATACGGTCGAACGTATCGCTGTTGGCGAAGAGCAGGGCGACCGGGTCGCCACCCTGGTTGCGCAGTTGCATGTAGCCGGCGAGTGCCCGCGCGCCAGGCGGGGCCTCGCGAATCCACGCCTCCTCGATCACCACCCCGTCCTCCGGCACAGGTGCACAGGCCACGAGCTGCAGTGCGGCGACCGCCGTCAGCGCGGCGCGCAGGGCGGCGCTCATCCGCGTGAGCCGATCAGGCGGCCGAGATCCTGTGCCATGGCGTCCACCCGGTGGGGTATCCGGAACAGCCCGGCAAGGCGGCCCTTTGGATCGAGCAGGAACACTGCGGTGGTGTGATCGACGTTGTAATGCCCCTGCGCGTCCGCCTCGCCCATCACGACCGCCACCCCCATCGCGCGTGCGAACTCGGCCACTGCGTCCTCAGCGCCCGTGATGCCGATGATGTCCGGGTCGTAGTAGGCAAGGTAGTCGCCGAGCATCTCGGGCCCGTCGCGTGCGGGGTCGATGGACACGAACACCACGCCTGGCTGGCGTGACCCCTCGCCGTCGAAGCGGCCGCGCACGGCAGCCAGGGTCTGCAGCGTCATCGGGCAGATGTCGGGGCAGTGGGTGAAGCCGAAGAACACCAGGTGCCAGCGTCCGGTCAGTGCCTGTTCGTCGATTGGCGCACCGTGCTGGTCGACCAGGGCAAAGGCTGGCAGCGGCCGCGGTTCGGGCAGCAGGGTGACGGCCTGGTGGGCCGGTGGTGGGGCGTCACGGAAGACCAGAAAGCCGATCACCGCGGCGAGCAGCGCGGCGACGACGATCAGCAGATGGGCGCGAGGCATGTTCATGGCCGCGGATTCTGCCATAGCGCCGATGCAGTATCATCCGCAGCCAGCCGCCACGCCTGCGGCCGGAGGCCGTATTCATCGCCATGAGTGATCCCCGTGACAGCCACGTCCAGGCCATCGCCGAGGAGGTCCCCGTGCGCGTTGACGACGCCTGCGACTGGGCTGCGGCACGCCTGGCCGATGCCGGGCTGCATTTCGGTCACGGCGCCGACAACCCCCACAGCGAGGCGATCATTCTGCTGGCCGGTGCCACCGGGCTGGCACTCGATACCCTGATGGCCGAGGCGGCCCGCCCGCTGGAGCCGCCCGCCCGCGCGCGGCTGGCCGAGCTGGTGGCGGCGCGGCTGGCAAGCCGCCGACCGGCGGCCTACCTGGTGGGCCGTGCCTGGTTCGCGGGGCTGGAGTTCGAAGTCGATGAGCGCGTGCTCATTCCGCGTTCGCCGCTGGCCGAGTTCCTCGCGGTCGGCGGTGCGCCGTGGCTCGACCCGGCGCGGGTGGGCCGGGTGCTCGATCTCGGCACCGGCTCCGGCTGCCTGGCCATCGCCGCGGCGATGGCATTCCCGGAGGCACAGGTCGATGCCGCGGATCTGTCTCGCGACGCCCTGGCGGTGGCTGCGGCGAATGTTCGTCGTCACGGGCTCGAGGCGCGGGTGCGGCTGGTGGTGTCGGATCACTTCGCCGGACTGGCTGGCGAACGCTACGACCTGATCCTGTCGAACCCGCCGTACGTGCCGGCGGCGCGGCTCTCGGAGCTGCCCGCGGAGTATGCCCATGAACCGGCCATGGCGCTGGTTTCCGGGGACGACGGGCTGGATTCGGTCCGCGCGATCCTGCAAGATGCTGGCGGTTTCCTGCGCCCGGGCGGTGTGCTGGTGGTGGAGGTCGGCGAGGTCGATGAGGCCGTTGCCCACACCTGGCCCGAGTTGCCGTTCACCTGGCTGGAGTTCGAACATGGCGGTTCGGGCGTGTTCCTGCTCGAAGCCGACTCACTCTCCCCGCCGCGCGAGCCCTGATCAAAACCATGTCCGGCAATACTTTCGGCAAGCTGTTCACCGTCACCACTTTCGGCGAGAGCCATGGCCCGGCACTCGGCGCGATCGTTGACGGTTGCCCACCCGGCATGGCGCTGGCGGAGGCCGATATCCAGCACGATCTCGAGCGCCGCCGGCCCGGCAAGTCCCGGCACGTCACGCAGCGCCGCGAGCCCGATCAGGTGCGTATCCTCTCCGGCGTCTTCGAGGGGCTGACCACCGGCACGCCCATCGGTCTGCTGGTGGAGAACGCCGACCAGCGCTCCCGCGACTACGACAAGATCAAGGACCGCTTCCGGCCCGGGCATGCCGACTATGCCTACCTGCAGAAGTACGGTCTGCGCGACTACCGGGGCGGCGGCCGGTCCTCCGCCCGCGAGACGGTGATGCGGGTGGCCGCGGGCGCGATTGCCCGCAAGTACCTGCGCGAGCGTCTCGGCGTCGAGATCCGGGGCCATCTGTCGCAGCTCGGGCCGCTGATGCTCGAGTGTGTCGACCCGGCCAGCGCCGATGACAACCCGTTTTTCTGCGCTGACCCCGCACGGGTCGACGAGCTCGATGCCTTCATGACCCGCCTGCGCAAGGACGGCGATTCCATCGGTGCGCGCATCACGGTGGTCGCCAGCGGCGTGCCTGCCGGTCTGGGCGAGCCGGTATTCGACAAGCTCGATGCCGATATCGCCCATGCCATGATGGGCATCAACGCGGTCAAAGGCGTGGAGATCGGCGATGGCTTTCGTTGCGTCGCCCAACGTGGCTCGGAGCATCGCGATGAGCTCTCGCCCTCCGGCTTCGCGAAGAACTCGGCAGGCGGCACGCTGGGCGGCATTTCCTCCGGGCAGGACATCGTCGTCAGCATTGCACTCAAGCCGACCTCCAGCATCCATCTGCCCGGCCAGACCATCGACGCCGCCGGCGAAGCCGTGGAGATCCGCACCACGGGCCGGCACGACCCCTGCGTCGGCCTGCGGGCCACACCCATCGCCGAGGCGATGCTCGCGCTGACGCTGCTCGATCACTACCTGCGCCATCGCGCCCAGAACGCCGATGTGCACACCGATACTCCGGCCATCGCCGCCCGCGCCACCGCCCGCAGCGACTGAGCGCGGGTACCTGGCGAGACCCAGTACTGACAGGGAGATTCATGGACAAGACCGTAGACGTTGCCGTCGTTGGCGCCACCGGACTGGTGGGCGAGACCCTGCTGTCGATCCTCGAGGAGCGCAAGTTCCCGGTCGGCACCCTCTACCCGCTGGCCAGCGAGCGCTCGGCCGGCAGTACCGTGTGCTTTCGTGGCCGTGACATCACCGTCGGCAATCTCGCCGAATTCGATTTCTCCAAGGCGCAGGTCGGCCTGTTCTCGGCCGGCGGCTCGGTCTCGGCCGAGTACGCGCCGCGGGCGGCGGCGGCCGGTTGCGTGGTGATCGACAACACCTCGCATTTTCGCAATGAGCCGGACATCCCGCTGGTCGTGCCGGAGTGCAACCCGGCGCGTATCGCCGACTACCGCACGCGGGGCATCATTGCCAATCCCAACTGCTCGACCATCCAGATGGTGGTCGCGCTGAAGCCGATCCATGCGGCCGTGGGCATCCGCCGGATCGACGTGGCGACCTATCAGTCGGTGTCCGGCGCCGGGCGTACCGCGCTGGAGACGCTGGCGAAACAGACCGCTGCGCTGCTGAACGGGCGACCTCTGGACCTTGAGGGGCAGACCCGGCAGGCGGCCTTCAACGCCGTGCCACATATCGACGTCTTCATGGACAACGGCTACACCCGTGAAGAAATGAAGATGGTGTGGGAAACCCGCAAGATTCTCGAGGATGAGCGGATCGAGGTGAATCCGACGGCCGTGCGTGTGCCGGTGTTCTTCGGACACTCCGAGGCGGTGCATTTCGAGACCCGCGAACCGCTTGGCGCGGCGCGCGCCCGTGAGCTGCTCGAGGCGGCGCCGGGGGTACGCGTCATCGATACCCGTGAGACCGGGGGGTACCCGACGGCAGTCAGCGACGCGAGCGGCCACGACGAGGTGTTCGTCGGGCGGATCCGCGAAGATCTGAGCCGTCCGAACGGCCTGTGCCTGTGGGTCGTGTCGGACAATATCCGCAAAGGCGCGGCGCTCAATAGCGTCCAGATCGCAGAAATTCTGGTACAACAGCACTTGTAAACGCTGCACTTCACGGTATTGTCGACATAAGATCAGTAAACTTATCGGCTTACGTCGGGTTCCCCGACGTGATCGACGGCAATGACCGCCGGGTTTCCCGGCTGGCACCAGGGGCAGCGGGACGGGAGTAGCAATGGCACGAAGACTAGCCTTCTGGGGTGCGGCGTTGCTGCTGGCCCTGCCGCAATTCGCCTGGGCACTCGGACTGGGCAGTATCGAGTTGCGCTCTGCACTCAACCAGCCCCTGGCTGCAGAGATTCCGCTGACCAGCGCCTCGGATGAAGACCTGGCGTCTCTGCGTGTGGAACTGGCATCACTCGAAGCGTTCCAGCGCCAGGGGCTCGAGCGGCCGCCTTTCCTGGACAGTCTCCGCTTCGCGGTGATTCGGCGGGCCGACGGCACGCCCGCATTGCGCGTCACCTCGACCCAGGCGGCCCGCGAGCCCTTTCTGACTTTCCTGGTTGAGGCGCGCTGGGCGCGAGGTCGCGTCCTGCGCGAGTACACGGTCCTGCTCGATCCGCCGACGTTCATGGAAACCCCTGCGCGCGAGGCACCGGTCACCGCCCCCCGCACGCCCGCCGTGGCGCCCGACGAGCGCACTGGCCGTGTGGCCCGTCCGGCGGCGACGCCGCAGCCGCAAGCGCCTGCCGCGCGGCTGCCGGCGCCGACACTCGCCGACGATGGCACGTATCTGGTACAGCGCAACGACACGTTATCCGGCCTGGCCCGGCAGCTGCGGCCGACCGGTGACATCAGCCTCAATCAGATGATGATGGGTCTGTTCGAGGCCAACCCGGAGGCCTTCGACGGCAATATCAACCGACTCCGCGCGGGTGCGCGGCTGGCGATTCCTTCGTCCGAGGCGCTGCGTCGGATGACCGCCACCGAGGCGACGGCCCGTGTCGCGTCCCAGAATCGTGCCTGGCGTGACGCGCCGGCAGCCTCTGAGCCCGCGCCGCGGCTGCGGCTCGTGGCGCCAGGTGAGGCGCCGGCAGGCGGCACAGGGCAGGCGGCTGAGGAGGCGCGCGCCGAGGCGGCTGCCCTGCGTGACGAGGCGGTGCGGTTGCGTGACGAGGCCGCGGGCCTGCGCGATGAGCTGGCGGAAACCCGCAGGCTCCTCGAGGTTCGTGACGCCGAACTGGCCACGCTGCAGCAGCAACTGGCAGAACAACGCACGGTAGACGGCGCTCCTGCGGTCGCGCCGGTGCCTGGGGTTCCGGGCGCCGAGGATCGGATTTTCGTGGATGACGCGCCGGCCCCTGACGCCGAACCGGCGCCGTCGGTTGCCGAATCGCCGCCGCCGGCCGCTCAGCCCGCGCCGCCGGCGCCAGCACCTGCGCCGGCCGCGGCGCCTGGTCTTGTCCAGCAGATCATGGGCTGGCTGGCCACCCCGCTGCTCTGGATTGGCCTTGGGGCTGCTGCCCTGGTGGGCGCCCTGGCTGTGTTCATGCGTCGGCGCCGGGAGCGTGCCGCCGAGGCCGACCCCTGGGAGGCGGCGACTGCCGAAGATCTCGCCGAGGATCAGTCCTTGCCGGCGGAGAGCTTCGAGCCCTTGCCGGAGACCCTCGAGGGTGAACGGACGCAACGGATGGCGGCTGCTGGGGGGGGCGCTGCTGCTGCGCTGGCCACCGGCGCGTCTGCCCAGGGTGCCGGGACGGCGGCGGAAACGGGCGTGCACGCCCAGGAAGTCAGCGACGGTGACCGGCTCGCCGAGGCGGACTTTCACATGGCCTATGGGTTGTATGACCAGGCCGCCGATCTCGTCCAGCAGGCACTTGCCGACGCGCCGGCGCGATCGGATCTGCATCTCAAGCTGGTTGAAATCTATTTCGTCTGGGGCAACCAGGCGGGCTTCATCGAGGCGGCGCGTGCACTCAAGGAGCAGGTCGGCGACGGCGCCGAGTGGGACAAGACGCTGATCATGGCCCGCCAGATCTGCCCCGATGAGCCTCTGTTCGCCGGCGAGACCGCCAGCGGAGATCTCGAACTTGATTTTGAAGGCGGCGAGGACACGGGGATCTACTCGCTGGACTTCGAGGTGGAGGAAGACCCCGAGGACGCCTTGAGCAGCGCCACCAGTGCGGGTCTCGACATGCAGTTCGAGGACGATCCGGAGGCGGCGGAAGCTGCCGCGGAAGAGGCGTTCATGCTGGATATCGGCTCGCGTACCGCCACGAACATCGAGCGCGGACTGCTGGATGACGACGAGGCTGCGGCCGACTCGCCGACCATGGAGACCCCGACCATCGAGTCACCGGAGCTCTCGGAGACGGCTGAGTCACCTGCGCCGGAGCTGTGGGCTGGCGACGAGACTGTGGAGTCACCGCGGCCGGATAGCGCCGCGACGGTCGAAGCACCGACGCTCGAGCAGCCCCGTCCGGGGGGCTTCGACGCGCGTCTGCAAGGCCTCGACGCGGGTTCGACCGCCGAGATCGATCTTGATGATCTGGGGCTCGACCTCGAAGGCCTTGACGTCGAACTCTCGGATGAAGATATCGAGGTGACCGGCCTCGGCGAAGCGGTCATCGATCTCGGCGACGCCGACCAGGCTGAGCAGGCCCTGGTGGATGCGGAGGGGACGGACGCCAGAGAGGCGCTGTTCGACATCGGTGAGCCGGAGATCACCGGCACGCAGGCCGCACAGGCGCCGGGCGAGGCGTCGCCGGAGGAAGACGAAGATCTGCTGTCGGCGACCGGTATCACCCAGGTGCTCGATGAGCGGGAGCTTGCCGCCAGCCGCGACGAGATGCTGCTTGACGATAACGACGCGACGCGTCTTGCACCTTCCCTGCCCGGCGAGGACGACCCCACGCGCCGGATCGGTTCGCTGTCCGACGATGATGTGACACGGTTCGCCGGATCGCTTTCGGAGGATGACGAGACCCGATTGGCCGAGTCGTTGTGGGACGATGACGCGACCCGTCTGGCCGGCACGCTGTCGGACGAGGAAGGTGTGGATCGCGGGGCTGCGACCGCACGCATCGATGTCGGTGACTTGCCGGCGGCTGGCGTCCGGGGCGCACCGGAGTCTGTCGACGAAGGCGCTGACACGGCGTTCTTCCAGTCCCTCTCCGAAGAGGCGGCTGGCGACAACACCGTCGAACAGCCGCGGCCTCGACTCTCTGAGGACGAGGACGAGTGGTTTGCCGCCGACGTCTTCGGGGCTGGCGCGGGCGGGACAGCCCCGGATGCCGATGACTTCGACCTGGAGATTGGTGAACTGCTGGACGGCGGCGGCGCGGACGAGCCCACCGGTGAGATCGACCCGTCTGCCGAGCCGGAGACGCTCACGGAACTTGGCACCAAACTCGATCTGGCACGCGCCTATATCGACATGGGCGACCCGGAGGGGGCCCGGAGCATTCTCGAAGAAGTCATTGAGGAAGGTGACGGCGCCCACCGCCAGGAGGCGCGCCAGCTGCTGGAGACCCTCGGCGACTGATCCGTCATGGCCGAGTTGAAATTCGCGCTCGGCGTCGAGTATGACGGCGGGGGGTTCCACGGCTGGCAGACGCAGCCGCATGCGCGCAGCGCCCAGGATGAACTGCAGGCGGCGCTGAGCCGCGTCGCCGACCACCCGGTGGACGTCGTGGCCGCCGGGCGTACCGACACGGGCGTGCATGCCACGGGCCAGGTGGTGCATTTTCTGACCACCGCCCAGCGGCCTGAGCGAGCGTGGCTGCTGGGCGTCAACAGTGCGCTGCCTGACGACCTGGCCGTGCAGTGGGTGCGGCCGGTGGACGCTGACTTTCACGCCCGATACTCGGCGGTCGCGAGGCGCTACCGCTACACCGTGCTGCGGGCCCCTGTGCGCTCGGCGCTGCTGCGTCGGCGGGCCTGGTGGGTGCATCAGCCGCTGGATGTGCCAGCGATGACCGCGGCGGCAGTCAGTCTGTTGGGCGAGCATGATTTCACGGCGTTTCGTGCAGCGGCCTGTCAGGCCAAGCGGCCCTGGCGGCGTCTGCAGCGCATCGCGCTGCGCGAGGACGGTGAGTGCCTGCACCTGGAGTTCACGGCCAACGCGTTTCTGCATCACATGGTGCGCAACCTGGTCGGGGTGCTCTATCGCATCGGCCGTGGCGAGGTCGGTGCAGGCTGGGCTGCCGAGGTGCTGGCCGGGCGCAACCGACATCACCGGGGCATCACCGCGCCGGCCCATGGTCTGTGCCTGGTCGGGGTGGATTACCCTGCGCGATTCGGTCTGCCCGCGCCGGCGGGCAGGCGGGGCGGCCCGGGACGTTGATGTTCCGGGATATTCAGGACGCCGGCATGCACGGCGTGCCGGCGAGACCGTATCATTGCAGACACTGCACCAGGACGGGGGCTTGTGGATGAGCTGGTTCGAGAAACTGATGCCCTCGCGCATCAAGACGGAAAAACGCACGCGTTCGGTACCCGAAGGCGTCTGGATCAACTGCCCGGCCTGCGGCGCACCACTGTACCGCCCGGAGCTCGACCGGAATTTCCACGTCTGCCCCAAGTGCAACCACCATATGCGCATCGGCGCGCGTCTGCGCCTGGAGCTGTTCCTCGACCAGGACTCCGGGCGAGAGATCGGCGCCGAACTCGAGCCGAGCGATCCCCTGAAATTTCGCGACAGCAAGAAGTACCGCGACCGTCTGGTGCAGGCACAGAAAGCCACCGGCGAACGTGATGCGCTGGTGGTCATGTCCGGCACGCTGAAGGCGCAGCCGATTGTCGCCAGTGCCTTCGAATTCCGTTTCATGGGTGGCTCGATGGGCTCGGTGGTGGGAGAGCGGTTCGTGCGCGGCGTGCGCCATGCGATCGAACACCACACCCCGCTGGTGAATTTCTCCGCCAGTGGTGGCGCACGAATGCAGGAGGCCTTGTATTCGCTGTTGCAGATGGCCAAGACCAGTGCGGCACTGGCCGAGCTCTCCGAGGCAGGCCTGCCGTTCATCTCGGTATTGACCGACCCCACCACCGGCGGTGTGTCGGCCAGCCTGGCGATGCTCGGCGACATCAACATCGGCGAGCCCAAGGCGCTGATCGGTTTCGCCGGTCCGCGCGTGATCGAGCAGACGGTACGTGAAACGCTGCCGGAGGGCTTTCAGCGCAGTGAATTCCTGCTCGAACACGGCGCGCTTGACATGATCATCGATCGGCGCAGCATGCGCGACGAGATCGCGGCGCTGCTCTGTAAACTCACCGGGCGGCCGGTGCCGGAGCAGGCGGTGGTCATCTGACACCGTCGCCTGGCATGGATGCCCCGCCGTTCGATCGCGTCGCGGACTGGCTGGCGTGGCAGGAACGGCTGAACGCTGCCGGTATCGAACTCGGTCTCGAGCGCGTCGCAACCGTGCTCTCGCGACTGCCTGCCGCCGGCTCGGGCGCGCTTACCCTGCTGGTCGGCGGCACCAACGGTAAAGGGTCGTGCGCGGCCTACCTGGCGGCGATGCTGTCGGCGGGTGGCTATCGCGTAGGCCTCTACACCTCGCCGCATCTGTTGCGGTATCACGAGCGGGTGGTCATCGACGATGCCTGCATTGACGACGCGGGGCTGCTCGCCGCCTTCGCCGAAGTCGAGCAGGCGCGCGGCCAGGTCCCGCTGACCTACTTCGAGTACGGCACACTGGCGGCGCTGTCGGCCTTCGCCCAGGCCGGCTGCACCGCCCGCGTGCTGGAAGTGGGCCTCGGCGGACGCCTGGATGCGGTCAACGCGGTCAGCCCCGCAGGGGCCCTGGTGGCCTCGGTGGCGCTGGATCACGTCGACTGGCTGGGGCCAGATCGCGAGTCGATCGGTCATGAGAAGGCCGGCATCTTCCGCGCTGGCCGCCCGGCGATCTGCGGCGATCCTGCGCCACCGTCCTCGTTGCTCGCGCATGCCCGGGCGATCGACGCCGAACTGTGGTGTATTGGTCGGGACTACCACGCCCGCGCCGAGTCGGAGGGTCGCTGGTGCTACGAGTCCCCGGGCGGGCGCCTGTCTGGCCTGCCAGCGCCCCCACTGGCCGGCCAGGTCCAGTATGGCAATGCGGCATCGGCGATGGCGCTGCTGGAGGCCTGTCTGGGGTTCTCGCGGATGGCTGAGCTCGCGCCTGCGCTCGGTGCTGCGCGCCTGGCCGCGCGTGGGCAACGCGTGCGCCAGGCCGACGTGGAGTGGTGGCTCGACGTGGCCCACAATCCCGCGGCGGCGGCGGCCCTGGCCGACACGCTGGCCGCCGCGCCCGTGCCAGGGCGTCGCCTCTGCGTGTTCGGGGGGCTCGAGACGAAGGACGTGCGAGGCGTGCTCGGTGCGCTGGCCGCCGAAGTCGATGAATGGCTGTTCGTGCCGGCCGATTCCCCCCGTGCCCTGACCACCGCCAGGCTCTGCGAGGCACTCGGCGAGGTGGGTGGGGGGCGGGCCTCGGCCTGGCCCGGCGTGGCCGAAGCCTGTGCCGCCGCGGCCGAGCGCGCGCGGCCGGGCGATCGCGTGCTGGTGGCAGGCTCGTTCCATGTCGCCGGTCCCGCCATGGCCTGGCTTGGGCTATCATCGGAGGCCTGATGCCAAAGCCCGGGCGTTTGTCATGGACAGAAAGCTGAAGGAACGCATCGTCGGCGCCGTATTGCTGGTGCTCGCGGCGGTGCTGGTGATTCCGCTGTTTCTCGACGGCCCTGACCCGGAGACGCGGGTGGAGCGGCCTGCGGTGGCGTTGCCGCCTGCCGACGACACCGACGCCCGCACGCGGACCGTGCGCCTGGAGCAACAGCGCGACACACCCACGGCGCCGCCGACGCCCGCCGCAGAAGCGCCAGTCCCGACCCCTTCGCCCGCCCCGGTCCCGCAGCCGAGAGAGGCGCCGGCAGACACGACGCCGGCGACCGATGTGGCTCCCGTGGCCGAGCCGTCACCGGAGCCGGCCGCGGAACCTGCGCCGGCCCCGCCAGCGCGGGCCGAACCGCCCGTCGAGCCGACGCCGGCGCCCCCGACAGCGCCCCCGACAGCGCCGGCAGCACCGGGGGAGAACTGGGTGATCCAGTTGGGCAGCTTTGGTAACCGCGACAATGCTGATCGGCTCGCCGCAGAACTGCGCGAGCGGCGCTATCAGAGTTTCGTGACCCGCCACGAGTCTGACGGCCGGGTCCTGCATCGCGTGCGCGTGGGCCCGGCGGGCAGCCGCGAGGAAGCCGACACGCTGCTCGCGCGCCTGGTGGCTGATGGCTACCGCGGCCAGGCCGTGCCGGAGTGAGTGCCCGGCGCGTCCCGCCCCGGTGTCTGGAGTCTGCTAGAATGCGCGGCCTTCGCGCTCCCTGACTTGCCCCGGCCCTAGCATGTCTGTCGTCGACTACGCCCTGATCGTACTGGTGTCGATTTCCGTGCTGATCGGTTTCGTGCGCGGTTTCGTGCGTGAGGCGGTGTCACTGGCGGCATTGGTGCTGGCGGTGTGGGTGGCGCTGCGCTATGCCTGGGTGCTCGACCCCTGGCTGGGCGCACTCGACGAGTCGCCGACCATTCAGCTCTGGGTCGCGCGCGGCAGCCTGTTTTTCGGCGTGCTGATTGGCGGCATGCTGGTCAATCTGGTGCTGGGGCTGCTGGTGCGCGGGACGGGATTGACCGGCACCGACCGCATGCTCGGCATGCTGTTTGGCTTCGGCCGCGGTGTGGCACTGGTCGGCGTGCTGGTGATCGGTGGCCAGTTCGCGGGCATGACGACGGATCCGTGGTGGCAGCAGTCGCGGCTGATACCTTACGGCGAGCAGCTCGCCGACGGCATCCGTGCGCTGGCCGAGGAGGCGGGTGACCGGCTGATGACCAGGGAGTGGCAGTAGGGTATGTGTGGAATTGTCGGCATCGTCGGGCGTGAGCCCGTCAACCAGGGGATCTATGATGCCCTGACCGTCCTCCAGCACCGTGGCCAGGACGCCGCGGGCATCGTCACGGAGGACCGCGGACGGCTGCACATGCGCAAGAGCAACGGGCTGGTCCGCGACGTCTTCCAGCAGCGGCACATGCTGCGCCTCAAGGGCAACGTCGGCATCGGTCATGTGCGCTATCCGACGGCCGGCTGCTCGAGTTCCTCCGAGGCCCAGCCGTTCTACGTGAATTCTCCGTTTGGCATCTGCCTCGGACACAACGGCAACCTCACCAATGCCGCCGAGCTCTCCGAGCTGCTGGTGCGTGAAGACCGCCGTCATCTCAACACCGGCTCGGATTCCGAGCTGCTGCTGAACGTTTTCGCCCACGAGCTCGCGAGCCTGTCCAACGGGCGCCTCGACGTGAGCGATGTGTTCCGCGCGGTCGAGGCGGTACATCGGCGGTGCCGCGGCGGGTATGCCGTGGTGGCACTGATCAGCGGCCACGGGATCGTCGCTTTCCGGGATCGTCATGGCATCCGTCCTGCGGTGATCGGCCGGCGTGAGACGCGCGCGGGTGTCGAGCATATGATCGCCTCCGAGAGCGTCGCGCTCGACGCGCTCGGCTTCGAGCTGGTGCGCGACGTGCGCCCGGGCGAGGCAGTGTTCATCGACCACCAGGGCAGGCTTTACACCGATCCCTGCGGGGGTCCGGCCAGCTATACCCCCTGCCTGTTCGAGTATGTCTATTTCGCGCGGCCGGACTCGATCATCGACAATATTTCGGTGTACAAGTCGCGCCTGCGCATGGGGGAGGCCCTGGCCGAGCGCATCACCCGCCAGCGCCCCGATCACGACATCGATGTGGTGATCCCGATTCCTGACACCAGCCGAACCAGCGCACTCCAGGTGGCCCATCGGCTCGGCGTGAAATACCGCGAAGGCTTCATCAAGAACCGGTACATCGGGCGGACGTTCATCATGCCGGGTCAGGCGCTGCGGCGGAAATCCGTGCGCCGCAAGCTCAATGCCATCGATCTCGAGTTCCGCGGCAAGAATGTGCTGCTGGTCGATGACTCGATCGTGCGCGGCACGACCTCCCAGCAGATCATCGAGATGGCGCGCGAGGCCGGCGCCCGACGGGTATATTTCGCCTCCGCGGCGCCGCCGGTGCGGTATCCGAACGTGTACGGCATCGATATGCCGGCGGCCAGCGAGCTGGTCGCCAACGGCCGCAGCGAAGAGGCCGTGGCGCAGCTGATTGGTGCCGACTGGCTGATTTACCAGCAGCTGCCTGACCTGATCCGCGCCGTGCGCCACGATCACGCGGCCATCGAAGCCTTCGACACCTCGTGTTTCTCCGGTGAATACGTCACCGGGGACATCACCGCCGAGTACCTTGCGGATCTCGAGGCGTCCCGACGCGACGCGTCATTCGCGCGTCCCGCCGAGAGCGTTGGCGGCTATCGCGACGGTCCGGTGGAAGACGACAGCGACGCCGAGAACCTCGCGGCGATGCGCTGAGCGCCGCGCGCGCGATGTCCGAGGGGCTGAGAGTGCTGGTCATCGAGGCTGAGACGCCCGCTCGGGAGTGGCTGCGCCATCACATCCATGTGGTCTGGCCCACGGCACAGTTCACCGAGCTGGCGCCGGCCGCCGCGCGCGGGATGCCCGACGAGTTTGGCGGTGGGGACTTCGATCTCGTGGTGCTCAGCCTGGATGAGGGGCGTGAGGCGGCCCTGGAGTGGCTCGGCCGCTATGCGCGCCGTCCGGGCTTCCCGCCGGTGGTGGCCCTGGCGCGCGGCGGTGACGAAGCCCTCGCCGTGCGGGCGGTCAAGGCGGGGGCCGAGGATTATCTGCCCCTTGAACGCCTGCGCCACGACGGCCTGGTGGCCGCGCTGCGCCAGGCGCTGGCGTCACGGCGTCCGCGGCCGGCGACGCACGGCGCGGGTCTGCCCCGGGGCTGGCAGACCCGCGAGACCCTCCACGCAGGTGAGTTCTCCAGCGTGCTGCTTGCCGAGCACGCGGACAGCGGCGAGACGCGGGTCTACAAGCTGCTGCAAGGCGGGGCGGTCGAGCTCGATGCCGGACTGCTGTATGCGCGGTTTCTTGCCGAATACGAGTGCATCGCCGGACTGGAGCACCCTAACGTCGTGCAGATCCACGACATCGGCGTCGCCGACGATCAGGCCTGGATCGCCATGGAATACCTGTCAGGCGGCACGCTGGCCACCCGGATCGCCCAGGGTATCGCGCCAGACGAGGCGCTGGCCATGGCTCGGGGGATCGCCCGCGGGCTGCTGGCGGTCCACGGCCTGGGCGTGCTGCACCGTGATCTGAAGCCGGCCAATGTCATGCTGCGTGAGGATGACACCCCGGTGCTGATCGACTTCGGTCTGGCCAAGGCGATGCGCAGCGAGCAGGCCATCACCAGTCCGGGGATGATTTTCGGCACCCCTTGGTACATGAGCCCCGAGCAGGGCCATGGCGCGCCGATGGACGAGCGCTCGGACGGCTACAGCCTCGGCATCATGCTCTTCGAGATGCTGACCGGCGAGCGCCCGTTCCATGCGCGCACGCCCATGGCGCTGGTCTATCAACACCGTAACGCCCCCCGCCCGGCGCTCCCCCCGACGCTCGCGGAGTATCAGCCGCTGGTGCACCGGATGATGGCGGCCGAGCCCTCTGCGCGCTTCGAATCGACCGCGCATCTGCTGATGGCGCTGGAGGCGGCGGCATGACCCCGGCCGCGCCGGAGGCCGTGCCGGTCAGCGTGCCGCCGGCGATCGCGGCCTTCCTGCCGGTGCCCACGCCTGCAGCCTGGGTGACCCGTGCGCTGACCGAGCTGCCGGTGCTGCTGCTCGACCATGCCGCCTGCGAGCAGAAGGCCGCCGCCACTGCGCTCGCCACGCTGCACCGCTATCCGCAGCATGATTGGCTGGTCGACCGCATGTCCAGGCTCGCCCGCGAGGAACTGCGGCACTTCGAGCAGGTGCGGGCCTTGATGCAGCGGCGCGGCGTGGCCTGGCGGGCGCTGTCGGCATCGCGCTACGCCGGCGGGCTCAGGGCCGAGCTGCGCCGCACCGAACCCGGCAGGCTGGTCGACACGCTGCTGGTGGGCGCCCTGATCGAGGCGCGTTCCTGCGAACGCTTCGCGCTGCTCGCGCCGCGACTGCCGGAAGATGTGGGCCGCTTCTATGCGGGCCTGCTGGCCTCGGAGGCCCGCCATTTCGAGAACTACCTGGCGCTGGCCCGCCGGGTGGCCGATCCGGCCGAGATCGAGACGCGACTTGGGCAGCTGGCCGTCGCCGAGGCGGGGCTGATTACCCGCCCGGATCCGCAGTTCCGCTTCCATTCCGGGCTGCCGGTGGCCGCGGCAGCTGCTTGAGCTCAAAGCCACGCTCGTCCCAGACCAGCGCGCTGCCCTGGGTGTACCAGTCTCCCAGCACGATCCGCGTGGCCGCGCGACCATCGAGGTCGAGCGGGTGGACCGCCGGGCGGTGGGTATGGCCGTGCAGCAGGCAGTCCACGCCATGGCGGCGCAGGGCATCGCTGACCGCCTGCGCGTTGACGTCCATGATCTCGGTGGGCTTGTCGGCGATCTCCCGCTGGCTGCGTGCACGCAATCGCGCGCCGATGCGCTGGCGTAGCCGCTGGGGCAGGACAAGAAAGCCCCGCTGGACCAGCGGCTGGTGGAATACGCGGCGCATCCGCTGGTAGCTGTGGTCGTCCGTGCATAACAGGTCGCCATGGCTGAGCAGCACGCGACGCCCGTGAATCTCGCGAACGCAGGGATCGGTGAGCAGGGTGGCGCCGCAGGACTCGGCGAAGCGCCGGCCGAGCAGGAAGTCGCGGTTGCCGTGCATCAACGCGACCTCCGCGCCGGCCTCCCGCTGGTGGCGCAGCGCTCTGGCCACCTGCTGGCCCAGCGCCCCGCCCATATCGTCCCCCAGCCAGACGTCGAACAGATCGCCCAGCACATAGAGATGGCGGGTACGGCCACGCCACGTCGACAGAAACGCTTCGAACTGGCGGGTGATGTCCGGGCGATCCGGTGAAAGGTGGAGGTCGGAGATGAACAGCCAGGTCAAGACGCGCCGGCTCAGCCGCCTCCGCCGTTGACCAGGCGTGCCCCGGTGATGATCACCGGGGCCTGCGGCACGTCGCGCTCGAACGGACCGCCGGAAGCCGTGGCGACGCCGCCGATCGCGTCGACCGTCTCCATGCCAGCCACGACGCTGCCGAACACGGTGTAACCCCAGCGGCTGGGTTGCGGATCAAGCGAGAGGTTGTCGACCAGGTTGATGTAGAACTGGCTGTTGGCCGAGTGTGGCTCATTGGTGCGCGCCATGGCGATGGTGCCGCGGCGGTTCGACAGCCCGTTGCCGGACTCGTTGATGACCTCGTCGGCCACCGGACGCAGGTCGAAGTCGGGTGTGTAGCCGCCACCCTGGACGACAAACCCCTGGATCACGCGGTGGAAGATCAGTCCCTCGTAGTGGCCGTCGGCCACCAGCCCGAGAAAATTGCGTACCGTGTGGGGCGCCCGGCGGGTGTCCAGTTCGACCGTGAAGTTGCCCAGTGTGGTGGTGAATTCAACCTTCGGGAAATTGGGCAGCGGTGCCTCGGCGGTCAGCGGCGGGGCGATCAGCAGGGCGAAGGCCGCGACAGCGGCCTGGAGGGGTCGTGAGGCGATAGCAATCATGTTTCGAGGTCTCCACGGGCGCATGGGAATCAGGAAGCCTGGGTGCTCGTCTCGGCGACGTGCAGGGTGTTCTGCATGAGCATGGCGACGGTCATCGGTCCGACGCCGCCCGGCACCGGCGTGATCCACGCCGCCCGCTCGCGCGCCGTCTCGAACACCACGTCGCCGACCAGGCGGCCATCAGCCTGCCGGTTGATGCCGACATCCAGCACCACGGCACCGGGCCGGACCCATTCGCCGGGCACCAGTCCGGCGCGACCGACGGCCACCACGAGGATCTCGGCCATGCCGACATGCATCGCGAGGTCGCGCGTGAAGCGATGGCAGATGGTCGTGGTGGCACCCGCCAGCAGGAGCTCCAGGGCCAGCGGGCGGCCCACGTGATTCGAGGCGCCGACCACCACCGCGTGGCGCCCGCGCACCGGGATCTCGTAGCGACGGAGCAGGGTCAGCACGCCATACGGCGTACACGGGCGCAGCACGGGGATCCGCTGGGCGAGTCGGCCCACGGTATACGGGTGGAAGCCGTCGACATCCTTGGTCGGCAGAATCCGCTCGATCACCTTGACCTCGTCGATGTGCGTGGGCAGCGGCAGCTGCACCAGGATGCCATCGATGTCTGGTCGGGCGTTGAGCCCGTCGATCAGACTCAGTAATTCCTGCTCGCTGGTGCTGGCCGGCAGGTCGTGGTCGAAGGCGAGGATGCCGGTCTCCTCGCAGGCGAGGCGCTTGTTGCGCACGTACACGCGCGAAGCCGGGTCGTCACCCACCAGGACGACGGCCAGACCCGGCGCGCGCAGCCCGCGCGCCAGGCGGGCGCTCACGGCCGCGCCGATTTCCGCGCGCAGTGACGCCGCGATGGCCTTGCCGTCGATCAGCCTTGCGGTCATGCGCAGGGGTCTCCGTGACCTGGAGGCGGGGCGCTAGGGCCCGGGAGGGACGCGGCGATTCTCGCATGCACCCGTAAGGTCGACAAGGCGACGTGTGGCTGAGGTAATTGACCTCGAACTGTCGCGCGGCGTATATTTCCGTGCTTGACCTTTGCGTCTTGGCGCGTAACTTCGGGGCATGGCGCAGTCTGGTAGCGCATCTGCTTTGGGAGCAGAGGGTCGGGGGTTCGAATCCCTCTGCCCCGACCAACCCGCCTGCGGCCAGGGTACAAGGGTCAGGATGAAAGCTTGCGTCAAAATCGTGCAGGGCGCGGTTTCTGCGGCACTCGGCGCCTGTAGCTCAACCGGACAGAGCATCGGCCTTCTAAGCCGAGGGTTGCAGGTTCGAGTCCTGCCAGGCGCGCCAGCTTTCAGCAAGCGGCAGGTTTGATCTGTGGTGGGCGTAGCTCAGTTGGTAGAGCCCCGGATTGTGATTCCGGTCGTCGTGGGTTCGAGTCCCATCGTCCACCCCATCTGCCCCGAATATTGACGCCGGGCCGTTAGCTCAATTGGCAGAGCAGTGGACTCTTAATCCATTGGTTGTAGGTTCGATTCCTACACGGCCCACCATTTTCCCCTGTTCATCAGTCCTGCCGGCCTTCAGCGTGCGCAGGTCACTGTCTTCACGCGCACCCTCGGGGCTATAATGGTGGTTTGACTGCGGCGCACTTGCGCGAAGCGAAAGTGGCGGAATTGGTAGACGCGCTGGGTTTAGGTCCCAGTGGGGCAACCCGTGAGAGTTCGAGTCTCTCCTTTCGCACCAGGCCTTTCGCCCCCGGCGCGACTGGCGCAGAACACATAAACAGGCATAGAAGGATTGGCAAGTGATGCAGGTGTCGGTGGAAGCCAGCTCCGGACTGGAGCGGACCTTGAAAGTCGCGGTTCCCGCGCAAGAGATCGAGCAGCAGGTGGCCAGTCGCCTGAGCGAAGTGGCCCGTACCGCGAAGATCAAGGGATTCCGGCCGGGGAAAATCCCGCGCAAGGTGGTCGAGAAGCGCTATGGCGGGCAGGTTCGACAGGAGGTGCTCTCCGAGGTCCTGCAGCGCAGCTACGCACAGGCCATCCAGCAGGAGAATCTCAATCCTGCCGGTGGGCCCCGCATCCAGACAGAGCAGGCCAGTCCTGGCAAGGATTTCGAGTTCACCGCCATCTTCGAGGTGTTCCCCGAGATCCGCCTGGAGAAAGTCGAGGGGTTGGCGGTCGAGCGTCCCGAGGTGGCGATCACCGACGCCGATGTCGACGATATGCTCGAGCGTCTGCGCGCCCAGCGTGCGAGCTGGGAGCCGGCCGAGCGTGCCTCCGCCGAGGGTGACCAGGTGACGGTGGATTTCGTCGGGCGCATCGAGGGTGAGCCGTTCAAGGGCGGGGAAGGGCGCCAGATTCCGGTCGTCCTGGGCGAAGGCAGCATGCTCGAGGATTTCGAGCAGGGGCTCTACGGTCGCACCGCCGGTGAGGAGGCTACGGTACCGGTCACGTTCCCGGAGGACTACCGCAATGAGGAGCTCGCCGGCAAGCAGGCGGAGTTCACGGTTACGGTGACGGCCGTGGCGGAACGCCGGATGCCTGAAATCGACGAAGAGTTCGCCCGCCAGTTCGGCATCGAGGATGGCAGCCTGGAGGCGCTTCGCAGCGAGGTGCGCGAGAACATGCAGCGCGAACTCGATGAGCGCGTGCGCCAGAAACTCAAGACCCAGGTGCTCGATGAGCTGGTGAAGCACAACCCGGTGGAGCTGCCGCGCGCCCTGATCGACCAGGAAATCGCCGCGCTGCAGCAGGAAACCATGCGCCGCATGGGTGTCGATGACCCCGCCAAGGCCCCGCCGGCGGAGACGTTCCGCGCAGGCGCGGTGCGCAGGGTGCACGTGGGTCTGCTGATCAACGAGCTGATCACCGCGCAGAACATCCAGTTGGATCGTTCGCGCGTAGACGCTCATATCGAGGATCTGGCCGCCAATTACGACCAGCCGGAAGAAATCATCAAGGTCTACCAGAGCCAGCCGCGGCTGCGAAACCAGGTCGAGATGGTGGTGCTGGAGGAGCAGGTCACCGATTGGCTGGTCGAGCGCGGTGCAGTGACGGTGACCGACGCCGAGTTCAAGGCCTTCATGGAGGCCTGATCGCCTGCCGGCCTGAGCGAAGCGATCCCTCAATACGATTTATGGAGACATCAATGCAGACCCAGGCGCTTAATCTCGTACCGATGGTGGTGGAGCAGACCGCGCGGGGCGAGCGGGCCTACGATATCTACTCCCGGCTGCTCAAGGAGCGTGTCATCTTCGTGGTCGGGCCTGTCGAGGACAACATGGCCAACCTCGTGGTCGCGCAGCTGCTGTTTCTCGAGTCGGAGAATCCCGACAAGGATATCCATCTCTACATCAACTCGCCGGGCGGCGTCGTCACGTCGGGCCTGGCGGTGTACGACACGATGCAGTTCATCAAGCCTGACGTGAGCACGATCTGTATCGGTCAGGCCGCCAGCATGGGGGCCGTGCTGCTCGCCGGCGGCGCCAAGGGCAAGCGCTACTGCCTGCCGCATTCGCGCATGATGATCCACCAGCCGCTGGGTGGATTCCAGGGGCAGGCTTCGGACATCGATATCCACGCCAAGGAAGTGCTGGCCGTGCGCGACCGGCTGAACCGGATCCTCTCCGAGCATACCGGCCAGCCGATCGACCAGATCGGCCGGGATACCGACCGCGACAACTTCATGGGCGGGCAGCAGGCGGTCGACTACGGCCTGATCGACCGGGTGCTTGATCGTCGCGTGCAGGCGCCGGCGGCGGCCATTCCCGGGAGCTCAAGCTGAATATAATCAAAAGCTTGTGTATTCCGCAGTGCAGCATGTTTTTGCGCTGCGGGGTGTTCCCATGCTATACACGAACAAGTGACCGTGCGGCAGAGGCGTCCGGTCCGTTTGCGGCACCCCAGAGGATCCGATATGAGTGACGACTCCCGCGGCAAGAACGACGACGGCAAGCTTCTGTATTGCTCGTTCTGCGGCAAGAGCCAGCATGAGGTGCGCAAACTGATCGCCGGCCCGTCGGTGTTCATTTGTGACGAGTGTGTGGAGCTGTGCAACGACATCATCCGCGAGGAGCTCGAAGAGCGCGCCGACAAGGGCCGTGATCGCCTGCCACCCCCCCAGGAAATCAAGGCGGTGCTCGACGAGTACGTGATTGGCCAGCAGCGCGCCAAGAAAGTCCTGTCGGTCGCGGTGTACAACCACTACAAGCGTCTCGAGAACCGGGGCAGCCCCAAGGGTGGCAAGTCCGGTCGCGAGGAGGTGGAGCTCGCCAAGAGCAATATTCTGCTGATCGGCCCGACCGGTTGCGGCAAGACGCTGCTGGCCGAGACTCTGGCGCGGCTGCTGAATGTGCCCTTCACCATCGCCGATGCCACCACCCTCACCGAGGCCGGGTATGTCGGCGAGGACGTCGAGAACATCATCCAGAAGCTGCTGCAGAAGTGTGATTACGACGTCGAGAAGGCGCAGACGGGTATCGTCTACATCGATGAAATCGACAAGATCTCCCGCAAGTCCGACAACCCCTCCATCACCCGCGACGTGTCGGGCGAGGGCGTGCAGCAGGCACTGCTGAAGCTCATCGAGGGCACGATTGCCTCGGTGCCGCCGCAGGGCGGGCGCAAGCATCCGCAGCAGGAGTTCCTGCAGGTCGATACTGGCAACATCCTGTTCGTTTGTGGCGGCGCGTTCGCCGGTCTCGAAAAGATCATTCTCAACCGCTCCACCAAGAGCGGCATCGGTTTCGTGGCCGAGGTCAAGAGCAGCGACGAGAACATCAACGCCTCGCAGCTGTTCCACGAAGTCGAGCCCGAAGATCTCATCAAGTTCGGCTTGATTCCGGAGTTTGTCGGTCGCCTGCCCGTGGTGGCCACACTCGAGGAACTCGATGAGGATGCGCTGATCACCATCCTGGTCGATCCCAAGAACGCGCTGACCAAGCAGTATCGCCGGTTGTTCGAAATGGAAGGCGTCGAGCTTGAATTCCGCGAGGACGCCCTGCGTGCGGTGGCCCGCAAGGCGATGATCCGCAAGACGGGTGCGCGCGGTCTGCGCACCATCCTCGAGAATGTCCTGCTCGACACCATGTATGACCTGCCATCAATGCGCAATGTCACCAAGGTGGTGATCGACGACGCGGTGGTCAATGGTGAGACCAGTCCGTATCTGATCTACCAGTCCGAGGAACCGCAGGCGGCGGGCGCCGAGGACGCGCGGCGATCCAGTCTGCAGTAGCCGCCCGTCGGGGGCGGCCGAGCGTCGCTCTTGAAACGCGGCCCCGTCGTCCTCATATCCGTATGACAGCCGGCCGGTTGGCCGTGCCCCATGCAAGCGGAGGAGAGTACCGTGTCTGAACAAGCCCAAGCTCCAGATGTCCAGGGGATGCCGGTCCTCCCGCTGCGTGACGTGGTGGTCTATCCGCATATGGTGATCCCCCTGTTCGTGGGCCGTGAGAAGTCCATCCTCGCCCTCGACAGCGCCATGAAGGCTGGCAAGGAAGTGCTGCTGGTGGCGCAGAAGCAGGCCGATGTGGACGACCCCGGAATAGATGATCTCTACGACCTCGGTACCATCGCCACCATCCTGCAACTGCTGAAACTCCCGGACGGTACCGTAAAGGTGCTGGTCGAGGGCGGTGCGCGCGCGGCCATCACCCGCTTCCATGAAGACGAGTTCTTCAGCGCAGATGTGCAGCGGCTGGAGGAGGATGAGGAGTACGACGAACGCGAGATCGACGTGCTCACGCGCTCGGTGGTGTCCCAGTTCGAACAGTACGTGAAGCTGAACAAGAAGGTCCCGCCGGAGATCCTCACTTCACTGTCGGGCATTGATCAGCCGGGGCGGCTGGCCGATACGGTCGCCGCACACATGTCCCTGAAGCTCGCCGAGAAACAGAAAGTGCTGGAGATCGTCTCACTGCGCGAGCGCCTTGAGCATGTCATGGGCATGATCGAGGGTGAGATCGATGTGCTGCAGATCGAGAAGCGCATTCGCGGTCGCGTCAAGCAGCAGATGGAAAAAAGTCAGCGCGAGTACTACCTGAATGAGCAGATGAAGGCCATTCAGAAGGAGCTCGGCGAGATGGACGATGCGCCGAACGAGATCGCCGATCTCGAGAACCGCATCGAAGCCGCCGGCATGCCCAAGGAGGCTCGCGAGAAAGCCACTTCCGAGCTGAACAAGCTGAAGATGATGTCGCCCATGTCGGCCGAAGCCACGGTCGTACGCAACTACATCGACTGGCTGGTCAAGGCACCGTGGAAAAAGCGCAGCAAGGTACGTAACGATCTCACCGAGGCCGAGCGTGTGCTGGAGGCTGATCATTACGGTCTGGAGAAGGTCAAGGAGCGGATCCTCGAGTATCTCGCCGTGCAGCAGCGGGTGAAGAAGCTCAAAGGTCCTATCCTCTGTCTCGTGGGTCCGCCGGGTGTCGGCAAGACGTCACTGGGGCAGTCGATCGCGCGGGCAACCAATCGCAAGTTCGTGCGCATGTCGCTGGGCGGCGTGCGCGACGAGGCCGAGATCCGGGGTCATCGGCGCACCTATATCGGGTCGCTGCCAGGCAAGCTCGTGCAGAATCTCGCCAAGGTTGAGAGCAAGAACCCGCTGTTCCTGCTCGACGAGATCGACAAGATGTCGATGGACTTCCGCGGTGATCCCAGTTCGGCGCTGCTGGAGGTGCTGGACCCGGAGCAGAACAGTACCTTTGCCGACCATTACCTGGAGGTCGACTTCGATCTCTCAGAGGTAATGTTCGTGTGTACAGCGAACAGCCTGAATATTCCAGCACCGCTGCTCGATCGCATGGAGGTGATTCGTATCCCCGGGTATACCGAGGACGAGAAGCTCAATATCGCGCGGCGCTATCTGCTGGCCAAGCAGATGGCGCAGAGCGGGCTCAAGCCCGAGGAAATCACGGTTTCCGACTCCGCAATCATCGACATCATCCGCTACTACACGCGTGAGTCCGGAGTGCGGAACCTGGAGCGCGAGATCGCCAACATCTGCCGCAAGGTGGTCAAGGCGCTGTTGCTGAAGGGCCCGAAGCAAAAGGGCAAGGTGCAGGTGACGGCGCGCAATCTCGGCAAGTATCTCGGCGTGCGGCGCTTCCGCTATGGCCGGGCCGAGGAGAACGACCAGATCGGCCAGGTCACGGGGCTGGCGTGGACGGAGGTCGGCGGCGAGCTGCTCACCATCGAGGCGGCCGTGGTCGGTGGCAAGGGCAAGCTGATTCACACCGGCCAGCTCGGTGATGTCATGCAGGAGTCGATCCAGGCGGCGATGACCGTGGTGCGCAGCCGCGCCAAGGCGTTGGGGCTGGCCGAGGACTTCCATCAGAAGATGGACGTGCACATTCATGTGCCTGAAGGCGCGACGCCGAAAGACGGGCCGAGTGCGGGGGTGGGCATGTGTACGTCGCTCGTCTCGGCGTTGACGGGGATTGCCGTACGTTCCGACGTGGCGATGACCGGTGAGATCACCCTGCGCGGTGAAGTGCTGCCCATCGGCGGGCTCAAGGAGAAGCTGCTGGCGGCGCATCGTGGCGGGATTGCCCGTGTGCTGATTCCGGAAGAAAACACCAAGGATCTCCAGGAAATCCCAAAGAACATCAAGGACAAGCTGGAGATCATCCCTGTGCGCTGGATCGATCAGGTGCTCGAGCTTGCTCTGCAGCATATGCCCTTGCCTCGCGACAAGGATGCGGGGCCGGAGCCTGGGCTTGTCCCTGAATCCGAGGCGGGCAAGGAGGAGTCGCGTGATCCGGAGGGGGTGCGTCCTCACTAAGAATTTGGGTATTGGCGCGGCGTTTTGCTACTTTCGTGGCGCGTTGATATAGAATTCCACGCTTACGTCGGCCGGGCCCAGCGTCACGGCGACACCGCACGCGGGCGGGGAGCAGGGTGCCGCGTATCAGGCAGGGTTGGGTTTAGTGCCCGCCCGACAATCGATTTCAACCAAGGTAAGCCACATGAATAAATCAGAACTCATCGACGTCGTCGCCGGCAAGGCCGATCTTTCCAAGGCTGATGCCACCAAGGCGGTGGATGCGATCGTCCAGGGCATCACCGAAGCACTCGGTCGCGGCGACCAGGTGTCGCTGGTCGGCTTCGGTACCTTCAGTGTGAAGCACCGCGCAGCGCGCAGTGGTCGCAATCCCCGCACCGGCGAGACGATGGAAATCGCGGCCAGCAGCCAGCCGGCGTTCAAGGCTGGCAAAGCCCTGAAGGATGCCGTAAACTGACGCGCCTCTCTCAGGGGGTGCTTAGCTCAGCTGGGAGAGCGTCGCCCTTACAAGGCGAAGGTCGGGGGTTCGAACCCCTCAGCACCCACCAGTTTTTTGGAGTGGTAGTTCAGTTGGTTAGAATACCGGCCTGTCACGCCGGGGGTCGCGGGTTCGAGTCCCGTCCACTCCGCCAAATCACGAGAGGGCGCCCAGGTGGCGCCCTTTTGTTTTTGGGGGGTGCCAGTCACTCGGCTTTTTTTCCGGGGAGCAGCTGATCGGGTAAGTTTTCCCGTCCGCTCCCGCAACCTTGGGTAAAGCGTCATGTTGCAGGCCATCAGGCAGAAGATCACCGGTTGGGTCGCTGGCGTCATTATCTTGCTCATCGCGCTCAGCTTCGTGTTCTGGGGCGTTGGCGATTTCGGTGCCGCCGGGCGGGATGCGGTCGCGGTCGTCAATGGCGAGGAGATCCCTCGGCGCGAATTCGAGATGGTCTACCAGCGCCAGCTGTTTCAGCTGACCGAAGCTTTCGACGGCGCAGTCCCTGAGGAGGCCCGTCGCCAGGCGCGTGACCGGGTGATCGAAGGGCTGATTCAGGAGCGCCTGCTCGCGCAGCGCACCGAAGCACGGGGCTATCGCGTGCCGGACGATGTGCTGGCCCAGTCGATCCAGTCGATCGATGCGTTCCAGGTTGGCGGCAGCTTTTCGCTGGATGCCTATCGCGCGCGCCTGCTTGCCCAGGGCATGACGCCCGGCATGTTCGAGGAGCAGCAGCGCCGTGCCATCGCCCTTGACCAGTTGCAGGATGCCATCGCCCGCACCGGTTTCATCACACCCACCGAGTTCCGTCGCTTCATCGAGCTCGCCCAGCAGCGCAGGGAACTGGCCTGGGCGCGTTTCCCGGTCAGTGAGTTCCGCGAGGCCATCGAGCCTGTGACCGAGGCCCAGATCGCTGCACACTACGAGGCCAATGCCGCGCGCTACCTCGCACCGGAAACGGTGGATCTGGAGTACGTGGAGATCACCCTGGCGGGCGTCAGCGCCGAGTTGCCTGTGGACGACGAGGCCCTGCGCGAGTTCTACCAGCGTACGGTCGCGGACTTCGCCTTGCCCGAGCAGCGTCGCGCCCGGCACATTCTGATTGCGGTGGACGGCCAGCGTGATCTTGCCGCCGCCCAGGCGCGCGCCCAGTCACTGTATGAGCGCATCGAGGCCGGCGAAGACTTCGCGGCCCTGGCTGCGGAGTTTTCCGACGACGACGGCAGCGCTGTCGAGGGCGGCGATCTCGGCTGGGCCGAACGAGGCTTTTTCGTCGGGCCCTTCGAAGAGGCGCTGTTCGAGCTCGAGGTGGGTGAGGTCTCGGAGCCCGTAGAGACGGTGTTCGGCTTCCACGTGATCCGTCTCGACGAGCTGCGCGAGGGCGAGTTGCCGAGCTTCGAGGACATGCGCGCCGAACTGCGCGAGGAGTTTCAGCGTACTGAGGCCGAGAACCGGTTCATCGATCGCGCCAACGCGCTGGCTGATGCAGCCTTCGAGACCCCGGATAGTCTTCAGGCCATCGCCGAGGCTGAGGGCCTGCAGGTGCAGCGTCTGCCAGGCATGACGCGCGCCGGCTCGCCGCTATTCTCCGACAGCCGGCCGGTGGTTGCTGCAGCCTTCTCACCGGCGGTGCTGCTCGATGGCGAGCTCAGCGGCCTGATCCAGGTCGATGAGGAGCAGGTGCTGTTGCTGCGGGTGGCAAGTCATCAACAGGCGGAAGTGCGGCCGCTCGAGGAGGTGGCCGAGGCGATTCGTGAGGAACTCGAGACCGATGCCGCTGCCCGCCTGGCGCGTGAGACCGGTGCGGCCTTTCTGGCTGCACTGCGTGATGATGTGGACGCCGACGAACTCGAAGCGCGTTTCGGGCGAACGCTGGGGGCGCCGCGACTGTTCAGCCGTCAGGAATTCAACGGGGCGCCGCCGGCCCTGCTGTTCGCTGCCTTCGAACTGCCCCGTCCGCTCGAGGGCGAGCTGGTGTTGGATAGCCTGCGGCTGGACAATGGCGATTACGCGGTCTTTGCGTTGACAGAAGTGCGGCCTGGCGATCCCGCCGAGATCGACCAGATCATCCGTGATATCGAAAACAACCGGATGGCCAGTGAAGCCGGCTTCCAGGAGTTCGCACTCTATCTCACGGCCCTTGAAGAGCAGGCACGCATCCGGCGGCGTCCGCAGGCCTTGGAAGAGGCCACGTTCTGATCTGGCTTCTGGGGTGCAGTGCGCTGCAGCTCGTCTGCGTCAGTTGAGTGTCGCTGACACAGTGGGTGACGGGCTGCTTTGCAGGCCGCCACCATCATAAGCTGTCATCGAAAAATACCAGGTGCCTGCGGTCAGATTCTCTACCACGTAGCGGGAGAGCCCCGGGTTGTCCAGATCGATGACGACGTCTAGATCTTCACGCTCGTCCCCATAGTAGATTCTGAATCCGGCCAGGTCAGTCAACGGTGAGCCGTCTGCCCGCTCGGTTGGAGCCTGCCAGGACAGTGTGACACTGAAAGTGCTCGGTGAGGGCGGGGCACTTGGGGGCGGTTCGTCATTTCCAGGGGGATTGTTGTCGGGTGGCGCCTCGTCTTCGGGAGGGTTGCCGCTGGGCGGCTTCCCCTGATCGGGCGGTGGTGTGCCGGTCGGCGGCGCACCACTTGAGGGGGGTGAACTGCCGTTGCCGCTGGACAACGGGTTTGCATCAGAGCCGCAGCCGCCTAGAACAAGTGCCGCGATAGCAGCACCGAGAACCAGGCTTAACCGCGCTGTAGATGCGCTGGCGTGTATGTTTGACGCGACAATGTCTCTGTTTTGCGACATAAACCCTATGATTTTCAGTGGCTTGTGCATGGTCGCGCACTCTGGGGGGCCACTAGGGTATTGTCAAATCTTCCGACACTGAGGTTTGTACGTATCCCTATGGATCAGTGACTTGTCGTTCGATTTTGTCGCGGTCCGTCAACCTGCACGCAGTAGATCTGCGCAAAGCGCTCCACAAGACCTTGTGTTTAGCAAGTACTCAATCCACGAAATAGGCCACTTCCCCCGAAAACTCGGATTCCAGCCCATTCGCCCTGAAGGCTGTGGCGCTGAAATACCAGGTGGTACCTCCCGAAAGCCCCTCGACCACGTAGGTGCTCAAACCTGGGTTGTCGAGTTCGACGACTTCTTCATAGTCGCCCGCGATTCGTCCGTAATAGATGCGGAAGCCCGCGAGATCTGTCAGTGGCGTGCCATCTGCCAGTTCCGTCGGTGCCTGCCAGCTCAAGGTGACGGTGCGGAGTTCGCCGTCATTGACGGTGATTTCAAAGGGGCCAAGAGTGTCTTCGCTATCACCGTCGGTCACCCGGATGCGGATGCCGCCGTGAACACCAGCGTCGCTGGCCGCTGGCGTGCCACTGAGGGTGCCCGTCGCGCTATCGAACGTGGCCCAGCCAGGGCGATTGACGATCGAGAATGACAGGTTGGCGCCATCCGCTGCGCTGACACTCGGGGTGAAGCTGTATGGCTCGTTCGCCGTCGCGTGGCCCGGCGGAGTACCAGTCAGGACCACAGGCTCCGGGGCAGGCTC
>RECU01000068.1 GCA_007693855.1 Gammaproteobacteria bacterium | reverse complement strand
GCCTTAATCGCCAACGCATGCACGTCAGTCTTCATCAGGTCGCCCACGGCCTGGTAGACCTTTTGGTGTCGTTGCACTCTGTTAAGGCCCGAAAACGCGTCAGAGACGATATCGACCCGAAAATGGCCCCGTCCATCTCTGGCGCCGGGATGGCCTGCGTGCAGATGGCTTTCATCAGTGACTTCGAGCCGCTCGGGGGCAAGCGCCTCGGTCAGCGCATCGCGCAGCTGTTCTATACGGCGCTCGTTCATGGCATCACCTGCCGGAACGGCTTGACCTGGACTTGCGAGTACACGCCGGCCTCTACGTAAGGATCGGCGTTCGCCCAGGCCCGGGCGGCTTCCAACGTTTCGAACTCTGCGACGATCAGGCTGCCTGTAAAGCCGGCCTCGCCCGGGTCCTCGGCATCGATGGCGGGATGCGGGCCGGCGAGGATGAGTCTTCCCTGTTCCATGAGTTGTTCAACCCTGGCCAGGTGAGCCGGTCGGGTTGCGCGGCGCTTCGGCAGGCTGTCCGGCGCATCTGTGGAGATGATGGCGTAGAGCATGTGTCAGCTTTCCTTTTCAGAGTCGGGCAGGCGCCTGGAGATCCAGATCGCCTGCAGGATGATCATGGCGATGGTCAGGGCGAGCGTCCCGAATAGCTTGAAGTTCACCCAGGTCGCCTCATCGAAAGAATAGACCACGTAAAGGTTGAGCGCGGCCATTACGGCGAAAAACATCACCCACATCATATTCAGGGCCCGCCAGTCCCCCAGCTGCAGGGCGATGGCCTCGCCCATCAGGCGCTCAACGATGGTTTTGCCACCGATGTACTGGCTGACCAGAAAGGCGACGGAAAACAGCAGGTAGACGATGGTGGGCTTCCACTGGATAAAGATGCCTTCGCCGAGGAGCAGGGTGATCCCGCCGAATACCGCGACCAGGGCGCCGGAGATCAGCTGCATCCGGTTGAGGGTCCGGCTACGCAGCCATTGTGCCGCCAGGGCGAGGGCCGTGGCGATGATAATCGCCGCAGTCGCCCACAGGATGTCGGTGAGCTTGTAGACCACGAAGAAAATGATCAGCGGAAAGAAATCGACAAGCAGTTGCATGCTGGAATCCTGGGTCCGGGCGGGTCGGCACGGCGATGATCGAAAAACGCGATAGTGCGCTCAGGCCGGGTAAAATAAGGACATGACGCAATACTTTCAAATCCATCCGAAGAACCCGCAGCCGCGACTCATTGCCGGAGTCGTGGAGGTGATTCGCGCGGGCGGCGTGGTGGCCTATCCTACCGACAGTTCGTACGCTCTGGGGTGCGATATAGGGGACAAGACCGCGATGGAGCGGATCCGGCGCATCCGTGAAGCCGACAAGAACCACGATTTCACGCTGGTGTGTCGGGACCTGTCGGAAATCGCCACTTACGCGCGCGTCGACAACGTCATCTACCGGCTACTGAAGACACTCACGCCCGGCCCCTATACCTTCATCCTGAAGGCCACCCGCGAGGTGCCGCGGCGCCTGCAGAACCCGAAGCGGAAATCCATCGGGATTCGCATCCCCGAGCATCCGATCACCCAGGCGCTGCTGGACGCCCACGGCGGGCCGATCATGAGCTCGACCTTGTGGTTGCCGGGTGACTCGCGGCCGCTGGTGGACGGCGAGGAGATCCGCGAGCGGATGCCGCACGGGCTGGATGCCATTGTGGACGGCGGGAACTGTGGCATCGAGGCGACGACCGTTCTGGACCTCAGTGACGGAGAGGCGCGGGTGATCCGAGTCGGCAAAGGCGATATCGGGTTTCTGGCTGACGCTTCATAGTCTTGCAGCGATGCATGTCGCCCGTATCGGCGGCGATATACCCGTATAATGAGGTGAAAATTCCGGGTCGGGCAGGTTTCCGGCCACAGTGGGCAGGCCCCAGGGCAGTCATGACACCAGAATCGCGCGCAGGCAAGGCACAGGATGGCGTCCCTCGGGATCCGGCCGGGCCGATGCCGGGCGTCGGGCCCGCGCAGCAGGAGATGCCGTTTGCGGTGGTCGAGGGAGAGGCGGTCACCGTGCTGCCTCGGGATCTCTATATTCCACCTGATGCACTCAAGGTCTTCCTCGAGGCATTCGAGGGGCCGCTGGACCTGCTGCTCTACCTGATCCGTCGGCAGAATATCGATATTCTCGATATTCCGATTGCCGAGATCTCCAAGCAATACGTTCAATACATCGAGCTGATGCAGGAGATGCAGTTCGAGCTCGCCGGTGAGTATCTGTTGATGGCCGCCATGCTGGCCGAGATCAAGTCACGGCTGCTGCTGCCCCGCCCGCCGGCAGAGGAGCAGGAGGAGCACGATCCGCGCGCCGAACTCGTGCGTCGTCTGCAGGAATACGAGCGCTACAAGCAGGCGGCGGAGGATCTCGATGCCCTGCCTCGCCTGGAGCGCGATCATCTGCCGGCCTCGGTCGAGGTGGCAGAGCGCGAAGTGGTCCGCGTGCTCCCGGAGGTCACGCTCAAGGAGCTGCTCGTGGCCTTCAAGGAGGTGCTGGACAGGGCGGCGATGTTTGCCCACCATCACGTCCAGCGCGAACCCCTGTCGGTGCGGGAACGCATGACGCAGGTGCTGGCTCAGCTCGAAGGCCGCGAGTTCCGCGGCTTCCACCAGCTCTTCGATGCCAGCGAAGGTCGGATGGGCGTTGCGGTCACGTTCCTGGCACTTCTGGAATTGCTCAAGGAATCGCTGATCGAGGTCGTTCAGGCTGAGCCTTTCGCGCCGCTGCACGTCCGCGCGGCCGGGGCTACCCGCGGCGACTGACGCCGCCGTACAGCAATCAGGATTTTCCATGCAGGACACGCAGATCAGGAATATCGTCGAGGCAGCGCTGCTGGCGGCCGGCCGACCGCTGTCGCTGGACCACCTGGCCGGTGTTTTCGGCATCGAGGCTCCGGATCGGGATCAGCTGCGTGCGGTGCTCGAGCAGTTGCGCGAGGAGTATGCCGAACGCGGCATCATGCTGGCGGAGGTGGCCAGCGGGTACCGCATCCAGACACGTGAGCAGATGTCCCAGTGGGTCTCACGGCTCTGGGAAGATCGCCCCCAGCGGTATACCCGAGCCCTTCTGGAAACCCTGGCCTTGATCGCCTACCGCCAGCCGATCACCCGGGGCGAGATCGAAGAGATCCGGGGCGTTTCGGTCAGCACCACCATTATTCGCAGCCTGAGCGAGCGCGGCTGGATCAGGATCGTCGGCCATAGGGATGTGCCGGGCAAGCCTGCGATGTACGCCACCACGCGTGAGTTTCTCGATTATTTCGGCCTCAGGCGCCTCGATGAGCTGCCCTCGCTGGCCGAGCTGCGCGATCTCGATAGCCTGAACGTCGAGCTCGATCTGCGCGAACCAGGCAGCTTTGCCGCCGCCGCGGCTCCGGCGGAAACCGATACCCGCGCTGAGCACGCCCAGCACGAGTCGGGCGAGGGCGAGCATGCCCTCCATGCGCCGGGAGAGTTGCCTGCCGAGGACGCTACTATGGGCACGGCGAGCGCCGCAGACGAGACTGATCAGGCCGAGGCCGTCAGCAACGTCGTCCCGCTGAAACAGCCGCGGTCGTCCTGACCCGGGCACCCATGGCCGACGACACGCAGCGTATTCAGAAGGCACTCGCCGAAGCCGGCGTAGGCTCGCGGCGACAGATCGAGCGCTGGATTACGGAGGGTCGGCTGACCGTCGACGGGCAGCCCGCGCAACCCGGACAGGCCGTCAGCGGCCGCGAATACTTCGCTCTGGATGGGCGCGCGCTCAAGCTGCCCAAGCGCGAGCGTCCGCATGCCTGGCTGGCCTATCACAAGCCCGATGGTGAGGTGTGCACCGAGCATGACCCGGAGGGTCGGCCGACGGTGTTCCAGGCGTTGCCGAAGACCCGGCGGCGCTGGATTTCGGTTGGTAGACTCGACGTGAACACCTCCGGGCTGCTGCTGTTTACCACCGATGGCCAACTGGCCCATCGACTGATGCATCCTTCGACGGGGATTTCCCGGGAGTACGCCGTACGGGTGCTGGGCGAGGTGAGCCCGGCGGCGCGTGAGCGGCTGCTGGACGGGCTCATGCTCGAGGACGGTCCGGCGCGCTTCGAAAGCCTGTCCGAGGATGGTGGCGACGGGGCCAATACCTGGTTTCGTGTGCGGCTTTCCGAAGGGCGCAACCGGGAGGTGCGCCGGCTGTGGGAAGCCGTGGGCCACCAGGTGAGCCGGCTGATCCGGGTGGCTTACGGCCCCGTGGCCCTGCCGAGGGGCCTGCGGCGGGGCCGCACGCGAGCGCTCACCGAGACGGAAATCGACATGTTGTATTCCGCCGCGGGTATCCCGCGTCCCGGCGTGCCTGAACAAAAGCAGCCGACACCGCGTCGGCCGAGACCAGCCGCTGCGCCGGACGGTCGGTCCTCGCGTCACAAGCGCCGGTCGTGAGCGCGACGCCGCCTCGACCGGTCAACGGCGCTTGGGTTGGCAGTCGATACTGCGCCCGTGCACGCCGCGGCTATCGGGGCCCATGAGGAACAGGTAGGGCGCCAGGATATCTTCGGGCCGCGGCAGCGTGTCCTGATCTTCACCCGGCATCGCCCGATACCGCAACTGCGTGCGTGTCGCACCTGGGTTCAGGCAGTTCACGCGGAGGTCGTCGCGGTCGCCCGTCTCGTCCGCGAGCACCTGCGTGAGCCCCTCGATCCCGAATTTCGAGATCGCGTAGGCCCCCCAGTAGGCGCGTCCCTGCCGCCCAACACCACTTGAGGTCATGATCACCGAAGCATCTTCGGAGGCCTTCAGCAGCGGCAGCATGCAGCGGGTCAGGATGAAGACGGAGGTCAGATTGACGTGGATCACGCGCTGCCAGGTGGCGATGTCGTAGTGCTCGATCGGCGTCATGTCCCCCAGAATGGCCGCGTTGTTCAGCAGCCCGTCGAGGCGGCCATGCTCCTCGCTGATGCCGTCGATGAGGGCTTGGTAGTGCTCGCCCTGGGCCTGGGTGAAATCCATCTGCACAATCGATGGGCGCGCCCCACCGGCAGCCAGGATGTCGTCATAGACCTGTTCGAGTTTCTTCTGGGTTCGTCCCAGCAGCAGCACCGTGGCGCCGTGTGCCGCGTAACCGAGGGCGGCCGCTCGACCGATCCCGTCGCCGGCGCCAGTGACCAGAATCACCCGCCCCGTCAACAAATCTTTGCGTGGTTTGTATTCTTTTAAATCAGGTAGTTTCATTTCATCTTTCATGTTTCTTCTCGAGTAATGACCATGGCGCCCCGCCAGGCGAGATACAGTCGACCGACGGCGCCGAGCCGGATGGGTTCGGCAGGCAGCTCACGGACAAGCAGGCGTCGGGCGCGCTTGCCCTCGGCGATATGGAGCAGGGCGAGCAGCCGGGCGAAGCGTACCTCATCACCGGCTCCGATGGCGGCCTGGGCGAGCGCGCCAGCCGCCTGGTCAGCGACTTCTCCGAGCGCAGTGAGCACCGGCTCGACGCGCGCGGGCTCAGGACTTCGCTCGTCGGTCAGCCCGGTCTCCTGCAGCAGCGGCCAGGGTACCAGCGGCCGACGACGATGATGCAGGTCGGCGCCAAGTGCGGTCAGCGCGCGGTTGGCAGCGATTGCTAGCCCCGCTTCACGGCCCACCTCCACGCCCTGAGTCTCTGGCGCGCCGAGCAACTCACAAAGCAATGCCAGCGCCGCCCCGTCGCTGCGGAAGGCGTAAAGTCTCAGTTCGTCGAGGTTCTCGCAGCCCGCCCCATCGATATCGTCCTCGCCGGCGAGCAGCAGCTCCTCCAGCAGCCGCGCGGCGCGCGGTGGCTGCGGGCAGTGGGGCAGCAGCGCGCGCGTCGCCGGGTGCCGGGGACGGCCCTCGGCGAGCAGCCCGAGCTCTTCGCCCCACCAGGCCAGTCGCAGTCGGGCGGGCACGGGGTCCTGCATGCTCAGGCCAATCCCGCGGATTTCGCTCCAGACGTGATGGAGCGCCGCAATGACAGGGTGCTGTGCCGCCGGGCAGAACAGCTGCGCGTGCCAGGCGAGGCTGCCCTGCGGCGGTCCGCGATACTCAGAGTCCACCGGGTCAGCTCCCTCGGGGCTCGCGGGTCGGGGGGCTATCGCCGTCGCCTTCCGTCGTCGGCTCGAGGTCGGGTGCAGGTGGGCGCCTTGGCAGGGTGTCGACCTCCGGAGTCTGGCCGAGCACCCGCCGAGGCTGCACCCCCAGCTCGGTAAATTTCCGCGCGCCCGGCAGCACCATGCGCTCCAGCGACCCGACGGCCGAGTTGTATGCCTCGACACTGCGACCCAGCGCGTGACCGACCTTGCCGACATGCTCGGTGAATTTGTTCAGTCGCTCGTAAAGCTCGACCGCCAGCTTGCGGATTTCTTCGGCATTCTCAGCCAAGGCCATCTGTCGCCACCCATAGGCGACCGCTTTCAGCAGGCCGATGAAGCTGCTCGGGGTGGCGAGGATCACCTGCTGTCGCAGGGCTTCATCGAGCAACTGGGGCCGCCGGTCGAGGGCCGCGCTCAGGAACTGGTCGCCCGGGATGAACAGAATGACGAACTCCGGGCTGCGCGGGAACTGCGCCCAATAGGCTTTGGAGGCCAGTTCGCGAATCCGCTCGGCGACCTTGTTGGCATGGCGTTGGAGGGCCGCGTCGCGGCTGGCGTCGTCGGGGGCATTGATCGCGTCGAGGTAGGCGTCCAGCGGCGTTTTCACGTCGACCACCAGCTGGCGGGATTCGGGCATGTTGATGATCAGGTCCGGACGAACAGTGGTCTCGCCGGTGTTGACGTGGGCCTGTTCGACGAAATCGCAATGCTCGACCATGCCAGCGAGCTCGACGAGGCGTCGCAGCGTGATCTCGCCCCACTGGCCGCGGACCTCGGGGCGGCGCAGGGCGCTGACCAGGTTGCGGGTTTCGAGCTGCAGGGCCTGCTGCGTTGCGGTCATGGTCTGCAGCTGGGCGTGAATGCTGCCATAGGCCTGCTGGCGTGACTGCTCCAGGGCCTCGATCTGCGTCTGGGTGCGCTGCAGCGCCTCGGTGATCGGCTTGACGAGGTTCTCGACGGCCTGTTGTCGATTGCCGAGCTCGCCGCGGGCGCGCTCGTGCTGCGTTTGCAGCCGCTGCTCGGCCAGCTTCAGGAAGTCGTCGCTGGCGCGGCGCAGTGCCTGGTGGGCCAGCCCATCGAACTGTGCGGCGATGCGCTCCTGGGCCTGCGCCAGCGCCTGTTCGCGCTCCCCGCGCAGCCGCTCCTCGCCAGCAAGTCTGGCCTCCAGCGTGGCGATCTCCCCGGTCAGTTGGGCCTGGCGCCGCTGCGTCAGCAGCACGCCGATCAAAAGGCCGAGTCCCAGTCCGGCCAGCCCCCCGGCCAGCGCGATCCAGGCGGGCAGCTCAGCCGGCATGGCGCGTCTCGCTGGCCAGCGCGCGCAACAGTGGCGTCAGTTCGCGCGGAGAGTCGATCACGTGATCTGCCCCCCAGCGCGTCGCGGCAGTGGGGTCCTCCAGGTAGCCGTAGCGGGCGGCGGCGGTGCGCATGCCGGCGGCGCGTCCCGCCTGGATATCGCGCTCGGCGTCGCCCACGTAGAGGCAGCGCGCCGGGTCACGGCCCAGCACTGCCGCCGCATGCAGCAGCGGCGCCGGATGGGGCTTGCGCTGCGGGAGGGTGTCGCCGCCGATCACGCAGGCCGCGTCCGGCTTCAGGCCCAGGGCGGCGAGAAGGGGGCGGGCGAGGTCCTGAGGCTTGTTGGTGACCACACCCCACGACCATCCAATCTCAGATAAAGTATCAAATACTTCTGTAAAGTCGTTGAAAATAATTGAGTTATCAGAGAGGCAACTGGCATACAGCTCAAGATACCGACGACGGAGATCAGCCATGCGCCGATCTTCCGGGGTCATCCGGAAGCCGAGTGTCAGCAGGCCGACGGCGCCGTTGGAGACCTGGTTCCGGGCCTGAGCGTAGTCGATCGCCGCCTCACCCGAGGCCTCGAGCAGCCGGTTCAGGCAGGCCACCATGTCGGGCGCGGTATCGACCAGCGTGCCATCCAGGTCCAGGAGCAGGGCGCCCCCGCTCATGCGTCGGCTGCGGTCGGTCGCTGGGCGTGCAGCAGGTAGTTCACCGCGACGCCGCTGCCCAGGCGGTAGCGGTCGGCGAAGGGGTTGTAGTGCATGCCGGTCATGTGGCGCAGCTGCAGTCCGGCGGCCCGCATCCAGCGCTCGAGTTCCGAGGGCCTGATCAGTTTGGCGTATTCATGGGTGCCTTTCGGCAGCAGGCCCAGCAGATACTCCGCGCCAACGATGGCGAACAGAAAGGCCTTGGGGTTGCGGTTGATGGTCGCAAAGAAGACGTGCCCGCCCGGTTTGACCAGCGCATGGCAGGCGGCTACGACCGCGGCAGGGTCGGGCACGTGCTCGAGCATCTCGAGGCAGGTGACGACGTCATATTGCCCGGCGCGCTCCGCGGCGAGCGTCTCGGCGCTGGTTTGCAGGTATTCGACCTCGAGACCGGACTCGAGCAGATGCAGCTGCGCGACCCCAAGCGCGGCATCGGCCATGTCGATCCCGGTGACGGTCGCACCTCGCGCCGCCATGGACTCGGCGAGGATGCCGCCGCCGCAGCCGATATCAAGTACGCGCTTCCCGGCGAGTGCGGCGCGCTCGTCGATATAGTCCAGCCGCAGGGGATTGATCTGGTGCAGGGCGCGGAACTCACTGTCCGGATCCCACCAGCGGGCCGCCAGCGCGTTGAACTTGGAGATTTCCTGTGGATCGACGTTTGGCGTCGTGTGCGCATCAGCCATTGGTCTTGCCCTCCTGTGCGTCTGCCGCCATGACCCGCGCCCCCCAGTCCCTGGCGAGCGCGGCGAGTGCCTCCGGGGACTCTGTCAAAAGGCGATGATCGCGCACCTGCGGGCGCCCGGCTACCCATACATCACTGACCCGGCTTCGATCCGCCGCGTAGACCAGCTGTGACAGAGGATGCAGTACCGGCAGCTCGCCGGGGTGGTCCAGCGCCAGACAGGTGAGGTCTGCCCATTTGCCGGCGGCCAGTGAGCCGGTCACCCCGCCGAGACCGAGGGCGCGTGCGCCTCCCAGGGTCGCCATTTCCAGCGCGGCCGCGGCATCGAGGGCTGCCGGGTCGGCGCGGGTGTGTTTGGCGAGCAGGGCGGCGAGGCGCATCTCGCCGAGCATGTCCAGGCGGTTGTTGCTGGCCGCCCCGTCGGTGCCCAGCGCCAGGTTCACCCCGCCTTCGGCCAATGCCGCCACGGGGCAGGCGCCGCTGGCCAGTTTCATGTTCGACGCCGGGCAGTGGATCACCGAGACCCCTGCAGCGGCCAGCGCGTCGATCTCGGCGGTCTCCAGCTGGGTCATGTGCACGGCCATCAACGCCGGGTTCAGCAGGCCCAGTCGCTGGATCCGCGCCAGGGGGCGGCAGCCGTGCTCGGCGACACTGTCGGTGACCTCCTGGGCGGTCTCGTGCAAATGCATGTGTACCGGCACGTCCAGTTCGTCTGCCAGACGCCGTACCCGTTCCAGAGTGGTGTCAGCGACCGTGTAGGGCGCGTGCGGAGCGAACGCCGTGGCGATCAGCGGGTGCTCGCGATACTGATCGTGCAGCGCCAGGCCTTTGGACAGGTACTCGTCGGCATTCTGTGCCCAGGCGGTGGGAAACTCGATGACGATCATCCCCACCACCGCGCGAATGCCGATCTCCGCAGCGGTCTCGGCCACCGTATCCGGGAAGTAGTACATGTCCGCAAAGCAGGTGGTGCCTCCGAGCAGCATCTCCGCGACCGCCAGCCGCGTGCCATCGCGCACGAAGTCACGGTCGACCAGCCGGTGCTCGGCCGGCCAGATGTGTTCGCCCAGCCAGCGCTGCAGCGGCATGTCGTCGGCCAACCCGCGCAGCAGGCTCATCGCCGCATGGGTATGGGCGTTGACCAGGCCGGGAATGAGCACGTGCGCGGGGCGGTGCAGTCGCTCCCGTGCCTGGAACCGGGCTGCGGCCTCGGCGGCGGGCGCCACGGCGACGATACGCCCGTGGCGCACCGCCACGGCATGGTCTTCCAGCACAGCCCCGCGCGGCTCCACCGGGATCACCCAGCGCGCGAAGATCAGCGTGTCGACGTCCTGCATCCTGCTCCCCGCTCGTCGCCCAGAGGTGGATCAAGCGTGAAAGTATAGCGCCCGCCCCGGCGCGCCGGCGGCCAGACCGAGGCCGCGACTGCGGTTCCCGGGGCCGCTGTGATATCATTTGCCGCTTGATCAATCATGCCCTCGCCGCGCGGAAGTTCCCGGATTTCCTTGAATTTCGCAGCGCGGCCGGGGCGCTGTGACAGCGCCCTGCGGGCCCAGAAGAAAAGCAAATACCGATGGCAGACATCGCTCACGAAATCTTCTCCGTAAACCTCGAAGACGAGATGCGTCAGTCCTACATGGATTACGCCATGAGCGTCATCGTCGGGCGGGCACTCCCCGACGTCCGCGACGGGCTGAAACCGGTGCATCGGCGGGTGCTCTACGCCATGCGCGAGCTCGGCAATGATTGGAACAAGCCCTATAAGAAGTCCGCCCGCGTGGTGGGCGACGTCATCGGTAAATACCACCCCCACGGCGATTCCGCGGTCTACGACACGATCGTGCGTATGGCCCAGCCCTTTTCGATGCGCTACATGCTGGTTGACGGGCAGGGCAACTTCGGCTCGGTCGACGGCGATGCGCCGGCGGCCATGCGCTATACCGAGGTGCGCATGTCGCGCATCGCCCAGGAACTGCTGGCCGACATCGAGAAACAGACCGTCGATTTCGCATCCAATTACGACGAGTCCGAGAGTGAGCCCACGGTGCTCCCGACCCGGGTGCCGAACCTGCTGGTCAACGGCTCCTCGGGTATCGCCGTGGGCATGGCCACCAACATCCCGCCGCACAACCTCGGCGAGGTGATCAATTCGGCCGTGGCGCTGCTCGATGACGAGAGCCTGGAGGTCGAAGACCTCATCCGCATCATGCCCGGGCCGGACTTCCCGACGGCCGGGATCATCAACGGCGTTGCCGGCATCTACAGTGCCTACAAGACCGGCCGAGGCCGTGTGTATGTGCGCGGACGGACCTCTGTCGAGGAGCTCGGCTCGCGCCAGGCGATCGTGATCACGGAGCTGCCCTACCAGGTCAACAAGGCCCGGCTGATCGAGAAGATTGCCGAGCTCGTCCGCGAGAAAAAACTCGAAGGCATCACCGAGCTGCGTGACGAGTCCGACAAGGACGGGATGCGCGTGGTTATCGAGTTGCGGCGCGGGGAAGTGCCCGACGTCGTGCTCAACAACCTCTACAAGCAGACACCGCTGCAGAGCGTGTTCGGCATCAACATGGTGGCGCTGGTTGAAGGGCAGCCCAGACTGCTGAATCTAAAGGAAATCCTGGAAGCCTTCCTGCGCCATCGCCGCGAAGTGGTGACGCGCCGGACGATCTTCGATCTGGGCAAGGCCAGGGACCGTGCGCATGTGCTCGAAGGCCTTGCCGTGGCGCTGGCCAACATCGATCCCGTGATCGCGCTGATCAAGGCCTCACCGTCACCGGCCGAGGCGCGCGCGGCGCTGTGCGCCAGGGCCTGGGCCCCGGGCGTGGTCACCGAAATGCTCGCGCGGGCCGGCGCGGACCTCACCCGCCCGGAGACGCTGGCGCCGGAGTTTGGTCTGGGCGAGCAGGGCTATCGACTGTCGGAGGTCCAGGCACAGGCAATTCTCGATCTTCGGCTGAATCGCCTGACCGGTCTAGAGCAAGATAAAATACTTAGTGAATACAAGGATTTGCTTGAGATAATTAAAGATCTGAAGGAGATTCTGTCGGACCCGGAGCGGCTGCGCCAGGAAATTCGCGATGAGCTGCTGGTCATCAAGGAAGCCTATGCGGATGCCCGGCGCACGGAAATCAACGAGGACTACAGCGATCTCACCATCGAGGATCTGATTCCCGACGAGACTGTAGTGGTCACGCTCTCTCACCAGGGGTACGTGAAGTCCCAGCCCATTGACGCCTATCAGGCGCAGCGCCGCGGCGGGCGGGGCCGCTCGGCCGCGCAGGTCAAGGGCGAGGATTTCATCGACAAGCTGTTCGTCGCCAACAGCCACGATACCCTGCTGTGTTTCTCCAGCCGGGGGCAGTGCTACTGGCTGAAGGTCTACCAGGTGCCGCAGGTCAGTCGCGGCGCCCGGGGGCGTCCGATCGTCAACCTGCTGCCGCTGGCTGAAGGCGAGCGGATCAACGCAGTCCTGACAGTGCGCGAGTTCGACGAGGAGCATTTCGTGTTCATGGCCACCAGTCGTGGCACGGTCAAGAAGACCCCGTTGAGCGCATTTTCGCGGCCCCGCACCAGCGGCATCATCGCCGTCGACCTGCGCGATGATGACTACCTTGTCGACGTGGCCATCACCAATGGCCAGCGCGACGTCCTGCTGTGTGCCAGTTCCGGCAAGGGGATCCGCTTCAAGGAGGAGGACGTGCGCGCCATGGGTCGCACTGCGGCAGGCGTGCGCGGTATGCGCATCGCCGATGACGAGGCGGTCATCGCCCTCATTATCCTCGACCAGGGCCATATCCTGACGGCCACGGAGCACGGCTACGGCAAGCGCACGCCTGCGGAGGATTTCCCGCTGCGTGGCCGTGGGGGTCAGGGGGTGATCGCGATTCAGACCACGGCACGCAACGGTCCGCTGGTGCGCGCCCTGCAGATCAGTGACGACGACGAGGTCATGCTGATCAGCAGTAACGGCACGCTGGTGCGTACGCCGGTGCGGGACATCTCGATTCTGGGGCGTAATACCCAGGGCGTGCGGCTGATCCGGATTGCCGATGACGACCGCCTGGTCGGCATGGAGCGTATCGAGGGCGAGACCGACGCCGACGCCGACGCATGAGCGGCGTCCACAACTTCAGTGCAGGCCCGGCGATGATGCCTGCCGCGGTGCTGGAGCGCGCCCGCGAAGAGCTGCGTGACTGGCAGGGCTCCGGCATGTCGGTGATGGAGGTCAGCCATCGGGGCAAGGCCTTCGTGGCGGCGGCCGAGAAGGCGGAGGCGGATCTGCGCACCCTGCTCGGCGTGCCTGACAATTACCGGGTGCTGTTCCTTCAGGGCGGGGCGACGCTGCAGTTCTCGATGGTCCCGATGAACCTGGCGGCGCCGGGGCAGCGGGTGGAGTATGTCAATACCGGCGCCTGGTCGCAGAAGGCCATCGATGAGGCCGGGCGGCACTGGGATGTCGCCGTGGTCGCCGATGCCGGCGCACCCTATCGGGATATCCCGCCGCCCAGCGTCTGGCGCAGCAGCGCCTCGGCGGCCTATCTGCATTACACGCCCAACGAGACTATCGGGGGCGTGGAGTTTCACTATATTCCGGATACCGGTGACGTCCCGCTGGTGGCGGATATGTCCTCGACGCTGCTGTCGCGGCCGCTGGCGGTCGATCGCTTCGGGCTGATCTACGCCGGTGCCCAGAAAAACATTGGCCCTGCGGGACTGACGTTGGTGATCGTGCGCGACGACCTGCTCGGACGGGGTGCCGACACGCTGCCGGCGATGCTCAGTTATGCCCGCCAGGCCGAAGCCGGCTCGATGCTGAATACCCCGCCCACGTTTGCCTGGTACCTGGCGGGTCTGGTGTTCGAGTGGCTGCTGGCGGAGGGCGGTCTGGCCGCGATGGCCGGCAGGAACTATCGCAAGGCCGCCAGGCTGTACAACGCCATCGACAGTTCATCGTTCTACACCAACCCGGTCGACGAGGATTGTCGCTCGTGGATGAATGTACCCTTTACGCTGGCTCGCCCGGAACTCGACGCGCTGTTCCTTGAGCAGGCTGAGGCTGAGGGGCTGCTGAACCTCAAGGGTCACCGCTCCGTGGGGGGCATGCGCGCGAGCCTCTACAATGCGATGCCCATGGCCGGTGCCGAGGCGCTGGTCGCATTCATGCAGGAGTTCGAACGCAGGCATGGCTGAGCGGCGTGAGCACGAGGAGACGGGGACTATGAGTGAGCGGGATGGCGCCGCGGCGCCGCTCGAGCAGTTGCGCGAGCGGATCAATACCATCGACGCCGATCTGCAGCGGCTGATCAGCGAGCGGGCCCGCCTGGCGCAGGAAGTGGGTCGCTCGAAGGCGGGCGCTGGCGCGCGGACAGTGGAATTCTATCGTCCGGAACGCGAGGCCCAGGTGTTGCGGGCGGTGCTCGATCGCCACGACGGACCACTGCGCGCCGAGGAGATGGTGCGGCTGTTTCGCGAGATCATGTCAGCATGCCTTGCACAGCAGGAACCGCTCAAAATCGCCTTTCTTGGCCCGGAGGGCACCTTCACGCAACAGGCGGTGCTCAAGCACTTCGGTCATTCGGTGCGCACCCTGCCGATGGCGTCCATCGACGAGGTATTCCACGAGGTCGCTGCCGGGGTGGCGGATTTCGGTGTGGTGCCGGTGGAGAATTCCACGGAAGGTACCGTCAGTCATACGTTGGACATGTTTCTGACCTCACCGCTGTACGTCTGCGGCGAGATCGAACTGCGAATTCGCCAGCATCTGATGGGGCGCATGCAGGATCTCGGGGCCATCGAGCGCTTGTGCTCGCATCCGCAGTCGCTGGCGCAGTGCCGCGGCTGGCTGGCGGAGTTCCTGCCCGAGGTCGAGCGAATTCCGGTCGCCTCGAACGCGGAGGCCGCCCGGCGTGCGCGCGACGAGGCCGGCACTGCGGCCATCGCCGGGGAGTCGGCGGCGGAGGTCTACGGTCTCAATCTGCTGGCCCGCGACATCGAAGACAAAGCGGACAACACCACCCGTTTCCTGACGATCGGCCGCAAGATGTTCCCGGCCAGTGGCCAGGACAAAACCTCCCTGCTGCTCTCGACCGGCGGCACCGAGGGCCCCGGGGTGCTCTTCCGCCTGCTTGAGCCGCTGGCTCGCGAGGGGGTCAGCATGACCCGCATCGAGTCGCGGCCTTCGCGCCGCCGCAAGTGGGACTACGTCTTCTTTGTCGATATCGAGGGCCATGCGGAGGCGCCGGCAGTGGCCCGGGCGCTGGAAGAAATCCGTGAGCATGCAACCCTGTTCAGGATTCTCGGCTCCTACCCGTGCGCGGTGCTGTGAGGGTGTCGGGCTTGAACGAGGAGAGGGCAGCGTGAGTGAGCAATACCTGGTCAAGCCTGGTGGCCGCCTTGGCGGCCGCCTGTCCGTGCCTGGCGACAAGTCGATATCGCACCGGGCGCTGCTGCTTGGCGCGCTTGCGACCGGGCGCAGCGAAGTCGAGGGGTTTCTCGCGAGCGAGGATTGTCTCGCCACGATGGCGGCGTTGCGGTCAATGGGGGTCCGGATAGAGCGCGAAGACCACCGGGTGGTAGTGCATGGCGTAGGCCTGCATGGTCTCCAGGCTGCCTCGATGCCTCTCGATCTCGGTAACTCGGGTACGGCGATACGCCTGCTCGCCGGGGTGCTGGCCGGGCAGCGGTTTGACAGCGAGCTGCGCGGCGACGCCTCGCTGATGCGCCGGCCGATGGGGCGTGTCGCCGCACCGCTGAATGCCATGGGCGCCCGGGTGGAGACCCGCGACGGCTGCCCGCCGCTGACGATCCGCGGCGGCCAGGCACTCACCGGAATCGACTACACGCTGCCGGTCGCCAGTGCCCAGGTGAAATCGGCACTGCTGCTGGCGGGGCTGTATGCCGAGGGCGTGACCACGGTGCGCGGCTCCGGCACCTCGCGTGATCACACCGAGCGCATGCTGTTGTCCATGGGGGTCGAACTGGTTGTCGAGGACGACGGGGCCATCCACCTGACACCTGGCACGGGGCCTGAGGCCATGGATGTGCGTGTGCCCGGGGACCTGTCCTCGGCGGCGTTTTTCCTGGTCGGTGGCTGCCTGGCGGCTGAGGATGAACTGGTCATCGAAGGGGTGGGGCTCAATCCCACGCGCCTTGGCGTGATCGGCGTGCTCGAGGCGATGGGCGGCGAGATCACCGTCAGTAACCGGCACATGGAAGGGCGAGAGCCGGTCGGCGACCTGCACATCCGGCGATCCGTGCTGAAGGGTATCGAGATTCCACCAGAGGTGGTGCCATTGGCTATCGATGAGTTTCCGGCCCTGTTCATCGCGGCCGCCGCGGCCGAGGGCGAGACCCGCGTGACCGGCGCCGCTGAGCTGCGGCACAAGGAGAGCGACCGGATCGCCACCATGGTCCAGGGGCTCCGGGCGCTGGGTGGAGACGTTGAGGAACTGCCCGATGGCGCCATCATCCGCGGGGGCAGACGCCTGCAGGGCGGCACAGTCGACAGCCATGGTGATCACCGGGTGGCGATGGCTTTTGCCATGGCCGCGCTGGTCGCCGACGGCCCGATCACGATCCATGACACCGACAACGTCGCGACATCTTTTCCCGGCTTTCCCGGCCTGGCGCGCGCCGCTGGACTGGACCTGGAGGTCAACAGCTCATGACTCCCCATAAGACCCCGGCTGTGCCGGTGCTGGCGATCGATGGACCGAGCGGTGCCGGCAAGGGCACGATCAGCCGATTGCTGTCCCGGCGCCTGGGATGGCATCTGCTTGACAGTGGTGCGCTCTACCGCGTGCTGGCGATTGCCGCGATGCGCAGCCGTCTGTCGCTCGAGGATATCGACGGGCTCGCGCGGCTGGCCGGCGAGGTGCGGGTGAGGTTCGTGAGTGACGAGGCCGGCGGTGAGCGCATCGAGCTCGACGGTGAGCTCGTTACCGATGAAGTGCGGACAGAGCGCGCGGGCGATGCCGCGTCCCGGCTGGCACGCTTCCCGGAGGTTCGGGACGCATTGGTGCAGTTGCAGCGTGATTTCGTGCGAGCGCCGGGCCTGGTCGCCGACGGCCGTGATATGGGCACACGGATCTTTACGGATGCGACCCTGAAGGTCTTCCTGACGGCCACGCCCGAAGAGCGGGCCCGGCGCCGTCATAAGCAGTTGAAGGAAAAGGGAATTGATGTTAGCCTTGCCGCCCTTTCCCGGGACATCGCCGAGCGCGACGCCCGCGATGCCCAGCGGGCGGTTGCGCCCCTGGTCCCCGCGGACGATGCCAAGGTGCTGGACTCCACGGTCATGAGTATCCCGCAAGTCGTTGATCGCATTGTCGATTGGCTTGGCGAGCGGATAGATATTCCGCCAGTGGGTCAGGCCTGAGAACGGGTCATACGAACAGGTTTTACCGAGCGAACGCCACGCCGGCAGGATGCCAGCGTGTTTCATTCACACCCGCTGGCGATGGAACGCTGGCGTGCAACCCAGGACCGCCCTGACGGGCGGGAGTGTCTAATCCATGTCTGAAAGTTTTGCAGAACTCTTTGAGCAGAGCCTGGCCAGCCAGCAGATCAAGCCCGGCGCCATCCTTATGGGCTATGTGGTCGAGGTCAACGATGATGTCGTCATCATCAATGCCGGGTTGAAATCCGAGGCCGTCATTCCGGCCAACCAGTTCAAGACCGAGACCGGCGAGATGGAGGTCGCGGTCGGCGACACCGTCGAGGTCGCGCTGGATGCCGTCGAGGACGGTTTCGGCGAAACCCGCCTGTCGCGCGAGAAAGCCAAGCGCGCGCGCACCTGGACGGTGCTCGAGAAGGCCTTCGAGAACGATGAAGTCATCTCGGGCATCATCAACGGGCGAGTCAAGGGCGGTTTCACGGTCGAGATCGAGCACGTGCGGGCCTTCCTGCCAGGCTCGCTGGTCGATGTGCGCCCGGTGCGTGACCCCACTTACCTCGAGGGCAAGCCGCTCGAGTTCAAGGTCATCAAGCTCGATCAGCGCCGCAACAACGTGGTGGTCTCGCGGCGTGCGGTGGTTGAGGAAGAATACAGTGCCGAGCGTGAGCAGCTCCTGGAGAACCTCCAGGAAGGTGCCGTGCTCGCGGGTATCGTCAAGAACCTCACCGATTACGGTGCATTCGTGGATCTCGGCGGGATTGACGGCCTGCTGCATATCACCGACATGGCGTGGAAGCGCGTCAAGCATCCCTCCGAGGTCGTCAACGTCGGCGACGAGATCCAGGTCAAGGTGCTGAAGTTCGATCGCGAGCGCACGCGCGTCTCCCTCGGTATCAAGCAGCTCGGGTCGGATCCCTGGGAAGATCTCGGACGCCGCTATCCCGCGAACAGCCGTCTCTTTGGCAAGGTCACGAACATCGCCGACTACGGGTGCTTCGTCGAAATCGAAGAGGGCGTCGAGGGTCTGGTGCACGTCTCGGAGATGGATTGGACGAACAAGAACGTCAATCCGTACAAGGTCGTGCAGGTGGGTGACGAGGTCGAGGTGATGGTGCTCGATATCGACGAGGACCGTCGCCGGATCTCGCTCGGCATCAAGCAGTGCCAGGCGAATCCGTGGTCGGAATTCGCGGCAAACTTCAACAAGGGCGACCGTGTCTCCGGCCAGATCAAGTCGATCACCGATTTCGGCATTTTCATCGGGCTCGATGGCGGTATCGACGGTCTTGTGCACCTGTCCGACATCTCCTGGGATATCCCCGGCGAGGAGGCGGTCCGCAACTTCCAGAAGGGCGACGACGTAGAGGCCATGGTGCTGGCGATCGACCCGGAGCGTGAACGTATCTCGCTTGGCATGAAGCAGATGGATCGCGATCCGATGTCCGGCTTCCTGGCCGAGCATCCGAAGGGCTCGGTAATCCGTGGTGTCGTCACCGAGGTGGACGCGCGTGGGGCCATCCTGGATCTGCCTGGCGGCCTGCAGGGGCAGTTGCGGGCTTCCGAGCTCTCGCGGGATCGCGTCGAGGATGCGCGTACCGTACTCAAGGTTGGCGACGAGATCGATGCCCGGTTCACCGGCGTCGATCGCAAGACCCGAATGGTCTCGCTGTCGATCAAGGCGAAGGAGGCCCACGAAGAGGCCGAGGTCATGCAGAACTACAAGTCTGATGCCGGCAGCAGCAGCAGTGGCACCAGTCTGGGTGATCTGTTGCGAGAGCAGATTTCCAACCGCGATAACGACTGAGGCCGACAGGGGTAATATCGGACCGGCCCGCGGCGCTCGTCGCGGGCCGGGTTTCCGATTGGCAGGGTGGGGACCCGATGACGAAATCCGAGCTGATTGAACTGATCGCCCGTAAGCAGGCCCACCTGCCGGCCAAGGACGTGGAGCTGGCGGTCAAGCACCTGCTCGAGCTGATGAGCGATGCGTTGGCCAATGGTGAGCGGATCGAGATTCGCGGCTTTGGCAGTTTCTCGCTGCATTTCCGTCCGCCCCGCATGGGCCGGAACCCGAAAACTGGCGAGGCCGTGGCACTCTCAGGCAAGCACGTGCCGCATTTCAAGCCTGGCAAGGACCTGCGCGAACGGGTCAACGCCGGTAAGCATCTGTCGATCAAGGACTGATCGGCAACGCGCCTTCCTTTACAATGCAGGCTTGGGCACCCTGACCCGCCAGCTGGGTCAGCCAGGAGACGTCTGCATGATCCGTACGCTATTGACCATCGTCCTGGTCGTGGTTGTCGCACTGGCTGCGGCGGTGTTCGCGGCGCAGAATCCCGGCGTGGTCACGCTGGATCTTGGTGCGTTCGAACTGGTCGATGCGCGCATCTCGGTGGCGTTCATCGTCACATTCGCCCTGGGCTGGGTATTCGGTCTGGTGTGCTGCAGCTATGCCTTGCTGCGCCTGACGCACCAGCGGCGCCGGCTGCGCCGCAAGCTTGCGGCTTCGGAGGCCGAGATCAGCAGCCTGCGCAGCCTGCCCATGCAAGATGCCCACTGAGTCTACGTTTCTTTTATTCGCACTGTTCATGGTGGCTGCTGCTGCCGGCTGGGCCTATGCGCGGTTTCTCGACCGGCGGGCCCGTGATAACCAGGAAGATGAGCCGCCGCTGAGCCAGGGGTATCTGCGCGGGCTGAATCTGCTGCTCGACGACGAGACCGACAAGGCGCTGGAGATGTTCGTGCGCATGATTGCGACGGACGACGAGGCGCTGGACACCCATTTCGCCCTGGGCAGCCTGTTCCGGCGGCGTGGTGAGCTCGATCGCGCTATCCGCATTCATCAGAATATCCTGGCCCGCCCGGACCTCTCCAGCACGCAGCGGCATACGGCGCTGTTCGCGCTTGGGGAGGACTACCTGCGGGCTGGACTCATGGACCGTGCGGAGAGTCTGTTCAGGCAGGTCGCCGAGCAGGCGGAAGATCCGGAGCCCGCGCTGGGACGCCTGGTCGGCATCCTGGAGAGCCTCGGTGAGTGGGAGCAGGCCATCACGGTGCGACGCGAGCTTGAGAAAGTCTCAGGCGAACGCCAGGACGGTCCGGTGGCCCACTATTACTGCGAACTGGCGGAACGTGCGCTGAGCAATGGCGAATCACGGCTTGCGCGAGCCTGGCTGAAAAAGGCGCAGCGCGCCCGGCGCGCGTTGCCGCGCGGGGCCATGCTGCGTGCGCGGCTCGCGGAGCACGAAGGAGATGGGGCGCTGGCGTGGCGGCTGCTCTCTGAGGTTGTCCGCAGTTCGCCGGCGCTGCTGCCCGAGGTGCTGCCGGACCTGCACCGCCTGGCCTCCCGCCGCGATGATCTGGCCTCCCTGGACGCCCTGTTGCGGCCGCTGCTGATGACCCGCGAGTCGTCCGGCGTCGCCTATGCCGCCATTACCTGTGATCTCCTCGATCCCCCCGTGCTGGAAGAGGCTTTGGTCGGGCTCCTGACCGGCGACGACACCCTTGCAAGCCTTGTGGATGCCCCTGCGTTGGCGGAGGCGAGCGGTGAGGCCCGGCGTCAGCTGCTCGAACGGATGTCCAGTGGACTGCGCCGACTGGTCCAGCGTGGGCCGCGCTATCAGTGCGGGACCTGCGGATATCGGGGCCAGCGGATGAGTTGGCAGTGCCCCGGGTGTCGCAGCTGGGATACCACCCGGGCCGCGGCGACACTGCCGCTGGACACCTTGTTGGAGTCCCCGCCACCCCAGTAACACCAGCGGCCTGGGTCCGCCTGGCGGTTCATTTCGCGTTGATTGCCCAGAATCCCCACTCGCCCCTGCGCAGTGCGGCGCCTAGCCTGATGCTTGCCGGCAAGGGGCCGGTAACGGAAGACATCGCAAGGAGTGGAGCATGAACCAGATCATCCGTGTATTTGTCGCCAGCGTTGCGCTGGCGCTTGGGGGCGTCGCCCTGGCCGGACCTGTCAACGTCAATACGGCAGATGCCGAGACCATCGCCGCAGAGTTGAGCGGTATCGGCATGGTGCGGGCCCAGGCGATCGTGGAATACCGCGAGGCGCACGGTCCGTTCGAGACCATCGACGATCTGCTGGAGATCAGCGGTATCGGACCACGAGTGCTCGACATGAACCGCGCGGATATTCGCCTGAGCGACGAGGAGTGACCTCGGGCTCCGGGGCTGACGGCGGGAGTGCCCTCAGCCCCGGAGCTCAGGTTCCGTGAACCATGCGGTACGGCCGTATCGGGTGCTCGGGTATCATTGGGTCACGCTCAGGTTTTGATGGAGAGTCGCCTTGTCCGCCCCGATCACCACTGCCGTGTTCCCTGTTGCCGGTCGCGGCACCCGCTTTCTTCCAGCCACGAAGGCCAGCCCCAAGGAAATGCTTCCGGTGGTCGACAAGCCGCTGATTCAGTATGCGGTGGAGGAGGCCATTCAGGCGGGGGCCACACGCCTGGTGTTCGTCACCGGCAGTTCCAAGCGGGCGATCGAGGACCATTTCGATACGGATGCAGGACTTGAGGCCGCACTTGCCGCGGCGGGCAAGGATGAGTTGCTGCAGATTGTCCGCGACATCGTGCCGTCTTCAGTCACCTGTATCTACATCCGCCAGGGGGAGCCACTCGGGCTCGGGCACGCGGTGCTGTGCGCTCGCGCGGTGGTCGGCAACGAGCCCTTTTTCGTGCATTTGGCCGACGATCTCATCGACGCAGCCGATCCGGTCCTCCTGCAGATGCGCCGGCAGTATGAGGCGCATGGCTGTGGCGTGCTGGGCGTCGAGACCATTCCTGTAGAACACAGCGCGAGCTATGGCATCGTCGCGGTCGAGACCAACGGTGCGGGACATCACCTGATTCGGCAGATCGTCGAGAAGCCTAAACCTGAAAATGCCCCCTCAAACCTGGCCGTCGTGGGTCGCTATCTGTTGCCACCGGAGATCTTTGATCGGCTGGAGCACACCGGGCGGGGTGCTGGCGGCGAAATCCAGCTGACCGATGCGATTGCCGATCTGCTTGAGACTCATCCCGTCGCGGCCTACCCCTTCCAGGGTGTCCGGTATGACTGCGGCAGCAAGCTTGGCTACCTGAAGGCGACCGTGGAATTGGGGCTGCGGCATCGGTCGCTCGGGCCGGAGTTTGCAACTTATCTGCGTGAACTGGTCGCGCGCACTGCGCCTGAGTGACAGCCATAAAAAAAAACCGGCTGAGCCAAAGGGCTCAAGCCGGTTTGCTTTGCAAGTGGCTCCCCGGGCCGGATTCGAACCAGCGACCAATCGATTAACAGTCGACCGCTCTACCACTGAGCTACCGGGGAATAATGATCAGGCGGCAGGCGTCCGATCAAGGCCGCGCATTTTGGAGTAAGGCGCTGGCCGGGTCAAGGTAACAGCCCGCGGATCACGCCCTGCGCCTGCGCTCAGTCACCGAGCGCGCGCTGCATCCGCCCGGCCGCGTCTTCCAAGGTCTCGAGCGAACAGGCGAACGACAGCCGAAGATGCCCCGGCGTGCCGAAGGCACTTCCCGGCACGACCGCGACTCCCGCCTCTTTGAGCAGGTGCTCGGAGAGTGCGGTGTCGTCGGCGAAGCCGCGGCGGTCGATGAGGTCGCGACAGTCCGGGAAGGCGTAGAACGTGCCTGCGCCCGCAAGGCAACGAATCCCAGGAATCCGGTTCAGCGCGGCGACGATGAAGTCATGCCGGGACTTGAAAGCCTTGACCATCTCGGTCACGCAGGCCTGGTCGCCCGCCAGCGCGGCGACCGCTGCGGCCTGCGAGATGCTCGTCGGATTGGAGGTGCTCTGGCTCTGGATCTTGCGCATGGCGGCGATGATGGGTTTCGGTCCGCCGCAGTAACCGATCCGCCAGCCCGTCATTGCATAGGCCTTGGAAACACCGTTGATCGTGACCGTGCGCTCATGGAGCCCGGGACACGCGGTGACCAGGCTGCAGAATGGTTCATCGGCCCAGTAGATGTGCTCGTACATGTCGTCGGTGCCGATCACCACATCAGGGTAGGCTGCCAGTACCTCACCGAGTGCCTGAAGTTCAGCGCGGGTGTAGGCTGCCCCTGTCGGATTACTCGGGCTGTTGAGGAACATCAGCCGGGTACGTTCAGTCAGGCCGGCGTCCAGCTGCTCCGGTGTGAGCTTGTAGCCGGTTTCCGGCCCGGTGGGGACGATGACCGGTTCCCCGTCGGCCAGCAGCACCATGTCGGGGTAGGACACCCAGTAGGGTGCCGGGATCAGCGCCTCGTCGCCGGGGTTCAACACCGCGGCGGCCAGGTTGAAACAGGTCTGTTTCGCGCCAGAGGAAACCAGGATCTGGTCCCGCGCGTATTCAAGCGTGTTGTCGCGTCGAAACTTGGCGATGATGGCGTCTTTCAGCGCGACCGTGCCATCGACGGCGGTGTAGCGGGTGTCCCCCGCGCGGATGGCGGCGATGCCAGCTTCGCAGATGTGCGCGGGCGTGTCGAAATCAGGTTCGCCGGCGCCAAGGCCGATCACGTCCTGGCCGGCGGCCTTGAGCTCGGCGGCCATCTGCGTCACGGCCATGGTTGGAGAGGGTTTGACTCGCTGCACGCGAGCTGAAACTTGTAGACTCACAGTCGGTCCTACGGTGGCTTCAGAGTGCCGGAACGGCCGGTATAGTTTAGGGGATCGCCGCTATGCGATCCATCGGCGCGCTGACGGGATGCCCATGACAGACACCTTCAAACTCGTCTCCGGGTACCAGCCCGCGGGGGATCAGCCGGCCGCGATCGCCGCACTGGTGGAAGGGCTTCGCGACGGCCTGGCGGCGCAGACGTTGCTCGGTGTGACCGGGTCGGGCAAGACCTTCACGATGGCGAACATCATCGCCACGCTGCAGCGGCCCACGCTGATTCTTGCGCCGAACAAGACTCTCGCGGCCCAGCTTTACGGCGAAATGCGGGAGTTTTTCCCAGCCAACGCGGTGGAATATTTCGTCTCCTATTATGACTACTACCAGCCCGAGGCTTACGTCCCCTCGAGCGACACCTTCATCGAGAAAGACGCCTCGATCAACGACCACATCGAGCAGATGCGATTGTCCGCGACCAAGGCGCTGCTGGAACGCCGCGACACCATTCTGGTGGCGACGGTCTCGTGCATCTACGGCCTCGGCGATCCTGAGGCGTATTTCGCCATGGTGCTGCATCTGTCGCGGGGCGAGCGCGTCAACCAGCGGGCGATCCTTCGGCGTCTTGCCGAACTCCAGTACAAGCGCAACGAGATGGACCTGCGCCAGGGCACTTACCGGGTGCGTGGCGAAATCATCGATGTCTTTCCTGCGGAGAACGAGCGCGAGGCCGTACGCATCGAGCTGTTCGATGATGAAGTGGAGTCCCTTGCCTATTTCGACCCGCTCACCGGGGAAGTCCTGCGCCGGGTGCCTCGTCTGACGATTTACCCGAAAACCCATTACGTGACGCCACGCGAGCGGCTGCTGGCCGCCATCGACGAAATCAAGGTCGAGCTTGCCGAGCGCCTCACGCAGCTGCGTGATAACGGGCGCCTGCTGGAGGCCCAGCGCCTCGAGCAGCGGACGCAGTTCGATCTGGAGATGATCCGGGAGCTGGGCTACTGCAATGGCATCGAGAATTACTCCCGTTACCTCTCGGGCAGGGCGGCCGGCGAGCCGCCCCCCTGTCTGTTCGACTATCTGCCGTCCGACGCCCTGCTGTTTGTCGATGAAAGCCACGTGACGATCCCGCAGCTGGGAGGGATGTATCGTGGCGATCGGAGTCGCAAGGAGACCCTGGTCGAATACGGTTTCCGGCTGCCTTCGGCACTCGATAACCGTCCGCTGCGGTTTGACGAGTATTCGGCGATGGCGCCCCAGACCGTGTTCGTGTCCGCCACGCCCCGAGCCTATGAGCACGAAATGTCCGGCAAGGTGGTCGAACAGGTGGTGCGTCCGACCGGGTTGCTCGACCCGGAGGTGGAGATCCGTCCAGCCGGCACGCAGGTCGACGACGTGCTCTCCGAGATCAGCCTGCGGGTGGCCGCGGGGGAGCGGGTGCTGATCACCACCCTGACCAAGCGGATGGCCGAGGATCTGACCGACTACCTGCATGAGCACGATGTCCGGGTACGCTATCTGCACTCCGATATCGACACCGTCGAGCGCAGTGAGATCATCCGTGATCTCCGGCTCGGTGAGTTTGACGTGTTGGTGGGCATCAACCTGCTGCGCGAGGGTCTCGACATGCCCGAGGTCTCATTGGTGGCGATTTTCGATGCCGACAAGGAGGGTTTTCTGCGCTCGGAGGGCTCGCTGATTCAGACCATCGGGCGTGCGGCCCGCAATGTCCGCGGCAAGGCGATTCTCTATGCCGACAAGCTGACCGATTCGATGCGCCGGGCGATCGAGGAGACCGACCGGCGGCGTTCGAAGCAGGAAGCCTTCAACGCCGCGCATGGCATCACCCCCCAGTCGATCCGCAAGGCGGTTGCGGACGTCATGCAGGCACATGGTGACAGCGAGCGGGGGCGCGTCGGGTCTGGCGCCAGGCGTCGGGAAGATGCCCTGTATGCCCAGATGTCTCCCGAGCAGCTCATGCAGCGGATCCGCAAGCTGGAAAAACAGATGTACCAGCACGCGCGTGACCTCGAATTCGAAGATGCAGCGCGTCTGCGCGACGAGATCCAGCACATCCGCAGCGTCGGGCTGGGGCTGCCGGAAGAGCTGGCGGGCTGACCGACCAGTCCAGCCGGGCACGCCAGCTGCCGCCAGGGGGGGCTATGGCCAATATCTCTTGCGCTGCGGCGAGCACATTTAGTACTCTTTGCGGCTCTTCAGGCGCGTAGCTCAGTGGTAGAGCACCACCTTGACATGGTGGTGGTCGGTGGTTCGATCCCACTCGCGCCTACCATTTTTCAACGGGTTGCGGGGCCGGGCGGTTGCGTCCGGCCCCGTGTCGTTTGGGGTGGCGTCGCGCGCAGGACCGGCGATCGAAGTGCGATGTCTTGAGCGGGGCCTGCGCAGCGCGTAGAATTTAGCGTTTACGCGACTCGCTTCGCGGGCTGGCGTGGTCTTCGGGCCACAGCCTGCGAGATTCCGGCGTCGGCCGGCAACCTGTTTGGAGGAACGACTTATTTCGCAGTCAAAGCGTGCGAGGCGGAACGATGAGATTTCCGCCCCGAGGGTTCGGGTGATCGGTGCCGAAGGGGAACAGATAGGCATCATGCCGACCATCCAGGCGATGGATCTTGCCCGCGAGGCCGGGCTCGATCTGGTGGAGGTGGCGCCCCAGGCGGAGCCGCCGGTATGCCGGGTCATGGACTTCGGCAAATTCGTGTTCGAACTGAACAAGAAGGCGTCGACAGCACGCAAGAAGACCAAGCAGATTCAGGTCAAGGAAGTGAAATTCCGACCGGGTACCGATGAAGGGGATTATCAGGTCAAGCTGAAAAACCTGGTGCGGTTCCTGACCGGTGGAGACAAGGCCAAGGTGACCCTGCGGTTCCGTGGTCGAGAGATGGCCCACCAGGAATTGGGCCTGCAGTTGTTGCAACGTGTCGAGAAGGATCTCGAGGAGCTTGCAACTGTGGAACAGCGGCCCCAGTTGGAGGGTCGCCAGATGGTGATGGTGATGTCGCCCAAAAAGCGCTGAGCCCTCAACCAAACGACACAAGTGCCGTGGGCATCGTGCCCCGGCCGCCTGGATCCAGCGTCACTCAGGCGCATGGGGCAGGCCATAAAACGGAGAGTCGAGACATGCCCAAGCTGAAAAGCAATCGTGGGGCCGCCAAGCGGTTCCGCAGGACAGGGAAGGGAGGCTTCAAACGGGGCCAGTCCCACCTGAACCATATCCTGACCAAAAAATCCCCGAAGCGTAAGCGGCAGCTGCGCTCCATGGAGCAGGTGGCGGAGAGCGACGTGAAGTCGATCCGTCGCATGCTGCCCTACAGTTAACGGAGGTCAGGAACCATGGCACGAGTCAAACGTGGCGTGACGGCCAAGGCACGTCACAAGAAAATCCTCGGCAAAGCCAAGGGATATTACGGCGCCCGGCGCAAGAATTTCCGTACGGCGAAGCAGGCGGTCATCAAGGCTGGTCAGTACGCCTACCGTGATCGTCGGCAGAAGAAACGACATTTCCGGGCGCTCTGGATCACCAGAATCAATGCCGCCTCGCGCATCTACGGTCTCAGCTACAGCCGTTTTATTGCCGGGCTCAACGCGGCTGGCGTGGATGTCGATCGCAAGGTGCTGGCGGATCTGGCCGTTCATGACATCGAAGCGTTCGGCGCACTTGCCGAGCAGGCCAAGCAGGCTCTGACGCCCGCGGCCTGACGCCGCGGTTTCGGCGCGGCAGCCTCAGCCAGTGGATACGCTCGCCCAGCTGCTCGCGCAGGCCCTTGAGGACGTCGGTGGGAGCGCGAGCCTCTCGGTACTCGATGAGGTGCGCGTTCGCTACCTTGGCAAGAAGGGTGCCCTGACGGCCCAGCTGAAGCAGCTCGGGCAACTGCCGCCGGACCAGCGACGGGCGGCAGGACAGCAGATCAACGAGGTCAAGCAGCAGCTTGCCGCGGCGCTGGACGCGCGCAAGCAGCAGCTCGAGTCTGCGGCACTCGAGGCGGCACTCGAGGCCGACACGCTGGATGTGACCTTGCCCGGGCGGGGTCAGTCGCCGGGTGGGCTGCACCCGGTGACCCGAACCCTGCAAAGGGTGGAGACCCTGTTTCGCTACGCGGGCTTCGAAGTCCGTCGGGGCCCGGAAATCGAGGACGATTTCCATAACTTCACCGCCCTGAACATTCCGGAAAATCATCCGGCGCGCGCGATGCATGACACCTTCTACTTCGACAACGGTCGTTTGCTGCGCACACACACCTCGCCGGTGCAGATCCGCGCCATGCTCGCAAGTGGTGCCCCCATCCGTCTGATTGCGCCGGGGCGGGTCTACCGTTGCGATTCCGATCAGACGCATACGCCGATGTTTCATCAGGTCGAAGGGCTCGTGGTAGATCGGGGCATCAGTTTCGCGAACCTGAAAGACGTGCTTTACGGGTTCGTGGCGAGTTTTTTCGAGCGCGAGGTGGAACTGCGGTTCCGGCCGTCCTATTTCCCCTTCACGGAGCCTTCCGCCGAGGTCGATGTGCTGTCGGAATCCGGGCGGTGGCTGGAGATTCTGGGTTGCGGCATGGTGCACCCCAACGTGCTGCGCAACGCGGGCGTGGATCCAGAGGAATTCACTGGCTACGCCTTTGGGATGGGGGTGGAGCGGCTGGCGATGCTGCGCTACGGCGTCGATGACCTGCGGATGTTCTTCGAGAACGATCTCCGCTTTCTCCGTCAGTTCGCCTGAGGACGGATCCATTGAAGATTTCGCAGTCCTGGCTGGCCGACTGGGTGGAGCTGCCGCATGGTGGAGACGCGCTGGCCGAGCAGCTGACCATGGCTGGCCTGGAGGTCGATGCGGTGACCTCGCTGGCGCCTGGGTTCCACGGCGTCGTGGTGGCGCGGATCGTGGAGCTCACCGCCCATCCTGACGCCGACAAGCTCAGGGTGGCTCAGGTCGATCTCGGTGACGGGACCTTGCGCCAGGTCGTCTGTGGCGCACCGAACGCACGCGTGGGTCTGGTCTCCGCACTGGCCACCGTCGGTGGCGAACTGCCCGGCGGGATGCGCATCCGCAAGGCCAAGCTGCGGGGAGTCGTCTCCGAGGGCATGCTCTGCTCCGCCGCGGAGCTCGGCCTCGATGAGGATGCCGCGGGCATCCTGGAGCTGCCGGCAGAGGCGCCCGTGGGCCGCGATCTGGGCGACTGGCTCGGGCTGGACGATACCGTGATCGACGTCGATCTGACGCCCAACCGCGGCGACTGTTTCAGTGTGCGGGGGGTGGCGCGCGAGCTGGCGGCCCTGAACGACAGTGCCCTGACCGGACCGGCGTCCGCCAGCGTGCCAGCCACGCATGACGGGGTGTTGCCGGTCAGACTCGCCGCGCCAGAGGCCTGTGCGCGATTCGCCGGTCGCATCATCCGTAACCTCCAGCCCGGTAGACGCTCTCCGACCTGGCTGACCGAGCGGCTCAGGCGCGCCGGCATCCGGGCTATCCATCCCGTGGTGGATATCACCAATTACGTGATGCTGGAGCTGGGTCAGCCCTTGCATGGCTACGACCTGGCGCAGCTGTCGGGTGGCATCACCGTGCGGTTTGCCGTCAGCGGTGAATCGCTGGTGCTGCTCGATGGCCGCGAGGTGACGCTTGCCGCGGACATGCTGGTGATCGCTGACGATCAGGCGCCGGTTGGGCTGGCCGGCGTGATGGGTGGCCAGTCCAGTGCAGTGAATGAGGCTACAACGGAGGTGTTTCTAGAGGCGGCCTGGTTTGCCCCCGAGGCGATTGCCGGGCGGGCCCGGCGCCTGGGCCTGCATACCGATGCCTCGGTGCGTTTCGAGCGCGGGGTGGATTTCGCGTTGCCGGAACAGGCCATTGAACGGGCGACGGCCCTGTTACTGGAGATCTGTGGGGGCACGCCCGGCCCGGTGCAGGTGGTTGAAGTGCCGGAGCACCTGCCGCAGCGTCCGAGCGTGGCGCTGCGCGCGCACAGGTTGCAGGCCGTGTTGGGGACGACCCTCGAGCCCGGGGAAGTCGCGCGCATTTTCACCAGGCTCGGACTTGTGGCCGAGTCCACCGCTGAGGGCTGGTCGGTCACCCCGCCGTCGCAACGCTATGACATCCAGCTCGAGGTCGACCTGATCGAGGAAGTGGCGCGCATCCACGGCTATGATCGTATTCCCAGGCTCGCCGAGCAGGCGAGACTCGGCATTCGCACAGCCACCGAGTCGCGCACGCCGGAGGAGCGGGTCCGACAGCTGCTGGTCGATCGCGGTTATCAGGAGGCGGTGACCTACAGCTTCATCGATGAGCGCGTGCAGACGCAGTTTTTCCCTGGCGAGGCACCCATCCGGCTCGCCAACCCCATCGCAGCGCAGATGAACGTGATGCGTCGGTCACCCTGGCCAGGGCTTGCCGCAGCGGCACGCGACAACCTGAGCCGACAGCAGGCGCGGATCCGCCTGTTTGAGCTGGGCGCCCAGTTCGAACTGGGCGACGACGGCGAGGTGCATGAGCGGCAGGTGATTGCCGGTCTGGCGCTGGGGCCGGTCTGGCCGTTGCAGTGGGATTTGCCTGACCGGCGCGTTGACTTTTTCGATGTCAAGGGCGATCTGGAGGCCCTGCTGACGCTGGGTAATGGTGCGGAGCGCTGGACGTTCGTGCCCGGCGAGCACGCGGCGCTGCATCCGGGGCAGTGCGCCGTGGTGCTGCGCGACCGCGAGCCTGCAGGCCATGTCGGGGCGTTGCATCCCCGCCTCGCCGGCGCACTGGAACTGCCCCGCGACACCTTCCTGTTCGTGGTCGACGTCGCCGCCGCCCTCGGGGCGCGGGTGCCAGGCTACCGGAGCGTATCGCGTTATCCGGCGGTGCATCGGGATCTTGCAGTGGTGGTCGACGAGCGGGTGCTTGCCGAGCAGCTGCTCGAGTCGGTGCGCGGATCGGCCGGGCCCTGGCTGCAGAGTGTCGAGATCTTTGACATCTATCGTGGCGATCGCATTGATAAAGGTCGAAAAAGCATAGCCTTGAGCTTGATTTTACAGGCACCATCGCGCACGCTAACTGACGCTGACGTGGAGGGCGTCGTCGATTCCGTGATCGATCGGCTCGGGTCTGAGCTGGGCGCCAGAATAAGAGACTAGACATGGCACTCACCAAGGCCGAAATGGCAGAGTCACTGTTCAACGAACTCGGGCTGAACAAGCGCGAGGCGCGCGAACTGGTGGATGCCTTCTTCGAGGACATGCGCAACGCGCTGGCGAATGGCGAGCAGATCAAGTTGTCGGGTTTTGGCAACTTCGACCTGCGCGACAAGAATCAGCGCCCTGGTCGCAATCCAAAGACCGGTGAGGAAATCCCGATTACCGCCCGCCGGGTGGTGACTTTCCGACCGGGCCAGAAGCTCAAGGCCAGGGTAGAGGCGTATGCTGGAACCCGGGAATAATTCCGACCTGCCGCCGATCCCCGGCAAACGGTATTTCACCATTGGTGAAGTGAGCGATCTGTGCGGCGTCAAGCCGCATGTATTGCGCTACTGGGAGCAGGAGTTTCCGCAGCTCAAACCGGTCAAGCGGCGGGGTAACCGGCGCTATTACCAGCGCCAGGATGTGATGGTCATTCGCCAGATCCGCAGCCTGCTGTATGACGAGGGGTTTACCATCGGCGGGGCACGACAGCGTCTGCAGGGCGAGGAGGCGCGCAGTGACGTCAGCCAAAGCCAGCAGATCGTTCGGCAGTTGCGCACCGAGCTGGAAGAAATCGCTCGGCTGCTGCGGCGCTAGGGCGGTTTCGCGATACGGTCGCATCGCGTATCATTATCAGCGAACGGCGCAATGCCGTTTCCACGAGGTTGTCTCCTCGTAAAAGATTTCCCGGTCGGAGCGTGGCGCAGCCTGGTAGCGCACTTGCATGGGGTGCAAGGGGTCGGAGGTTCGAATCCTCTCGCTCCGACCAATTCTAAGTCGCCGGCCTCGCTTTCCGGGGCTCGACGGGCCAGCCCAGCTGGATTTCCCGGCATTCGCCTGACACCGCGTTCAAGCTCGATCTGGGCCGCGAGTTGCACCGCGCAGAGCGCTCTGCTGTGCCTCACGGTAAATATAGTCCAAACATCCGTTTACATTATATTTCACATAATTTACCTTATGTTCCTGAGGCGTGAGGCCCAGCGCGCAGCGTGACGCAGAGCACGGCGGCGAGGTGCCGGGCACGGTCAAATGATGCTCCCGTAGAGGCGCCTCAGCACTCAGAGACAGTCAGGAACGGATTCACGACGTGATGGACAGCAGGCTGCGGTTTCCCTGGATGGTCGTGCCAGTGGCACTGGCGATCGGTGCCTGCGCCGCGCCCACGCCTTATGAGTACCCGGCAGGCGAGCAGCCACAGGCAATCATCGATCTCCAGGCCGAGACGCCTGCGTCGGTGCTGGGTGCGGTTGATCTGCAACTTGGCGGCATGGCGCCGCGGCCCGGCTCTGCCGATGCGCTGCTGCGCGGCAACGTGAACGTGGGTGACGAGGCCCGTCCGCTGCGCTACCAGGCCAATTTCACGTTTGCGCCCGGCGATGTGCTGTCAAAGATCGGCAGTGATGCCGCCGAGGCGCCACAGGGGCTGGGTCATCAGCGGATCGACCAGCGGATGACACTGCGCTCGCCACCGCTCGCCGGGGCCCCGGTCGCCATCGGCCTGTCCACGGCCCTCGAGCGCCGATGGACGACGACCGGGTTTGCCCAGACCCAGCGCGAGCGCGCGGAGTTGCGCTGGTCTTCATCGCTGGCACAGCTTGATCTGCACTGGTCGGATACGGCCAGCGCCCTGGGAACGGCAACCGCGCTGGACTGCAACGTCCGGGGCACGCTGCGCGTCCCGGTGGCCGGCGATGAACGTTCCGGGCGCCACTCACTGAGCCTGATCGGCAACGACTGCACGGTCCGTGCGGCCAACAGTCGTTACGGCAGCCTTGCGGCCCAGAACTGGGGGCTGGCTTACGCCTGGGAACGCGCCTCACAGGCGAGCCGTATCCGGGTGTCGCGTATCACGCCGTTCTGGGGGGACGCGCTGGACGGCGCTGGCAATGACTCGAGTTACGAGTTCGGGGTCAGTCATACCATCGATTCGGGTCCCTGGAAGGCCGAGGCGCGAGTGACGCTGCGTCAGACGCCAGGCTGGCAGGACCACGACGCAGACGGGCGCACTGCGACCGGCAGCCAAGCGTTCTGGACCAGCGATACTGCACTGACCCGCAGGCTCCGGCACGTCGATGTGTCGGCCATCTGGATCAGCGGTGCGGACCCGTTGTGGTTTACGCCTGAGCGCGGCAACCGGCGCGAGCACTTCGGGCTGGAAGTCGATTTTTCGAACTGGGCGCGAGGTCTGCTGCCGGAACTCACACCCAGCATGGCGATGCGCTGGGATTGGTCGCAGTCGCGCACGCGCGAGGATGTCAGCAGTCTCGACAATCGGCTTGCCGTGAATATGGCGGTACACTGGTAGCCGAATCAGGCTTGCCGCCGGTCCGCCACGGACGGGCGGTCCACCAGGCAGGTCGCGCGATGAAAATCCTTCTCCCTCTGGTCTCGACACTGTTGCTGGCGTTCCCCGCAGTCGGGGAAGACGCCTACACCCCGCCCCGCGGTGACTGGGAGCATCGCTCGGCAGACGCGCTGGGGTTTGATGCTGGTGCACTGGCCGATGCAGTGGCCTGGGCGCGCGCCCAGGCCGTGACCGAGCCGGCAGACCTCTACCAGGTCGTCTACAACCATTTCGCGCCGCGCGAGCCCGACTTCCGGATTCTTGGATCCACCCGGCCCCGCGCGAGCGACAGCGGCATGATCGTCCGCCGCGGATACGTGGCCGCGAGCTGGGGTGATCTCGATCGTGCCGATATGGTCTTCAGCGTGGCCAAGAGTTTTCTCAGTACCGTTGCAGCGATCGCCGTAGACGACGGGTTCATCGTTGATCTGCACCGTCCGGTGGGTGAGTTGGTCCAGACGCAGCACTTTCAGGGACGACACAACAGCCAGGTCACCTGGCATCACCTGCTGCAGCACACTTCGGAGTGGGGCGGCACACTCTGGGACATCCCCGACTGGGCGGACCGCCCGGAGGGAGATGATCCGGAGGCCTGGCCCGAGCGGCCCCTGCAGACGCCGGGGACACGCTTCAAGTACAACGACGTGCGCATCAACCTCCTGGCCTACGGTCTGCTCGAGGTGCTGCGCGAGCCGCTGCCGGTGGTGCTGCGGGAGCGCATCATGGATCCGATCGGGGCGTCGCGGAGCTGGCGCTGGGAGGGTTACCGGAATTCCTGGGTGGCGGTCGACGGGCGGCAGGTGCAGTCCGTCTCGGGCGGTGGACACTTCGGCGG
>RECU01000044.1 GCA_007693855.1 Gammaproteobacteria bacterium | reverse complement strand
ACCAGGCCGTGGGCGACCTGATGAAGACTGACGTGCATGCGTTGGCGATTAAGGCATCTACCAATTCAGAGCAAGCATAATCGCAAATTTGCCGCTATCGCCTGTCGCTACCTGAAATCGATAGCCGCGCACTGTCACTGCCAGAAATCGACAGGCCAGCGTTGTCACTACCCGAAATCGACCACTGCGCACTGTCGCTACCTGAAATCGATAGCCGCGCACTGTCACTGCCAGAAATCGACAGGCCAGCGTTGTCACTACCCGAAATCGACCACTGCGCACTGTCGCTACCTGAAATCGATAGCCGCGCACTGTCACTGCCAGAAATCGACAGGCCAGCGTTGTCACTACCCGAAATCGACCACTGCGCACTGTCGCTACCTGAAATCGATAGCCGCGCACTGTCACTGCCAGAAATCGACAGGCCAGCGTTGTCACTACCCGAAATCGACCACTGCGCACTGTCACTGCCAGAAATCGACAGGCCCGCGTTGTCGCTACCCGAAATCGACAACCCTGCGCTGTCGCTGCCCGTAATACTCAGCAGCGTACCCATAGGCACCGCAATAGATTGGTGGCCTAAAAGGCTCGCCAGCTCGACACCCGAGATGCTCAAAGCTGAGTAGTCGCTACCAGATATCGACAGCAGTTCTAGGTCACTTGCTGAGATATCAAGAAGCGCTCCTGTCCCCCGCCCAGCATGAGAATCAAACTCCGCCTGGGCAATCGACGCAGCGATCACTGCCCCCCCTGGCTGAGGTTGAAAGCCCAGAATATCGACTGTCCGCCTATCACCAGAAGCATCCATGCTTAGTTGAAACATTGCGGGCGTGAAGTCAATCGTGACTGGGCTATCCGGGATTTTTGCTATGCCGTCTCGCCACGACTCGACACTCGCCCGCAAAAAAACCGGCGAGGCACCTGGAGCATACTGATCAGAGATACGAGCAACTACTGCGGTCGCGATACCTTGATCCGCCTGTAATCCAACGGTGAGCACGTAATCTCCAACCGCGGGAATTGAGTAATCACTCCAACCAATTTGACGAGTAGCCGGAGTCATCTTGAATCGCTGACCCAAGACGTCAATAACGCCTGCGTCCGTATCAACAAAGCTTATCGGGCCGATGGCCAAACGTGATAGCTCTTGATACACAAGACGTTCATTGGCTACTGCCCCGCTTAAACAGAACGGTGCCGCGAGCGACAAACCCAGCAAGATCCTGCGTGCAGCAACACGCCCATCTCGGTTATTCATTTGACCTCCAACCCTTAGTTCATGAATTCAAAAACTATGGCGACCGACCTGCTTGTCTGCCGGGACTCAGCCGACGACTAGTCTTGGTTTTCTCTTGGAGCCCGTTCGCCTTCAATGAAGTGAAAAATCCCTACCCCAGCTATAGGAGTACCTTCCTGCTCTTCACCCTTTATGTTCGAATTCAGCCAGTCATCAAGCTCTTCCAAGAGTTCTTGCCCTCGCCTTCTGACCACCTCATCGAACATCGCCATCTGCTCGTCGTTTAGCCCTCTATCCGACAACACAATCCTTTCAAACCGCCCGGAACCGACCTTCTCTTTGTGGAGATTTATCTCCAGCGTATTGAGAAAGTTTTCAACGACCCTGGCCATACGTTGCAGAGCCTCGGGAGCGAGTTGCTCCGGAATGTATGCACGGCTTAAAACTCTTATCCACTCACCATGCAGTTCTCGTGCAGCTTCCACTCGTAACAATTCATCTAACATTGCCCGTGGAGCCATATCACCGCTGTAACGTCGGACCAATTCACTAAAACTAGGTCCGCTATCCGACTCGAAAGGAACTTCTAGCGGCATCCCGTACGGTCCTGTGTACTCCGGGTCCGTATGCCAGCCGTCCAGAACTCTGGCTACACGGTGAATGTCTTTTTTCCTTTGATCCCCTACCCTTCCAAAATCGGTCGCTTTCAGCCGCGCTACTTCCTTCCGGGTCAACCCAGTGAGGATCGCCACTCGAGATTGCGACTGAGCCTTATCAGGCAAGTCAAACTCCGTGTCCGCCACCTCGGCATAAACCGCCTTGACTACCTCGTAAAACTCCCCGATAGCGATGCCGTGTCTGATCAAAATTCGAACTAGCGGTCTCAGGAAGCGTCGGTACGCGTCCAGAAACTCGTTTTTAACAGAATCTGCCATGAATAGACATAATACGTGTTTTGGGATTCTCTTCCCAATCGCTTTGTCGGGTCAAGACACAGAAAATGCGAGAGATTTATATTTTATGCGCTTTATTTTTTTTATGCGCTTTTTTTTAAGCTATTCAAGACGACGGAACAGCGCCGAAGACAGCCACAATCCAAGCTACCTAAACCTTTACTAGACTCAGGTTCCTCGGCCGAGCCGCAAATTTAGATGCCACGCAGCACAACATGGTCGCGGGCAGGGCACCCGCCGTCCCCCCTATTTCGAGTACTCGTCCTCCTCGAAAAAATACACACCAACCGCTACCGTCCTACCGGCAGGCTGTTGCCCTTTTTGTCGATTCAGCTCTTCCAACTTTGAAAACTCTTTATCCACATCTTCTGTGTACTTCTTGACGTTGTCACGGATCGCAGAACTAAATTCCTTGATCTGTGCATCGGTAAGACCGTCGGTGTAAACGAACCGCTCGATTCTGCCAGGCCTTTTTCTCGGCACATCAGAGTTGTAAGCCACAGTAGAAAGCAAAGCCCGAATATTCTGTCTTAATGAAATCAGCAATCGCTCCTCACTAGCCGCAGGGATAAAGTAGGCCTTCACGAAACGGAGTTGTCCTTCCTCTGTTTTTGCGATTGACCCCACCTCTAGCAAAGCATCCCTGATAGCTGCGGCACTTGAACCGGCAGCATAGGAGTCGACTAGGGAACGAAAGCTCGGCTTCTCACCCTCGAATGTCAATAAAAGTGGAACACCAGACTCTGAAAGATAATCAGAGTCATGTTGCCAAAAATGCAGGACATCGGAAGGCACAGATCTAAGGGAGACGCGTCCTCCATCCTCAGCGTCAAGCATCGACTGAATCGCTACAACTTCCTGTCGAGAGAGGCCTGTGATTAACGATATCTTCCCAGAGCTTGTTGTTTTTCCGGCCGCGGCCTGATCTCTCCACGTCACATCCACAAAGGCTTTACGAGAAAGTTCTTCAAATTCTCTATAAGACACACCAGCATTGATCATCAGCCTTGCAAAAGGCCGCATAACGTCGAGAAGGATTGCGAGTAACTTGTGTTTAAAAGTGCTCACGAGAGATCTTCTGCCTCCAAAACTCTAAAGGTTTTGGCGTTAGAGGTGCACATGCGCGATCCCTCGCTATTTTGCTAGTTCAAGAAATTGCTGCTCATCCAACACAGGCACCCCTAAAGCCTCCGCCTTCGCAAGCTTTGAACCTGCCTTTTCTCCAGCAATCAGAAAGTCGGTCTTGGTCGACACGGTGCTGGTGACTTTCGCACCCAAGGCCGTCAATGCGGCCGTTGCGTCTTCCCGGCTAAGCGTGGACAGCGTACCGGTCAACACGACCGTCTTGCCGTAGAGCGGTGAATCTTCGGTCGAGGCGGGTTTCGATACTTCAGGCCAATGCACACCGCAGGCCAGGAGCTCGTCGATAACCTGAAGATTGTGCTGTTCCGCGAAAAACGCACAGACATGCGCCGCCACTACGGGCCCGACGTCTGGCACCGCCTGCAACGCCCCCTCGTCCGCGCCTTGCAGCGCCTCGAGGGTGCCGAAGTGTGTTGCCAGAGCAGCCGCGGTCGCCTCCCCTACCTCGCGAATACCGAGGGCAAACAGAAACCTCTGCAAAGTAGTCTCGCGACTCTTTTCCAGAGCTGCAAGGAGATTTTCTGCGGACTTCTGGCCCATTCGCTCCAGTGACTGGAGCTGTTCCACGGTCAAGCGGAACAGATCCGCCGGTGTGTGCACCAGATCGGCCTCGACCAGCTGGTCAATGAGCTTGGTACCGAGACCAACGATATCCATCGCCTTGCGGGAGGCAAAGTGCCGCAGGGCCTCCTTGCGCTGGGCAGCACAGTAGAGCCCGCCAGCACAGCGGGCCACCGCCTCGCCCTCCGGGCGCACGACGTCCGACCCGCACACCGGACAGTGCTCCGGAAGCTCTACGATCTGCGTCTCGGCTGGACGTCTATCGAGCACAACCTGGGCCACTTCAGGAATCACATCACCCGCGCGGCGCACGATGACCGTGTCACCGATACGAACATCCTTGCGACGAAGTTCATCAATGTTGTGCAGGGTCGCGTTGCTCACCGTGACACCGCCTACGAAGACAGGTTCGAGTCGCGCCACCGGTGTCAGCGCCCCCGTGCGTCCGACCTGGAACTCCACGTCGCGTACGATTGTCAGCTCTTCCTGCGCGGCAAACTTATGGGCAATCGCCCAGCGTGGTGACCTGGAGATCGAACCCAGCATCCGTTGGTGGTCACGACGGTCCACCTTGTACACCACACCGTCGATGTCGTAGGCGAGTTCGTCCCGTCGTGCACCGAGTCGCTGGTAGTAGTCCAGGCACCCTTCTACACCGTCTACGACCTCGGCATCCGGACACAAGCGAAGCCCCCACCGTTCGAGTCGCTTGAGCATATCGCTTTGCCGCAGGGGCACATCCCAACCATCCACCTGGCCGATGCCATAGAAGAACACCTCCAGCGGACGCCTGGCGGTCAGTCGAGGATCCAGCTGGCGTAGACTGCCGGCGGCTGCGTTGCGAGGATTGACAAACACTTTCTCGCCGCGTTCGGCAGCTTCGCGGTTATAGCGTGCAAAGCCGGCACGGGGCATGAACACTTCACCGCGGACCTCGAGCACAGCCGGAACATCAGTCCCCCGCAGGCGCAGTGGCACGGACTTGATCGTGCGAACGTTATGGGTGACGTCTTCGCCAGTTGTCCCGTCGCCCCGCGTTGCCGCCTGCGTCAGCCGGCCCTGCTCATAACGAATACTGATCGCCGCGCCATCGAGCTTTGGCTCGGCCATGAACGCGAGCGCCTCCTGTGGATCGACGCCCGCCGCACTGAGACGATCACGTAGACGTCTGGCAAACGCATGCAGCTCATCATCACTGAAGGCATTCGCGAGCGACAGCATCGGCTCTGCGTGCTGCACTTCGAGAAACCCGGACACCGGCGCTGCGCCGACCCGCTGGGTGGGCGAGTCTGGACTGACGAGTGACGGGTACTTGGACTCGAGCGCTTCGAGCTCGCGCAGCAAACGATCGTATTCCGCATCCGGAATCGTCGGCGCATCAAGAATGTAGTAACTGTAATTGTGCTTCGCGAGTTCTTCGCGCAGCGTCGCGGCCCGATGGGCGGCCTCGGTGGGCACACCCTCGGCAGACTCCTTCACGCTCAAGCTCAGGCCCTCGGAGGATGCTGCAGTCGATACTGGATCAACTCCTCGCGGATATAGCGTTCGCGCTGCACGCTCCAGGTGCTGCCGCTCTCGTCCAGCACCTCGCCGTCGAGCTCATCGGCCAGCCCGCGTGCTGTTGCCACCATCTCGTCGAACGAGCTCACCGGATCCCCCGGCCCAGGCAGAACCATGAACAGGGTCACCCCCGGCAGGCGGGTCTCACGCAAACGGGAGAGATCAAACGAGCCGGGCTCGGTCATGCTGGCGACACTGAACAACGGCGCACCACTGCCCTCATCGGCATGCCGATGAAAAATACTGAACTTGCCGTGGCGCAGACCCTGCTCGCGCAGTTTGAGCACGAGAGCCTCCGCCTCGATGGTCAAACCTTCACGGGCGGCGACGCGCATGGCGACAATCTTCTCGGGATTGATCGTGGGCCCAGGATCGGCGGGAGCGCGCGGTTCCTGCTCGATCGCCGGCCCGGTGTCTGCAACCTCTGCAGGCCCCGACAACGGATCTTCGGTGGGCTCCAAAGGTGGCAGCGTGTTCCCGTCATCGATGACCGGGCCGACGTCACTCAGGGAGGGCTCGGTGCGGGTGCCGAGCACCGGCTTTTCATCGTCGCCCCAGAGATCCTCTCCCCGAATCCGCGGCTCTGCCCGATCGCCCTCGCGCGCGCCGACCCCGGAGCCGTTGCCTGAGTGTGCCTGTCGTCGCGTATACACATATACAGCCAGCACGACGATGACGCCCAGAAGCAGCAGTGCCCAGCGCAGCTCATCCATAGCTACATCGCAGCCATCTTGACGGCCTCGTCGATATCCACGGCGACCAGCCGCGATACACCGGGTTCATACATGGTGACGCCGGCGAGTTGCGAGGCCATCTCCATGGTCGTCTTGTTATGCGTGATGAAAATGAACTGCACCTGCTCCGACATCTCTTTGACGATATCGCAAAAGCGCCCCACGTTGGCATCGTCCAGCGGCGCATCGACCTCATCGAGCATGCAGAACGGTGCCGGATTCAGGCGGAAGATCGAGAATACCAGAGCCACCGCGGTGAGCGCTTTTTCACCACCGGAAAGCAGGTGAATACTGCTGTTACGCTTCCCGGGAGGCCTGGCCATCACCGTCACCCCGGACTCCAGCAGGTCTTCGCCAGTGAGCTCCAGGTAGGCGTGCCCACCACCGAACAGACGTGGGAACAGCTCACCGAGCCCGCTGTTGACACGGTCATAGGTCTCCTTGAACCGCGTCCGCGTCTCCCGATCAATCTTGCGGATCGCACCCTCGAGCGTCTCCAGCGCTGAAGTGAGATCAGCGTGCTGGGAATCAAGGTATTCCTTGCGCTCCGACTGCTCCTTCAGCTCGTCGATGGATGCGAGGTTGATGGGACCCAGCCGTTGAATTCGCTCACCGAGCGCTGCCAGCCGCTCCGCCCAGGCCTCCTGGGTCGCCTCCTCGGGCAATGTTTCCCGGACGCTCTCCAGCGCAAGCCCAGTGGCCCGGAACTGCTCGACCAGCGCTTCCCGGCGAACGCTCAGCTCACGCTGCTCCAGGCGGACTTCATCCACTGCCTCGCGCGCCACGCCCACACGGTTTTCCGCCTCCGCGCGTTTCTGTTCGAGACCCCGGAGACGCTCATCGAGTTCTTCTACCGCCCGCCGCGCAGCGCCAAGTCTGGCTTCGGTATCCACCCTGCGCTCGAGCAATTCCTTGAGCTTCTTCTCCTGCTCCACCAGGGGCGCATCGCCCTCCGCGAGCTGCCGCTGCAGGTCTTGTTCCCGACCGGCCGACTGGGTGTACTGATAGCGCATACGCTCAAGGTTCACCCGGGCAGACTCGCGGGCCGTCTTCCGTGACTCGATCCGGATGGCGAATTCCTGGGCGCTGCGCCGGTCACTGTCATGACGCTCACGACAGCCCGCAAGTTCGGTGGCCACCTGTTCGCGCATCTCTGCCAGCGCATCACGTTTATCCTGGAGCCGAGCCATCTCTGTCATCGACTGCTCGAGTCGAGCGCGCGCACCGCGCAACCGCTCCTCGGCCGCGGTAATCTCGTCGGTCAGCTCGCGGGCTTCCTGTGCCAGACGTTCTATGCGTTGCCTGGCCTGCTCGAGGCGGGTACGAACGCTGTCCGAGCGGCTCTGCACCTTGGCATGTGCGTCGGTCTGCGTCGCAGCCTCGCGTTGCACCTCACTGCGCGAGCTCTCGAGCTCGGCGAGTGCCCGGCGGACATCTGCGTGTTCCGCGGCGAGCGTCTCGGCCCGTTGGGCTGTCGCCTCGATCGTCCTTTTCAGGCGACGGATTTCCTCCTCGCGGGCGATCACGCCGGCCGCGGCATCCCGGCTGCGCCGAACCCTCAGCCACTCACGACCCAGCCAGAGGCCATCAGGCGTGACCACCGAGTGCCCCGGCGCCAGCGCCGGGCGCATGGCAAGCGCCGAGGGCAGGTCATCGGCGGTATGCACGTTGGCGAGCAGCGAAGACACCCCGTGATCGCTCTGAACCTTTGACGCCAGGGTGTCGGGGCCAGCCTCCGGCGGGGCCGAACCGAGCTCGAAGAAGCCGACATTCGCCTCCTCCAGCGCACCGACCGCCTCGGCGAGAGGATCGATGCCGGCAACACACACCGCCTGGAGATACTCGCCAAGCACCGTTTCGACGGCCCGTTCCCAGCCTGGAGCCACATGCAGGACCTGGGCGAGCCGTTGACTCTCCCCGAGTCCCTGTCCCTCGAGCCAACGGGTGATCTTCTCGTCGGTCTTGCCAAGCGCCGCCTGCTGCAGCGCCTCCATTGAGGCCATGCGCCCGCGTGCCTGCTGCAGCGCGTTGCGTACTCCGTCGAGTTCCGAACTCAGCTCGCCATCGCGTCCCCGGAGCTCACCAATTCGTTTGCCGAGATCCTCCAGCGCCGCACGGGCCTGGTCGCGCGCGGTCTGACGCTGCTCGAGCTCGCGCAACAGCTCAGCCAACTCGCGCTCCATGGCGGCGACGTCAACGGACGCCAACTCCTCTTCCTGGCGATCACGGCGGGCGAGCTGGCGTTGCAGCTGTCCCTCCAACTGTTCGATACGGGCGCGCTCCACCTGGCCGGCCTGCTGGACGCCGCTGACGTCCTGGTTGAACGCGTCCCAGGCTTCCTGCCAGCGTCGTCTGGCCTCCTCGGCCTCAGCCAGGGCCTTGGCCGAGGCCTGTTCGGCATTGGTCGCCCGCTCATGATCAGGACCCAGTGAGGCGAGCACCTGGTCGAGCTCCCGGAGATCAGCCTCATCGCGCTCGATGTGCTGGCGCAACTCCAGTACGGTGTTGCGAACCTCCTCGAGATCCTCGATCTGGCGCTGGCGCATCTGTTTGCCGTGGTGGATACCCTGCTCGAGCCGCGCGATCTCGGAGCCTTCGCGATAGTAATGGGCCTGGACTTCGTTGAAGGCATCCCCGAGTTCCGCCTGCTCAGCGCGGGATTTCTCGATCGCGCTTTCGTGGCCACGCTGGTCGGCCAGGGCACCTTGGAGTGCCGTCTCCGCACTCTCCTGGCGAGCCCTTACCGCGCCGAGCGCCTCGTCCATGCCAGTCAGGCGCAGCACCAGCAACTCGGCGCCGACCTGACGCTCCTCCGTCCGAAGCTCCCGGTAGCGCTCGGCTGTGCGTGCCTGGCGCTGCAGGTGGCGAATCTGCTTCTCCACCTCATCCCGCAGATCAGTCAGCCGCTCGAGATTTTCACGCGTATGCCGAATCCGGTGTTCGGTATCCTTGCGACGGTCTTTGTATTTGGAAATTCCGGCGGCCTCTTCCAGAAAGGTCCGAAGCTCTTCCGGCCGCGCTTCGACGAGTCGCGAGATCATCCCCTGCTCGATGATGGAATAACTGCGGGGCCCCAGGCCCGTACCCAGAAAAATATGCGTGATGTCTTTGCGGCGGCAGCGGGTATTGTTGAGGAAGTAATCCGAGGTCCCGTCGCGGGACACGACCCTGCGGATGGAAATCTCCGCGTACTGGGCATACTGACCGCCTATCGTGCCGTCAGAATTGTCGAAAATGAGTTCTATCGAAGCGGTACCGACAGGTTTTCGGGCGCTGGAGCCATTGAAAATCACATCGGCCATCGACTCGCCACGCAGATTCTTGGCTGAGCTTTCGCCCATGACCCAGCGCACGGCATCGATGATGTTCGACTTGCCACAGCCGTTCGGGCCCACCACCCCCAGCAGGTTGCCGGGGAAGTGGACGGTCGTGGGATCGACGAACGACTTGAAGCCGGCCAGCTTGATCTTGCTCAGACGCATCGAGTAACTGTTCTCCGGGATGATGCGGCACGCGGGCGCAGACGATGACGCCTGGGCCGGCAGCGGGTGCCGACGCCTGGCCCCGTGGCCGTCAGAAGGGCGCTAGTGTAAAGTAAAACAGCTGGCGGGACGATCCGCCAACCTCAGGCGGTACAGGGATGCAACGCTGATGAACACACGCGCGGGAACCGCAGCCAGCCGCGAGCTGGAAACCTTTCCGAACCCCAATGCAGGCCGGGATTACCTCATCCGCATGCGGATGCCGGAGTTCACCTGCCTCTGCCCGAAGACCGGACAGCCGGATTTCGCCACGCTGTACCTCGAGTACATCCCCGCGGAGCGCTGCGTCGAGCTCAAGTCCTTGAAACTCTACGTATGGTCGTACCGGGACGAAGGGGCCTATCACGAGGCTGTAACCAACCGGATCCTCGACGATCTGGTGGCGGCCACCGAGCCCCGATTCATGCGCCTGACGGCCGATTTCAATGTTCGCGGCGGCATTTATACCCACGTGGTGGCCGAACATCGGGCCCCGGGCTGGGAGCCCGCTTCGGCAGTGACGCTGCCGGCGCCGCCGCCAGCCGGCTGACCCCCCACCAACGGGCAATCGGGCGGCTTTCGCCGCCCTCGTCACTCGGCGATCAATGCCCATCAATCCTTCCCATGACCGGTTGCGTCGGTATAATCGTCGGCTTGGTGAACCCGGTGGGAGGGTCGTCATGGCGTCGAAGCAGAAGGCTCCGAAGGCGAAGCAGGCGAAGACGGACGGGGTGGTTACTGGCCGGGGCAAGAGTTCGGCCAGCGCCAAGCGCTCAGCATCGTCCGGCAAAACCAAAGCCAGCAAGACAAGTTCCGCCAAGTCCCCGGCCCGCAAGGCCGCAACCACTGTAAAGAAGACTTCCGTGAAGAAGACATCGGCAAAAAAGGCAACCGCGAAGAAAACCGCGGCCAAGTCAACGGCGAAAAAAGCGGCTGCCGGCAAGAAGGCAGTGGCCAAGAAGACTGCGGCCAAGAAGACTGCGGCCAAGGCCACCGCAACGAAAAAAGCTCCGGCGAAGAGCGCTCCGGCGAAAAAGCCCGCGGCGAAGGCGGCGACGGCCAAACAGTCACAGTCCACCGCCACTTCAGGCCGCAAAACCACCGTGAGTCTCCTGGCAGGCCCGATGCACGGGTTCAAGCCGTACCAGCCGCAAGCGGGCGAGGAGTACATGGGTTCGGCGCAGCTGGAACACTTCCGGCAGATCCTGCAGACCTGGAAACGCCAGCTCATGGAGGAGGTCGATCGGACCGTCCATCACATGCAGGACGAAGCGGCGAATTTCCCCGACCCGAATGACCGGGCGACCCAGGAATCGGAGTTCAGCCTGGAGCTCCGCACCCGCGATCGCGAACGTAAACTCCTGCGTAAAATCGATTCTGCGCTGCTGCGAATCGAGAATGGCGAGTACGGCTTCTGCGAGGAAACCGGCGAGGAGATAGGCCTGAGACGCCTTGAGGCGCGTCCCGTCGCGACGCTGTGTCTGGAGGCACAGGAGAGACGGGAGCTGGCGGAGCGCCAGTATGGGGAACGCGACGACCGCTACCGCTGAGCCTTCACGCGGTCGTTTCGCGCCCTCACCTACCGGGCGCCTCCACATCGGTTCCCTGTTCACGGCGACGGCGAGCTGGCTCAGGGCACACGCCTGCGGTGGGCAATGGTTGGTTCGCATCGAAGACATCGATCCGCCACGCGAGGTGCCCGGCGCCGCTGACGACATCCTGCGCCAGCTGGAGGCCGCCGGACTGCACTGGGACGGCGAAGTCGTGCGGCAGAGCACCCGGCTGGCACGCTACCGGGACATCGCCCACTCGCTGGTCGAGACGCGGGCAGCCTTTCCATGCAGCTGCAGCCGCCGCGAGATTGCGGCAGACCCCGCCTCCGGCCCACGCGGCACCCGTTATCCGGGAACCTGCCGCACCGCACCGCGCAGTCGGCGTGGACCGCATGCATTGAGACTGCGGGTGTCCCACGGCACACAGGCCTTCATGGATCAACTCCAGGGCAGACAGGCCTGCGACCTGGCCACGGAGACAGGCGACTTCGTCATCTGGCGCAAGGACGACCTGCCTGCTTATCATCTCGCTGTGGTCATCGACGATGCCGAGCAGGGGGTGACGGAAATCGTCCGCGGCACCGATCTGCTGGAGGCCACTCACCCGCACCGCGAACTTCAGCGACGCCTGCAGCTCCCGACTCCGGACTATCTGCATGTACCCGTGCTGGTCGACTCGCACGGCGCCAAACTCAGCAAGCAGACGGGAGCCACCGAACTTCGTTTACAGGACCTGGACGCTGCGATGGCCCGATGCCTGGGCTGGCTGGGCTGGACAACACCCCGTGATCTGGACGGCGCCCCCGCGGGTGTCTTGCTGGCAGCGGCTGCCGGGGATAGTCGGTTCACCGCGCTGGCCGGCGTCCGGACACTGGCGCACAGCATGCCCTGAGCGTCTACTGCTGCAACGCAAAATCAGCTAAGGTAGGACGCTGACGTCCATGGCGCGGGCAGGTGCTCGTGCCACAGCCAGGACCGGGGGAGCCCATGAGCGAGCCACGCACCATCAAGAAGTATCCGAACCGCAGGCTCTATGACACCGAAGAGAGTCGCTACATCACCCTCGCAGACATCCGTCGGCTGGTGCTCGAGGATCTTCCCTTCACAGTCATCGACCAGAAAAGCGGCGACGACATCACACGCAGTATTCTCCTGCAGGTCATCAGCGAGGAGGAGAGCCACGGGGACCCTATTCTCACGCAGGACTTCCTGTCAGAGATGATCCGCGCCTACAGCAAGAGTATGCCCGGGTTTATCGGCAACTATCTGGAGCAGAGCCTGAGGGTGTTTCTGCGCCAGCAACAGCAACTGCGCAGCCAGATGTCCAACATGATGGGCGGCGTGGATCCGATGGCGCCGGTCCGCGACATGGCTCAGCAGAACTGGAACCAATGGGTCAATATGCAGCAGGAAATGTGGCAGGCCATGCTCGGTCAGCCGCGCGCTGGCCGTGACACCGATACCCATGATGCGTCGCGCAAAGACAAGAAGTAGCGGCCCCGACGCTTCTGCTGCAATGCAAAAAACCGCTTGACACGGCAGGGGGGATTTCGTATTGTTGCATCGCAGCACGACGCAACTCCCCCAGTGTCTGCTGCACGGCAAATCTCCCCCAGAGAAGCGCCAGCGAGGCCCCTGCCGCAAGGCAGGGGCCTTTTTTCTGGCCCCCTGAGGCTCCTGCTCAGTCGACGTCGCGCATCGACAGCCGCACACGGCCCTGGCGATCGACCTCCAGAACCTTCACGCGCACGGTCTGGCCTTCCTGGAGTGTGTCGCTGACACGCTCGACACGCTCATCGGAGATCTGCGAAATGTGCACCAGTCCGTCCTTGCCAGGCAGGATGGTGACAAAGGCACCAAAATCCATCAGCCGCGCCACCTTGCCCTCGTAGACCTGACCAACCTCGACCTCCGCGGTGATCAGCTCGATGCGCTGACGCGCCTCCCGTCCGGAGGCAGCGTCCACCGAGGCGATTTTCACCGTGCCATCGTTGTCGATATCGATGTTCGCACCAGTCTCTTCGGTGATGGAGCGAATGACCGCACCGCCCTTGCCGATGACATCGCGGATTTTTTCAGGATCGATGCGCATCGTGATGATTGTCGGGGCCCAGTCGGACATTTCGGCACGTGGCTTATCGATAATCTGGTTCATGCACTCGAGGATGTGCAACCGGCCATCACGTGCCTGATCCAGCGCCTGGCTCATGATGTCGCGCGTGATGCCATCGATCTTGATGTCCATCTGCAGCGCCGTGATGCCCTCAGCCGTCCCGGCCACCTTGAAGTCCATGTCGCCGAGATGGTCTTCGTCACCCAGGATGTCGGTCAGCACCGCAAACCGGTCACCTTCCTTGACCAGGCCCATGGCAACACCGGCCACCGGTGCCTTGATCGGCACACCGGCGTCCATCAGCGAGAGACTGGTACCGCAGACCGTCGCCATCGAGCTCGACCCGTTGGACTCGGTGATCTCCGAGACCACACGAATCACGTAGGGGAACTCCTCGACACTTGGCATCACCGCCTGGATACCCCTGCGCGCCAGTCGACCATGGCCGATTTCGCGACGCTTGGGCGAGCCGATGAACCCGGTCTCGCCGACACAATACGGCGGGAAGTTGTAATGCAACATGAAGGGATCCTTGCGTTCACCCTCCAGCGCGTCGATGATCTGGGCGTCACGGCCGGTACCCAGCGTCGTCACTACGATCGACTGTGTTTCGCCACGGGTGAACAACGACGAACCGTGGGTTCGCGGCAGCAAGCCCACCTGGATGTCGATCGGACGGACCTTGCGGGTGTCGCGGCCATCGATGCGCGGCTCACCGGCAAGAATTCGCTCGCGTACGATCTTGCGTTCCAGCTTCCCGAACGCCCCAGCCACCTTGTCAGCCGCAAAGCGGGCATCCTCGCCGCCCGCAAGCTGCTCGACGACCGAGGCGCGAAGCTGACCCACACGCCCGTATCGTTCCTGCTTGTCGGATATCTGATAGGCCTCGGTAAGACCGCTCTCTGCCGCTGCACGCACCGCCTCGATGAGCTCTTCGTCGGTGGGCGGTGGCGTCCAATCCCAGGCGGGCTTACCCGCCTCGGCGACCAGCGCCTTGATCACCTCGATGGCCGCCTGCATCTGCTCATGGCCGAACAGCACGGCGCCCAGCATGACATCCTCATTGAGGCCTTTGGCTTCGGATTCCACCATCAGCACAGCCTTGTCGGTACCCGCCACGACCAGGTCGAGCTGAGACTCGTCGAGCTGACTGAACGTCGGATTCAGCACATAGTCGCCGTTGATGTAGCCCACCCGGGCGGCACCGATCGGACCCGCGAAGGGCATTCCGGAGAGTGCAAGGGCCGCCGAGGCGCCGATCAGCGAAGGAATGTCAGGATCGACTTCCGGATTGAGCGAGATCACGGTCGCGATGACCTGGACCTCGTTGTAGAACCCCTTCGGGAACAGTGGACGAATCGGCCGGTCGATCAGGCGGCAGGTCAGCGTCTCTTTTTCGCTCGGCCGACCTTCGCGCTTGAAAAAGCCGCCGGGAATCCTGCCCGCTGCGTAAGTCTTCTCCTGGTAGTTGACCGTCAGGGGAAAGAAATCGCGGTTACCGGAAACGCCTTTCTGACCGACAGCGGTGACCAGTACCACGGTATCCGACATCCGGACCAGTACGGCCCCATCGGCCTGACGTGCGATGCCCCCGGTTTCGATGGTGACGGTGTGGCCGCCATACTCAAAGCTCTTGCTGATTACTGTCACTGCACTATCCCTGACTGTGTTTGCCTGTTTGGAAAATAGATGGCACTGGAACGCCGCGCTCCCTAGGGCGCCCGGCGATGGCTCTGTGTTCGGTGATTCATCGAATCGCGGGCGGCGGGTGCCGGCGGCGCCCTAAACCAAAGAAGCCGGCAAAGGCCGGCTTCAGAAGGCGTGCGATTCAGCGACGCAGGCCGAGGGTCTGGATCAGTTGCTGGTAGCGTTCCTGATCCTTCGCCTTGAGGTAATCGAGCAGCTTGCGGCGCTGGTTCACCATCCGCAGCAGACCGCGGCGCGAGTGATGATCTTTCTTGTGCGACGCGAAATGCTGGGTGAGCTCGGTAATTCTGGCCGTGATCAGGGCAACCTGTACCTCGGGGGAGCCGGTATCGCTCGTACCCCGCTGGTGTTCCGAAATGATGCTGCTCTTGCTTTCTGTACTAAGTGGCATGACCTTGTCTTCTCCAACTGCCGGAGCCCCGGCAGCACTGGTATTTACTTCGGCGCTTGACTACATGCGAAGCCCAGCATTTTAGCGTGTCCAGGCATGCCAGCTCAAGCCCTGTCTGGCCCATCCGTAACTCTGAGCTCTGATACGCCTCGGAACATGCGCCGGGGCGCCAGGCGGCCATCATCCGTCGGCTCGACCAGTCCCAACAGCACGTCATGCGGCCCGTAGGCACACAGACGCCCCGGCTGCTCACGTGCCGCCGGTGGCCTCGGATCGATCACCACCCGTCCATCGAGCAGGGAGGCCGCCGCATCGTCATCCACCGACACGGCCGGCAGATGACGCAGCCCGCGGGCCAGCGGCTGCAGACACGCCTCGCGAGCGGAGGCATCCATGGCCTCGAGGCGCTCCAATGTATACATCGGAAGCCCCTCGAACGGCTCGACCCAGTCGCGCCGCAGCATCGTGAGATGAGCCAGCGTGCCCAGCGCCCGGGCGACATCCTCGGCCAGCGTGCGCACGTAGGTACCTTTAGAGCAGCGCACAAAAAGCCTCAGCCGACCGGCCGTATCCGGACTGCCGGCCGCTTCCAGCGCGTGGATGGTGACCTCGCGTGGCGCGCGCTCGACCGACTCACCAGCCCGGGCGAGGGCGTAGAGGCGCCGCCCCTGGTGCTTCAGCGCAGAGTACATGGGCGGCACCTGGCGGATGGGACCCCGAAAATCAGCGAGGACCGCCGCCAGCCTCGCAGGCCCGATATCCGGCACTGGCGCCTCGCCAATCACCGCCCCTTCGGCATCGCCGGTTTCCGTGGCTACACCGAGCTGCGCCTCGAAGGTATAGGCCTTGGAGGCCTCCAGCAGCAGACCGCAAAGCTTGGTCGCCTGGCCAAAGCAGACCGGCAACATTCCCGTGGCCAGGGGATCGAGACTACCGGTATGCCCGGCCTTGGCGGCACCGAACAGTGCCTTGGCGCGCTGCAGCGCCCGGTTGGAACTCATCCCCAGAGGCTTGTCGAGCAACAGGATGGCGTCGAGATCGCGGCCGCGCCGGCGCCGGGGCATCGCGCGAAACCGCTCAGCTGTCGCTGTCGCTGTCGCGTCGGCGGGCCTCGTCGATCAGTTGACCGAGTTCGCTGCCGCGGCGGATGCTGCTGTCATGGCCGAAACGCAATTCCGGGACGCGCCGCAGGCTCAGCCGCTTGCCCAGCTGCGCGCGCAGAAACCCGCCTGCCGCCCGCAGCCCGACCAGCGCCTGCTCGGGATCGGCGTCAGGCTCGAGCAGAGAGATCCACACCTGCGCCACCCCGAGATCGCGGCTGACTTCCACGGCACTGACGCTCACGCCACGAACCCGCGGATCCTTGACTTCCAGTAGCAGCAGCTCGCCCAGCGTACGCTGGATCTGCTGTTCTACACGCTGGCTGCGGGAAAACTCGCGATGCACGGTGACTCCAGGCGCCAGGCGGCCAAGTTACTGCAGCGAGCGCGCAACTTCGATGCGCTCATAGCATTCGATCTGATCACCAGGGCGCACATCGTTGTAGTTGCGCACGCCAATGCCGCACTCCGTACCCGCCCGCACTTCGGCGACATCGTCCTTGAAGCGGCGCAGTGACTCGAGTTCGCCCTCGTAGATCACCACATTGTCGCGCAGCACACGGATCGGCAAGGCACGACGGACGTACCCCTCGAGCACCATGGAGCCGGCGATATCGCCGAATTTCGGTGAACTGAACACTTCGCGGACCTGGGCCAGGCCCACGATGTTTTCGCGGATCTCCGGCATCATCAACCCCGAGATCGCAGCCTTCACCTCGTCGATCGCCTGATAGATGATGCTGTAGTAACGCACATCCACCCCGGTGTCCTTGATCACCTGCCGGGCGGCGGCATCTGCTCGGACATTGAAGCCGATGACGATGGCCTGCGACGCTGCCGCCAGGTTGATGTCCGACTCGGTGATGCCACCCACGCCGGTGGAGATGACCTTGACCCGCACTTCATCGCTGGAGAGCTTGGTCATCGCATCACGCAGCGCCTCGGCACTGCCATGCACATCGGCCTTGATCAGCAACTGCACCGCGGCCGACTCACCCTCGGTCATCTGGCTGAAGACGTCCTCGAGCTTGGCTGCCTGCTGCTGCGCCAGCTTGACGTCACGCTCGCGGCTCTGGCGGAACTCGGCCACCTCGCGCGCCTTGCGCTCGTCAGTGACGACCAGCACCTCGTCACCGGCCTGTGGCGTACCGGACAAACCGAGCACCACCACCGGCGACGACGGGCCTGCCTGTTTCACTGGCTTGCCGGACTCGTCGAACATCGCCCGCACGCGGCCGGTTTCGCGGCCCGCCAGCAATACGTCGCCGACATTGAGAACGCCGCTCTGCACCAGGACCGTTGCTACGGCGCCACGCCCCTTCTCCAGGCTCGACTCCACCACAACACCCTGGGCCGCACCCTGGGCCACAGCGTGCAGATCCAGCACCTCGGCCTGCAGCAGGATCGAATCCAGCAGCTCGTCGATGCCGGTGCCCTGCTTCGCCGAAACGTTGACGAAAAGATTCTCCCCGCCCCAATCCTCAGCGATGACGCCGTGCTGCGACAATCCGCTCTTGACCCGCTCGGGATCGGCGTCCTCCAGATCCATCTTGTTGACCGCCACGATAATCGGCACACCAGCTGCCTTGGCGTGCTCCACCGCCTCGACCGTCTGCGGCATGACGCCATCATTGGCCGCCACCACCAGCACCACGATATCGGTGACCTGGGCGCCGCGCGCGCGCATGGCGGTAAACGCCGCATGACCCGGTGTATCCAGGAACGTGACCTTGCCTTTGGGCGTGCCCACGGAATACGCGCCGACGTGCTGGGTAATGCCACCGGCCTCGCCTGCTGCGACCCGCGTACGCCGGATGAAATCCAGCAAGGAGGTTTTACCGTGGTCGACATGACCCATGATGGTGACGACTGGCGGCCGCGGTTCCGGCTCGCCCTCGACCGCCGCGCTGACTTTCTCGAGGAAGGCATCCTCGATCGCGGTCTCTGTCATGGTCTTCGGCGTGTGCCCCATCTCCTCGACCACCAGTACCGCCGTATCCTGATCGATGGGCTGGTTGATGGTCACCATGGCGCCCATGTTCATCAGTACCTTGATGACTTCGGCGCCCTTGACCGCCATGCGCTGCGCAAGCTCGGAGACCGTAATCGTTTCCGGCACCTCCACCTCGCGCACCACCGGTGCGGTCGGACGCTCGAAGCCGTGGCGTGACTCGACGTTGACACGGCCACCACGACCCCGCTCCGGTGCCTGCTTGCGCTTGCGGCGCTTGCCGGACTTGTCCCCGGCAACGTGCAAGGTGCGCTCCGGCTTGGCCGCGCGATTGCGGGATTCGCGTTCCGCCTCGCGCTTGCGCCGCTCTTTCTCGCGTTCGCGCTCGGCCTGCTCGCGCGCCTGTTGCTCGGCCAGCACCCGGCGGGCCTCGTCATCGGCGGCCCGCTTGCGCGCCTCTTCCTCCTCGGCCAGGCGACGGGCTTCCTCCTCGGCCTCCTGACGCGCCCGCTCCTCGGCTTCACGCCGGTCCTGCTCGGCACGGGCTTCGGCCTCGCGTGCTTCCAGCTCGGCGCGGCGCTGTTGTTCGAGTTCGTCCTGCTTCTCGCGCGCTTCGGCTTCCAGCGCCTCGCGCTTCACGTAGGTCCGCTTCTTGCGCACCTCGACATTCACGGTGCGTGCCCGGCCCTTGTCTGCCGCGACCCGCAACTCGCTATGCGACTTGCGCTTCAGGGTGATCTTGCGTGGTGCCGCCAGCTCAGGTTCGCCGCGCCCGTGACTGCGGCGCAGATAGCTCAACAGTTCCAGCTTCGCATCATCGGTGATCCGGTCTTCGGCACCAGCGACCTTGATCCCAGCCTCGTCGAGCTGACTGAGCAGTTTTTCCACCGGCACCTTGAGGGTTGCCGCAAACTCCGCGACTGTCACGTCCGCCATAGTCGCTCTCCTTATCCCTGAGCTTCAGTCTCGAACCAGTGCGCGCGGGCTTTCATGATGAGATCCGCTGCACGCGCTTCGTCGAGCTCCTCGATTTCCAACAGCTCGTCGACCGCCTGCTCGGCGAGATCCTCCCGCGTGACAATCCCGCGGCTCGCCAGAACGAAGGCGAGGCCGCGATCCATGCCCTCGAGGCTGAGCAGATCGTCAGCCGGCTCGACCTCATCGATCTGCTCCTCGGAGGCGATCGCCTGGGTCAGGAGCACGTCCCTTGCCCGGGAACGAAGCTCATTGACCATATCCTCGTCGAACTCCTCGACCGCGACCAGCTCGCTGGCGGGCACGTAGGCCACTTCTTCCACCGTCGAGAACCCTTCCTGGGCGAGAATCATCGCCACTTCCTCGTCGACATTGAGCTGGCGCATGAAAGACTCGACGAGCTCGCGGGCCTCCTGCTCGCTCTTCTCCTCGGCGTCTTTGTCGGTCATGACGTTGAGTTCCCAGCCGGACAACTCACTCGCCAGGCGAATATTCTGGCCACCACGTCCGATCGCCTGGGAGAGTTTTTCCTCGTCCACCGCCACGTCCATGCTGTGTGCGTCTTCATCGACGACAATCGACAGCACGTCGGCCGGCGACATCGCGTTGATCACGAATTGCGCCGGGTTGTCATCCCACAGGATGATGTCGACCCGCTCGCCGGCCAGCTCGTTGGACACTGCCTGCACGCGCGACCCGCGCATGCCGACGCACGCGCCGACCGGATCGATACGCCGGTCATTGCTCTTGACTGCAATCTTGGCCCGCAGACCGGGATCGCGCGCTGCGGCGAGGATCTCGATCAGGCCCTGGCCGACCTCAGGCACTTCAAGCTTGAACAGCTCGATGAGAAACTCTGGCGAAGTCCGGGTCAGGAACAGCTGTGGTCCACGCGGCTCGGAGCGGACCTCGAAAAGATAGGCCTTGATCCGGTCCTGAGAGCGCACCGGTTCGCGCAGAATCATATGCTCGCGCGGAATGAAGCCCTCGGCATTGCCGCCGAGATCGACAAAAATGCCGTTGCGGTCCACCCGCTTGACCAAACCGCTGACGAGTGTGCCCACCCGGGCCTCATATTCCTCGACGACCTGACGACGCTCGGCTTCGCGCACCTTCTGAACGATGACCTGTTTGGCCGTCTGGGCGGCGATCCGGCCAAAGTCGACCGATTCCATCGGGACCTCGACATACCCCTCCGGCTGCGCCGCGGGATCGATATCCACTGCATCGATCATCCGCAGTTCGCGATCCGGCACCTCGAGTTCGGTGGAGTCATCAGCAAAGACTTTCCAGCGCCGGAAGGTCTCGTAGTCACCCGAGTGGCGGTCGATGGCGACACGCACGTCGATCTCGTCACCATGCTTCTTGCGGGTGGCCGAGGCCAACGCCGCCTCGATCGCCTCGAAGATGACCTCTTTTTCGACGCCTTTCTCGTTGGAGACGGCGTCCACCACCATCAGGATTTCCTTGTTCATGTGTGCGACACCCCGGGCCTATCGATAACCCTAAAATTCATTCAATCCAGTACCGGCACCAACCGCGCGTGCTCGATCATCGCCAGCGGCAGACGCCAGAGCACACCGTCGACCTGCACCACGATCACCTCGCCATCCAGCGCTTCCAGGCGGCCGCGGAACCGTTTCCGACCCTCAAGCGGCTGCGCCAGCTCCACCTTGATCTCCTCTCCGGAGAAGTGGGCGAAATGTGCCGGCGTCCGCAACACCCGATCGAGCCCCGGCGAGGACACCTCCAGCCGGTACTGCCCCGGGATCGGGTCCTCGACATCCAGCCACGCGCTCACCTGGCGGCTGACCCGCTCGCAATCCTCGAGGGTGATCCCGTCCTCGGCGTCGATGAACACCCTCAAAACGCCGTCCCGGCCGCCGACCCGACACTCGACATCCACGAGCTCATAGCCCAGGGACTCGACCAGCGGTTCGAGACGAGCAAGCATCTCAGCGTCCGAAATCGCTACCTTGTTCATACGTCCCAAACAAAAAAGTGGGCTCGAGGCCCACCGCTCCCATGGACCACCTCGGCGGCTGTCCATGGCCAGATGACCGGCATCCACGCCGGGCAAACAAAAAGCCCCGCAAGGGGGCCTGTCATAAGCAACCCTCCGAGGCTGTAGCGCCTGACGCCCTACACCTCGGCGTGCGGCCGTGAAAGTGACCGCCCTGCGTTCACGCCAGCAGCCGGTAACCGCCCACTGCGCTCTTGAGTATACCTGATCCTGCCGGAGTCACTCAAGGAGACGGGCTTAAATCCAGCTCGTCCGGCGGAGTCTCCATCAGCTCGTCTGGCACTTCGCTCTCGAATTCGGGAATGTCCGGCAGGGCGTCTTCCGGGGACTCGTCGGGGATGGCCTCCAGGAAGGCGTGAGCCGCTTCGGTGGCCTCCAGCCGGACTTCCACAATCTCACTCGCCTGCTGGCGATCCACCCGGGGTAGCGGCTCAGGGGTAATGAAAAACACCTCGTCGCGGTCTTCAACGGTCACGCGAACAGCCAGCTGAACGCCCGCGTCGATCTCTGAAGGCCGGTAGCGGAGCTCCAGGGGCAGTGGCGACTGCCCGGCGGGGGACAGCTCCTGGCGGCTGATCACCGGCGCGTCTTCCAGCCCATCGCTGACATCCAGCAGCTCGGCAACCACCCGCGATTGAGTAGACAACCGCAGTTGGAGGTCCTGTATGGCCATGCCACGCACCACATGCGGCAGCTGCTGGCTGGGATCATCCACTCGCTGACCACATCCAGCGAGCACGGCTGCTGCCATAAACGCGCCCAGCCATCCGGCTCTGGTGACAATCACTGGCATTCCCTTCGCTCCTGTATCGCGGCATCGCCGGCTAGATCAACGTCCTGATCCCTCATGATAACGTCCACGACGCAAGGTCACCATGCCAGCATGCCGTACTCCGGGTGCTATGGTAGTTTATTCAGTCTGGCAAGGACGCGAGAGGCACGCGCGTGCGAAAGTGGAGACGGCGTGCGGCGGTTGTGGGGGTGCTGATCGTGCTCACCGCAGGCCAGTCCGCATGCTCAGGCGAACCGGCGGAGACGCAACCGCAACGCACGGCAGCGCCGAGCCTGCCGGTGCAGGCCGTGGAAATCAGCCCGCGCGATCTCTCCCGCAGCGTTCAGGTCTCCGCGCCGATCGAGCCCATGCGCAGCGTCAGGCTCGCCGCCCGCACCGACGGCGTGCTCACCTACGTAGGGGTTGAGACCGGCGACCGTGTCGCGCCTGGGCAGGTGATCGCACGACTTGACGTATCCGAGCAGGAGGCTGAACTGGCGCGAGCCGAGGCACGCGAGGAAGACGCCGAGCTTGCCTTCGAGCGTCTTGAGCGGCTGCATGCCACCGGCCATATCGATGTCGCGAGTCGGGACTCGGCCCGCGCCCAGATGCGGATTGCCGCAAGCGAGGCGGAGCTATGGCGGACCCGTGTCGGGTTCGGTGAGGTGCGCGCCACGGTGGACGGGGTCGTGCTGGCCCGCCATGTCGAACCGGGTGAAGCCGTGTCGCGACATGCGACGCTGTTTGAACTGGCAGACCTCACCACACTGGTCCTGCGAATCGGCGTCTCCGAGCTGGATGTGCGCGAGCTCGAGTCCGGGCATCACGTCGACGTGCATGTCGATGCGCTCGGCCCGGAGGCGGCACTCACCGGCCAGGTGCGGCGGATTTTTCCGGCGGCGGAGGCCGGCAGCCGGCTGGTCACGGTAGAGGTGGATCTCCCCGATGCCGCCGCCCGCGGGGTCCGTCCCGGGTTTCTGGCACGTGCCCGCCTGGTTGTCGACCAGCGCAGCGACGTCCTCGCCGTCCCCGCGGCAGCCCTGGCGGAGGGCGATGGCGGTGAGCTCTACGTGATGCTGATCAATGCAGATGATCGCCTGGAGCGGCGCCGGGTAGAACCGGGCGTCACCAGGGGGGGCTGGCAGGAACTGCGCAGCGGGGTGGCGCCCGGAGAACGCGTAGTGGCCACCAACCCACTGGATCTCAGTCCTGGCACCCGTGTGCGCATTGTCGGTTGGGCTGGATGAGCGGGCCCGCCGTCTCCCCGGAGCCCGCCCGTGGAACCCGCTATTACCGCGGGCTCACGCATGCGGCCATCCGCCGGCCCGTGGGGACGCTCGCGATCGCCTCGGTGGTCTTCGTGCTGGGACTGTTCTTCATCGATCGACTGCCCGTCAATCTGTTACCTGAAATCATCTATCCGCATATCCGGGTGACGGTCAATTACCCAGGGGTCGCGCCGGAGGTGATGGAAGAGCAGGTCACGCGGGTGCTGGAGCGACAACTGGCGGCCACCGAAAACCTGAGCCGGATCTACTCCCGCGCCTCCGAAGGCCGCACCAACGTCAACCTGGTGTTCGAATACGGCGTCAATCTCGATCACGCACTCCAGGATGCCGCGCGGCTCATGGAACTGGCACGCACACAGCTGCCCTCGGATATCGATCCACCGCGACTCTACAAATTCGATCCTTCTCAGGACGCTGTCTTCGAGGCCGGGTTCAGTTCCAGCGTCAGGACACCACGCGAGGTGCGCGACTGGGTCGAACACCGGCTGGCGCCACAACTGCTGTCGCTACATGGTGTGGCTGGCGTGGAGGCGGCCGGTGGCCTGGTGCGTGAACTTGAGGTCATCGTCGACCAGGACCGCCTGAACTCCTATGGGCTCAGCCTGCGCCACGTGGCCGATGCGCTGGCGCGGGAGAACCTCAACATTGCGGCCGGCCAGGTCACCTCCCCCACTTTCGATGTGATGGCCCGAACGGACGGGCGTTTCCGCTCGGCAGAAGATGTCGCCACGGTCCTGCTCGCGATTCCGGGCAGCGACCGACGCATCCGGCTGGACGAAATTGCCGAAGTCCGCGACGGCTACCGCGAACAGCGACTGTTCGTCCGCCTGAACGGGGTACCGGCGACCCGGTTATCGGTCTTCAAGCTGCCCGAGGCCAACACCGTCGGCGTGGTCGATGCGGTGAATGCGACCCTGAGCCGTCTCGAGGCCAGCGGCTTCATCCCGGAAGATATCCGCTTCGAGGCTACCCGGGACAGCGCATTCTTCATCCGCGGATCGTTGACGGCGGTCTCCACCGCGGCCATTCTCGGCGGCGCGCTGGCGATGCTGGTGGTGCTGGCTTTCCTCGGCAGTCTGCGCAAAAGTTTCGTGATCGGGCTGTCGATCCCGCTGGCTGTTCTGGCCACGTTCGCCCTCATGGGGGTCAGCGGGCTGACGCTGAACATCATGAGCCTTGGCGGACTGGCGCTCGGCGTCGGGCTGCTGCTCGACAACGCCATCGTCATGCTGGAAAACATCGCAAGACACCGCGACCGTCTCGGCAAAGACGATCAGCAGGCCGCACATGAAGGGGCGGACGAGGTCATTTCGGCGATCACGGCCGGCACACTCACCAACCTCGCTGCAGTGGCCCCCTTTCTACTGATTACCGGCCTGGCCTCGCTGGTGTTTCGTGAACTGATCCTGACGATTTCCTTCGCCATCATCGCTTCGCTGGCGGCAGCGCTGACGCTCGTCCCCATGCTTTCCGCCAGGCTCGCGGGTATCCGGTTCCGGTCGGGTCTTGATCGGAGCCGGGCGTTTCGCGCCTTTGACGCAGGCATCGATCGTCTGGTGGCGGGCTATCGCTTCGCGCTCGGCGGCATCCTGCGCTGGCGGTGGCTGGTAATCGGACTGGCCGCGGCGTCGTTTATCGGCGCGCTGCAGCTGTTCGACACGCTCGGCACCGAGTTCCTGCCGCCGGTGGACGACGGGCAGGTGACCGTGCACATGCGCCTGCCGCCAGGTACCCCTCCGGCACGCAACGACGCCGCGGCCAGAACCATCGAAAGCGAAATCCAGACGATGCCGCATGTCGAGAGCGTATTCGCCATGGTCGGGGGCCACCTCTCCGGGGGCGTGATCTCCGAACGGCCAGGCACTGCAAACATCCGCGTACGCCTGGCGCCTGCCGAACAACGTCCCGACTGGAGTGCCGGGCGCTGGGTGGCGGAACTCCAGGAGCGGCTCAACGCCCTGGATCTGCCGGGGGCGCGTCTGACCGTGCGGCCGCCGCGCATCCAGGGCCTGCAGTTCGGGGTCACGGGCGATGATCTCTCGATCGGTGTCATGGGCGATGAACTGGGGGAGCTGCAGCAGATCGGACGCGAACTCCTGGTGCTGCTGGAAGGCATTCCCGGCCTCGAAGGCGTCGAGATCGGGCGTGAAGACCGCACACCTCTCCTGGGCATCGATATCGACCGCGAACGTGCCGCTGCTCTGGGCTTGAGCGTCGGCGACATCGCCCGGGTGCTCCGCGATGGGGTGACCGGTACCGTACCCACCCGCTTTGCCACCGGCTGGGCTGAGTATGACGTCCGTGTGCGCCTGCCCAGGCGCGATACGCGCGATCCTGATGCCCTGGGCAACCTCATCGTCCACCGCGGGCCTGCCGGACCGATTCAGCTGCGTGAAGTGGCCGAATTCAGACTGGGCGAGAGCCCGGCACACATCGAACGCGAAAACCAGGGGCGGATCCTGCGCGTGAACGGCTCGATCAACCCGGAGCTCGCCGACGTCGGTACGGTGATGCGTGAAGTGGAGCGCCGGCTGCGGGGCATGGCGCTGCCCGAGCAGTACAGTCTGGTCCTGGGCGGGCAGTGGGAAACGATCCAGGAGACCAACCGGGAGCTGCGGCTGGTCATCGCCCTCGCGGTGTTTCTGGTGTTTGTCGTGCTTGCTGTGCAGTATGAGCGGCTGAGCAACCCCGTGGTGATCATGGCCAGCGCGCCGTTGGCGCTTGCCGGCGTGGTCGGCCTGTTGTGGCTCACGGGCACGCCTGCGAGTGCTCCGGTGTTCCTCGGGGTCATCCTGCTCATCGGCATCGTTGTAAACAACGCCATCCTGCTCGTCGAATACATCGAGCGCGGCCGGCGGCAGGGGCTGGAGATGCGCGAGGCTGTGCTGGAAGCTGGCGGGGTGCGCCTGCGTCCAATCCTGATGACAACACTGACCACGGTCGCTGGCATGTTGCCGCTGGCACTTGGCATGGGTGCCGGCGCCGACATCATGCAGCCGCTGGCGCTGAGTGTGGTGGGTGGACTGATCACAGCCATGTTGCTGACACTGTTCCTGGTGCCCTGTCTCTACGTGGTCGTCCAGACACTGGTGGACCGGCTGGCGCGCCTGCTGCTGCGCCGCCCGACAACTCCGGCTGACGAGCCGTTGGTCTACGACCGATGAGGCGCCTGGCCAGAGAATTCTTCTCGACGCTGTTGCATGCGCTGCGCAATCTGCTGCCCATCGTCCTGGTCGTCAGCGTGTTCCAGTTCGGGGTGCTGCGCCAGGTCCCCGACGGGCTGACCGCCATGATCATCGGGCTCGGTATCGTCGTGATCGGCGTGGCGCTGTTTTTGCAAGGGCTGGAGATGGGCATTTTCCCCATCGCGCGAAGTCTTGCCGATGAATTCACCGCCAAGGGCTCGCTGCCCTGGCTGATGATCTTCGGGTTCTTCATCGGCTTCTCCGCAGTCATCGCCGAGCCCGCGTTGATCGCGGTCGCCGAGCAGGCCGAGCTGATCAGCGAGGGACGCATCGACCCACTGATACTCCGCGTTCTGGTGGCGACCTCGGTCGGTGCGGTGGTGGCGATCGGTGTGCTGCGCATCATTCTCGGGCTGCCACTGCACTGGATGATGATCGGCGGCTACATCACGGTGGTGATCGTCACGTTTTTCGCGCCCGAGGAGATCGTCGGCCTCGCCTACGACTCGGGCGGCGTCACCACCAACATCGTGACCGTACCCCTGATCGCCGCGCTCGGCCTCGGGCTGGCGGCCGCCATCCGTGGACGCAACCCGCTGATCGACGGGTTCGGACTCGTCGCGCTCTCGGTGATGGTGCCCATGATCACCGTCCAGCTCTATGGCGTCGTGGTATTCACGCTGGCCGACCCGGCGAGCGTCGCTGCCGGCAGCGAACTCATCGCAACGCTCGAGGAGCAGACCGAGACGGTCGTCCCGGGAACGGCGACAGGCCTGCTCCTCGATCTCGGCCGGATGATGCGCGACGTCCTGCCCATCATCCTGGTGGTGCTGGTTTTTCAATACGTCGTCATTCGCAAGCGCATCCCGCATCTGCCGATGGTGACCTTCGGATTCGTCCTGGTCATTGTCGGGCTTTACGCCTTCGTGGTGGGCCTGAAGCTCGGCCTGTTCCCGATCGGCGAGAACATGGCCGAGCAACTGATTGCGCATGGCAGTCTTGGCTGGCTTTATCTGTTTGCGTTCTCAATCGGTTTCGCCACCACCATGGCCGAGCCAGCACTGATTGCCATCGGCGACAAGGCTGAAGAGGCCTCGGCGGGACGAATTCGCAGCAACGCAATCCGGCTCGTGGTCGCGCTTGGCGTGGCGACCGGCATCACCATCGGCGTGCATCGCATCATCACCGGTGACTCGATTCATCTCTACATCATCGGTGGCTACGCAATCGTCATCCTGCTGACGTTCCTCGCGCCGCGCTACATCATCGCGCTGGCCTATGATCTGGGTGGCGTCACCACCTCCGAGGTCACCGTCCCATTGATCACGGCGCTTGGCATCGGCCTCGCCACCAATATCGAGGGTCGCAGCGTCATGATCGACGGCTTCGGCCTGATCGCCTTCGCATCGATTTTTCCCATCGTCAGCGTCATGCTGTACGCCATCCTTGCGGATTTCATAGCAAGACAACGAGGTGCAACGCCATGAAGTTTTCTGTCCTGGTAGCCATTCTGGCTGAGGAAATGGAGGATCGTGCCATCGATATCGCACGCGAGTCCGGTGCCGGTGCAGTCACCCTACTGAATGCACGGGGCATCACCGGTGACGAGAAAAAAACCTTTTTTGGTCTGACGTATGAAGGTTCGCAGTCGGTGCTGTTGTTCGTTCTGGAAAAGAAACTTTCCCTTCAGGTGCTGAAGTGCCTTACCAAGGAGCTGGACCTCGATAATGACTCCCGCGGTATCGCCTTCACGGTACCGCTGGAGCACCTCGGTGGCATCGACACCCGCGAGGTCACGCAATTCACCCGTAAAATCGAAGACGAAATATAGGAATCACCATGAGTAACGAGCAATCCCGCAAGCTGGTCGCGGACCTCATGATCAGCGAGGTCCACAGTATTTCACCCATGGCGACGCTGCGCGACGCCATGGAGATGATGCGCGACAAAAAGGTCAAGTCGCTGGTAGTCGAGAAGCGCAGCGATGGCGATGCCTTCGGGCTGATCACCTATACAGCCATCCTGCGCGCCATCATCCAGGAAGAAGGCGATGTCGACCTGATCAACGTCTACGACATCGCGCTGAAACCCGCCCTGCTGGTCCCGCGCCAGCTCGAGGTCCGACACGCGGTGCAGATGATGCTGAACTTCGGCGTGAAACGCCTGATTGTGACCAGCAACAACGAGCTTCAGGGCATCATCACGGTGAACGACATCGTCGGCGCGATTCTTGAAAAAATGGAAATCTGACTCCCGCCGGTCAGCCCTGCGACGCTGCCCCCGCGTCGAACCCGGCGGCGTCATGTGAACGTGCAGTAGAGATGTCTCGCGGCGCCAACGACAGGGCCTTGAGAATCGCGAAACAGCGCACCCCTTCGACCAGGGCAAGGGCGCGCACCGAGCGCTGCGTCACCCGAGCCAGTAAGCGTTGCCCGCCGCAGCGAAGATGGACCACCGCGCCCGGCCCATCCCCTTGGGAGACGTGTTCGACGATCGCTGGCAGGACGTTCAGGGCGGAGAGGTCATCGGGGCGCGTGATCGAGAGCAATACCTCGTGCGCAGGAATCCGGAGTTCGACCGCCTGGCCCGGCGCCGCATCGATGCGCGGCACGAACAGCGCGCCCGCCGAGCTGGACAGTTGCGTCAGACCATCCTCCTCATGGCGTTTGACCGATGCCGTCAACGACACCGAAAGCTCACGCAGGCCCAAAGCCTTGAGCGCCGGCGGCTCGCAGAGCACCTCGTCCGTCGTACCCGTCCGCAGGGCACGACCGTCTTCGAGTACCAGCACCCGATCAGCGAGCACGCGTGCCTCTTCCAGATCATGCGTCACGAGGATCACCGGCATACGCAGATGCTCGCGAAGCTCGAGGATCTGCGTCTGCAGCTGGTGACGTGTGCCCGGATCCAACGCGGAAAACGGCTCATCCAGGAGCAACACCTCCGGGCGGCGGGCCAGCGCACGCGCGATGGCCACGCGCTGCTGCTGGCCGCCGGAGAGCTGGGCTGGACGACGTGCCTCCAGACCCGACAAGCCGGCCAGGGCCAGCAGCCGACCTGCCTCCGCCACACGCCGACGCCTGGGGATATCGCCCATGGCCGCAGCGACGTTCTGTGCCGCGGTCAGATGCGGAAACAGCGCGTAGTCCTGCAACACCACCCCGACGCGCCGGTGGTGGGCGGGACATGCCCGGCCCGCTGCGGTATCCAGCCAGATCTGTCCGTTGCTGGCCACTCGACCAGTCGCTGGGTGCCACAGGCCGGCGATGGCGCGGAGAATGGTCGTCTTGCCGGCACCCGAGCGCCCGGCAATGACCAACAACTCTCCCGAGGCGACTTCGAACTTCAGCGCCAGGGGTATAGGGGCAATGTTGTGTGCCTCGAACTCAAGCGCCATCAGCCCAGCCTGCGTCCGACCCGCGATGACAACCACAGGGTGGTGACGATCGTCACCACTGAAATAACGACCAGCACGATCGACATCGTCGCAGCAGAGGTCTCGTCGAACGCCTGGACCCGATCATAGATCGCGATCGAAAGTGTGCGGGTCTCACCCGGGATGGCGCCGCCCACCATGAGCACGACACCGAACTCGCCCAACGTATGGGCGAAGCACAGGACCATGGCCGTCACGACGCCGGGCCAGGCCAGAGGCAACTCGATTTTCCACAATGATCGCCACCACGACATCCCGCAGCACGCCGCGGCCTCGCGAAGTTCCGGGGCGATCGTCTCGAAGGCGCGTTGCGCGGGCTGGACGGCGAACGGGAGATTGACCAGCAGGGAGGCGAGTACCAGCCCCTGGAAACTGAACACCAGCGACTGGTCGAAGACGCTGTCCCAGGCGCGACCGAAGGCACTGCCGCCACCGAACCCGACCAGCAGATAGAAGCCCAGGACGGTCGGCGGCAGCACCAGCGGGAGCATGACCAGTGCTTCCACGAGTCCCTTGCCCCGGAAGCGGTGAACCGCCAGGAAACGACCGAAAAACACGGCAACCGGCAACAGCAACAGCACCGTCCAGCCGCCGAGGCGCAGGGAAAGCGAGAGCGCGGTCCAATCCACGGCTCAACCTGCCGGCACGCTGAAGCCGTAACGAATCATGATCGACCGTGCCGCCTCGGTCTCCATGAACTCATAGAAGGATTCGGCCACCGGGCCAGCATTCTGCAGCAGAACCATCCGCTGCCGCAGCGGGGCATGCCAGGACTCCGGGATCAGTGCAAACTCGCCGCGCTCGGCGACGGGCGGCGCGAGCGCGAGGGAATAGGCGACAATGCCCCCCTGCGCACTGCCGGACAACGCAAACTGCGCCGCCTGGCTGACGTTCTCTCCCATGATCAGCATCGGCTGCAAGGCATCCCACAGGCCCCGATGCCGCAGCGCCTCCAAGGCTCGCATCCCATATGGCGCATGATCGGGATTGGCAATGGCAAAGCGCCGGAGGCGGCCCTGAGCAAGCGCGTCAGCCAGTGCGTCGAGAGACCCGTCTGCCGCCAGCGTCCCGCCTCTCGGCACCAGCATGACCAGACGTCCGATAGCGTAGAGGCTGCCCTCATCGCGCGTGAATCCGTCCCGATACAGATCGAACACGAACTGCTCGTCGGCCGCCAGGAACACCTCGAATCCGGCCCCCGCACGGATCTGGCGGGTAAAATTACCGGTAGAGCCGGTCGCCACGCGGACACGCTGGCCCGTTTCGGCCCAAAACGCCTCAGCAACCTCTGCCAGTGCAAACTGCAGATCCGACGCCGCCGCGACCAGCGGTGCCTCGGACGCTGCACGGGCCTCGCCGGGCAGCGTCATCAGGCACAACACCAGCAGCAGACTGCCCGCCAGCCCTCGGGATTTACATCGGTAAGCTGCTGCCATGCCGTACCTGCTCTGCGGAGAAGCCCTGGGAGGCCAGTGGACCACGGAATTCATGCCAACGACGTATCCAACGCCGTCGCCGCGAGGATGGTAACCCGCGAGTTCCGGCAGCCGGTAGCGTCATGGGCGAGGCGCGCAATGAGGTTTCCCGGCTGATCACAGATGCTATGCTGGTACCCTGAATGGAGGTCAAACGATGACTGACAAAAATCTGTATATCGAAAAGGCAAAAGCCCGTCTCGACCAATGGGAGGCGGACATTGACCGGCTGAAGGCCAAAGCGGAAGAAACACAGGCCGATAGCCGGATAGAGTATCAGCACCAGCTTGAAGCACTACGCGCCAAGCGCGACGAAGCCCGGCGAAAGCTGCGCGAAGCGCAGGACAGCAGCGATGATGCCTGGGACGACATCAAGAGTGGACTCGACAAGGCCTGGGACAGCATTGGCAAGGCTTTTGAGAGCGCGAGATCCCGCTTCAAGTAGCTTATCGCGCAAGAGGGCCAGAGCACCGCAGGAGGCACACGCAGATCAGCCACGGAGCGAGTGATGCGTATTCGTATCGGATTTGAAATCACGGTCGACTGCCCCAAGGCGACCCCGATGCTGCTGGCACTGCGGCTGCACCGGTCCAATAGCCGTCGTATGCTCGGGTCGGATCACATCCGGACAGATCCTGACACGGTGATTGACGAATACGCGGACGCCTTCGGCAATCGTACTGCCCGTATTCACGCCGCGCTGGGCACCACCACGTTGTGGTCCGACTGTGTCGTGGCCGACGATGGCGCACCGGATGAGTACAACTGGAACGCCCGGCAACACGAGATCATGGACCTGCCGGCCGACACCCTCACCTACCTTACACCAAGCCGCTATTGCGAGAATGATGAACTGGTGACGGACGCCTGGCAGCTGTTCGGCGGCACGCCGCCTGGCTGGGCACGTGTGCAGGCCATTTCGAACTGGGTGCACAACCATGTCCTGTTCGGCTACCGTTTCGGCCGCCCGACCAAGACCGCCGTGGATGTCTTCCGTGAGGGCACCGGTGTCTGCCGGGATTTCGCCCATCTGTTCATCGCGCTGTGCCGTGCAATGAACATCCCCGCCCGCTACGCCAGCGGGTATCTCAGCGACATCGGCACCGACGACGAAGGCGCTGGTGATTTCTGTGCATGGAGCGAGGTATTCCTCGAGGGGCGCTGGTACGCCTTCGACCCCAGGCACAATTCGCCGCGCATCGGCCGGATTCTCATGGTTCGCGGTCGGGATGCGGCAGACGTGCCAATGCTGACCGCGTTCGGCGACTATGGGTTGGCGAGCATGAAGGTCTGGACCGAGGAGATGGATGAATCGCTCCGGGAAGACGAGGTGCTCGCGGCCTTGCAGAACCGCCCCGCCACCGAAGCGCTGGTCCTGGACCCGTCGTTCGCGGCGAACACCATTGCCTAGTGCAGGCCTGCGGCAGCCGCAGCGTGCCCCAAGGTTTCCGCCCGGAGGTCAGCAGACCCCCAACAGCACGCTTGTCGAACGTATCGAAGCTCAGCGACTGGATCACCGGGGCCGCCGTGCAGCAGCAAAAGGCGGATCTTCGGGTTGTGTGCCGACGCGCTTGACCCAGACCGACAACTCGCCCTTTGGCGTCGTGATCGGGATACGGCGGATGCCGCCAGTCAGCTGGTCGGGCGCGCTGGAATAATCAATATATTCATATAGCTCGGTCATGGCCGAGCGTTCCTTTGGGTCATTGGCGGCCTACGGCACCGGGCGCCGTGTCTTTAGAACAAGTCTCTGGCCGAACTTGCGACACCAAAAAACATACATTACTTTAAATGTATGAAAACCATTACGATCAATGTATCTGAGCCTGTGTACGCGGAATTTAAGGTCGCTTCCAAGTCTGCTGGCCGACCCACCTCGGAACTGATCCGCGAGGCCATGGAGTTGTACCGACGCGAACGCCTGCGTCCGGTCGGCGACCTGGCTGGCTTCCGACCGCGCTCGGCCGGCCGGGTACTGCGTCCACTGACCGCGGACGATGACCTGCTCGACGAAATGCTGGATAGTGATTCGTGATCGGGCTGGATACCAGCTTTCTGGTCGGCCTGACCATCCGCGAGCATCCTGCTCATTCGGCATGCATGAAGCTTTTCGAAACCGGCATCCTAGGCAAGGAATCGAGTGCCGCGATCTGCGCGCAGGTCCTGGGCGAGTTTGCGCATGTCGTCACCGATCGCCGGCGTTTCTCCCAGCCTCTCGAGATGGACGATGCACTCGAGATCAGCAACCAGTGGTGGCACGCGCGCGAATGTCGCATTGTCGAGCCGACGCAGCATTCCTTTCCCCTTTTTGTCGACTGGATGCAGCGCCATCGGTCGGGCCGGAAGCGCGTTCTCGATACCCTGCTGGCCGCCAATTATCACAGCGCGGGCATCAAGCAAATCGCGACCACCGACTGGCGCGATTTCAGGATATTCGGTGTGTTCGACATCGTTCATTTGACGAGTTGACCCTTAGCCCGCGCTGCCCCTCGACCGTGAGACGCTGGTGCTCTGGCGTCTGCAGATAGAAGGCCGTGGACCATCCGCCGGACCCGGGATCGACTACCAGCAGGGCGCTGGAAATAGAGTGCGGTTGTCCCACAGGCGGGCACGGATGAACTCTGCCTCGAACTGCGGACTGAATCTGCGACGCGCCGCGCCGTAGCTCAGGTCCGTCGCGTCCGGGGACGTGCGATGGGCACTCAGAGCGGTCTGGCGCTGCTTGACCATCGGTTCACGATCCGGACCGTTCGGCCCCGCCGATGTGATGGGCCACTCAGAAAGCCTGCGTTCGAGAACGCACCGACGAGATACCCCTCCGAGAGTTCCAAT
>RECU01000019.1 GCA_007693855.1 Gammaproteobacteria bacterium | reverse complement strand
GGCTCCGGGGCAGGCTCAGGCTCCGGGGCAGGCTCAGGCTCCGGGGCAGGCTCAGGCTCCGGAGCAGGTGCTGCGATGGGCGGCGGAGGCTCGTCTTTCGGCGCCTCCGGGAGCCGGGTGATCACCACCGTGTGTTCGGTCACGTTCCCGTCGCGGTCCTCGGCGATGATGGTGACCTCGTTGTCGCCTTCATCGAGCCGCAGGCCGGGAATGCGCCAGGCGTCGCGCCCCAGGGCACGGCCCTCTTCACGCGTCTCACCGTTGACCTCACGGCGCCAGCGCACCTGACTGATGCCCTGGTCGTCACGCGCGATGCCGGCAAGTTCAACTTCCTCTGCGGCGATTTCGTAACGCGCTTCGCTGGTTGGCACCAGCACTTCCAGCACCGGTGCGCTGGAGGCCGCGACCTGTTCCTGAGACTCCTCGGCGACTGCGCTACGGGACTTGAACATGTCCTCGTCGATACATCCGGTCAGCGCGAGACTGACGGCGAGGGCGAGGCTGGTCCGGCTGAGCTGTTTGGCGTGGCTTACTGGCACGATATCGGTCCCCGCGGGTTGTCGCGTTGGTGGCGGCAGACCGGGAGGGGGCGACAAAGCATGCCGGGTGGCGGACATGGGGTCCGCGGACGCGAGAACCCGCCCGGACGGGCGGCAAAGCATATTGACGGAGGCTCTGGCGTCGTGGTCACTGGCAACCCCGCTGTCCTAGGTGCGGCTGCACCCTTAGACCGGAAGCTTTGCGTCCCCACCTTTCGATGGGTATGCCGTTATCAGTCGAGGCCTAACGCTACTGTGCCTGCAGGCCGCGGGCAACAGCGGATGCCGGGCTTATGTGAGAACTGCGAGGTGGTTCACACGCAGCGCACCCGGTCGGCGTCCGGTCGAGACTGATGTGAACGCCTTATGTGAAGTCCGGAAGCGACTCACACGCCTGCGCGCGCAGGGGACTGGCTGCGCGCTGCGCTCACTCCGCCGGCGCGTCGAGGTGCATGCCGACGATGTTGTAGCCCGAGTCCACGTAGAGGATTTCGCCGGTGATGCCGGCGGCCAGATCCGAGCACAGGAACGCCGCGGCGTTGCCGACGTTTTCGATCGTCACGTTCCGGCGCATTGGCGAGGCTTCCTCGACATGATGCAGCATGCGCCGGAAACCGCCGACCCCGGCCGCGGCCAGCGTCTTGATGGGGCCGGCGGAGATCGCGTTCACCCGGGTCCCCGCCGGGCCGAGATCGGCGGCCATGAAGCGTACGTTGGCCTCGAGGCTGGCCTTGGCCAGGCCCATGACGTTGTAGTTCGGCACTGCGCGCACGGCGCCGAGATAGCTCAGCGTCAACAGTGCGCCTTGACGCTCCGCCATCAGCGGGCGTGCGCCCTTGGCCAGGGCGGCGAAGCTGTAACTGGAGATGTCGTGGGCCACCCGGAAGCCCTCACGGGTGACGCAGTCGAGATAACTCCCGCCCAGCTGGTCCTGCGGTGCAAAGGCGACCGAGTGCACCAGGATGTCGAAGCCGTCCCAGTGCCCGGCCAGGCCCTCGTAGAAGCTGTCGATGCCCTCATCGGTGGCCACGTCCAGCGGCAGGGCGATGGAGGAGCCGAGTTCGCCCGCCATCTTCTCGACGCGCCCGCGGAGCTTGTCGCCCTGGTAATTGAACGCCAGCTCCGCGCCCTCGCGTTGCATGGCCTGGGCGATGCCCCAGGCGATCGAGCGCTGGCTGGCCAGCCCGACGATCAGTGCACGCTTGCCGGCAAGAAATCCCATGGTGTTCTCCTTGTTCTCTGGTGCTCAGCCACTTTGGCGCGTCACATCGACGTGCAGCACCAGCCGCTGCCCGGGGCGCAGCACCGCCTCGCGCGAGAGGGCGTTCCACTCGAGCAGCTCGTCGACCGATACCGCGAAACGGTTGGCGATCCGCCAGAGCGAATCCCCCTGGCGCACAGTGTAATTCACGCGGCGCAGGCGCGCGGCCTCCGACGGCGCGGCCTGGGCGAGCGTGGCGGCTGGCGTGCTCGCGGCGCTGGACCGTGCGTTCCGGCCGTCCTGCCAGATCACCAGTTCGCGACCGACGGCCAGTGTGTCGCCGGGGGCCATGCCGTTCCAGGCGGCCAGTTCGCGTACGCCGATGCCATGTCGCCGTGCAATGGTCCACAGGGACTCTCCCGAGACGACGGTATGCGTGCTGCGGGTGTTGCCGCGCGGCCGCGACTGGGTCGCCGCCAGGCGCATGTCGGCGCTGCCGGTATACTGCTCAAGCGAACGCACGGCCTGCGGGATCATCAGGTATTGGCCAGCCCGGATCATGTTGCCGGTGATCTCGTTGACGTCGCGGAGAACCTCGACGGTGGTGCCATAGCGCCGCGCGATGTGGATCAGCGTCTCGCCGTTGGCCACGCGATGACGGCTCCACTGCACCTGTTCTCGCAGATCGATTGCCGCCAGGCGCTCGCGGAAGTCCAGCTCGCGATCCGCCGGCACCAGCAGCCGCTGCGGGCCTTCCGGATCGGTCGCCCAGCGATTGAAGCCCGCGTTCAGCCGGTAGATCTCGTCGGTGCTGACCTCCGCGAGCTCCGCCGCCAGCGCGAGATCGATCTGACCCGCGACCGGCACGATGGCGAAGCCGGGCTCGTCGGGCAGTTCGGGCAGAGTGATGCCGTGGGCCTCGGGATCACTCAGGAGCTTGCGGATGGCCAGCAGCCGCGGCACGTAGTGGCGTGTCTCGCGCGGCAGCTGCAGATACCAGAACGCCGGGTCGCGGTCCGCGCGCAGGTTGCGGTTCACCGCCTGGCGCACGCGCCCTTCGCCGGCGTTGTAGGCAGCCATGGCGAGCAGCCAGTCGCCGTCGAAGAAGCCGTTCAGGTACTCGAAGTACTCCAGCGCCGCGCGCGTGGACTCGACCACGTCGCGCCGACCGTCATACCACCAGTTCTGGCGCAGGCCGAAGCGCTGGCCGGTGCCGGGGATGAACTGCCAGAGCCCGGCCGCGCGGCCATGCGAGTAGGCGAAGGGATCGTAGGCGCTCTCGATCAGCGGGATCAGCGCCAGTTCGCTGGGCAACCCGCGCGCCTCGATCTGATCGAGGATATGCGGCAGGAACAGGCTGCCGCGCGTGAACACGCGGTCGATGTAGGCCGGGTTGCGGGTGAACCAGGCCAGCTCCTGGCGCACGCGGGCGTTGTCCACCGGCTCGAGTGCAAACCCCGCGACCATGCGCGCGAGCAGGTCGGGCGGCGGCTCAGGTGTTTCGGGCGGGGTGTCAGGGGCCTGCGTCCTCGGCGCGCTGGGCCGCCGCACGGGCTCACGCGGCAGCGGCGGGTGGACGATGATCTCGGCCAGTGACTCGGCCGGTTCGGCATCGGTGCTATCCGGCCCTACAGGGCCATCCTCCTGCAGCCAGGGCTGGCAGCCGGCCAACAGCACTGCCAGGGCCAGCGCACCGGCGAGGCGGCAGCAGGCGGGAAGGCTCACAGGATCCGGGGGCGGGTGGCAAACATCCGCGTATCCTACTGATGGCGATGCTCAGGTCAAACGGTCTGCGCATCACCGGGCGGACGCGGTATCCTGTGGCCCCATGAGCCCACCCGGATTCATGCCACCTCTCACTGTCGGGCCGCGCACGCGGCGTCCCTGGCTGGACAGCCCGCTGGGCCGTCGGCTGCTGGCGCGCGAGCTCGCGCTGGTCACCGAAGTGCTCGAGCAGGCCTTTGGCGAGGATCTGGTGCAGATCGGCACCTGGGGTGAGCCGCGGGCCTTCCTCGAGCGCGCGCGCACGCAGCGGGCCAACCTGATCGACGTGAACCCCGGCCCCGGCGTCTGCGCCGTCGGGGCCTGGGACGCGCTGCCGCTGGCCACGCACTCGGTTGATGTGCTGCTGCTGCCGCATACGCTGGAACACGCCTACTCGCCGCACGCGCTGTTGCGCGAGGTCGACCGGGTGCTGCGCCCGGACGGCAAGCTGGTCATTCTGGGCCTGAGTCCGTACAGCCCGATGGGGCTTCGCCGCGTGGTGTCGGGACGGCGTTTTCCACCCGCGGTGTCGCGCTTCGTCTCCGAGCACCGCGTGCGCGACTGGCTGCAGCTGCTGGACTGCCAGGTGCGGCGCAACCATCGCTACCTGTTCGGCTGGCCGATGCAGCGCGGCCCGGGGGAGGCGCGCCAGGCGGCCATCGATGGCTGGTGTGACCGCTGGTTGCCCCTGCCGGTGGCCAGCGGCTATCTGCTGGTGGCCAACAAGCGCCAGGCGCGGATCAACGCGCAGCGGCTGAGCTGGCGGCGGCGGCTGCGGGTGGTGGGCGGCTTGGCCGAACCCAGCGCGAGCGCCAACGCCAATGCGGCGCGCAGTGCCAGGCTGCGCCTGGTCAGGTCCGACGATGACCGCTGAGCCGACGATGGGCGCAGGGGCGGCCCGGTGAGTCGCGATGCCTGGGTCGAGATCCACACCGATGGCGCCTGCCGCGGCAACCCCGGCCCCGGCGGTTGGGGCGCGGTCCTGCGCGCCGGCCAGCACGAGCGCGAGCTCTGGGGTGCCGAGCCCGACACCACCAACAACCGCATGGAACTGACCGCCGCCATCCAGGCGCTGGCGGCACTCAAGCGTCCCTGTCGCGTACGCCTGTTCACCGACTCGACCTACGTGATGAACGGGATCACCCGCTGGCTTGCCGACTGGCGGCGGCGCGGCTGGAAGACCGCCGCGCGCAAGCCGGTGAAGAACCAGGACCTCTGGCAGCTGCTGGACGCCCAGGCGGCGCGCCACGAGATCGAATGGCACTGGGTGAAGGGGCATGCCGGCGATCCGGGCAACGAACGCGCTGACCAGCTGGCCAATCGCGGCATCGACGAACTGCTGAGAGTATCGATATGAGACAGATCGTACTGGACACCGAGACCACCGGGCTCGAGCCCGAGCAGGGCCATCGGGTGATCGAAATCGGTGGCGTGGAACTGGTGCACCGCCGCCCGACCGGCCGGCATTTTCATCGCTATCTCAATCCCGAGCGCGATATCGACGCCGGCGCCATCGAGGTGCACGGCCTCACCGTCGAGTTTCTGGCCGACAAGCCGCGCTTTGCGGAAGTGCATGGCGAGCTGCTCGAGTTCCTCGGGGATGCCGAGCTGATCATCCACAACGCCGAGTTCGACGTCGGCTTTCTGAACCACGAGCTCAGGCTGGCGCAGGCGCCGGTGGTGGATGTGCGGGCGTGTTGCACGGTGCTGGACACGCTGCTGCTGGCCCGCCAGCTCCATCCCGGGCAGCGCAATTCACTCGATGCGCTGTGCCGGCGCTACGAGGTCGACAATTCCCGCCGCGAGCTCCACGGCGCCCTGCTCGATGCGCAGATCCTCGCCGAAGTCTATCTGGCGATGACCGGTGGCCAGGCCACGCTGTCGCTCGGCGAGGCCTATGACGGCGACAGCGCCAAGGACGGCAACGGGCGCGAGACGCATTTCGAGCGCGGCGATCTGTCGCTGGTGGTGAGTCAGCTCTCGCCGGAGGAACAGGCGGCCCACGAGGCCATGCTCGAGTTCCTGGAACAGCAGGGTGGGGTGCGCCCGCTGTGGCGCATGCTCGAGGAGCAGGGCGCGTGAAAGTCCTGGTCACCGGTGCGGCCGGGTTCATCGGCTACCACACGGCGCGCGTGCTGCTCGATCGCGGCGATGAAGTGGTCGGCCTGGATAACCTGAACGACTACTACGACGTCAATCTGAAACAGGCGCGGCTCGAGCATCTGCAGCGCGCCATCAACTTCCATTTCGTCAAGCTCGATCTGGCCGATGCTCGCGGCATGGCCGAGCTGTTTACCCGCGAGCAGTTCGACCGCGTGGTGCATCTCGGTGCGCAGGCCGGCGTGCGCTACTCCATCGAGAACCCGCAGGCCTATGTCGACAGCAACGTCACCGGCACGCTGAACGTGCTGGAGGGCTGCCGGCATCATCCGGTGGAGCACCTGGTGTTCGCCTCGACCAGCTCGGTGTACGGCGCGAATGCGCACATGCCGTTTTCGGTGCACGCTGGCGTGGACCATCCGCTGTCGCTGTACGCCACGACCAAGAAGGCAAATGAGCTGATGGCGCACAACTACGCCTCGCTGTTCGGCCTGCCATGCACGGGCCTGCGCTTTTTCACGGTGTACGGCCCCTGGGGCCGGCCGGACATGGCGCTGTTCAAGTTCACCGCGAATATTCTCGCCGGCAAGCCGATCCCGGTGTTCAACTACGGTCGGCATCGCCGCGACTTCACCTATATCGACGACATCGTCGAAGGCGTGGTGCGCACGCTCGATCACGTGGCCCAGGCCGATCCGAACTGGGATCCGCTGCATCCCGACCCCGCCAGCAGCCGCGCGCCCTGGCGCATCTACAACATCGGCAACCAGCAGCCGGTGGAGCTTGCACGCTACATCGAGGTGCTGGAGGACTGCCTGGGACGCAAGGCCGAGCGCGAGCTGCTGCCGATGCAGCCGGGCGATGTGCCGGATACCCATGCGGATGTCGAGGATCTCGTCGCCGACGTCGGCTACCGGCCGGACACGCCGGTGGAGGAGGGGGTGGCGAGGTTCGTGGAGTGGTATCGGGGGTATTACGGCGTGTGAGCTTGCGGCTCGCCCTGCTCAGGTACTGCGCACCAGTGTTTCCAGAGGGATGTTCAGGGCCTCATGCAGCCGTCGGATCATGGCAAGCGACAGGCCACGCTTGCGGTTAAGCACTTCGGCGACCCGGCCACTGTGTCCGATCAACGGCTCGAGGTCCTTTCGACTCATATCCAGCTGTTCCATCCGGAACAAGATCGCGTCCACTGGATCGGGCGGCGGGATGTCATGGTGACGGGCCTCGAAAGCCTCGACCAGCGTGACCAGAATCTCGAGCTCGTCCGCCTCCGGAGTGTTCGCCGGGGCATCGAGGAGTGCCTCGATACGCGTCAGTGCTGCTGAGTGATCGGCGTCGGTGCGAATCGGCCGGATGTCCATCAGATGTTCTCCACATCAATGCTGTCGTACTGTCGGTGAGTACCAACGCGGATAAAGCTTGCGGATATCCTGTGGCGTTCGCCAGTACCCACGAGAGGCTTCCTGGAACCACGTCATCAGACCCGTCCTGGCCTGTGGGTGGCGCGTCCAGAATTCGCGGAGCGTTTTCCTCGAAATCACTCTCATCAAGGCGCTCGCCATGACCAGAGTATAGCCTGCATGCTCCCGATATGGGAGGTCGAGGATTATTTCTGGCAAGGTTCACTGCTTTTCGCCTGACCGTGTTTTCGCCTTTGCTAGCATGACAATACGCCCGCCCAAGTCGTTTCTGGAGTTTCCCGTGACCCCATCCCCGTTGCCGCCGCTCGTCACGCCCGAAGCCAACCCGATGTGGCAGGCGCTCGCGCGCCACGCAGACCGACTCAGAGACACTCCGCTCGCCGACCTGCGCCGTTCGCCTGACCGCGACGCGCTGCTCTGCCACCAGGCGGCAGGCCTGATGCTCGACGCCACCCGCCAGCGTCTCGATGCCGAGGCCCTGGCGGCGCTGGTGCAGCTGGCCGAGGCGGCCGCGCTGCCCGCGTGGATCGAGGCGTTGACCACCGGTGCCGAGGTCAACCTCACCGAGGGCCGCGCCGCGCTGCACACCGCGCTGCGACGGCCGGCCGAGGCATCGGCGCTGCTGCTCGACGGTCGCGACGTGATGCCGGAGATCCTGGCCGTGCGCGAGCAGATGCGCACGCTGGTCGAGCGCGTGCACAGTGGCGCCTTCACCGGCTGGACCGGGCGGGCCATCACTGACGTGGTCAACATCGGCATCGGCGGGTCGGATCTTGGCCCCGTGATGGCGGTCGAGGCGCTGCACGATTATCGCCAGCCGGGCTTGGGCGTGCATTTCGTCTCGAATGTCGATGGCGTGCAGGCGCGTGATCTGCAGGCGCAGCTCGACCCGGAAACGACGCTGTTCATCCTCTGCTCCAAGAGCTTCACCACCCAGGAGACGCGGGTGAATGCCGAGGCGCTGCGTGCCTGGCTGCACGCGCGCGGCGGGGACGAGGCCGTGCGCCGGCAGTTCGTCGCGGTCTCGACCAACCAGGCGGCGATGGATGCCTTCGGTATCGCGCCCGAGGCGCGCTTCACGCTATGGGATTGGGTCGGCGGGCGCTATTCGCTGTGGTCGGCGGTGGGGTTGTCGCTCGCGATGGCCATCGGCTGGGAGAACTTCGCCGCGCTGCTCGAGGGCGGTGGGGAAATGGACCGGCATTTCACCAGCGCGCCGCTGGCTCGCAACCTGCCGGTGCTGATGGCCCTGCTCGGCGTCTGGAACCAGAACTTCCTGGGGTGCGAGAGCCATGTGGTGCTGCCCTATGACCAGCGCCTGCATCGCCTGCCGGCGTATCTCCAGCAGCTGGACATGGAGAGCAACGGCAAGCGCGTGACCCGCGACGGCCAGCCGGTGGCCTGGGCCACCGGGGCAGTGCTCTGGGGCGAGCCGGGCTCGAACGCGCAGCACTCGTTCTACCAGCTGCTGCACCAGGGCACGCGCGCGGCGCATGTGGAGTTCATCGCACCTGCGGAGGGCTCCGGGCCCGCGGAACAGCACCTGCTGGCGCTGGCCAACATGCTCGCCCAGGCCGAGGCGCTGGCGGGGGGGTATGGGACAGAAGCCGTACGCGAGGAACTCACCAGCAAAGGCCTTTCGGGGTCGGACCTCGACAAGTTGTTGTTTCACAAGGTCCACCCCGGCTCCAGGCCCAGTAGTCTCGTGCTGTTCCGCCGCTTAGACCCCACCACGCTGGGGCGGCTGATCGCGCTGCATGAACACCGCGTGTTCACCCAGAGCGTGCTCTGGGGTATCAACGCGTTCGATCAGTGGGGCGTGGAGCTCGGCAAGAAGCTCGCGGCGGGCACGGCGCGCTGGCTGTCAGGGCAGGAGGCGCCACCGCCGGAGGCGGCCGCGGCCGTCGGATATCTGAAGTCCGTGCGATCTGCTGGCGTGCCAAGCGAGTAAAACTGCTCGCAATGGCCATATCGATTTGTCGGTTTTCACGATGACCTCAACAAATGCACTACGATCTGTGGCGGGCGGAACAGGAGGCCGGTGATCTTGGCGTGCGGCGGCTGACAGCGGCCTGAACGCCAGAACTGGCCTGCTCTGAATCCGGCGGAGATGCCGATGGCTGGGGTCCCGGATCCTCAATCCGTCCAAGCCCTAGCGGGTCGTTGACGTCAGAGATCGTGCCTCGCACCACGCCGC
>RECU01000017.1 GCA_007693855.1 Gammaproteobacteria bacterium | reverse complement strand
GCTGCTGGCGGACCATCACCTGATCGACTTCATCTGCGACTACCTGCGCATGATGGTGACCAGTTCCATGCAGCCGCACGAAATGGAATCGCTGATGGACCAGGAGATCGCAACCCACCACGAAGAATCCCAGGTGCCGCTGAATCTGCTGGTCAAACTTGCCGACTCGATGCCGGCCTATGGCATTGTCGCGGCCGTGATGGGTGTCGTGCTGACCATGAGTTCACTGCACCTGCCGCCAGCGGAGCTGGGGCCCTTGATCGGCAAGGCGCTGGTCGGGGCGTTCGTGGGGATTCTGTTCGGCTATGCCATCTTCGCGCCCATCCCCGCCGTGCTGGAGCATCAGAATACCAGCGAAGCCAAGGCCATGGAGGCGATCAAGGCCACGCTGCTCGCAAGCCTTGCGGGCGCGGCACCCGCGATCGCTGTCGAGCACGGGCGCAAGATGCTGTTCAGTGCCAGCCGTCCAAGCTTTGAAGAGCTGGGCGAAGCGGTCAAGACGGCCAAGTAGCGCGCGCGGCTCAGGCAGGCATCTCCAATGGGCGCAGAACAACCGCTGATCATCAAGAAGGTCAAGAAATCAGGTGGCCATGGGCATCATGGCGGAGCCTGGAAAATCGCCTACGCCGATTTCGTCACCGCCATGATGGCGTTTTTCCTGCTCATGTGGCTGCTCGGTGTCACCGACGAGGAGCAGCGCCGCGGGATCGCCGATTACTTCGATAACCCCTTGCGGGTTGCCATGCAGGGCGGCGATGCCGTGGGTGAGCAGTCAAGGCCGATTCCCGGGGGCGGCGATGATTTCCGTCTCCAGGACGGCGAGGTGTTCCGTGGCGACTTGCCTTCGGCAGACCTGCAGGAGACCCTCGCGGCGCTCGAGACGGCTGAGTTCGAAGAGCTGAAGCAGCGGATCGAGGATGCGATCGACGCGAGCGAGACACTCAGCCAGTACCGCGATCAGCTGCTGATCGAGATCACCGATGAAGGGCTGCGCATCCAGATTATCGATCTCGAGGGCCGGCCCATGTTCGAGCTGGGCAGCCCGCGACTGCAGGCGCATACGATTGAAATTCTCGATGAGCTGGCGTCATTGCTCAACACCGTGGGCAACCGGGTGAGTATCACCGGGCATACCGACGCCACGCCGTTCGCAGCCGGTGATACCGGCTACAGCAACTGGGAGCTTTCCAATGATCGGGCCAATGCCGCGCGCCGGCAGCTGGTCATGTCCGGCATGGACCCGAACAAGATCATGCGCATCGTGGGGCTCGCCTCGACGGTGCTGCTGGATGCCGAAGATCCCGCCAATCCGATGAATCGCCGAGTCTCCATCGTGGTGCTCAACCGGGCGGCCGAGCAGGCGATCCGCGACGATGGTGTCACTGCTGAGGACAGCGCCGCCTCTCTCTAGGAAGGCAGTGATACTGGCAGGCGGTGTGGTGCTCTGACGGACAGCACCGCCGAGCGTGTGTGGTCGGCTCAGGCACTCAGCTGCGAGGCGACCGCGGGCGCGGCATTGTACCAGGATGGGGGAAAGACTCCGTCAGCGGCCGCAGGCCGACCCAGCAGATAGCCTTGACCGTAGAGACAGTCGACCGCCAGCAGGACGGCAACCTGTTCGTGGGTCTCGATGCCCTCCGCGACGCATTCCATGCCCAGGTTATAGGCGAGGTTCACGATGGCGTGTACCAGGGCGACAAACTCGCTACGCTCGCCGTTAAGCTCCTGTACGAAAGAGCGGTCGATCTTGATGACGTCGAACGGGAAGCGGTGCAGACAGGACAGCGATGAGTAGCCGGTGCCAAAGTCGTCCATGGCCAGGCGGATACCCAGGGCTTTGAGTTCCTGCAGCAGGGTCACCGCCGTCTCGGGGCGGCTCATGATCATCGACTCGGTGACCTCCAGCTGCAGTTCATCCGGAGTCATTCCGTGCTGGATCACGATATCCCGGACCAGTGTGGCGAAGCCGCCGATTTCCAGCTGTGCGGGCGATACGTTGACACTGACGTACTTGAGCCCCGCATGCTGACGCCGCCACTGCTGGAACTGCCTGCATGCGGCATGCAGTACCTGTTCACCCAGCGGGATAATCAGGCCAGTTTCCTCGGCGACGGGAATGAACCGGTCGGGGGGTATGGGCCCCAGCTCAGGATGCGCCCAGCGCGCCAACGCCTCCATGCCGATCACGCCGCCATCCTCGATGGAGAAGATCGGCTGATACATAAGGTGGATCTGGTCTGTGCCCACCGCATGGCGAAGATCACTCTCGATGCGGTGGCGCTCGACCACGGCGGCGTGCATGCAAGGGTCGAAGACCACATGGCAGGCCTTGCCGCGGGCCTTGGCTTCGTACATCGCGATGTCGGCATCCCGCAGCATTTCGTCGGCAGTCCGGTAAACACGATCACTGCAGACCACACCAATGCTGGCGGTGGAATTCACGGTGTTGCCCGCCAGAGAATAGGGGCGGTTGAGGACGTTGAGCAGACGGGTGGCCACCGCGGCTGCGGCATCTTCGTCCGGGATGTCCCCAAGCAGGATGACGAATTCATCCCCGCCGAGGCGTGACAGTGTGGTCATCTGACTGTCGCGCACGATCGCATCCTCGCTACGGAGATTTCTCCGCAGCCGGCTGGCGATCTGTTGGAGCAGCATGTCGCCGATCTCGTGTCCGAGGCTGTCGTTGATCATTTTGAACCGATCAAAGTCGAGAAACAGCACGGCGAAGTGGTAATTCGGGTCGTGGTGGGCGCGCTCGATGGCCCGGCCCAGCGTCTCCTGCAGCAGCAGGCGGTTGGGCAGTCCGGTCAGGCTGTCGGTGCGTGCATTCGTCCAGAGTTCGCGCATCATGCGCTGGCGCTCCAGCACCGACTGGACCCGGGCGACGAGCTCGGGGCGGCGGATCGGTTTCTGGATATAGTCGTTGGCGCCGGCCTCGAAGCAGCGGCTGATGACTGTTTCCTTCTCGGTGCCGGTGGCGTAGATGACCGGGATCTGGGCGAGGATAGGGTCTGCCTTCAGCCGCTCCAGGATCTCCAGGCCCGACTCGCCCGGCATCTCGTGGTCGAGGAGGATCAGGTCTGGCAGCCTGCGCGCCAGGGACTCGAAGGCCTCAGCGCCGCATCCGGCGAATTCGCAGTCTACATCCAGCGGTTTGAGAAAGGCCTCGGTCAGGCGCTGGATGGTGCGGTCGTCATCCACCAGCAGCACCTGATGAGTGGCCTTCGCACATCCGGTCACCGTACGCTCCCGACTTGGGCCGCTGCCGGGATGTCCAGCGCAATGGCCGCCGCATCGCAGACGTCCGCCAGGCTGGCGAGAGCATCCGCCACTGCGGTCGCCTCGACGGCCGGCTCGCGTGCCGCGCGCTCCAGGAGCGCGGCCGCCTCGGTGATCGCGGGATAGCCGTAGCCTCCACCGGCGCCCTTGAGCTGGTGGGCGAGCCGCCCTAACTCACTGTACTCGCCAGCGGCTGCCAGGACACTCAGGTGGCTGACACGCTCTGGGAGCTCGCCGACGAATTCGGCGAGCAGCGGCTGCATGTCGGGATCATCGGCAAATTCACTCAACATGGCGTCATGTTCTCCACTTTCGTGCACGCTCGCCGTGACCATGTTCACGGGACTGATATCGCGAACCAGGGCAAGGCAGGTGTCCAGCAGTGCCTGGCGGTCTATCGGCTTGATCAGGTAGGCGTCGAATCCGGCGGCCTCGCAACGGGCCCGGTCCTCCGGCAGGGCGTGCGCCGTCAGCGCCAGCATGGGCGGGGCGATGGCCATCCGTGCCGCCTCGCGCGCGAGCTGATAGCCGTCCATCACGGGCATGTCGATATCGCTGACGACCAGGCCCGGCGGCCGGCCCTGGTGGTGCCGTCGGGAAAGTTGTTCGAGGGCGGCGGCGCCGTTGGCGACATCTGAGACGCGGGCGCCGGCACTCTCGAGGTAGTGGCAGATCAGCCGGCGATTGTCCTCGCCGTCCTCGACCACCAGCACGTCCAGACCCTCGAGGGGGCGTGCACTGGGGCTCCGGGAGGGGGGGGGCGGACGGTGCTCTGGCAGCGTCTCGACCACACTGGTACCGATGCTGGCGACCAGCGGCAGCTCGAGCAGGAAGCCGGCCTGGCCTGCACCGTCCTGCGTCCGCAGACGCAGCTCACCACCGAGGAGCCGGGCCAGCCGACGGGCAGTCATCAATCCGAGCCGTGTGGTGTCATGGTGGGGGGGGGTGGCCCCGTGGGCGTGTGGTATCGGCTCGAACGGGTCCTCCGCGTCCGCAGGGGCCATCCCGGGGGTGTCGGCGCCAATCTGAACGAGTAATCGCTCACCTCTCGGGGTGCCCTCACGGCTCAATTCGATGGCGATTTCACCGCCCAGGCTGACTTTCAAGGCGTGATCGATCAGCTTGACGAGAATCTGGCGAAGACGGGCGGGGGCGCTGACCACGCGCTCCGGGATCGGCGTGAGCAGCCCCAGGCGAAGCCCAGTGCCCGTTGCCGAGAGGCGAGGGCGCATCGACAGCTCGATCTCGCGTACCAGGTCGACCAGCGACATGTCGACCGTTTCCAGCGCGAGTGTGCCGGCTTCGAGCTGTGAGAGATCGAGGATGTCGTTGATGGTGGTGAGCAGTCGCTCGCCTGCGCGGCGCAGCACCGCGGCGGTGTCCTCACGCGCGCTACCAACGGGGCCTGTGGCGGGGTCGCCGAGCATGTCGGCATAGCCGAGAATCGCCGTCAACGCCGTACGGATTTCATGTCCCAGACTTTCCAGGAAGCGACTCTTGGCGAGGCTGGCGGCCTGAGCCTCCGCGAGGTCCTGTTCAATACGCTGTTCGCGCGCGAGCTGCTCACTGACATCGACCGCGACCGAGACCAGGCGATCACAGTGCCCGTCCGGCCCACGCAGGGGGATCTTGTCCGTGCGCAGACTCCGATACCTGCCCTTGGCATCGCGGTAGCGTTCGAGGATACCGAGGCTTGGTCGGCCCGTGCGCAAGACGGCCTGATCGTCTGCCAGGCATTTCCCGGCATCTTCGGGTGGAAACAGTTCCTCGACACGATGGCCGCGAACGTCCTCGACCGGCAGTCCGACGGCCTGCGCCGCAGTGCGGTTCAGATCGAGGATCCGGTTGGCGGCATCCTTGTAGAACACCAGCGCTGGAATGGCGTCGATAATGGCCTGCAACTCGCTGCGCTGTTCGGCGAGTCGTCGACTGCTGCGGGTGACCTGGGCATGCGCCTCGCGCAATTCGGAGATGTCGATATGTACTCCAGCGATACGCCTGGGGTGACCGGAAAAATCCCGCTCGATGACCTGGCCGGCATCGAGGATCCAGGCCCATTGACCGTCGGCACGACGCAACCGGTACTCGCAGCGGTACTCGGGCATTGCTCCGCTCAGATGCGCATCGCGGGCACTGGCGACACGCGGCGCGTCCTCCGGGTGCACCAGCCGCTGCCAGCCGTCGATCGAATCGGGGATCTCCTCGACAGCGAGGCCGAGCATCTCGCCCCACACGGCGTCGCGAGTGGCCCGACCGCTGGCGAGGTCAACCTCCCAGGTGCCCACGCCTGCCCCGCGGATAAGCGTGCTCAGCCGGGTCGTGGCCTCCCGTTGACGGGTGACGTCACGGACCACGGCAATGGCTCCGGTCAGTACACCCTGCGTGTCGTGTAGTGCGCGGGTCGAGGAGCTGACCCAGCGGATACGCCCGCGCGCTGCAGGAATCCCGACGATACAGTCGTTGACCGCCTCGCCGGTGCGCAGCGTGATGCTCGCGGCGTGTTCTTCGCCGGGGAATGGACTGCCATCTTCGCGAATCGCCTGCCAGTCGGGATCCGTAGGCTTGCGGCCGATCAGCGCCTCGGCTGAGAGCTTGAGGATGGTCTGCGCGGCGTCATTGCAGGCCACCACAGTGCCGTCGGCGGCGAACTCGATGATCCCCTCCGTGCCTGCCCGCCATAACGCCTGTAATCGATGCTCGCTCGCCAGGCGCTCGGTGACATCGCGCTCAAGCACCAGCCAGCCGCCGTCTGCCCTGGGCTCGAGTTCCACCTCCGCCCATTGGTGGCCCGTGTCGCGCTGGGTGAGTTCGACCGTGGCACCTGCGGCTTGACCCGCATCGAGCGCGGCAATCAGACTCTCGAGCTCCGGCGAGTGCTCGTAGCGTTGCGCAAGCAGTGGACGCAGGGGCGTGCCGGCGAGCGCTGTTGCCGTCCAGCCGCTGGCGCGTTCCCACGCGGCATTGCACCAGCAGATCACGCCCTGGGCATCGGCCTCCACTAGTGCTGTGGGCCGGGGCTTGAGACCGGCGATCAGTTCCTTGACGGACAGGGCCGGTTGACGGGTGATGAGGTTGGACATGTCCCCCACGGGCACTCCCTGAGACAGATCTTGAGCAGCACTCGGGACTGTATCGTCCGCAGTCCGGGATTCTTCAGTCCGCGCGCTCCGGGTAAGATGCGACCATGGACGCTGCAGTCACCCATACACGCCATGCCTCGCCTGTGCGGCCCGAGCTGCGCCTCGAGGTGTCCCTGCGGGACCAGCGCCTCGGGCTGTGGCGCGCTGGCGAGCGCCTCGGGGACTACCCTGTCTCCACGGCGTTGCAGGGCCCCGGTGAGCAGTTCGGCAGTGGCTGTACCCCTCGCGGTCGCCATTGCATCCGGGCGCGGATCGGCGCGGGCCTGCCTGCCGGCGCGGTGCTGGTGGGGCGTCGTCCGACCGGCGAGATCTGGTCGCCGGCGCTCGCCGCGCGCTATCCGGCGCGAGACTGGATCCTCAGCCGCATCCTCTGGCTGAGCGGGCTCGAGCCGGGAGTCAACCGGCTGGGTGACGTCGACACCATGCGCCGCTTCATCTACATCCATGGGACGCCGGACACCGAGCCCATGGGCGTCCCCCGTTCTCACGGCTGTGTGCGGATGCGCAATGCCGATGTCATCGAGCTGTTCGAGCGCGTGCCGGTGGGCACGCTGGTGAGGATCGTCGAGTGACACTCGGGCCGGTCATGGTCGATCTCGCCGGCCCGGAGCTGCGGCCCGACGAGCGTGAACTGCTGCTGCGTCCGGAGGTCGGTGGCGTCATCCTGTTTGCCCGCAACCATGTCTCGGCGGCACAGCTGACCGCGCTGGTCGACAGCATCCATGCCCTGCGTACCCCGGCGCTGCTTGTGGCCATCGATCAGGAGGGGGGCCGCGTGCAGCGCTGTCGTCAGGATTTCACCGTCTTGCCGCCGGTGCGCCTGCTTGGTCATCTCTACGACGCCAGCCCGCGGGAAGCGCGCGAGGTGGCGCGGCTGTTCGGCTGGCTGCTGGCGGCGGAGCTCAGAGCCTGCCATGTGGACCTCAGCTTCGCGCCGGTGCTCGATCTCGATCGCGGGGTGGCGCAGGTGATCGGCGACCGCGCCCTGCATCGTGAACCCGAGGCAGTGGCGGTCCTGGGTCAGGCGTTGATGCTCGGGATGCGCGATGCCGGCATGGCGGCCGTGGGCAAGCACTTTCCCGGCCACGGCGCTGCGGTGGCCGATTCGCATGTGGCCGAGGCGGTGGACCGGCGTGGCTGGGGCGAGCTGCTGGACGACATCGAGCCCTTCCGCCGCATGGTCGATGCCGGCTTGCCCGGGCTGATGATGGGCCATGTGATCTATCCGGAGGTCGATCCGCGCCCGGCGGGCTTCTCGTTCCGCTGGATCCGGGAGGAGCTGCGCGGCCGCCTCGGGTTTGATGGCGCAGTGTTCAGTGATGATCTGAGCATGCAGGGGGCGGTGTCCGGCGGCGGTCCGACCGGTCGGGCACAGGCGGCCCTCGAGGCCGGTTGTGACATGGTACTGGTGTGCAACGATCCGGCTGCGGCGCGTCGGGTGGTCGCGGACCTCGAGGGCTATACCGATCCGGCAGCCCAGCTTCGCCTGGTGCGGCTGCGCCCCCGGCGTCATCTTGACTGGCAGTCTCTGCGGGCGTTCCCGCAGTGGCACACCGCCCGCGAACGGATCGCACAGCTGGCGGCGCCACCGGGCCTGGTGCTGGATCCGGAGTGACCGCATGAGTGGCGCCGAGCGAGCGCAAGCGCTGCTGGCCCGTGCACGGGTCATCCACGACGCGGCCGCGGTGGCCCGCGCGCTTGATGCCCAGGCGGCGGCGGTTGCCGAGGCGCTGGGAGACCAGGATCCTCTGGTGCTCGCCGTGATGTCGGGGGGCATGTGGCCGACCGTGGAGCTCGGCCGACGCTTCGGTTTTCCGCATCAGGTCGACTACCTGCATGCGACCCGCTACCGCGGCGCGCGCCACGGCGGTACCCTCGAGTGGCGCGTCTCGCCGCGACTCGCACTTTCCGGGCGCGTGGTACTGGTGGTCGACGACATCCTCGACGAAGGCCATACGCTGGCGGCCGTCCAGGCGGCCTGCCGGCGCGCCGGCGCCCGCCGTGTCGCCACCGCGGTGCTGGCCGTGAAACGCCATGCGCGGCGGGCACCGGGGGTGACGGTCGATTTCCCGGCGCTGGAGGTGCCCGACGAATACGTGTTCGGCTGCGGCATGGACATCGATGAGTACTGGCGACACCTGCCGGCCATTTATGCCGTGGCCGCAGCGGGGGACGAGCATGAGCGCTGAGGCGGAGACCCGGATCGGCCTGATCGGTGGCACCGGCCTGGATCAGCCTGATTTTCTGCAGGCCCGGCGTGACTGGCCGCTGACCACGCCTTGGGGCGAGCCTTCGGCGGCCCCGATCCTTGGCGAGGTGGCCGGGGTGCCCGTGGCCTTTGTGGCCCGGCACGGCCGGCAGCACGAATGGCCGCCGCATCGCGTCAACTATCGCGCCAATCTTGCCGCGCTGAAGGCAGCCGGCGCGCGCGTGGTGATCGGGCTCAATGCGGTCGGTGGCATCGCCTCGTGGCTGGGGCCGGGTCGCCTGGCACTGCCGGATCAGCTCATCGACTACACCTGGGGACGCTGCCAGAGTCTCTGGGACGGGCCCGGGGAGATGCTGCACGTGGAGTTCACCGGGCCGATGGACGAGGCGGTCCGCGGGTCCCTGTGCGAGGCGGGTCGCGGGTTGGTGCAGCCGCCGACGCCGCATGGCGTCTACGGCGTGACCCAGGGGCCGCGACTGGAAACCCGTGCGGAAATCGACCGCCTGGCCCGCGATGGGTGTGACATGGTCGGCATGACCCTGATGCCGGAGGCGGCGATCGCCCGCGAGCTGGGGCTGGCCTATGCCTGTATCGCCCTGTCGGTGAACTGGGCTGCCGGCCGGGGAGATCGCGGTCTGCACGTGGAGATGGCCGAGTCCATGGCGGCCGCCACAAGTGCCGCGCTGGCACTGCTGCGCGCAGCGCTGCCAGGGCTTGCCGCGCTGCCGCCCGGGATCCGTAACCCGTCCGTCTGAGCGCGCCGGCCGCGCGGGTGCGGCCCGCGACTTCATTTTCGCGGCCCCCGGTCGATACCCCTGGGGACCGGGCGGTATGTCGCCGTCCGACGGTAAGGGGCAGACGTGATGGGGCATTGTGGGAACGGTGTAGACGAGCAGGCTCGCCTCGCGGCGCTGCGTCGTCTGGAACTGCTCGACACCCCCGACGAGGAGCGCTTCGACCGGCTGACCCGCCTGGTGGCGCGCGTACTTGACGTCCCGATTGCCCTGATCAGTCTGGTAGATGCCGAGCGCGTCTGGTTCAAGTCGCGTCACGGCCTGTCGGCCCGGGAGGTGCCGCGGGACAATACGTTCTGCGAGATCGCGCTGGCGGAGCCGGGCACACTGGTTGTACCGGATGCCCGCACCGATCCGCGTTTCGCCACCGCGCCGCTGGTGACCATGGAGAACGGCTTCCGCTTCTACGCCGGGCAGCCGTTACGCTCGCCCGAGGGCCAGCGAGTCGGCACGCTGTGCGTGCTTGACGTCCAGCCTCGTGATCTCGATGCCGAGGCGCTTCGAACACTCGCGGAATTCGGCGCCTTGGTCGAGCATGAACTGGCCTCACGCGGCCGCGAGCTGGCCTACCAGGAGGTGCTGGAACGCCTGCCGGATGCGGCCTATCTCATTGGGATGGAGGGCGAGGAACGCGGGCGGCTCCTCTGGGTCAATTCCGCAGCCACCCGCCTGTATGCGCTCGATCCTGATCGCACCCGCGGACGCCTCATGCGTGATCTGGAAACGCCGGAAGGTGCGCGCGAAGTGGAGTTTCGCATGGCCCGGCTCGAGACCGGCGAGCATCTGCGCTTCCGGCAACGCCACACAGCGCCTGAAGTGGGTGCGTTCGAGGTCGAGATCTCCGCGCGCCGGATTGTGCTGGATGGCCGCAGCGTCATCCTGTCGCTGCACCGCAATCTCGACGAGAGCGCGCTGCGTGAGCTCGATGCTCTGCGTAGCGCCATTGGCCGGCACATGCTGTACTCGGTGACCGATCGCCGCGGCCGGATCGTCGATGTCAACGAGGGCTTCTGTCGCCTCAGCGGTTACCGACGTGAGGAAGTGCTGGGTCATGATCACCGGCTGTTCAGCTCCGGGTACCACCACCGCGAATTCTGGCAGGGCATGTGGGGCGATCTCATGGCCGGTCGCGTATGGCGGGGTGAAATCTGCAACCGGGCCCGCGGCGGCGAGCTGTTCTGGGTCGACTCCACGCATATCCCCCAGCTCGATGGCGATGGGCGCCCTGAGCGCTATATCACGCTGAGATTCGACATCACCGCCAAGAAGCGCCTGGAGCAGGAACTGCGCGAGCAGGCGCGGGATCTCGAACTCAAGCAGCGCTCGCTAGAGCATGCCGAGGAGCGCCTGTCGCTGGCCATGGAAACCGGCCGCATCGGCCTTTGGGATGCCGATCTGGACCTGCGCAGCGCCTATTGTTCGGAGCACTGGTTCGCGCTGCGGGGCTGGCCGCCGCGGGAGGGACGGATCCCTCTTGATGACGGCTATGAGGAGTGTCATCCGGAAGACCGTCCCGGGATGGAGCTCGCCATGGAACGCCATACCTATCTTGGCTCGCCAGGCTATGTGAACGAACGCAGGGTCAAGACCGCCGAGGGACAGTGGCGCTGGATCCGCGACGTCGGGCGGGTCATCGAGTGGCGTCCGGACGGCTCGCCGCGGCGGCTGATCGGGGTGAATATCGACATCCAGGCGCTGCGCGAGGCCATGGGCCAGGCGGCAGCGGCGAGCCAGGCGAAAAGCGAGTTCCTGGCCAATATGAGCCACGAGATTCGCACGCCGATGACAGCGATTCTCGGGTATGCGGAGCTGCTCTCCGAGACCGACGCACCGGCCCCCAGCGAGCTCCAGCCGGCCATCGATACCATCCGCCGCAATGCCGAGCACCTGCTGACCGTACTGAATGACATCCTCGATGTCTCCAAGATCGAGGCCGGCGAGTTGCAGATCGAACAGCTGCCCGTCCAGCCGCTGGCGCTGGTCGAGGGCGTGCTGCAACTCCTTCGGTCCCGAGCCACGGCCAAGGGGTTGACCCTGCGCCTGGTGTGCGACTCGGAAGTGCCCGAGACCATCCAGTCGGACCCGGTGCGATTACGTCAGATTCTCCTGAACCTGGTCGGTAACGCCATCAAGTTCACCGAGGCCGGTGAGGTCACCGCTCACGTGCTGCACGACGCGCGTTCCCGCTGGCTGGCCTTCCGGATCGTGGACACGGGGATCGGGATGAGTCCAGAGGCCTGTGCCCGCATCGCACGTTTCGACGCCTTCACCCAGGGCGACGCCAGCATGGCGCGACGCTATGGTGGCACCGGCCTCGGCCTCAGGATCTCTCAAGCCCTGGCGCGCAAGCTCGGGGGCGAGCTGACGCTGTCCTCGCGCGAGGGGGTGGGCAGTACCTTCACTGTTACGGTGAATACGGGTGATGTGACCGGAGTGACGATGCATCCGGCCGGGGTGATCGGGGCATCGGCCCCCAGCACGGTTGTGGCGTACCCTGCCGCCGAGGGGCCTCGGCTTGCTGGCCTGGCGATCCTGCTGGTTGAGGACGGTGTGGACAACCAGCGACTGATCCGCCATCACCTGGCGCGCGCGGGTGCCCGCGTGTCGCTGGCCGAGAATGGCCGCGAGGCGGTGGAGACGGTGACGCTCGGCGGGGTTAGCCCGGACCTGATTCTCATGGACATGCAGATGCCGGTGATGGACGGCTACAGCGCCACCCGGGCGCTGCGCGGTGCGGGTTGGACGGCGCCGATCGTGGCGCTGACGGCGCATGCCATGAGTGGCGACCGGGAACGCTGTCTTGAGGCGGGCTGTGATGACTATCTCAGCAAGCCGGTCAAGGTGATGCAGCTGCTGGCGACCTGTGAACGGCTGGCACGTGGCCACGCTGGGGTGCGACATGCAGGCTGAGCAGATGAACGCGGGCCCGCTCACGCCACCGGCCGATGCGTTGACGCCCGAGCTCGCGCGACAGGTGATCGAGGCTCTGCATACGCCGGTGCTGGTGCTCGGTCCGGCGGCAGCCGCGGAGAGGCCACTATGCTGGAACCCGGCGTTTTTGCGGCTCACCGGCTTCGACGCGGAGGCCTTCACCGCTGCCCCCCAGGCTTGGCTGAGTCGCCCGGAGGCACTGTTCGCCGCGCTTCGCGCCACGGACGCCACCGAGGGCCAGGCGCTGGTGGTCGATGGCCAGGATGCGCTCGGGCAGCCGGTGCGCTGGCGGCTGCGGGTCACCCCCCTGGTCGGTGAGGGGGGCGAAGCGCCTTCGGGTTGGCTGCTCGAGTGCGCGCGTGCCGAGGGCGTCGCGGCGCGCCAACGCGGTCTGCTGCGCGACGACGCCGTCAGCGGCATGCTCGATCGCGGCTGGTTCGTGGAATTCTGCCGCCACCAGGTGTCCGGGGCCCGGCGCCACGATCGCCAGCTTGCGCTCATGGTGTTCGAGGTCGAGGCCTTCGACGTCTACGTGGAGACTTACGGACGCAACGCAGCCAACAACTGCCTGCGCCTGGTCGCCCACGGGATCGCCTCGTGCCTGCGCCGGACCACCGACCTCGTCGCCCGGGTGGGTGACAGTACTTTCGCGGCGCTGGCCGAGGACATGACGGCGGAGGCCGTCGCAGCGCATCTGGCTCGCATCGAAGCTGCGGTGGCGGCTCTCGGTATTCACAACCCAAGGGCACCAGGGGCACGCCACGTCCAGGTCACCGGCGGGGCGCGGGCCGGCGTCCCGGCGGCCGGTGAGGACATCGAGGACTGGCTGGCAGCTGCCCGGCAGGCGGCGGCTGCGGGCGATCAGCGGGTGGTTGCAGCGCCGGACGTCGGCCGTTCCACGGGCTGAATCGTGGCGATCACGCCAAAGGCCGGGTGATCGAAATAATGCACCTCGCCACTGCGCATGCGCCGGGACTCCTCGATGCGATACCGGGGGATCAGCAGGCGTACTTCCGGCGCCTCGCCTGACCCGATCGGCTGGGGGAGCGCTCTGCCGGCCTCTTCGGTGAGAAACTCGAGATCAAGCTGCAGATGCAGGAACCGCGAGCGCGACAGCTGTGCCTCGCCGATGATCTCGGGGCTCGCCAGGCGCAGGGCATCGAACGCCACCGTCGACGTCGCCCTGTCGACCTCCCCAGGTTGTTCCCAGATCAGGTGCATCAGGGGTCGGTAGCCCGGCTGGCTGGCAAGCCGCCGATACAGTCCGGCAAGCTCTCCGGCGCCGGTGTCGAGCAGCTGGCGCCAGGCAGGCAGGGCCACAGGTTCGAGGGGCGGCGGCGGCAGGAACCGGGCCGGCAGTTCCACCGGCAGCAGCGGCGGGGCGTCGTGCTCACCCGGCAGTGGGCCCAGATCACCGCGCCTGCTCAACGTGAGGTCGATCGTCTCGAGTGCCGGCGGCGGCAGGGCGGGGGGCTCGGCCAGGAAATCTTCAGCGGTCGCCAGCGCGCCGGGCTCGTGGGCGAAGATCACCAGTTCCACCCGGAACAGCGGTGTATCGCGGGTCTGCGCATGGGTGATCGGGGCCGACAGGCTGCCTGTCAGCAGAAGGGTGCTCAGACAGAGTCCCGATAGTGCCATGCCGTGAAGCGTCCTCGGCGACCGCGGCAGCCGGTGTTCCGGGGGCGCGCGGGGTTGATGAAGTGACCGTGATTATAGGCGATCCGATCACCCAGGCGTCGAGCCTAGGGTCTGCAGCAAGTCGCTGGCGAGGGCGTAACGTGCTTCGACCTCCGGCAGGCGGGTCCGCACCCGCAGCAGGGCGCCGCCATCGAGCGTGTACACTGACGGCTCGCGCTGCACCAGACCCACCAGCACCAGCGGATCGACCGGCGTGTCGCCGTGAAACTTCAGCCGGCCGCCCTCCGCGGACATCTCGAGTTTCTGAATGCCCAGCCGGCTGGCGCGCAGCTTCAGCCGGGTCACCTGTACCAGGTGTTTCGCCGGCGGAGGCAGCAGCCCGAAACGGTCGATCATCTCCACCTGCAGCTCATCCAGGGCGTCATCGTCGGCGCAGGCGCTGATGCGTTTGTACAGCACCAGGCGCTGGTGCACATCGGGCAGATAGTCCTCGGGCAGCAGGGCGGCGACGCCAAGATCGACCTCGGTGCCGTGGAACAGCGGTTGCTCCAGCGCAGGTTCCCGGCCGGCCTTGAGGTCGGCGACGGCCCGCTCGAGCAGGTCCATGTACATCGTGAAGCCGATCTCGTGGATCTGCCCGCTCTGCTCGTCGCCAAGCAGCTCGCCCGCGCCGCGGATCTCCAGATCGTGCGAGGCCAGGGCGAAGCCGGCGCCGAGGTCCTCCAGCGCCTCGATGGCCTCGAGACGCTTGACGGCATCAGGGGTGAGGGCGGGCGTCGGTGGCGCCAGCAGGTAGGCGTAGGCGCGGTGATGCGAGCGCCCGACGCGGCCACGCAGCTGATGGAGCTGTGCCAGCCCGAAGCGGTCGGCGCGGTTGATCAGGATGGTGTTGGCGGTCGGCACGTCGATACCGCTCTCGATGATGGTGGTACACAACAGCACGTTGAAGCGGCGGTGGTAGAAGTCGAGCATGATCTGCTCGAGGTCGCGCTCGCGCATCTGCCCATGGGCGATGCGGAGGTTCGCCTCGGGGACCAGTTCCTCGATCTCGCCGGCGACCTTCTCCATGGTCTCGATGGTGTTGTGGACGAAGTAGACCTGCCCGCCGCGCTTGATTTCACGCAGGCAGGCTTCGCGGATCACCGCCGGCGACCACTGGGTGACGAAGGTCTTCACGCCCAGGCGATCCGACGGCGGCGTGGTGATCAGCGAGAGCTCACGCAGCCCGCCCAGCGCCATGTTCAGCGTCCGCGGAATCGGCGTGGCCGTGAGGGTCAGCAGGTCGACCTCCGAGCGCAGACGCTTCAGGGCCTCCTTGTGGCGCACGCCGAAACGGTGCTCCTCGTCGACGATGACCAGCCCGAGTCGCTTGAACTTCACCCCCTCGGAGAGCAGCTTGTGCGTGCCGACCACGATGTCGACCTGGCCGGCAGCCAGGTCCGCCAGCACCTTGTTGGCCTGCTTGCCGGTGCGGAATCGCGACAGCAGTTCGATGCGCACTGGCCAGTCGGCGAACCGGTCGATGAAGGTCTGATAGTGCTGCTGGGCGAGCAGGGTGGTCGGCACCAGGACTGCGACCTGGCGGCCCCCCTGCACGGCCATGAAACTCGCGCGCAGCGCCACCTCGGTCTTGCCGAAGCCCACATCGCCGCACACCACCCGGTCCATGGGCTGGGGCGCGCGCATGTCGCCGAGCACCTGGTCGATGGCGGTCAGCTGATCTTCGGTTTCCTCGAACGGGAACGCGGCGGCGAAGGCCCGGTAGTCGGCCTCATCCAGGCGGAACGCATGGCCCTGGCGGGCGGCGCGGCGCGCATGCACGTCGAGCAGTTCGGCGGCGACATCGCGAATCTTCTCCGCAGCCTTGCGTCTGGCCTTGGCCCACTGTTCGCCGCCCAGCCGATGCAGCGGCGCGGACTCGGGCGGCCCGCCGGTGTAACGGCTGATCAGCTCGAGGCTCTGGACCGGCACGTAGAGCTTGTCCTCGCGGGCATATTCCAGTGCGAGGAACTCCTGGGTCACGCTGCCGACATCCAGCGTGACCAGGCCGAGAAAGCGGCCGACGCCGTGGTCCTGGTGGACCACGGGCGTGCCTGGTCGCAGGTCGCGCAGATCGCGGATCAGCGTGGCGGGATCGCGCTCGGCGCGTCGGCGCTCGCGCCCGGCAGTGCGCGCGCGCTCGCCGAACAGCTGTTCCTCGGCAATGACGGCCAGCCCGGCCTCCGGCAGCACCAGCCCGCTGTCGAGCGGGGCCACGCAGATGCCGAGCGCCGGCGAGCGCTCCAGGAACCCCTGCCAGTGCTCGCAGGCGACCGGCGAACGCCCGCGGCTGCGCAGCACGTCGAGGATCATCTCGCGCCGGCCAGCGCTCTCGGCGACCAGCAAGACCCGTCCGCCAAAGTCGTCGAGGAAGCTGATCAGCTTGGTCGCCGGCGCCTCGGCACGCGCGTCGAAGGCCACCGGCGGGGGCAGCGCGGTCGCATAGTTGACCCGTTGTCGGCCGTCGGCGTCAGCGAGTTCGGTGCGCGAAAGCTCGATACAGCGGTGGCGCGATGTCAGGGTCTCCAGCAGCGGGGCGGGTGGACACAGCGCCTCGTCGGGCCGCAGCAGCGGGCGCTCCGGGTCGACGGCCATCTGCTCGTGACGCTCACAGGCCTGCTGCCACTGCGCGTCGAGCAGGCTCGCGAGCCCCTCGGGCAGGCAGAGCAGGCTGTCGTCGGGCAGGTAGTCCAGCAGGGAGGCCGTCTGGTCGAAGAACAGCGGCAGGTAGTATTCGATGCCGCCAGGGGCGTTACCCGCCGAGACCTCGCGATAGATCAGGGTGCGTGCCGGATCGCCCTCGAAGCGCTCGCGGAAGCGCCGGCGGAAGCCGCGAATGCCCTCTTCATCGAGCGGAAATTCGCGCGCCGGCAGGATCTCCAGGCGCTCCAGGCTGTCGGTGGACCGCTGGGTCTCGGGGTCGAAGACCTTCAGCGAGTCGATCTCGTCATCGAACAGGTCGATGCGCACGGGGGTGTGTTCGCCCATCGGAAAGAGATCGATCAGCGAGCCGCGCACGGCGTAATCGCCGTGTTCCATCACCTGGGAGACGTGCGTGTAGCCAGCGGTCTCGAGTTGCCGGCGCAGGGCCACGCCATCGAGCTGCTGGCCTGGCGTGAGCGACAGCGACCGGGCCACCCAGGCGGCGGGCGGCAGGCGGGCCAGCAGCGTGGCGGCGGAGACGACGATCAGCGAGCGCTCACCCCGCGCAAGCTCCGCCAGACGCCGGATGCGCTCGGAGACCAGGTCCGGGTGCGGGGAGAAACTGTCGTAGGGCAGGGTCTCGGCGTCCGGGAACAGCCGTACTGCGGCGGGCTCACGGTGGTAGAACGCCAGCCGGGCGGCCATGCGGTCGGCCTCGGCGGGGCTGGCGCAGACCACCACCCACTGCCGGTCCGGGTCGCGGCGGTGGGCGTGGGCGATGGCCAGCGCGTCGGCCGAGCCGTGCAGGCTGCCCCAGCAGACGCGTTGGCCGGCGGCGCCCGGCAGGACGCTCTGGCGGATATCGATGGAGGTCACGGCACCTGATGCTGCAGTTGCGAAGGGCGCCGGATTCTACACCCCTCGGCCAGGGGGTGCAGGCGTGTCTGGCCTCAGCGGGTCTCGCGCGCCAGCGCCGCGTGCAGAACCAGCTCGTATTCGAAGAAGACGATGAACCCGGGATACTCCCAGCGCGTGATCGGCGGTTGGCCGACCGCGGGGGTCCGCGCCAGCGGCTCGCCGAACTGGCGTTCGACCGCCGCCATGCTCATGCCGCGGCGCGGCCGCTCCGGGGCGGTTTCGGCGGCGGCCTCGAGGCCTTCGATCAGCAGTGTGTCGGCACCCGGGGCCGTGCTCCAGGCCAGGCCGAGGCTGAGCAGGGCACTGCCAAGTGCAATGCGGAGATGGGCCATGGACATCGATCCTCCCGGTGGCGAGTGATGGAACTATAGCATCGTCGCCAGACTCCGAAGCGCGAACCACGTCAACATCCGCTATGGTGTAATGCCTGCCATGTTTCGCCCCCTGGAATGCTTCATCGGCCTGCGCTACCTGCGCGCCCGGGGGCGTAACGGTTTCATTTCCTTCATCAGTCTGGCCTCGATGCTTGGGGTGGCCGTCGGCGTGGCGGCGCTGATCGTCATCCTCTCGGTGATGAACGGTTTCGAGGGTGAGCTGCGTGAGCGGCTGCTCAGCATGACTGCGCATGCTTCGCTGCAGGCCCCAACGGGCCCGCTGGCGGACTGGCAGGGCCACCGCGAAGCGGCGCGCGCGGCCCCCGGCATTCGCGGGGCCGCGCCGTATGTCAGCCTGGAGGGGATGCTGGCCCATGGCAGCCAGCTCGCCGGCGCCGAGATCCGGGGTGTGCTGCCGGCACTGGAGCCGGAAGTCTCCAGGATCGGTGAGTTCATGCGTCGGGGCCGGCTGGACGACCTCACCCCGGAGGCGGGGCATATCATTCTCGGCCGGGTGCTGGCGCTGTCGATCGGCGCCGAGGTGGGCAGTGACGTCGCGGTGCTGGTGCCCGAGCTGGTGCCGGGTGGCGCGGGGATTCGTCCTCGCCTGCGCAGCTTCACGGTCTCGGGCATTTTCGAGGCCGGGCTGCAGGACCACGACGGCGGGCTCGCGCTGGTACACCTGGAGGAGGCCGCGCGGCTGGCAGGGCTGGTGGCTGCGGTCACCGGATTGCGGCTGGAGACGGATGACGTCTTCGCCGCACCGCGTCTGGCCCGCGCGCTCGCCGCCGAGCTTGGCCTGCGTCATAGTGACTGGACGGTTGAAAACGCCACTTACTTCCGCGCCATCCGCCTGGAAAAAACCATGATGACGACCATCATGCTGCTGATCGTCGCGGTCGCGGCGTTCAACATCGTCGCCTCGCTGGTGATGGTGGTCACCGAGAAGCACACGGACATCGCCATTCTGCGCACGCTGGGCCTGTCGGCCCCGGCGGTCAACCGCATCTTCATGGTGCAGGGATGCGTGATCGGTGTCGTCGGGTTGACGCTCGGCGTCGCGCTGGGGATCGGGCTGACCCTCAATATCGAGACCATCGTGCCGTGGCTGGAGCAGACCTTCCGCTTCCAGATCATGCCGGGTGACGTGTACTACGTCACCGATATCCCGGCCGAGCTGCGCTGGCCCGACGTCACGCTGATTGCCGCAGCCTCGCTGCTGCTCACGCTGCTGGCGACGGTCTACCCTGCGCGGCGCGCGGCGGGTATCGCCCCGGCCGAAGCGCTGCGCTACGACTGAGGCCCGCAGTGACCCGTCTGCCATTCGAACTGTTCATCGGCCTGCGCTATCTGCGCGCCCGTGGCCGCAACCGCTTTATCTCCTTCATCTCGCTGATTTCGATGCTCGGCATCGCCCTTGGGGTTGCGGTATTGATAGTCGTCCTGTCGGTGATGAACGGTTTTGAACGCGAGTTGCGGGAGCGGATCCTGGACATGACGGCCCACGCCACGATCACGGGTTTCGATGCGGCCCTGCCCGATTGGGCTGCTGTCAGCGACACGGCGCGGGCGCATCCGCAGGTGCGCGGCGCCGCGCCTTTCGTCGAGGGCCAGGGCCTGGCGCTGCATGGGGAGGCGCTCTCCGGGGTGGCCCTGCGCGGCATCGATCCTGCGCTCGAGGCCACGGTGGCGGGGATCGACGGGCTGATGATCGCGGGCCGGCTGGATGCGCTGGCACCAGGGGCCTGGCGTGTGGTGCTCGGTGAGGAGCTGGCGCGCGCGCTTGCGGTGGTCCCGGGAGACCGCGTGGTGCTGGTGATTCCCGAAGGCACGGTCACGCCCGCGGGGCTGGTGCCGCGGATGCGTCGGTTCGAGGTGGCCGGCATTTTCCGCGCCGGGATGTACGAGTTCGATCGTGGCGTGGCGCTGGTGCACATCGCCGATGCCCAGCGGCTGTACCGGCTGGGGGACCGCGCCAGCGGCGTGCGCCTCGCGGTCACCGATATCTTCCGGGCGGGCACGGTAGTCCGCGAAGTGGCGCTGGAGATCGGCGGTGGCGTGTATATCGACGACTGGACCCGACGGCACGCGAACTTCTTCCGCTCCATCCAGCTCACCAAGACCATCATGTTCGTGATTCTGCTGCTGGTCGTCGCCGTGGCCGCGTTCAACATCGTCTCGACGCTGGTGATGGTGGTGCGCGACAAACAGGCCGACATCTCCATCCTGCGCACGCTCGGTGCCGCGCCCCGGCACATCAATACCGTATTCATGGTTCAGGGCACGGTGATCGGCGTGCTCGGCACGGTCACCGGTGTGCTCTTCGGTGCCGCGCTCTCGCTCAACCTCGAGCGGCTCATCGGGGTGGTCGAGCGGCTGTTCGACACCCGCTTCCTCGCGCCGGACGTCTACTTCATCAGCGATCTCCCGGCCCAGCTGCTGTGGCAGGACCTCGCACTGATCGCGCTCACGGCACTGGTGCTGTCGCTGGTCTCGACAATCTACCCGGCCTGGCGTGCCGCCCGTATTCAACCCGCGGAGGCCCTGCGACATGACTGACTCCAACCACACCGCGCCTGCCACCGCCCATGAAGCCGCCCCGCCCGTGCTGGAGGCCGTGGGCGTCGAGCGCAGCTTCACCGAGGTGCGCGGCGCGCTGCAGGTGCTCCGGGGCGTGGATCTGGCGATTCGCGCCGGGGAGCGCATCGCGATCATCGGCGCGTCCGGCTCAGGAAAAACCACGCTGCTGCAGATCCTCGGCGGGCTCGATCAGCCGACGCGCGGCGAGGTGCGGATCAACGGCCAGTTGCTGTCGGCGCTGGGCGAGGCCGCGCGAGGGGAACTGCGCAACCGCACGCTGGGCTTCGTCTACCAGTTCCACCACCTGCTGCCGGAGTTCACCGCGCTGGAGAATGTCGCCATGCCGCTGCTGATCCGGCGACAGCCGCCGGACGAGGCGCGACGGGTGGCCACCGGCGTGCTCGAGCGCGTCGGCCTCGGCGCCCGCCTGGATCACAAGCCCGCGGAACTCTCTGGTGGTGAGCGCCAGCGCGCGGCCGTGGCGCGGGCACTGGTCACACGCCCCGCCGTGGTGCTGGCGGACGAACCCACCGGCAATCTGGACGGCGCCACCGGCGAGCGGGTGTTCGAGCTGATGCTCGAGCTCAATCGCGAGCTCGACACCAGCCTGGTGGTCGTCACGCACGATCTTGTGCTCGCGCGGCGGATGGACCGGGTGCTCACGCTGGGCGAGGGGCGCTTGTCGCCGGCGGCGCTGGCCGCCTAGAGACGCTCCAGGCGTTCGCGCTGGCGCCGGCCGCGCCGCCGGAAGCGCCAGAGCAGGGCGATACGCCACAGGCCGTTCAGTACGCCATAGGCCAGTGCGGCGGCCAGGCTGCCGACCACCAGCGCGCCGAGAAACAGCGGCGCGCCGATCCTGGCCAGCTGCTCAATCATCAGCCGCAGGCTGACGCTGTCGGGAAAGCCGACCGGCTCGCGTCCGAGCAGCCAGGTGCCGACGCGATAGTTGAGATAGTACATCTGCACCAGCGTCAGGGGATTGTTGACGAACACCGCCACTACGGCGACGGGCAGGTTGACCCGCCACCAGATCGTCACCGCGGCCAGCAGGGGCAGCTGCAGCGGCGTGATGGGCAGGAAGGCGATGAACACGCCGAGTGCTAAGGCGCGCGTGACCCCTCGCCGGTGAACCGCCCACAGCGCCGGGTCGTGCAGCAGTGCACGGAAGGGGCGCAGATACCACCGCGCGTCAAGGTGTTCGCGGCGGGGCAGAACCCGGCGCAGGAAGCGTCGAAACATTCGGCGAGCATTATCCACGAAGCTGCCAGGGAGGGAAGATGCTTCGCCTCGCTGCATGGATGCTGCTGGGCAATCTGTTCGTGCTGCAGCTGTCAGCGCTGCCCCCCGGGGGGTGGCTTGCGCTGGTGGCGCTCGGCGCGCTGCTGCTGTGCGTCTGGCGGTATCCGGGCCCGGCAGCCGCGCTGGCGATGGCCGCCTGGACCGGCTGGAGCGCCAGCCAGGCGCTGGAGATGCGCCTCCCCGACACCCTCGCCGGTCAGGATGTCACCGTCACGGGCCGCGTCGCCGATTTTCCGCGCCATGGCCGCGTGCGCAGCAGTTTTCTCTTCGAGGTCGACAGTGCGCCTGCAGGCGTGCCGCGGCGGCTGCAACTCTCGTGGTATGGCAGCTCCAGACCCCTGGTCCCTGGCGAGGCGCTGACCCTCGAGGTGCGTCTGCGTCCGCCGCGGGGGCTGGCCAATCCCGGCGGCAGCGACCAGGCCGGCCGGCTGTTCCGGGCGGGTATCGGCGCGAGCGGTTATGTCCGCCGCGAGCTCGCCCCCGCCGGGCCAGCGCTGAGGCGTGATCTGCTCGGGGTGCGTGCGACGCTGGCGACGCGGCTGACCGAGGGGCTCGGTGAGGGTCGCAGCGTCGGGGTGCTGCTGGCAGTGGGTCTTGGCACCCGCCATCTTCTCGATGGCAGCGATAGAGAGATCCTGGCCCGCACCGGGACCAGCCATCTGATGGCCATCTCAGGGCTGCATGTCGGCCTGGTCGCGGCGCTTGGCCTGGTGGTGTTCCGGGCACTCTGGGCGTGGTTGCCCGGTCCCTGCCGACGGGTGCCGCCGCTGCTGGTCGGCGCCTGGCTGGGGTTGGGCGTGGCCGCCGGGTATGCGCTGCTGGCGGGCTTCGCCATCCCGACCCGTCGGGCGCTGCTGATGCTGACGGTGGTGCTGGCCGCGCTGTGCCTGCGTCGGCCACTGCGCCCAGGCCGGGGGTTGGCGCTGGCCGGCATGGTGGTGCTGGCCACCGACCCGCTGGCCAGCCTGGATGCGAGTTTCTGGCTGTCCTTTCTCGCGGTGGGGGTGATCGCGCTGGTGTTTCACGGGCGCATTGCCGACCCGGGACGGACAGGGGAGGACGGGCAGCCGGCCGCGGGGTGGGGCGAGCGCTGGCGGCGCCTGGGTCGCGGGCTGCGGGTGTTCCTGCTGTTCCAGGCGCTGATCGTCATCGGCATGGCGCCGGTCACGGGCCTGCTGTTCGGCCAGGTGCCGCTGGTCTCACCGCTGGCCAATGCGCTGCTGGTGCCGCTGTTCAGCCTGCTCATCGTGCCGGGGACCCTGCTCGGGCTGCTGGTGCTGCCGTGGGCACCGGGGCTGGCGCTGGCCTGGCTGGGGGCGCTCGCGCGTCTGCTGGAACTCATGTGGACGCTGCTGGCCCAGCTGGCGGCGGCGCCGCTCGCGGTGTCTACGCTGCCGGCGCTGCCGCCGGTGCTGTGGCTGGCGCTGGCGCTGGGCGCCTGGCTGGTCCTGCTGCCGCGCGGCTGGCCGGGGCGCTGGCTGGCCCTGCCGCTGCTGCTGGCGGTGTTCGCTTGGCGGCCGCCGACCCCGTCGCCTGGTGCCTTTGACGTCTGGCTGCTGGACGTCGGCCAGGGGCTGGCCGTGGTGGTGCGGACCACGCGCCACCTGCTGGTCTATGACACGGGGCCGGCCATGCCGGAGGGTTTCGACGCCGGGCGGGCGGTGGTCCTGCCCGCGCTGCGGCATCTCGGTCATCGGCGGATCGATACGCTGGTGATCAGTCATGGCGACAACGACCATGCCGGTGGGCTGGCGGCGGTGCGGGCGGGCCTGCCTGTAACGCGGCTGTTGGTGGGCGGCGCGGATGCCGCCCGGCTGGGCGGTGAGCCCTGTCTGCTCGGCCAACAGTGGCACTGGGATGGCGTAGAGTTCGAGATGCTGCATCCGGCCAGTCCGCGGCTGCGGGGCAACGAGGGCTCCTGCGTGTTGAGCGTGCGGGGCCGTGGCGGGTCGCTGCTGCTGACCGGCGATATCGAGTTCTGGGGCGAGTCCAGCCTGCTGGCCGGCACACGTGCGTTGGCCCATGATGTGGTGCAGGTGCCGCATCACGGCAGCCGAACCTCCTCCAGCCCGGCGTTCGTCCAGGCCACCGCGGCACGCTACGCTCTGGTGGGCGTCGCCCATGCCAACCGGTGGGGGCTGCCTCGGCCCGAGGTGGTCGCGCGCTGGGACGGTATCGGCGCCGAGCTGCTGGACACGGCCCGGCTGGGGGCCGTGGAGCTGCGCGTGAGCGCTGAGGGCGAGATCGAGGTGGCCGGGGGGTGGCGGGAGCGGCGCCGGCGCTTCTGGCATGTCGACTGAACTGTGGGCTGCGTTCTGGCCTGCCCGCGGCCCAACCGCTATAGTCGGCGTTTGACTTAACCTTCCATATCAGGACCTCATGTTAGAGATCGTCCGTGCCGGCGGCTGGCTCATGCTGCCGATCATCCTCTGCTCCATTGGTGCCGCCGCCATCATTCTCGAGCGTCTGTGGACGCTCAAGCAGGATCGCGTCGTGCCGCGCAACCTCACCGCCGAGGTGTGGCAGCTGGTGAAGTCCAACAAGCTCACCCAGGAGCATATTCAGCGGATCCAGCAGGAATCACCGCTGGGCCAGATCCTCGCGGCCGGGTTGGTAAACCGCGATCGTGAGCGCGCGGAGCTCAAGGAGAGCATCGAGGACACCGGGCGACACGTGGTGCATGAGCTCGAACGCTACCTCAACCCCTTGGGCACCATCGCCGCGATCACGCCGCTGCTGGGGCTGCTCGGCACCGTGATCGGGATGGTCAAGGTGTTCGCAGCCATCACCACCCACGGTGTGGGCAACCCTGGCGTGCTGGCCGGCGGCATTTCCGAGGCTCTGATCACCACCGCCGCCGGGCTGTCGGTGGCGATTCCGGCGCTCATGGGCTATCGCTACCTGCGTGGCCGGGTCGATGGCCTGGTGGTGGAAATGGAGAAGGAAGCGATGAAGCTGGTCGAGGCGCTGCAGTATCGCAAGGGCACGGCGGTCGCGGTCGAGACATGAAACTGCAGACCCGCGCCCGTGAGGAACCCGACATCAACCTGACGTCGCTGATCGACGTGGTGCTGCTGCTGCTGGTGTTCTTCATGGTGTCGACCAGTTTCGTGCGCGAATCCGAGATCCGCCTGAATCTCCCCGAGGCCAGCGAGAGCCCGCCGGCGGAGACCGAGCAGCGCATCATCGAGATCACGGTCACCGCCACCGGCACCTACCTGGTCGACGGTCGCAGTCTGGTGTCCAGCAACGCGGCCACGCTGCGACGGGCGATTCTCGCCGTGAGCGAGGGCCGCGACAGCCTGCCGGTCATCATCCGGGCCGATGCCGAGGCCCGGCACCAGGCCGTGGTCACGGCCATGGACGTGGCCGGCCGGCTTGGTCACAGCGACATCAGCATCGCCACGGTCAGCAATCCCGATGCACGCTAGGGCCGACCGGTGAGTCGTCCGGTGAGTCGCTTCGGCGTCGATCAGGACGTGCTCCGTGTCTATGGGCGCCTGCTCACCTATGCCCGCCCGCACGTCCGGGTGCTGGTGCTCGCGATGGTCGCGATGATTCTTTACGCGGCGACGGATTCCGGCTTCGCCCTGCTGATGCAGCCGCTGCTGCGCTCGCTGGAAGCTGGCGAGGCGGCCGGTTCGCTGCTGATGCCGCTGCTGGTGCTCGGCCTTTTCGTCAGCCGGGCGCTCGCGGGTTTCGCCTCCAATTTCACCCTGGGCTGGGTGGGACGGCAGGTGATCCGGCAGATGCGCGGGGAGGTGTTCGCGCACATGGCGCGTTTGCCGACGCGTTATTTCGACCGCACATCCTCGGGCATGCTGCTCTCCAAGCTCACCTACAACATCGAGCAGGTGGCCGAATCCACCAGCAATGTGCTGACCATCCTGATCCGCGACACCCTGACCATCATCGGGCTGATTGCGGTGATGATTTACCTGAGCCCCACGCTGTCGCTGTTCATCGCCGTGGTCGGACCGCTGATCGCACTGCTCATCCGCCATCTCAGCAAGGTGTTCCGCCGCTACAGTGGCCGTATCCAGAGCTCCATGGGGGACGTGACGCGGGTCGCCGAGCAGGCGATCTCCGGGCACCGGGTGATCAAGGTGTTCAATGGCCAGGACTTCGAGGAGGCGCAGTTCGGCGGCGTCAACGAGCACAACCGCCGCCAGCACATGAAGCTGATCACCGCCAAGTCGCTCGGCGACTCGGCCACGCAGTTCCTCGCCGCCCTGGGTGTCGCGGGGGTGGTGTATGTCGCCACGATCCAAAGCGCGGTCGACGCCATCGACCCGGCCCGTTTCGTCGCCTTTCTCTCGGCGATGCTGTTGCTGATGGCCCCGCTCAAGCGCCTGACCAACGTCAACGTCGCGCTGCAGCGTGGGATCGCGGCCGGCGAGACCATCTTCGCGCTGCTCGATGAGCCGCCGGAGCCCGACGAGGGCACACGGCCACTCGCCCGCGCCCGCGGTGAGCTGGAGTTCCGCCAGGTCGGCTTCACCTACGATGCGGCCAAGGGCGCGGTCCTCGCCGACATCGACCTGACGATCTCCGCCGGCCAGACGCTCGCCATCGTCGGGCGCTCGGGCAGTGGCAAGTCCACGCTGGTGAGCCTGCTGCCGCGCTTCTACGATATCGACCAGGGCCAGATCCTGCTCGACGGCCAGGACATCCGCGAGTATCGCCTGGCCGACCTGCGCCGCCAGATCGCCCTGGTCAGCCAGGACGTCACGCTGTTCAACGACACGATTGCGCGCAACATCGCCTACGGCCTGGGCGACCAGGTGTCGCGGGAGGACATCGAACACGCCGCCCGCGTGGCACATGTCAGTGAATTCCTGCCGAATCTGCCGGAAGGCCTGGATACGCTGGTCGGCGACCGCGGCGTGCTGCTCTCCGGCGGTCAACGCCAGCGTATCGCCATTGCCCGGGCGGTGTTGAAGGACGCGCCAATCCTGATTCTCGACGAGGCGACCTCCGCGCTCGACACCGAATCCGAGCGCCACATCCAGCAGGCGCTCGAGGCCCTGATGAAGGACCGCACGACACTGGTCATCGCCCATCGCCTCTCCACCGTGGAGAAGGCCCATCGGATCATCGTGATGGAGGGGGGGCGGATCCTCGAGCGCGGCACCCACGCCGAGCTGCTGGAGCGTGGGGGGCAATACGCCGCGCTCCACCGCATGCAGTTCGCCGAGGCCTGAGCGCCGTGCCCGGCTGGGTCGAGCGGCTCTGGTATGGCGCCTCGCCCTGGCGCTGGCTGCTCTGGCCGCTGTCGCTGCTGTTTCTTGGCGGCGTGTCGGCCCGCCGTGCGGCCTATCGGCTGGGTCTGTTCCGGGTTCAGCAAGTGCCCTTGCCCGTGGTGGTGGTGGGCAACCTGACGGTCGGCGGCAGCGGCAAGACACCCCTGGTGCTCTGGCTGCTCCAGGCGCTTTCGGCGCGCGGCATCCGCGCGGGGGTGGTCAGTCGCGGTTACGGTGGACGGCCACACCGGCAACCGCGCCTGGTCGATCCCACAGATCGCGCCGCGGACGTCGGCGACGAGCCGCTGCTGATCGCGCGGCGCAGCGGCGCGCCCGTGGTGGTGTGTCAGGCCCGCGCGGCGGCGGTGCGGCGGCTGGCCGAGGAGGGCGTGGCACTGGCCATCAGCGACGACGGCCTGCAGCACTATGCGATGCCGCGGGCCGTGGAACTCGCCGTGGTGGACGGCGAGCGCGGTCTGGGCAATGGGCTGTGTCTCCCGGCCGGGCCGCTGCGCGAGCCACCGCCGCGGCTGGCTGAAGTGGACGCGGTGGTGGTGAACGGCGGCAGGACGCTGCCGGCCGGGCTGCCGCTGGCGCGCACGCTGCGGATGCGGCTGGTGCCGGGCGCCCTGCAGCCGCTTGCCGGGGGCCATGCGCGGGCGCTCAATACGCTCGAGGGGGTGACCGTGCACGCGGTCGCGGGGATCGGTCATCCCCAGCGGTTCTTTCGTCTGCTCGCCGAACTGGGCGCCCGGGTGATCGCCCATCCACTGCCGGACCACGCGCCCCTGCGGAGACAGGATCTGGAGTTCCCGGATGCGCACCCGGTGATCATGACCGAGAAAGATGCCGTACGCTGTGAGGGCTGGAGTCGGCCGGGGGTGTGGTGGCTGCCCGTCGAGGCCGAAATCGCCGAGATTCAGGCGGATGCCCTGCTCGAACGGCTGCTGCTTGGGACCGGCCTCACGGGGGAGGAGGGGAGCGGTGGCTGAACAGGCGAACAGCAACAGCGCGCAGGGCTTTCACGTGGTGATCCCGGCGCGCCATGCCGCCCAGCGGCTGCCTGGCAAACCGCTGCTGGAGATTGCCGGCAGGCCCATGGTCGTTCACGTCTGGATGCGCGCGCAGGCGGCGGGTGCCGATGAAGTCTGGATCGCCACCGATGACGAGCGCATTGCCACCGTCGCTCGCCAGGCCGGGGCCGAGGTCATGCTTACCGACCCCGGCCACGCCTCCGGCACCGACCGGGTGGCCGAGGTGGCTGCCCGCCGGGGGTGGCATCCGGACGCCGTGGTGGTGAACGTCCAGGGGGACGAGCCACTGATTCCGCCGGCCAATATCCGCCAGGTCGCGGCACTCTGCGGCAGCGCACCGGAGATCGCCATCGCCACGCTCGGCGTGCCGCTGGACAGCGCCGAGGCGCTTGCCGACCCCAATACCGTCAAGCTGGTGACCGCGGCCGACGGCCGGGCGCTGTATTTCAGCCGTGCGCCGATCCCCTACGTGCGCGACGCCGGTGGGGCCGCTGGGGCAACGCCTCTGCTGCACCGGCGGCACGTCGGGCTGTACGCCTACCGGGTGGCCGCACTGCGACAGCTCGCGACGACCGCACCCTGCCCGCTGGAACAGGCTGAGAAGCTCGAGCAGCTGCGGGCGCTGTGGCTGGGCATGCGCATTCAGGTGGCCGATGCGGCCGAGCCGCCGCCGGCCGGAGTCGACACCCGGGAGGATCTCGCCCGCGTGCGGGCCATTGCTCAAGCCGCGGCGGCGCGCGCCGATACAGGCAGGCATTGACGGCGTTGCCACGCAGCATGCGCGGCGCGTGGAAAGGAGTGCCGCTTGCCCGAGATCACCACCAGCTTTTCCGAGGAGACGGCGTCCGCCGGCTGTCCGGCGAACGAGCAGATCTTCCGGGAGATGACCGATAGCATTCCGGACCTGTTGTTCGTGCTGGATGCGCAGGGGCGATTCGTTGCCTGCTACGGCGGGAACGAGGCTCGGCTGAGCCTGCCCGTCGAGGCGTTTCTGGGTCGGTCGCTGGAAGACGTGCTCGCTCCGCAGCTTGCCTGGCGGACGCGTGAGGCCATCACCGAGGCGCGTGCCGGCGGGCGCCTCTCGCGGTTCATCTATGATCTCTCGCAACCCACCAGGCGCTGGTATGAAGCCCGCGTGCGGAGCATGGCGGCGGGCGGCTGCCTGATCATGGTTCGCGACATCACCGCGCTGCGCCGGCTGGTGGCGGCGGGCCAGCGCTCCGAGCGTCGTTACCGCGCCCTGTATGACAACTCCCGCGATGCCGTCATGATGATGAACCGCGAGGGGCTGTATGACTGCAACCCAGCCGCGTTGGCGCTGTTCGGTCTCCCGTCGACAGAGGTGTTGAAGACCCTCCATCCCTCCGATCTGTCGCCCCTGCGCCAGCCCGATGGCCGGTGTTCCCGTGAGGCGGCGCAGGCGTATCTCGACCAGGCGTTCGGGGGTGGCGGCGCGCGCTTTGAATGGGTGCACCGTCGCTGGGATACCGGTGCGCCGGTCTACTGTGAGGTGCAGCTCAGTGCGCTGGAAATCGCCGGGGAGACACTGGTGCAGGGTGTGGTACGCGACATCAGCGCCCAGGTACGCGACCACCAGCGCCTGCAGTCGATTTACCAGGCGGTGGCCGAGGGCATCGTGCTGATGAACGTCAAGGGGGCGATCATTGAGGCGAACCCTGCGGCGGAGCGGATCCTGGGTCTCAGCCGGGACCAGATCCTGGGGCGCACACCGCGGGATCCCCGCTGGCGGGCGATCCGCGACGACGGCAGCGATTTTCCGGGGGAGGAGCATCCGGCAAGCGTGACCCTGCAGACCGGGGCGCCTGTGCGCGGGCTGGTCCATGGGGTGCATCTGCCGGATGGCTCACTGCGCTGGATCTCCGTCACCACGCAACCCCTGCGCGGCGAGGACGGGGCGATGGCCGGCGTCGTTGCCAGCATGGCTGACGTCACCGAACTGCGCCGTGAATCCGCGGCGCGGGCGGCGCAGCAGGAGGCGCTGCACGAGGCTGTCCGGCGGGCCGAGGCCGCCAATCGCGCCAAGAGCGACTTTCTTGCCAACATGTCCCACGAGATCCGCACCCCGATGGCTGCCATCCTCGGCTATACGGAACTGCTCGCCGAACAGTTGCCGGCAGCTGGGTCCACGGCGCCGGACGCTCCGGCCCAGCTGCTGCGCGCCATCCAGAGCAACGCCGAGCACCTGTTGGACGTGATCAACGACGTGCTCGACGTCTCCAAGGTCGAAGCCGGGCAGATGCAGGTGGAGCAGATCGACACCTCGCCGGTCGAGGTGGTGACCCAGGTGCTGGAGATGATGCGTCCGCGCGCCAGGACCCGGGGGCTGTCGTTGTCCGTCGAGTTGAGCACGCCGGTGCCAGAAAACATCCTCAGTGATCCCCTGCGCCTGCGCCAGATCCTGGTGAACCTCGTCGGCAACGCCATCAAGTTTACCGCCGCGGGTGGCGTCTCCGTCAGCCTTGGCTGTGACCTGCCGGCGGGCCTGCTGCAGGTGGTTGTGCGCGACACGGGGATCGGCATGAACGCCGAGCAACGGGCGCGCGTCGCGCGCTTCGAGGCGTTCTCGCAGGCCGACAGCACGATGAGTCGGCGCTACGGCGGCACCGGCCTGGGCCTGCGGATCTCCAGTGCGCTGGCCCAGCTGCTGGGCGGGGGCATCGAGGTGGAGTCGGCGCCCGGGCAGGGCAGTACATTCATCTTGACCTTGGCGACCGGGCCGCTTGCCGGCGTCCCCATGGTCGAGACCCTGGACTGGCTGGAGACCACCACGCTGACCATGACGGGTGATCAGTTGACCGAGCCCGGCCAGCTTACGTCCGGGGCAGGCACGCAGGACTGTCCGCTCGAGGGTGTCGGTATTCTCGTGGCGGAGGATGGGCTCGACAATCAGCGTCTGCTTGCCCATCACCTGCGCCGTGCCGGTGCACGCGTGATGCTGGTGGAGAACGGTGCCCGCGCGGTCGCCTGGATCGAGCGTGGACATCCGGCAGTGGACCTGGTGCTCATGGACATGCAGATGCCGGAAATGGACGGCTACGCCGCCACCCGGGCGCTGCGCGCGCGAGGCTGCCGCCTGCCGATCATCGCGCTCACCGCCCATGCCCTGGCCGGGGATCGGGAGAAGTGTCTGGCTGCCGGATGCGACGATTACCTGAGCAAGCCGGTCGACCGGCGCAGTCTGGTGGCTGCCTGCCGACGGCAGCTGGCCACGGTCGGGGCGCCGACGCAGTCGACGGTTTCGGAGGGGGCAAGCGTTGCGCGTGCCCGGGAGACTCGCCAGTGAGCGCCCGGAAGTCTGCTGAGCGCGTCGTCGACATCGATCTTGGCCAGCTGCGGCTGCGCTTGATCTTCGTCGGCATCGTGCTACTGGTGCTGCTTGCTGCGTTGATCAGCTGGAGCAACCAGCAGTTCTCGCAGCAGCGCCAGGCCCAGGCGGTGATCGACGGGATGGTCGAGCTCAGTCAGCAGCAAAGCGTCATTCTGGAGCGTCTGGCGCGTTATCTGCTCATCATACGTCTGTCCGCGAGCAATGAGACGCGGTCGGTGATGCTCGGGGTCACGGGGATCGATGTCATCGGCGCGCGGCTGAGTCTTCGTGAGGATATTGTCACGCTGCGGGCGAATTTCGACCGTCTGCGCGAGGACCTCGCGCGCCGCCCGGACGAGCTTGCCAGTCAGCTGCCGGTCCTCGTGCCACTGATGGAGGACTTCGAGGAGGTGCTTGGCGGCTATTTCGAAGAGCGCATCGATGAGCATGCCACCATCAACAGCCTGCTTTCCCTGAAGTCGGCGCTTGCACCGGCGCATGCGGAGCTGTCCGCTCGCTACCGCGCGTACGCGGCCAGTGAGCAGCTCATGCGTCAGCACACCGAGGGGTGGCTGCGGATCGTCTTCGCGCTGGTGGTCATGCTGCTCGTGGGGCTTGCCCTGTTCCCGGCACTGCGTGAAGTGCGCCTGCGCCTCGCCGAGGCGGCGCGACTGCGCGCGCGTCTCGGCAATGTCGTCGCTGTAACCAACGTCGGTACCTGGGAGTGGAACTGCGACAGCGGCGAGGTGTTCGTCAACGAGCGTTGGTTGGCCATGCTCGGCCATACCCGGGAATCCTTCGGCGAGGTCACGCCGGACACGTGGCGAGCGCTGGTCCATCCGGATGACCAGGCGCAGAACGAGCACGCGCTCAAGCTCATGGCCGAAGCCTCGGGCAGTACGAACGAAGTCGAGTTTCGCCTGCGGCATCGGGACGGCCACTGGGTGTGGATCAAGGGCATCGGCAATACCCTCGAATTCAATGACGATGGCACGCCACACTTGATGGCGGGCCTGCACCTGGACAATACGCGACAGCGTGAGTTGCAGCAGGCGCTGGTGGACGCACGTACGCGGGCCGAGTCAGCCAACCACGCGAAGTCCGAATTTCTGGCGAACATGAGTCACGAGATTCGCACGCCGATGACTGCGATCCTGGGCTACCTCGAACTGCTCCAGGAGCGCCTCGGTGATCGCGACGACCACGAGAGCCTCGTCGCTGTGGAGACCGTACGCAGCAATGCGCGTCATCTGCTGGCGCTGATCAACGACATTCTCGATCTGTCCAAGATCGAGGCGGGTCATATGCGGGTCGAAGCCGTGTCCATCTGCCTCCCGCAGCTCCTGCTCGATGTGCAGTCGCTGCTGGCGCCCCGAGCCGAGGAGTCGGGGGTGGGGCTCCGCTTCGATGTCATGAGTGAGATCCCTGAGCAGATCCTCAGCGACCCCACCCGTCTGCGCCAGATCCTGCTCAACATCGTCGGCAACGCACTGAAGTTTACCCGCGAGGGCGAGGTCGAGGTCCAGGTGGAGAGCATGACGCGGCCCGATGGTGAGGCGCAGCTCCAGTTCAGGATTCGTGACACCGGCATGGGTATCCCGGAGGCTCATCGCGACCGTCTGTTCCAGCCGTTCAGCCAGGCCGACAGTTCGGTCACTCGCAGTTACGGCGGCACGGGTCTGGGGCTGGTGATCAGCCGCAGGCTCGCGCAACTGCTTGGAGGTGACGTGCGTCTGGACTGGTCGGCCCCGGGACGCGGCTCACAGTTCGTGATCGACGTGCGCCTGCAGGCCGAGGGGAATGTCGGGGTGAGCGATCTTGTCACCTGGAGCCCGCCGTCGTGTCCAACCATCGACGTCCCGCGCAGGGCGGCAGGCAGCGGGCTGGTCGGGCGGATCCTGCTGGCCGAGGACGGGCCGGACAACCAGCGTCTCATCGCCTTTCATCTGCGCCGCGCCGGGGCCGACGTGACGGTCGCGGCCAACGGGAATGAAGCCCTCGAGTGCCTGAAGACGGCCAACGAGACCGGATGCCCCTACGACCTGCTTGTGACCGACATTCAGATGCCGGAAATGGATGGCTGCAGCCTGGCCCGCGAGCTTCGCCGTCAGGGAATGACCCTGCCGATCATTGCGCTGACCGCGCACGCAATGGCCGATGATCGGGTCCGTTGCCTGGCGGCGGGGTGTGACGACTACGCAACCAAGCCGATCGACCGCGCGGCCCTGATCCACGTCTGCGCCCGCTGGCTGGCAGGGGCGGCCGAGCGACGCCCAGCAGGGCCGCCGCTGGAAGCGTCCGGTTAAAGTCTGCATCGCCTGCGCCGACACAGCGAAGGCAAGGAAATGTCGTCACATCACCAGGAGTGGAGCCGGAATGAATCTGCTGACAGGGACGCTTGTGGAATGAGCCGATGAGTGCAGTGCCACCCCGTCTCCCGGACGCACGTACCGCCGCGTCTTTGCCGGGCGTGAGCGTCGAGGTCATTGATCTGATGCGGACAATTGGTGCGGCCGAGGCCACAGCGTCCGAGATCAGCGACGCGCTCAGCCGAGACCTGACGCTGACCGCACGTGTGCTGAAGGTGGTTAACTCCGCCTACTACGGCCAGTCGCGAACGATCGCCTCGGTGGAGCGGGCGGTGGTTGTGCTTGGCTTTCCGGCGGTACGCAGCATCGCCATGGCTGCAGGCTGTTTTCGCCTGCGGCGTATGGGCAGCGCGGTAGGCGGGATCAGTCCCGAGTCGCTGCTCAGCCATGGGTTGGCCGTGGCGCTTGCCAGCCGCCAGCTCGCCCGCCATCGCGAGGGGCTGTGCCGGGAAGAGGCGTTCATGGCCGGGTTGCTGCATGATTTCGGCCTGATGCTGGAAATGCACGGATCACCCGCCGAATTCTCTGATCTCGCCGAACGGATGCAGTCCGAAGACGCGTCGGGGCCGCACGCGTGGTTGGCGCTGGAAGCGGAACTCTTCGGGCGCTCCCATGGGCACAGCGCCGCCGTGGTGTTCGCTGAGTGGCAGTTGCCGGAGCGTATCGTCGGTGCGGTCGCCTCCCATCACGCGCCGTTGCGGGCGGATGGTCCGCTGCGAGAACTCGCCGCGGTGGTCGCTCTGGCGGACAGTCTCGCGGCAGATGCCGGGCTGGGGTTTGCGGGCGCCTCCGAACCTATGGTTCCCGAGGACAGCTTACTGGAGTATCTGGGGTTCGACTGGGCGGAACGCGCGGGACTGCAGGACGATATCCGCAGCGAATTGAGTGGCCTGCAGAGGATTCTGGGTGATGACAGCTGAATCGCCCTGGCGCGTTCTGCTCGACGCTCTGCCGGATCCGGCCTGTGTGTTGTCCGGGGATGGCGTGATCCAGATGGTCAATGCCGCCTGGATGGAATTTTCGCGGGAGAACGGTGGCGACCCCGCCGCCTTCGGCCCCGGCACTGATTATCTGGCCGCCTGCGATACCGAACAGGTCACGCCGGAAGATCATGATCCGGCGATGATGAGCGTGTCGGCGATCGTCGCATCGCTCGGCGATGTGCTGGCCGGCAGGATTGCCCAGACAGTCTGCGAATACCCGTGTCACGCACCACAGATGCGACGCTGGTTCCTGATGCGGGCCAGGGGTTTTGGTGCCAGCGGTGAGCGCCGGGTGCTGGTCACCCATACCGACATCACCATCTCCCGCAGTACTTGGGAGGATCGGCGAGAGCATCTGGAGCTCTTCGAGGCGTTGGGTACCCAGCCGGGGATCGCGCTGTGGGACATGTCGGTCAGTACGGGACGCGTCAGCCATGCGGCCGGGCTGCTGCGGCTGCTGGGTCATCCTGAGGGCGAGCGCCGCGACGTGGCACCCCCCTGGCACCATCTCGTTGCCTGGGCCGAGCGCCGCAGACTGCTCGACTGGGTAGGACGGGCGCGACAGGCGGCAACCGCGGAGCACACCTTCGCAGACGAAGTGCGGCTCCGGCATTACTCTGGTCGACCGCTATGGGCGCTGACG
>RECU01000055.1 GCA_007693855.1 Gammaproteobacteria bacterium | reverse complement strand
CTAGGGGATATCGATTTGCCCGAGACCGAGAGCTTGAAGGTGGTCTACAGGGCTCCGGCGTTCTCCCGTGGAGGAAGCGACAATGTCGCAGCAGGCTTTTTCGTCGGCAGACTCCGGAATTACACCGAATGACTGAAGAAAACGCAGAATTGAGATTTAAATCGACTCCGATGCTGTTGGAATTTGTGCTGCCAACGTCAGTACAAACTATTGCCATAGCAGCACTATTGTTTTTGGCGAAAGACAGCGCACTCTACACGTTGTTGGCTATCATCCTCAGCCTCGTTTGGCTCAAAGTTACTCACAATAGGGCCGTGCAGGAAGCTGGGGAAATAAGGGCCAGGCGGAGGCTATTTGCCGCCCTAGGTGCGTGGAATGCGCAAGAGAATCCGGAGCAGCTGTTCGATGATGTAATGGCTGAGTGCTTGATGATTGGACCTATCGACGACGAAGATACCTGGGCAATGATTACGGCGTGGGGCATGGCCAATGCAGTTCGGGGAGCCTTGTCTGTGCTGTTGCAACTCTACATGCTGGTGACGGTAGCGCTCTCAATAGCGAGTGCATTGGGCTCGTAGGCGATCAGAAGGAAGGAGCGATGTCACCAAACGCGTGACGACGCAACGGTACTCGACTTATTTCTACGCCTGGCCGTCGGGCTACGTATGTCGATTGACCTGACTACTATCTAAGTGCCGTCGCGACTGCGGTCGCTTTGGCGAGGTTGAGGGTAACTTAAGATGTCGGACCGCATTTCCAGATCGATTAATGAATCCATCAGAGAAGGCCTGACGCGGGACGCGATGTGGAACGGCCCCGATCGGGGACTCATCAAGAGTTGGGAGACCGGTCGTCAGCTCCGCACGCGAGATCCGGCGCTCGCGGACAGGGCCCAGCGCGGCGAATTGCCAGTGCTTGGATGGAAAGGCGGCGTGGAGAAGGCCATTCAAGGAAAAAAGTACGGCACCTTCCTGTACCTAGCGCAGTGGCAGGGATTGCGTGGCGAAGATCTGCAGATAGACCCGAGCAATGATCTGGATCTTGTGTGCTCAAGAACCGGGGTCACGGTGACGTACACCGCCGACCGGACTAAATACGCCGGCGGCGATGGGTGATCGACGATGTACGCGGTCATCGACAGCGAAACCACGGGCCTGAGCCACGCCAAAGACCGCATCATCGAACTGGCCATCATCGGCCTTGACGAGTCGGGTGACGTTGAGTGGGAGTGGTGCACCCTTCTGAATCCACAGCGCGACACCGGGCACGGTTTGGCGATCCGGAACCACCAGATCTACGCATCGGACGTCGTTGGGGCGCCGACCTTTGCCGATTGTGCCGGTCACGTGGCGGATCTTCTCGGGCCACGAGTACTCATCGGCCACCACCTCCGATTCGATCTCCAAATGCTGATGGCCGAGTTTCGCCGATTGGGCCATGAGATCGCCGCTCCGGCGGGCATATGTACTTTGGAGCTTGCGCGGCGCCATGGTTTGTACCCTGCGGATCTCAGTTCTTGCTGTGATGCGTTCGCTATCCCGATGACCGGCGCACATTACGCGCTCGCGGACGCCCGGGCCACGGTTGAGCTTTGCCGACGTCTGCTGGATTTCTCCGAATACATGGATCGTGCGCACGCATCGAAGTGCGGAGACGTCCAGCCGTGGCCGGCGATCCGTCCCAAGGACTTCACACCGGTCGCCCGGCCCATCCTTCCGGCACGTACGAAAGCGACACGACGGCAAAGTTCGCAGACCAAGGGCGGCAAGAGCCGGACAAAAGTGCCGGATATCGAGTCGCTTGTCCTCGACCCCTCCTGTCCCGATTTGACGTACCTCGCGGCTGTGGAGACCGCCATCGCGGACAGGGCGATCAGTCATGAGCAGGCTCTGGCCCTTCGGTCACTCGCCATGGAGCTTGAGCTATCGGACAGCCAGGTCACCAACGTCCATCTTCTATTTCTGCGCGGCTTGGCTGGGAGCATGTGGGCGGACGGGGAGATCTCCGCACATGAACGCTATGACCTTGGCCTCACTGGGGGTGCACTTGGTCTGGACGAAGCGCAAGTGGAGCTTGCGATCCAAACGCCCGTCGACTTGGAACTCGTCAGCCCAACGGCCGCCCTGTGTCAGGGCGACAAGGTTGTGTTTACCGGAGAGATGGCGATCTCCAGAGCTGAATGGACAAGGCGAGCCCAGGAGGCCGGCTTAAGGATCGTGGGCTCCGTTTCAAAGCGGACCAGGTGCGTTGTCGTGCCCTATTCCGAGACAGGCTCCTCGAAATCGCGGAAAGCGCGCGAACTTGGCGTGGAGGTCGTCGGCGAGCAGAGATTTGCGCGCATGCTTGAAAGATTGTCTACGTCCGCAGCCAGCGAACGCACCTCAACGACAAGCCAAGAGTAAATTCTGACTCTACCGGCACTCGCCCCCCAGCGAGATTTCAGCGGTAGCCTGCGCCGAACTTTTGATTTACACCGAATATTGACCCAGAGTTTGTACTGAAAACTGACCCACTCGGTTAGTCATAATATGATTCAGGTTTCGGATCGTTTGCTGGCTTTCTGCCCGATCTGCGCTGATTGACGCTAGCTGTCCTGGCCGGCACTACGACGGGATGAAACGGAAGGACGCAAGCGTCTGGGCTTAATGGGTGGCCTTGGGGTGCAAATCAACATCAACTGTTGCTCAAAATTACCCCGGGAACAGGTCGCTTTACAGGTGCTAATGTATGCCCTGTTTACACCCCACAGGACGTCACCATGGGTACCAAGTTCTCAGAGGACGTGATTCCGCTGACCGATCTCAAGGTCAATCCCGGCCGGGTGGTCAAGCATGCGACAGACGTGCGCCGGCCAGTGCTTCTCACCAGTCGCGGGCGCGGGGTGGCAGTGGTGCAATCTGTGCATGCCTACGAAGCAGCCGAGGAGGAACGCGCGTTCATGCGAGCGGTCGTTGCTGGTCTCGCCGACATTGAGGGCGGCCGGGAGCTGACGCTTGCGCACGCCAAAGCTCGGCTGGGCCTGAAGTAGATACATGGCGAAGATCTCAATCCGGTTCGCAGAGTCAGCATTGGCTGATCTGGAAAAGAACTGACATGATGCTCTTCGCAGGTGCATGACCTGTGAGCTTGGCCGGACTCATCTCGATTATCCTGGCGGTCGCATCTCCTCTCGGCGGCGGTGGGGATGGGTCCGCACCGTTCGTGCCCGCCCGGCACAGGCTCCCGCTTTCGTCGCCGAGCCCATCAAGCTCTCGACACCGACCAGTGACGTGGGGGAACAGGTGCTGGTGTCGCTGGAAGCCGGTCAACTGGTCCCGTCCGTGCCGGACGAGGTGGTGGAGGTCACCGGTGAGCTCTTCCGGCCTGAATCGCAGCCCTATCTGATCTCAATGATCGGAATCTCGCCGCTGCTCGAGCTCGCCTCGGTCAGTGTTCCGGTCCAGATCGTGCAGTCGGCCAGGGAGCGTGGACGGCCTGGGACCGAGACCCAGGCGCTGCTGGGTGCGCGTCCGGGTGCCCGGCTCGCTGTCATCGAGAGACCGCGAATTGAGGCCGTGGGTGAAAGTTTGAAACCGGTCCCACCCTTGAACCGGCCGCTGAGGCAACATCCCCTACAGACGCGGGTCCACACTCTTCGCTCGGATGGCCCCGTCATGTCGGCGAAGATCAGGCCACCGAAGAGGAAGACCAGGCAATGCGCTGCAGGCCAACTGCGTCAGGGCGTCGTCATCATGCGGTCCACCTGGGCCTGGTGGCGCTCGCAGCCCTGGCTTGGACAGCGCTGGACGCAACAGCGGCGACGCGCGTCTACACCTATGTCGACGCCAACGGCGTCACCGTCTTCACCGACCGCAGGCCAGAGAACACCCGCTATCGCGTGCGCAACCTCGGCTGTTTCGGCACCTGCCGGACAGGCGTGGACTGGGAGCGTACGCCCCTGTTCAACGGTCTGTTTCAGGCTGAAATCACCACGGTCAGCGAAACATTCGGCGTCGATGCCGCGCTCATCCGCGCGGTGATGCACGCCGAGTCCGGGTTCCAGCCCGACGCGGTATCCCATGCCGGTGCCCAGGGCCTGATGCAGTTGATGCCGGCGACGGCCAGGCGTTTCGGCGTGGTCGACGTGTTCGACGCCCAGGCGAACATCACCGGCGGCGTGGCCTACCTGGCCTGGCTGCTGGAAGAATTCGAGGGCGACCTGACACGCGTCATCGCCGCCTACAACGCCGGCGAAAACGCTGTGCGTCGCCACGACGGCATTCCGCCGTTTGCAGAGACCCAGGAATTCGTGCGTCGCGTCAAGATCCTGCACCGACGCTACAGCAGCGCGGGCTGAAGCCCCGCACCCACAGCACAGCCGATACCGCCTTTTTTTTGCGTGAGCGGTGTCAGCCCCGCGATGATCGCAGCGCCGCCAGTTCAGCCTCGCCCAACGTCAGCCGCACGCCAAGCGAGCCCGTGCCCTGGAGCACCGGCCCCTTCCGCAGGGAGATATCCACCCCGGTAATCTGAGGATAATCGGCGCAGGCCGCCACGATACGGCTCATCAGATATTCCTGCGTCTCGTAATGCTGATCGCGCGCCAGCTGATCGATCCGGGCGATCAGGGGATCGTAGTCGAACACCAGGGCCATATCGTCGGCAAGGACCTGCACCCACTCAGGCGCGAGCGTCAGCGTCAGATCCAGAACATGGGCATCCGGGATGACGTCGTCTGGCCCATACGTGCCGATGTCGGCCGCGAGCTGCAGATCCCGCAATTCAACACTTGCCTGTCGTGCCATCTTTACGCTGTCCTTCTTGTCGGCTATGGCGGTCTCCCCCCAGGACCGGTCAGGGGTGGGCGACCGATCCTTCGTACACCACTTCGCATTTCTCATCGGTGAACTGATCGATGCCCCTCTGCAGCAGCTCGGTAAAGGGACCGAGCATCGCCTCGATCGCGCCGGGCTCCTCAATCTCCGGGTCACTGAACGGCCCCGTGACCGCCTGCTCCATCACCGCGCAGCCTTGGGCATCCAGCAGCATGATGGTCAGGTCGTCGAAACGGTTCGCCGAGAAATCGATCCTGCCGCGCGCGGCCAGGCGATTCTCCTTGGTGGCCGCCGCCACGTCGTCCGCCTCGGCCACGCCCCCTCGAATCGTCCAGGTGGAGATCACTTCGCCAAACTCGGTCTGCCCATCGGCCGCGCTCAGCAGACGCCCGAACTCCGTGCCCTTGGTGGCCACCAGTCCGATCGGGCCAGCCAGCAGGACGGCACCAACGTCGAGCAGCCCGAAGCGGCGCGTCGAATCATAATCTGCCAGGCGGGCATCGAGATCCGTGCCCTGCACCGTCAACGTCTTGCCATGCAACGAGACTGAGCCCTCCAGGCTGTCGACGATGGCCTCCCAGGCCCCACCGCTGGCCGAGAGCTCGGCAGCAAAACTCATCTGTCCGGTGGCGCGGGCATCAGGTTCCAGCGCCTGCAGTGCGGCCTCGAGTTCGAATCCATCGACCTGGACCTCGAGCGACCAGGTCGGCACATCAGCTGAAAAATCGGCCGCGCCGCGACCGTGGCCCCGCCCGTCGAACATCACCAGCTCGACCGGCTCCAGCGTCCACTGGCCCTCATGTACCTGTGCTTCAATCCGCAGCTCCGAGAGCTCGAAACGCGCACCGCTCGCTTCGTTCAGGACCTCGATCACGCTGTTGGTCAGGGACAGTGTCGGCGGCAGCTCGGCCTGGGTCTGTGTCTGCTCCGGGATCGCAAAATTGTAGTGACCGGAGGCGTCGCGCACGATCCGGATCTCGGCGCCATCGAGCTCCAGCCGCCGGACCTGCACACGACCCCTGAACAGCGGCGCGACGGCCAGCTGCAGGCGGATGACCTCGATCTCCGCGACGCGCGCGCCGCCAGACGTCAGCTGCACGGACGCTGCCGTCAAGCGAGGGGTGGGCAACAGACCGAGCCCCACCGGCCCCTCGATCGTGAGCTCTGCGCCGAGGGCCGCGGACCCGCGCTGCTCGAGCTGCGCGCGCAGGGCTGACTCGTCCACCAGCGAGGTGATCACCGCAGCGGCCACCATCAGCACGGCGACTGCCAGCAACAGCCACAGCCAACGTGCGTGCCTCCGGATGTCCACCATGCGATCGGCCACGGGTATCGGCAAGAGACTTGATCTTAGCAATGACGCCGAACAGTTGCATCGGACGCCCGCTATACTGCCGCTTCACCCCGAGACCCCCCCGGAAGCTGCGATGCGTGCCATATTATTCCTGCCTCTGGTGTTGGCTGCACTGATATCAGGGTGTGGCGGGTCTTCCGAGCCCGCGGAGGCTCCGCCGCCAGACCAGCGGTTCGAACTGCTGGCCGTGTACGACATCGCGGTCAGCGACCCCTCCGGCCTCGCGCTGGACTATGACGGGGTGCACCTGTGGACCGTCAGTGACGATCCCGGCATGGGGATGTACCAACTGACCCGGCAGGGTGAGGTCGTGCGCCATGTGCCGTTCGCGAGCGACGACCTCGAGGGCATCGTCGTCGACCCCGCCAACCTCACGCTCTGGGTGGTCGAGGAGCGCCTGCGCCAGATACTCAATGTCACCCGCGACGGCGTGATCCTCAGCCGGACACCTGTAGAGGTGCCCGCCACTCGACCCAATGATGGGCTGGAAGGGATCACCATCAACACCCGGACGGGCGAGTTCTTCATCGTCAACGAGAAGAATCCCCGGCTGCTGATACGCCTGGACCGGGACCTGGAAATTCTTGAAACCATTCCGCTGGACTTCACCGGGGAATTCGCCATGGGCGATCTTTCCGGCATCTCGTATGACGCGGTCGAGAACACGCTGTGGATCATCAGCGACGAGTCCCGCAGGATCGTGGTCATCGACATGCAGTACCTCCCGGTCAGGGCGTATCCGACCGGCATCATCAAGGGTGAGGGCATCGCGGTCGATCCGGACAATCGCCGCGTTTATGCGGTGTGTGACGAGGAATCGAGGCTTTACGTCTACGCGTACTGAGCCTCCCGCATCCGTGACCGGGCGCCGGAAATCCCCCCCGCTCGGCCGCACGCCCTCCGAAGACTTTGGAAATGCTCGGCCGAAGTGTCTATGCTCTTGCTACGCCCGCCGCCTTCGCCGGGCAGACAGCATTTCAGGAGCCTTTCGATGATCCGCAGCATTCTTGCCGCCGTTGCCGCCTTTGCCGCCACCGCCCTGCTTGCCGGAGACGCCGCCGCCGAGCGTCAGGCGCGCGAGGTCAGCGAGGCCGAGGCACGTGCAGTCCACGCGCGCGTGCTCACGCTCGACACCCATATCGACGTCCCCCGCGGCTACGCCACCCACGAGATCGACCCGGGCGGTTTCACCCGGCTGCAGACCGATCTACCGAAGATGCGGGCCGGCGGACTCGATGCGGCGTTCCTGATCGTCTATGCCGCCCAGGGCGCGCTGGACGAGGCGGGCTACGCGACAGCGCGTGAGGCTGCGGAGTACACCTACCAGGCCATCATGCGGATGCTGCGGGCCTATCCGGATCAGATCGCGCTGGCGCGTACCGCGGATGAGGTCGAGGCGATCCACGCCGAGGGCCGCCTGGTGGCTCTGCTGGGCATCGAAAACGGCTACCTGCTCGGGCCGACACTTGACGAGCTGCCCCTCTGGGCCGAGCGCGGCGTCCGTTATGTCGGCATCACGCATTTCGGCCACAACCAGTTCGCCGGCAGCTCCAACCCGCTGGCGCGGCTGGGCGACGCCGAAGAGGACCCTGGCCTCACCGACCTCGGCCGCGAGTTGATCCCCGCGCTCAACGATCTGGGGATTCTTGTCGACGTGTCGCATGTCGGCAAGCGCTCCATGCTGGAGGCCACCGCGCTGTCGCGGGCGCCGATCATCGCCTCCCACTCCAGCGCCAGCGGCCATTACGAAAATGCCCGCAACCTCGACGACGAACAGCTCTACGCGATTCGCGAGAATGGCGGTGTCGCGCAGATGGTCGCCTTCCGTGGATATGTGGCCGATGTCGATCCGCGGATCAGCCAGGGCATGGCCGAGCTGCGCCAGCGCTATCTGCCGCAGGGCTGGGCAGGTGCCACCCGCGAGGACATCAACACCTACCAGGACGGCGTGGCGGACCTGCGCGCCCGCTATGACGACGTCACCCTCGCGCAGTTCATCGACCACATCGACTACGCCGTAGCCCGCATCGGCATCGAGCATGTCGGCATCTCCTCCGACTTCGATGGCGGCGGCGGCGTCGAGGGCTGGGACGACGCCTCGGAGACCCTGAACGTCACCTGGGAGCTGCTGCGCCGGGGCTATGACGAGGACGAGATCCGTGCCCTGTGGGGCGGCAATGTCCTGCGCATCCTGCGCGCAGCGGAAGCGGCGGCCCGGTAACCGCAGCCGGCCACCCCGCCGCGGGCAGGCAGGATGCCTGGGCTTACGACCGGGGTTACGACAGGCCCAGCGCGCCGGGATTGATCAGCCCGGCCGGGTCCATGAAGGCCTTGAGCGCCAAGAGCAGCGCCCACTGGCCGGCGTCCCGGTTGCGGCTGTAGGGATAGAACTTGCCGATCTGGAAGCAGCTGGCGCCGAGCGCGTGGAACTCGCTGGCCAGCTCCTCGCGCAGTGTGGCCACCGCCTCGCTGGCCTCGGGATTCGCCGGGTGTATGCGCAGCTTGGCGAGGTAGCGCTCATCGAGCACCGTCTCGTGGAAACGCATGCGCGCATCACTCCAGTACAGGCACGGCTCGAGCATGAACGCGTGGTTGGAGACCGTGCACATCAGGTAGCCGTGCTCGATACCCAGGCGCTCATCGAGCTCGCGACGCCGCTCGAAAAACGCCTCGATGGTGGCGTACGCGCGCGCCGCCTCGGGCAGCGGCACGATGCCATGCACCGGCAACCAGCGCTGGCCGTCGGGCCCGAGCATGCTGTTGACCTCCGCGAACGGCGTGGCCCGCATCACCTTGGGTACACTGTTCTCGATCTCGCGACCCAGCGAACCCACAGCGGCGCGCGCGGCCTTGAGGCGTGATTCGGCGTCTGCGCCGTCCCGGCCATCCATCGACAGATGCAGCGAGAACGGCACGTCTTTCAGGAAGCTGCGACCGGCCATGGCGAGCTTGGCGCCAGCCTTGAGGCCCTGCAGGCCGCCGCCCGCCGACTTCATCACGTTACCAAGTGACTTCACGTCCTCGCGAAGACTGGCGCGCTGCATCCGCAGGTTCTGCAGAAACGGATCGAAGGCGAACGACTCCGAGACGACCTCTTCGCGGGCGATACGTCCCATGGCCGTGGTCAGGGCCTCGCTGCTGTCGAACGCATAGGACAGATAGCGGGCTTCCGAGCCACGCTTCACCAGTCGGAACGC
>RECU01000101.1 GCA_007693855.1 Gammaproteobacteria bacterium | reverse complement strand
CAGCTCACCTGCTGCGACATGCAGCGCGAGGTGGCGGACAGCATCCCGGGCGCGCGACTGGAACTGCTGCCACATGGGGGCCACTTCTTCCCGATCACGCAGGCGGAAGCCTACGGGCGGCTGGTGCGGGAGTTTCTGGAGCTCCCGACCCTCGCGGCCGAGGCAACGAGTCAGACGATGGGAGCACAGGCATGAGCGATCCGGTCACCTCAGCGTGGGGCAAGGTGGTGCAACCTGAGGACGCCCTGTCCTACTGGCAGCCGATGCCCTCGCGCGGCTATGTCAACGTGGCCCTGTGGCCAGGGAACACGCCTTATGACGGGTTTTCCGCCGGCATGCAGCTGCTGCCGCCCGGCTGTCATGTGCGCGAGCACGGCCACCGCCAGAACCACGAGCTCATTTTTATTGCCGAGGGCGAAGGGTGGTGCGAGATCGAAGGCCGGCGCGATGAGCTGAAGGCGGGCACCACCGTCCTGTTCGGTCGCAACGCCCGGCATGTCATCCACAACACGGGCAGCAGCGACATGCGCCTGTACTGGGTGTTCTTCCCCCCCGGGCTGGAGGACTGGTTTGCCGCCATCGGCCGCCCGCGATCCCCCGGCGAGCCCATGCCCGAACCCTTCGCACGGCCAGACAATGTCGGCGACATCCAGGCACAGATGCGTTTCGTGCCGCCGCGTGGCGAGGGAGAGACCCGCTGATGCGCGTACTCGCGCGCCGGGCGCTGGAGCAGGCGCTGCCGATGCCTCGCTGCATCGACGCCATGGCCGCCGCCATGCGGGCCGTCTCCGCCGGCGAAACCGATGTGCCATTGCGCAGCCATCTCCCCATCACCGCGACCGACGGCTCGCCCCGCGGCAAGCTGGTGGTCATGCCCGGCTCGGCGCCGGGGCTCGGCGTGTTCGGCCTGAAGATCGTCAGCAAGTATCCCAGGGCGGCGGACAGTCCGGTGGGCACGCATGTGGGCATGGTCATCGTGTTCGACAACGAGGAGGGCCTGCCGCAGGGCCTGCTCGAGGGCGGCACCCTGACGGAGATCCGCACGGCGGCGGCCAGCGCCCTGGCGACGCGCAGCCTGGCGCGCAGCGATGCCAGCGTACTGGCCATCCTGGGCACCGGCGCCCAGGCTGAACGCCACGCCCTGGCCCTCCCCGAGGTACGCGATATCCGTGTCCTGCGCCTCTGGGGCCGCACCCGGGCGCGGACCGAAGCGCTGGCCGCCCGGCTGAAAACGCAGCTGAACGCCGCGATCACGGTCTGCGAGACCGCCGAGGAGGCAGTACGCGGTGCCGACATCGTCTGCACGACCACCTCCTCGGCGACCCCGGTACTGCACGGCGAGTGGCTCGACCCGGGCGCCCATGTCAACCTGGTCGGCGCGGCGGTACCCACCAGCGCCGAGGCCGACAGCCGCTGCCTGCAGCGCGCCCGGATTTACGTCGACTCGCGGAGCGCCGCGGCGGCCGAGGCCGGTGAACTGCGCCAGGCCCTGAGCGCGGGCGAGATCACCGAGGAGGCCGTCATCGGCGAGCTCGGCGAACTGCTGCTCGAGCGCATCCCGGGCCGCCAGACCGACGCCGACATCACGCTCTACAAGTCCCTGGGCATGGCGGCCCAGGATCTCGCCGCCGCACGGGCGGCGATTGATGGCGCCATCACCCACAACATCGGTTTCGATCTCGACCTCGCGGAGTTGTCCCCATGACCAGTCCCTCGACAGCAGCATTCCTCGCCCGCCGGCACGGCCACTGGATCGATGGGGCTGCCGTTCCAGAGGGCAGCGAAGGCGAGATCGTAGTGCTCGATCCGGCCACCGAGGCACCGATCGCGCGGATCGCCGCTGGCGGACAGGCCGAGGTCGACCAGGCGGTCGCAGCCGCCCGGCGGGCACTGAACGGCCCGTGGGGCGACATGCCGCACGATGAGCGCACCCGCATCCTGCTCGCGTTCGCTGCGCTGGCCGAGCAGCACGCCGGGACCATCACCGAGCTGGCGGTGCTCGACAACGGCATGCCGTGGGCCATCGCGGAGAGCTGCGCACCGTTCTGTGCCATGTTCCTGCGCTATTACGCCGGCTGGATCAGCAAGATCAGCGGGCAGACCCTGCCCTCCGCCGCGCTGGGCAAGAAGCCCAGCCAGCTCCACGCCTACACGCAGCGCGAGCCCATCGGGGTGGTCGGTGCGATCACGCCCTGGAACTACCCCTTCGGCATGGAAATGCTGAAGATCGCGCCGGTGCTGGCCACCGGCTGCACGCTGGTGCTCAAGCCCGCCGAGGATGCCCCGCTGGCGGCGCTGCTGCTGGCCGAGCTGGCCAGCGAGGCCGGCGTGCCGCCCGGTGTGTTCAACGTGGTCAATGGCATCGGCGAGTCCGCGGGTGCCGCCGTGGCTGCGCACGAGGGCATCGACAAGGTGGCCTTCACCGGCTCGACTGAGGTCGGTCGGCATATCGTGCACGCTGCGGCCGGCAACCTGAAGAAAGTCTCGCTGGAACTCGGCGGCAAGTCCCCCGTGCTGGTGTATCCGGACGCCAACCTGGAGACCGCGATCCCCGGCGTCGCCCTGGCGGCGTTCATGCTGCAGGGGCAGAACTGCGTCTGCGGCAGCCGGGTGTTCGCCCACGTCTCGATCGCCGAGCAGCTGGCCCGTGGCGTGGCCGAGTTCGCCGCCTCCCTGAACATCGGCCCTGGAACAGACCCGAAGAACATGATCGGCCCCCTGATCTCGGCCCGCCAGCGCGACCGCGTCGAGGGGTTCTTCAGCTCCGCTGCAGAAGAAGGCGCCCGCTGCATGGGCGGTGGCGCGCGCGTCGGCGAGCGTGGCTATTTCGTGGCGCCGACGGTGTATACCGACTGCACACCCGAGATGCGCATCGTGCGTGAGGAGATCTTCGGCCCGGTCATGGCGATCCAGACCTTCGATCGCGAGACGCCGGAAGAACTGGCGGCCCGGGCCAACGACACCAACTATGGTCTCTCGGCCAGCATCTGGACGCAGGATCTGCGCACGGCGCACACCATGAGCCGCCTGATCGACGCCGGCCAGGTGGGCGTCAACTGCCACGCGGCCATGGACCCGAGCATGCCCTTCGGTGGCTTCAAGCAGTCCGGCTGGGGACGCGAGTTCGGCGCCGACGCACTCGAGCTCTACCTGCGCACCAAGGCCGTCACGATGGCCTGGGACTGAGTCCGGATGACCCGAGGCCCGCAGCGCAAGGCACTGATCGTCGGCGCCGGCATCGGCGGGCTGGCGTGCGCGCTGGCGCTGCACCGTGCCGGCTGGCAGGTCCAGGTGCTCGAGCGGGCTGCCGAGCTCGGCGAAGTGGGTGCGGGCCTCACGCTCAGCCCCAATGCCATGCAGGCCATCCGCTGGCTGGGCGTGGAGCCGGCCATGCAGACGCGACTGAGCCTGCCGCCCTGGCAGGTGGCCGAGGACCCAAAGACCGGCGCGGAGATCGGCCGCCTGGTCCGGGGCGACGCCGCCATCCGTGAGTACGGCGCGCCGTATGCCTTCACGCATCGGGCGGATCTGCACGAGGTGCTGGTCGCGGCGGTGAAGGCCCTGGGCGAGGATGTGATCCTGACCGGCCGTGGCGTCTGCGCGGCCGGCAGTGAGGACGATCATGCCTGGGTGCGCAGCGATGATGGCGAGACCTTCACAGCGGACATCGTGATCGGCGCGGACGGGTTGCGCTCGGCCGTACGCACCGCCGTCGCGGGCGAGCAGACACCGCGGTATACGGGCTTCATCGCCTGGCGGGGCCTGCTGCCCTACGACCAGGTGCCGGACGGGGCCCTGCCGGTCGGCTCGGCAATCACCTTCGGCCCCGGCCGCTGCATGGTCCGCTACCGGCTGGAGCATCGTCAGCTGATGAACTTCGTCGCCTTCGCGCCGCAGGAGGCCTGGGCCGAGGAAAGCTGGAGCGTCGAGGCCGACCCGGAGATTCCGGCCCGCCTGTTCGACGAATGGCACCCGGCCCTTGCCGCGGTGCTGCGCGCCAGCCGCCCCGGCAGCTGCCACTGCTGGGCGCTGTTCGACCGCGACCCACTGCCGAGCTACAGCTACGGGCGGATCGGGCTGCTCGGCGATGCCGCACATCCCATGCTGCCGTTTCTAGGTCTGGGCGCCGCGCTCGCGCTGGAAGACGCAGTGGTGCTTGGCCGCATCATGGCCGAGACCGCCGATCCGCGCGCTGCCCTGGAGCGCTACAGCCGGGCTCGCCAGCCCCGCGGCAGCGCCGCCCAGCTGGAAGCCCGCCGGGCCGCACTCAGGCTGCACGGCCAGGGTGAAGATCCGCGCGAGGTCAATGAAGAGACGCTGGATTACTTTCGCCATGACCCGGCAACCGTGACGCTGCCGCCGGCGTCTGGTGCCACGGAGAGACCGACATGACCGAACGCGTCGACGTACTGCCGGCACGCCTGAAGCTCATGTGGGGCTCAGGTGCGCTCGGCGTGGCGGTGCTGATGAACAGCATCTCCATCCTGATCCTGTTCTACCTGGTGAGCGTGGTCGGGCTGTCGCCTGGTCTGGCGGGCACGCTGGTGTTCGCCTCCAAGCTGATCGACGTCGCCAGCGATCCGATCATGGGCATCATCAGCGATCGCGCCAAGTTCCGTAACGGGCGGCGCCGGCCGTTCCTGGTGACCGGCGCCTTCATTTCGGCCGCCTCCTTCGCGATGCTTTTCACCATTCCGGAGTTTGCGAACGAGACGACCACGGCCGCCTACGCCTTCGGCGCGCTGGTGCTCTACACCATCGGCTACACCATCTTCAACGTGCCCTACATGGCCATGCCGGCGGAGATGACCGACGGCTACCACGAGCGCTCCTCGCTGCATTCCTACCGCGTGGTGTTCGTCTCGATCGGCTCGACCATCGCCGGGGCCATCGCGCCCCTGCTGCTGCAGTTCTTCGGCGAGGGCCGGGAAGCCTACCGGATGATCGCCATCCTGTTTTCCGCGGTGATCTTCGCCTCGATGGTCGCCTGCTACCTGGGCACCCGCGATGCCCGCTTCACCTTCAACACCCGCTCGGCCCACAGCGCCGGCGCCCAGATCAGCCTGCTGCTCGGCAACCGGCCCTTCATGTGGCTGATCTCCACCAAGGCGCTGCAGCTGATCGGCGTGGCCAGCGCGGCGGCCACCACACTGTTTTTCATTACCGCCTATCTGCGGATCGAGCTTTTCCACCTGACCATATTTGGCCTGATCAACACGGTGGTGACGATCGCGATGATGCCGGTGTTCGTGCGGATGTCGCGTCGCATCGGCAAGCGCAATGCCTACGTGTTCTCCACGCTGGTCTACGTGCTGTACTCGCTGAGCTGGATACCGGCCGATCCCGGCGAGCCGATTATCTACTTCTACGCCCGCGCGGTACTGGTGGGCATCTGCCTCGGCGGCAACATCCTGCTGGCCATGTCCATGCTCACCGACACCATCGACCTCGACGCCCGGCGCACCGGCATGCGCCGCGAAGGGGTTTACGCGGCGATGTACAGCTTCGTCGAGAAGTTCTCCAGCGCCTTCGGGCCGCTGCTGGTCGGCTGGGTGCTGGCCTTCGTGGGCTTCAACCGCAACCTGCCCCGCGACGCGGTGCAGGAACCGCAGGTGCTGTTCGGCATCCTCGTCGGCATGTCGCTGATCCCGGCGGCCGCCGGCCTGCTCAGCCTGCTGACACTCTCGCGTTACCGACTCGATGAACAGACGCTCTCGGCCACCGAACCCGAGCCCGAGCCCGGGAGCGATCCAGATCCCGCAGCAACACGCACTTCCACCGAAGAGGTGCGCGCATAACAAGAAATGGGTTTTTCCGGCACATCATGTCCACCTCAACATCCTGCGAAGCAGGGGGGAGCAACACCAATGAAGACGGCAAGCAAAAGGACCTTGGCACTGGCCATCGCGACGGCGATCGGTCTCCCGGCAGGGAGCGCACTCGCCCAGCAGGCCGGCGGCGCGCGCCTCGATGAAATTACCGTGACCGCCCGGAAGGTCGAGGAATCGCTGCAACAGATCCCCATCGCGGTGACCGCACTCACCGCCGAAGACATCGCCACCCGAGGCATCCAGGGCCTGTCGGATGTGGCGCGCTTCACCGCAGGGTTTTCCTTTGAGGACTTCACCGGCCCCCTGGCCGCACCAATCATCCGCGGTCAGACCCAGACCCGGGTAGACCTGCCCGTGCAGAACGTCGCCTCCTACTTCAACGGCGTCTACCTGCAGCGCAATTACATGATCGACGCCTCGCTGCTGGAGATGGCGCGCATCGAGATCATCAAGGGGCCGCAGTCGGCGCTCTACGGGCGCAACGCATTCTCCGGCGCGATCAACTACGTGCCCCGGCGGGCCGGCGATGAGCTTGAAATCACTGTCGAGGGCACACTGGGCACCTACGATCGACGCGACATCAAGGCCTCGCTGTCCGGTCCGCTCAATGACCAGATCGGCATTCTGCTGGCCGCCGGTCACAGTGAATACGATGGCTCCTGGCGGAACAACCACCCGCTGGCCTCCCAGGGGACCGGCACCAAGGGCCGGCTGGGCGGCTATGACAAGCAGGCGGCACTGATCGCCCTGGACTACATGCCCACCGAGACGCTCAGTTTCGAAGCCACCTGGTCCTGGTCGAGCATCGAGGCCGAGAGTCGGCCCCAGTACTCCACCGCCACACCGGGCCTGCTCAACACCTTCGGCTCGCTGAACTGCTCGCCAGTCGCCGGCGCGTTTGGCCCGCCCGCCAATCGGCTCTACTGCGGCAAGCTGCCGGTGCTCCCCGAGCGCAATGCCCAGGAACAGACCGAGGCGTTCTTCCGGCCGGAAGGGTTGGTCGTCGACCCCAGGTCGAATTCCCAGGTCGGCAACAGCCGTCTCGGCACCCTCAGCGCGGCCTGGGATTTCGCCGACGAGTGGACGCTGAACTACCTGTTCGGCTACACCAACACCGACGTCAACTCCTTCGGCTCTCCGGCGCGCAATCCGCTGATCGGCAATGCCATCCCCGCAGAACCGCCGGGCTTTCTCACCCCGATTGCCGGGCGGATCGGCTTCGACTCCCAGCCCAATGGTGGCTTCAGCAGCCGCAGTCATGAACTGCGGCTCGAATGGCAGCCCGGTGAACTCATCCGCCGCGCGGCCTTCGGTGGCTTCACCTCGCGCTCGCGCGACGACGCCTCGGCGTGGAGTCGCTGGGCCACCCCGCTGGCACTGACGCCACCGGAAGCCACCTTCACTTTCCAGAACCAGACCCGGCGTGACAGCGTCGAGTCCCTGTTCGCCCTGGTGACGCTGGACCTCGCCCCACGCTTTGCCATCACCGGTGAACTGCGCTGGACCGAGGAGACCCTGGAGCTGGACGCCCGCCAGACCTCGCCCGGGTTCATCCCCGACCCGCTGGACTCCAGCGCACCGGTCATCCGCAGTCAGTCCGATACCTTTGATTACTGGACGCCCCGGGTCGCGCTGGAATTCCAGGCGACGCCTGACAACCTGCTGTATTTCTCCGCAGCCCAGGGCGTGAAGTCCGGCGGACAGGCCGTGCCCGGACGTGATCCCGCCCAGGACACCTACGACCCGGAGAAGAACTGGACCTACGAAATCGGCAGCAAGAACGATTTCCTGGACGGGACGCTGCGCACCAACGTGGCCGCCTACTTCATCGACTGGACGGGAATCCAGGGGTCGGTGGCGCGCAACTATCCGGAAGCCGAGCGTGACGACTGCGTCACGGCCTGCGCCCCGCCCGCGCCGGGCACCCCGGTGCCGGTGATCGTCGGCAACCTCGGTGATGCCACCGTCTGGGGCATCGAGCTCGATGGCGCCTGGCTGCTGAGCGACGCCTGGCAGATCGACTACGCCTTCGCGTTCCAGCGGGCACGCTACAAGAGCGGGCAGATCTCCCAGCGCGCCGCGAATGCCAACAACTGCGATGGCATTGTCTGTGAGCTGACCGTTCGCAACGAGCTCGGTCAGCCGATCGACGGTGCGCGTATCGGCGGCAACCAGCTCGAGCGCCAGCCTGAAATCCAGGCCGCGCTCGGCCTGCAGTACGACTTCACCCTGGCCAACCTGCCGGGCGTGGAGCTGCGCGCCCGTGGTGACATCACCTGGCAGGACAAGCAGTACGTCGACGAGCTCAACCTCGCCTGGGTGCCCTCCCGCACCCTGGTCGACGCCTCGCTCAGCGCCAACTGGGGCAACTTCAACACACGGGTCTGGGCACGCAACCTGTTCGACGAGAAGTACGTCTCCACCTCGCTGTTCCTGATCGGCACTGATGGACCGCTCTCGGCCTCCTATGTGCCGCTGCTCGGTGAGCGCCGGACCTTCGGCATCACCGTGGGCTGGAGCTTCTGATACGCGATAGTAATCTCGGCAAAGATGACGCGGCGGGCAGTCAATGCCCGCCGCGCCACCCCAAGGCTAGGGGGTATCACAACTACAGAACCCGGGAGAATCCCCATGCGTAGCCTGACCTTGCTCGTATTTCCAGCACTCGTCGCCAGCGGTATCGGTACCGCGATCGCCCAGGAGGAAGGCCGTCCCGCCTCACGCGCGCTCGACGAGGTGGTCGTCACGGCCCAGCGCCGTGAGCAATTGTTGCAACAGACCCCTGTCGCCGTCACCGCACTCGGACGTGCCGAGATCGAAGACCAGCTCATCACCACCACCCAGGACATCGGCAAGACCGTGCCGAACCTGCAGCTTATCCCCGTCACGGCCAATCCCTCGGCCTTCCAGGTCGGCCTTCGCGGCGGCTCCGAACAGGCGGGCGGGCTCATCGTCTCCGAACCGGTGGTCGGCATCTACGTCGATGACGTCTACCGCGCACGGGTGCAGGGCGCGAACCTCCAGCTCACCGACATCGAGCGTATCGAAGTGCTGCGCGGCCCCCAGGGCACGCTGTACGGTCGCAACACCTTCTCCGGTGCCATCAGGGTCGTCACCCGCACGCCAAGCCCCGATGAGCAGTGGCTGAATGCTGCCATTGGCTTCGGCAGCTTCGGCGAAACCAATATCCGCGGCTCGGTCGGTGGCGGGCTCACCGACCAGCTTGGCGCCTCCGTGGCCTTCCTGTATCGCGACCAGTCGAACGGCTGGATCTACAACCGGGCACTCGACCAGACCATCGGCGAGGAGGAGAACATCGCCTTCCGCACCAGGCTCGCCTGGCGTGGCGATGCCTGGTCCGCGGTCGCGAGCTTTGATTACGGCGACGACAGCAATGACGGCTACATCCCCGTCATCATCAACTACACCGACGGCCCGCCCGGGCAGACCTTCGCGACCCGCCGCAGCACCGCTCAGACCACCACGCTGCCCGGCTTCGACGAATATGTCACCCAGACACCGATCGAGTCGCGCGGCGAGACCGAGCAGTGGGGCCTCTCCCTGGACCTCTCGCGAGACTTCGG
>RECU01000052.1 GCA_007693855.1 Gammaproteobacteria bacterium | reverse complement strand
CTCGCTGGTTGATCCGGATCTCCTTCGGAGCCTTCCTCCTGGCCATTTCTTCGGCCACTTTCCTGGCGGTGACAGTAAGCGCTGCGTAAACGGCACCGCTTACGATTGAGGGCTGGATCGAGGAGGCCAAACGCGAGCGCTTGTTCCGTCCGACGACACTCGCCTCAGCGCCAGACCAGCCCCTGCGGCGGTTCGGAGCGAACATTGATCCCCTGCTGGATCGCAGCTATCTCGGGCGGCCACTGCGCCTTGATCCAGACCAGCACCGCGATGATCTCCTCGTCCGTGAGCACGCCGCGATAGCCGGGCATGTCGGTCTCGTAGTCAGGTGGCGCCAGCGGCGTGACCCCCTGGACAGTCGTCGCGAACAGCTCCCAGTCGGGGTGATGCCAGGTGTGCCCGGAGGCATCGTGCGGCGGCGCGGGCAGACGGCCGTCCGGCCGGCGCCGCCGCCAGTCAGGCTGCCCTTCCAGGGCGGCCCCATGGCAACTGGCACAGTGTTCGAAATAAATCGGCTCACCCATCGCGACCAGTTGCTGGTCGTCGGGGTCGATGAAGAACCCGCTTGCGGCCGGCACCTCGGGGCCCCGGCTGCAGGCCGCCACCAACAGACCTGAAAGCACCAGCGACAGTAACGGCGCAGGCCTCCCCGGCAATGCGTGTTCCCTCTGGCAGCGATTCGACATCATTCCTCCAGCGTCGTACGAAATGCTCCGGCGTAGCGGTAGACCTGGCCCAGCCACGGATGGGTCAGCCGAAAGTCCATGGCGAACGCGCCATCATGCAGCGGCCGTTCGCGAATGCTCGTGTGCCCGAGCAGCAACCCCTCCGGGATGCGCAGCTGCCAGCGACCGACCCGGAAGATGAAGTACACACCCTCGTACGACAGACACTCACCGTCTGTCCGTACGGCCATGCATAGTCCGAGGAAGGGGTTGACGTATTCGATGATCCGGTTGCCGCCCGCATAAGTCCAGACGCTGTCAAAGCGCGCCTCATGGCCGTCCGGAAAATACAGGGTGCGGCGCCAGTGCTGGCGCTCGCCGTCCATGTGTTTCTCAACCGTGGTCGGCACGGCGATTCCGCCGCGCCTCAGCAGCGCCCCCAGCCAGTCAAGGAGGTACAGCGGCGCCTGCATGAAGCGTGGATATTCGATGTCCAGCGTGCCCATATCGCGATGGGCCGCGCTCTGAAAATGCCGCTGCAGGACCTCTGGAAGCCGTGCCCACTGGTCCCCGAGCGCGCGTTGCATTGGTGCCTGCGTATTCATTGCATCACCTCCATACCGGCTTGAAGACCATCAGCACGACGATCGCCATCATCGCGGAGAAGGCAGGCACGCCCAGCCAGAACCAGGTACGCGCGTAACGCCAATACTGTGGAGGCAGCGCGCTGGCACAGCGCACCGCCTCGCCCGAGAGCTCGCGCATCCTCATCTGCAGCCAGACCACGGGCAGCCAGCACGCGCCCGCCAGCAGGTACAGCACCAGGCTGCCCAGCACCCACGCCTCGGTCCACGGAATGCCCACCAGCCATAACAACGCGAATCCCGTGAGCGGCTGGATGAAAATCGTCGGCGTCGTGAACAGCCAGTCCGCCAGCACGACATGGCGGTTGGTGGCAGCGATGTGTGCCACCCGGCCACTGCGATCGGCCATCCACTTGTACCAGGCCGTTCCGAGACCGACCCCGAACAGGACGACCATGCTGAGCAGGTGCGCGGTTTTCAGACTAAGGTACATGGCGCGGCATCCTCCCGAGCAGCGCGGCCAGCGGCGCGGGATCCGCCGTGCTGCCCTGCTGCAGCATGTGCAGGTTGTCCGGATGAAACAGCGGCGCCACGTGACGCCCTATCCGCGACAGCGCGAGCAGCCACGAGAGCGGCAGCGGCAACGTGAGGGTTTCCTGGCGACCTGTCTGCACACGCAGCCGCTGCAGCCACTGCGCGAATGTCATCGCCTGCGGGCCGACGATGTCCACTGTGCGGGACTCGCTCGCCGTCTCCAGGCAGATCGCGACCGCTGCGGCCAGGTCATCGATGTGCACCGGCTGGATGCGCTGATCGCCCTGTCCCACCAGTGGAATCAACGGCAGGCTTGCGAGTCGCCGGAACAGTGCCGTGCTGCGCCCTTCGGGGCCGTACACCAGCGAGGGCCGCAGCACCCAACCCTCGAGCGGGAGGCCGCGCAGGATCTCATCACCGGCATGCTTGCTGCGCAGGTAGCCGGTGGGCGCCCCGGCGGATGCGCCAAGCGCCGAGATCTGCACGACCCGCCGGATGCCCGCCGACACGCAGGCCCGGAACAGCGCGCCGGGCGCGCGGTGATGCAGGGTATCGAAGCGCTGATCCGCAGACTCGACGATGATGCCGACGCTGTTGACGACCGCCTCGATGCCCTCGAGATGCGCCCGCCAGTCCGCGTCCGCAAGCATCCCGCGGAAGTCGATGCCGGTGGCTCGGCTGGCGCCCACCACCTCGTATCCCCTGCCCTCCAGTACCTGTCGAACCTTCCGGCCGACGAAACCGGTCGCGCCGGTGAGTAACACACGCATGATCCCCTCCTTGTCCGATACCCAGGCTCAGACAGTAGGACGGGGCGGCGAGCGCGGCCTCCGGATGGATCCGAACGGAACGAAAAGTGTTCCGGAATGATCAGCCCGGAATGATCAGTCCGGAATCGTCAGTCGGGCATCGTCAGTCCGGGTGGGGGGGCCTGCGTGCCGCGGTATTTCGCCGGGGTCATGCCGGTGATTTCGCGGAACGCCTCGTAGAAGGCCGATTGCGAACCGAAGCCGACGCTCAGGCCCACGGACAACACGGACGCACGCGGGTCAGCCATTAGAAGATGCCGGGCCGCCTCCACGCGTACCTCGCGCAGGTAGCGCGAAAGACTCTTGCCCAGGCGCGTATTGAGCAGCTCCGAGAGCTGGTGGGCGGACAGCTCCAGGCGCTCGGCAAGCCCCGGCAGGCCAAGGTCGCTGTGCTGGTAGAGCTGTTCCTCGCGCATGAGCTGCTCCAGCCTGGCCAGTACCGCCGGACAGTCCACCTGCCCGAGGGTCGAGACCGCATAGCGCTCGCGGGCCACCTCGGCGACTTCCCCGGAGAGCGCCGGCGCCAATCCCAGCACGACGTTCACCAGCAGGAAGGCGCCGCCGATGGCCGCGGCATAGAGGGCAAAAAACGCCTCGCGCTCCAGCAGCGGAAAGCCCACACCCAGCACCGCCACGGCAATCGCGATGGTGAAGACCGCGCCGAGCATGGCCAACTCCAGCCGGAAGCGCGCACGCTCGGCCGCCAGCGCATGGACGGTGCGTGCCAGCCACAGCAGGTAGCCCGCACCCAGCAGGAATGCCAGCGGCAGCGCCCAGGCAAACGGCAGCCACGGGGCACCGATCACCGGGGCGATGTGCAAAACATCGGTTAACCGCGACCCCTCGGTGGCCCGCAGCAGCGGCCGGCTGAACAGGTAGAACGCCGGCGCCACCGCGAACAGCAGCATGCGGTAGACCACCGAGTCGACGGCCGCATAGCCGAACTCGAGGTAGAGCAGGTGACAGACCTGCAGGGCAAACAGCGCACCGAGCACCACCAGCCCGGCCAGCCGCGAACCTCCCTGCTCCGGGTAGTTACGTGGCCGGAAATGCGTGAGGGCGATGACCGGGACACTGAGCAGGGCGTAGCCGATCAGCAGGACGGCAAGCGTGTGCATGGCGTCGGAGTATAAACCGGGCGTTCGTCATCGGTCGGAAGAACGTCCTTCTGCGACACCGGCGCCGGCAGCGCCAACTCCTTCAACTCCCGCTGACGCCCTTGGCGATGCGGTCACCGGTGACAAGATCAAAGGCCGCGTGCTTCTGATGCCGGATATCGCCAAGCAAGATCAATTCGATCCCCACAAACACGGCCGTCTTTTCTCTAAGCCCACTTTCGTTCCGCTCGATGAGCCCGAGGACGCTTCTTCGAGGACGCGAACGATTTCGCTTGATGACAACCCCGCCCGCTACTATGCCTCGGACATTCGCAAGGTGCCGCTGCCCGTCACTTAGTGCACTCTCCGGTGGATTTCCTGACTCCAGCTGACTCCAGCTGACTCCAGCTGACTCCAGCTGACTCCAGCTGACTCCAGCCTCGACTCCAGCTGACTCCAGCGCCCTCCCGTCTCCAACGGGTCAGCGCTTTAACTTTCCCGTGGGGGGGTTATTTGGGGTAGAAGCTCAATGTAATCAACAACCTGATTTCCGAACCCCAAAGTTTCAATCGGACGGTCCTGGATAATCACTTTCCCGTGGGGGGGTTATTCGACAAAAAATAACACGGGATCAATACCTTATATAGCAGACGGCTAACATTCAGGTGTAAACACGCATCTATCGTTTAATCAAGTGGGGTCCTTATTTAACCTATTTCTCGTTTAAGAACAGATACATATTTTCTGATGCCTACCCTTTTAACTGGAATAGCGCCGTCCACCTCAGAGCATATCCAGTGTTAAGTAGTATATTGTCTCGGGAATATTGAAAAAATTCTTTGGGCTGTGCGCTCTTCCGTCAGTTCGGTCTTCCGCTTCGTACACTGGTTGTGTGCGCCTCACCCGGAGATCGTTTTATGCCCCGCCATTCGACAACAGAACGCCTGAGGGAAGAGCTTCTGGATCACCCCGATTCCCCGATTCGCCCCTTCAACGAAACCTTTCACACGACGGTTCGCGAGCTGGTTAGCCGTATGAACAGTGAATACCTGACGGCTCGCTTTGCTATTGGTGAGGCGTACGGCGATCGCGGCATCCTCGGCCTGATACTCGTCTACGAGTCCATCCTTAAGGCCAACACCAGGCTAGAGCTCGGCTATATTCGATGGCGCTCAGGAAGTTCCAAGGTCAATAAGGCCCTCATACAGCGCGGTAAGCCCCCTGTGACCCGGCGTGTCCAGAAGCAACGCAATTCTCCCCATTACGGCATTAGCGATTTTTCTCGTTTGCAGAACTGGCATAACGCTCCTTCATGGGAGCGACGCCTTGTGATGAACGCCGAAACCAAAATCCGGCCTCTTCGGGATGTCCTCCGAGCTCATGAAAGGTCCCAGCGCTCCTATCTTTTTTCTCCACCCATCCCTGAGCTGGATTTCTCCTACTTGCACTTGGACGAATAGTCTTGCGCCTTAACGCCGATCAGGCTGCCAGCGTCCACCACGACGGCCACCTCCTCGTGGTGGCCTGCCCCGGCTCCGGCAAGACCCGCGTCCTGGTGGAGCGCGCAGCGCGCCTACGCCGCGACACACCTTCCGCGCCGATCGCGTTGGTCACGTTTACCCGCGAGGCCGCCCGGGAGATCCGAGGCCGGCTTGCCCAGGCCCTCCCCGCCCTCGACGGTGTTCGCGTGGCGACCTTCCACGCTTTCGCACTGCAGCAACTCATGACCGCCGGGGGCATTCGCATCTGCTCGCCCGCCGACCAGCTCTCGCTGATGCGGCGGGCTTGGCTGGAGATCTGTTCCAGAACGACATTTTCGTCGTTCCAGGCTACCGTCGAGTCGCTCTCCTGTGGGGTCTCTCCTGCAGACGTCGATCTCGAGCAGGTCTCGGCCTACGACCGGTATCTTGAGCTCCTGCTCGAGTTCTCTGAGGTCAGGATCACCGAGCCCTGCTCGTAGCACTTGGCGATGACCTGGAAGAACATGTCGGCCTGCTGCTTGTGCAGCGGCAGATAGCCGATCTCATCGAGGATCAGTAGCCGGGGCCCGAGGATGGCGCGTTTGAGGTACTGGTCGAAGCGCTCCTCGCGCCGCGCCTTCTCGAGCTGCAGCACCAGATCGGCTGCGGTGATGAAGCGTACCTTGTACCCTCGCTCGGTCGCCCGCGCCCCAAGGGCGATGGCCAGATGTGTCTTGCCGACTCCGCTGGGGCCCAGCAGGATCACGTTCTCGCGCCGCTCGATGAAGGCCGGTCCGGAGAGTTCCTGGATGCGATTTTTCGGCGCACCGGGGGCGGCCTCGAAGTCGAACTGCTCGAGCGTCTTGACCACCGGGAAGGTGGCCAGCTTGATCAGCATCTGGCGGCTGCGCTCGGCCCGAAGCGAGACCTCGGCCGCGAGCACCTGCTCAAGGTACTCGACGAACGAGCGTTTTTTCTTCGCCGCCTCATCGGCATAGGTGGCGTAGTGGTGGGCCACGGCGCTCAGGGAGAGCTCGGCACACAGGGCATCGATCCTCTCGCTCATCTACACGCCCTCCTGCAGCACGACATCGTAGGCCTTCGGCGAGCGCTGCAGCGGATAGCGCGGCCAGCGCCCGCGCGAGGCGGCCGAGGGGATCGGCGCCGCGTAGGGGGTCATCGCCGTCTGGTCGGCAGCCAGACGGATGTTCGGTATCTCACCGGTGGTGCCGTGAACGCGCACATTGGCCACCTCGGCGCACCACAGCCGCGCGGCCGCATTGAGCTCGTCAAGCTCCGCGGTCCGACCCTCCAGCTCACAGCGGGTGACGAAGGGGTAGAAGAAGCTGCGGGCCGCATAGTCGACGCTGCGCTCCACCTTGCCCTTGGTCTGCGGCCGATAGGGCTGGCAGAGCCGTGGCCGGTAGCCGCACTCGCTGGCCAGGGCCCAGATCCCGTCGTGGAAGCGGTGGTGGCCCCGCCCGTAGGCATCGCGCGTGGTCACCACCGTCTTCATGTTGTCATAGAGGATCTCGGCGGGCACACCGCCGAAGGCCCCCAGCATCCGGCGGTGGCAGTCGATCAGCACCTCCGAGCGCGTCGAGTCCACATACTCCAGATACATCCAGCGGCTATACCCCAGCACCCCCACGAATGCGTAGACCCGCTCACGCCCCAGGCGGTACTCGCCCCAGTCCATCTGCGCCTGATGCCCTGGCGGGGTCTCGAAGCGCACCACCGGCGCCTCGGCGGCTACCGGCCCATACAGCTGCGCCAGGAAACGACGCACGGTGCGCTCCGTACCCTCGAAGCCCATCGCCCTGACCTCCCGGTACAGCGCCGTGGCCGGCAGCCGGATCGAGGCTGCGCCCTCGACCCGGCGGCGCAGCCAGTCCTCATAGGGCGCGAGCTTCCGCGGCCGTCCCGGGCCCTTTCGATCAGCAGCCTTGACCGCGCCGCCACGCAGATACTTCTTCACCGTATTGCGCGACACTCCGAGCTCACGGGCGATCGCCCGCACGCCCATCCCTCGTCGATACAAAATCTCGATCTCCATCACCTCTTCCCTCGTCAGCATCGGGCCGCCCTCCAACCAGGTCGGCCCCATTTGCAACAGAGGTGGGTCAATAATTTTGTCCGAAAAGGGTCAGTTTCCAATGTCCGGTGACGGAAGCACACTTCATCGCGATGAGGCGGAAACGGCCCGCTCAGTGGCCAGGGCAGTAAGGACGAACGCCCGGCATAAGGTAGCTACCGGACGTTCGCCATCTGCGGCCAATTACGGCCTACTACTTCGAGACCGTTCTGGTCTGTCGCCGCAACAGCATCTCCAGATCGCCACGTCGATACCACGCGAAACGTCCTACCTTCACATAGGCGAGGTGCTTTCGCGCCCACGCCCATGTATCGAGGGTGGCTTTTGATACTCCAAGGAATGCGGCGGCTTCCTCGCGCGTATAGTCGAATCCTCTGGGTGGAGTGGGTCTCTTCGCATACAGCGACTGTACTTGATCAATGTGGACCCTACCCTTACCGAGTGAATCGTACTGCCTGCGCTCGTCTACCTGAGCTTCTGAACCGCCCTTGGTCGGTTTTTCGTGCAGTCCGCACGGTCGTGCAATCTGTTTCGTCTCTTTCATAACGACCTCGATAATCCTTAGTTAAATAACTCGTTCTCCAAAAGAAAGTCATGTAAGTGCCGTGCACTGCGTCGCTGAACGTCGGGCGTACGGCCTGACTCTGGTTACACTCCGATCTCGGAGTGGGTCATGGACGGCTTTTCGTCCATGGGGGGTACGGCCAGCGCCGGTGAGTCGCGTATCCGAATTGCGGCTCAAAGTGTCGGCAGCTTCCTACCGCCACACTTCCAGTTTACGGAGAAATGTTGAATTTCGACGAAATCGTAAAACACCTCTGATTTTCTTAATTACGCCTTTCGGTAGGCCGTCATCTGATCCGTCTTATGAATCCCATCAGGTAGGTCATTACGATGCCTGGTACCCGTGTTTGGATTGTCGGCCCGCGTAGCTTTGAGAGACATCCGGAAATCCTTTGGCTGAGGCCCTGTATGGACACCCCTACCTCGACGTTGATGTCATCCTGATAGCGCAGCAGCGCTTGGATGCAATGTTCCTTTGGCCATCCAAGTGCCCGCGCAACGATGTACGCTGTGAGTTCCGCATTACCGCGATCGAAAGCTGACGGCTCCCCGGGGGTCGTACCGGTGGCGTCGGTCACGACGATGAGCTTGTCGGCAGTCTTATAGACGCCCGTGGGCCGACACTCGACACCGTTCCACTGATAGGAGCGTCTCGACAAGGACGTGAGGCGCTCTCTTGCGCAGCGCAGCATCTGGAGTGTGCGTGTGTCCATCTTCGGCGCAGCCATCAGCGATCACCTGCTGCAGTCGAACCCGGAAAGCGGTGGAGACACGACCGGCAAACCATGTCAGACCTCCAGGCACGCTCAAGCTCGGCATATTCAGTAGTGTTTCGGTGACGTGCCCCGGCGGATACCGCAACTACTAGCACGGCACATCCAGCCAGGAGCGTAGCAATGAACCAACCATGACCCCGCGCCGCCAGCACCCAGGGAAACAGAGAGAACGGTCCATCGAGCTTCGACTGCGCAACGATAATGACCGCCACGTAAACAGCGATCCCGAACAGTACTGGACCCAGTACTGTGCTCTCTGGCTCTGGTGGCGCCAGCCGCTGACCGAACTCAGATATCGTCGAGTATCGCTCTCCATGGCGAAGGCTATGAACGTAGGCAGCCTCGACTGACTGGACCTGATTTGAGCCGCAATTCGGACAACGGCGTTGTTGCGGTTTCATGCTGTTCTCCTGCTAGAGTCACCGACTCCTGCAGGACAACACAGGTTGGGATTCTGACAAGTCGACTTCTGTGTTAGGACGCCACGGTTATCTGCTGCTATGGCGATACCCGGATTTGTGCATCTCGGAGTGATTGTCTACGCGGCGTCCCGGAGCATCGCTGGAAGCAGCGCATCAAGCGGCACCCCCCTGATGGCGGGTCAAGGGCTTTAAATGAGCGGCCTGCCATGCCTTCGTCATGACGACAATCTCGACCCTAGCTCACAAGTCCGCGATAGGGTTTCAGCGGATCTTTCGGAAGCTCATGGAAGCTCTCGGCAGCGTATCTCCGATGCCGCTTGAGGCCCACCTCACCGCCTGTGCGGCTCGCCGGCACGCCCACGGGATCAACCATCCCCCTGTCGCCGTCTATGTCGATGAGGCCGCCGAGGTCATCAACGACCCCCTGATCCAACTCCTAAACAAGGGCCGAAGTTCCGGC
>RECU01000032.1 GCA_007693855.1 Gammaproteobacteria bacterium | reverse complement strand
GCGTGGTGGACGGCCACGCGATCGTGGTCTGGGTCGGGCGCCCCGACGGCGCACCGCGCCCGGGCGCGACGGGCCAGCGCGCTGCGCTGCCCTTGCTGTTCGACCTCGCAGAGCTCGTCGGCCATTCGCCGACCGGCCTTCGGGTGCAACGCCCCGGGACCCCGCCGCGCCATGCGCTGGCACGCTTTGCCGCCGCGGACCGCGGCCCGGAGATCAGCTTCCCGCCGCCGGGTGCAGAACTCTGGGCCGAGAGTCTCGCCCGCGGGCTGGTCCCCGCGGCGACCGGTACGCCGCCCTTGCGCTGGTACGCCGACGGCCGACCGCTACCGGAGGATGGCGCGGGTCAACCCCTGTGGCAGCCGGAGACCCCGGGGTTCCACGAACTCGTCGTGGTCGATGGCGCAGGGCACAGCGCGCGGGTTCAGGTGCGGATTCACGGGCCTTAAGTCCCGCTCGCCAACCGAGTCAATCGCCGATTTCGGCCTGCAGGTCGTGCACGATCGGACCGCGGTAGGGGATGGCCACCTGATCGAAGAGATTACCGCGCGCCTGCACGCCCGTTGGCGCCGCGTCGCGCAGCTCACAGCCGACGGCAAACCCAGAGAACAGCGTACTTTCCAGCAAGATCTGCCGACTGGACGCTCCCGCAGATGCCCGTGCCGCGGCCTCCGGCACGTCGACGCCCTCGGGCGGGTGGTCGCTGATCACCACCCCGGTACCGCCGGCCGCCGAGGCCTGGAGGCCATGGATACGGACCTCGCGACAGCCTGCCAGGTGCACCGCATGGCGCGCGGAGGTGGCCGGCGCCTGCAGCTGGATGTCCGCCAGGATCACCTGACGCCGCCCGGCGATTTCCAGGCCCCGATAGCCGTCCTCAGGCACCGCCGGAGGCACGTGAGTGAAGCCCCGGACCATCAGCCCGCGCTGATCGGTGCGTCCGGCGTTCAACCGCAGCGCGGCCACGGGATTGTGGCTGCGCACATTGCTGATCTGGATGTCGTCGTACCGCGTGCCGGCGTCCTGGTAGACGCCGATGGCGGCACCGCCGAGGATGAGATCGCTGAACAGAAAGCCCGCGGTATCGTCGCCGTGGAAATGAATACTGCTGTCGTGCCGCGGTCGGTCCCCCTGGGATCCGGCGGTGGCGGTGATGATCGAACTGCGCAGAATCACGTCCCGCGAGTCTGTCCCGTCGTAGTGCGGCGGCACGGCGCGTTCGCCGTCCCAGATGGTCTGGGCGCCACTCAGCGAGTCGATCTGAAAGCTGCTGGTGCCGCTGTGCCCGGTCAGCCAGAGATGCTCGCAGAGAATGTCCCGCCCCGCGGTGTCCACGAAGTGGTGAAACACCTCGATGCCGAGAATGAAGCCGATATAGACCCGCGCCGCGTGGGTGACCACGATGCCGTTGGTCTGCGGGCTGTCGATGGCGAAATGGCTGATGCTCCAGTCGTGCGCGCCTTCGTAGCCGCGCGCCTGCTGACCCTTGTTGCTGATCAGCGCCGCGCCTTCGTCACCTGGCGGACGTCGCCCGCGCAGCACACTCGCCGCGCCGACACCCCGGAGATGCACGCGGCTGCCGATCAGCGGCGTCTTTTCGAGCACGAACACGCCCGCAGGCACCTGCACGATGCCCCCGCCGCGCGCCTCCACCTCGTCGATGGCCGCCTGGAAGCCGTCGGCACACGGGCTTTCGCCGTCACCCACGGCACCGAACGCCGTGACGTCGACGGCCAGACCAGAGCTTTGGGGGCCTGGTGAGGCCTCTCCGTACCCCGGCCAGGCGGCCGCCGCGATGCCGGCTCCAAGACCAGCAGGCAGGATGCCGCCGATCAACCCTCGTCGCGTGTGATCCACAGCCGATCCCCGGTCACTCTGCATTGCGGTAGGTTCGCGCCATGAACAGCGCCTCGGCCGTCGCCTCCAGAGGATCGGCATCCCCCTGCGCAGCGGCCAGTCGGGCCAGCGTCTGTTCCACGGACTCGGGCAGGTCAGCCAGATATCCGGCCAGCGCGTCGACCGAGGAAAATCCTGCCGGTCTCGCCGTGAACGCCCTCGCGGCAAGCGGGCCGTCGCGCTCCGCCCCCTGCAACTGCTCGGTCAGCCGCAGGAAACGCTTTTCCCATTCACGTTGTGGCATCACCACCCGGTAACGCCGCGATGTCTCGAGGTCCGTGGTCAGCGCACCGTCGCCGCTGCGGGTGACCCGAAAACCCGACCACTGTGTCTCGCCCCAGCGCCGGGGGTCCCGCCGGGCCAGGGCAAGGAGATAAGCCTCGATCTCGGTACCGGACAGCTCGACCTCGACCAGCGGATGACCGCGATCAGACGCCGCACGGAACAGATCGTTGACGGTCACGGCGCCGGGTACCAGCGGATTTCTCACCACATGCGTGGGATGGTAGAGACCGATGTCGGCTTGTGCATGATGTCGGATCGCCGCGGCAGACAGGCGCGCAATGGCGAACCAGCCCAGTGGCGCCTCGAGCTGCACGACCACCTCACCAGCGCCAGGGGCCAGCTCGGCCTCACGCTGTTTGATCCAGGCCAGCATGGCCTCATCCGGGGCACTGCGCTCATGGTCCAGCACGACGATCTCTGCGGACAGGACGTCCGGACGCTCCCCGTGCCGCAGCGCCAGTTCGAGCCTGCCGACTTTGCGGGCGTTGGCACCCGCCTGGACGAGCAGGGCACCAGTTTCCGGCACGCGCAGCGGCGCCTCCAGCGTCTGGTGGGTGTGGCCGGTGACGAAGACGTCGACCTCGGGGGCGGCACGCGACCAACGGCTGGCATCCTCGGTCCCGACGTGGGCGACGACCACCACCAGGTCGGCAGCCGCCTGCTCGCGAAGCATGACCGCATGCCTGCCCAGCGCCTGCGCGGAGGCTGCGAAATCAAGCGTATCGTGGGTCCGGGGCAATGCCATCCCGATCACCGCAATGCGTGCCCCCCCGCGCTCGAAGACCCGTGACGGCGCGAACATCGGCAGCCCGTCGGCGCCGATGAAATTGAGTGCCAGCAGCCGGTGACCGGTGAGCGCATCCAGTCGACGGAGCTGGTTCAAACCGAGATTGTGCTCATGGTTGCCCACGGCAATGGCGTCATAACCGATTCTGCCCATCGCCTCGAAAGTCAGCTCGCTATGGGTGAGAAAGGCGACCAGATCGCCTTTTTCGGCGGCGTCACCGGCATCGAGCAGCAGCACATCATCGCGTTGCGCCCGAACGCCGGCGACATAGCCCGCCACCCAGGGCAAGCCACCCACGCCGTCCGCGCCGGGGCGAACGTGATCGTGAATGTCGTTGGTGTAGAGCAGCAGAACGCGGGGCTCATCCTGCGGGGCCTCCGCCCAGCCGGGGGCCCCCAGCGCGACCAGCAGGGTGGCGACAACTGCGACGCAGCGGAGCCGCCGTACGCTGCGGGCCCGCGCGGACCAGCCCCGGGGGGCGGCCGCAGCCGCCACCCCGGGTAGACCGGTTACATCGCCCATTGCACGCCGAGGGTATAGATCCGACCGGTGTCCTCGAGGCCCCAGAAGCGGGACTTGATGCCCTGGAACACGCGCGGCTGCTCGTTCGTAAGGTTCCACGCATCCAGCGAGACCGAGAGACCGTTGGCGAAGCGGTAGCTGGTGCGGAAGTCCAGCTGCCGATAGCTGTCCCGGAAGATGTCCTGGTCCGGGTTACCGCCCAGGGCCTCGAGAAACTCGGAACGCCGACGGTAGGCCAGGCGGGCCTCGAAGCCCTCCTGCTGGTAGAACAGCGCTGCATTGAAGATGCGGTCCGCCTGGCCGAAGAACGGCAGGCTGTCATCACGACCGATGACGTTGCTGCTGGAGCTCACCAGTGTCAGGTTCACGCTGGCGCCGAAGTTGTCGAAGGGCGCGGGGAGAAAGGTGAACTGGTCCTGGGCGGTCAGCTCGAGCCCGCTGACACGTCCGGCCTCGGCGTTCTGCGAAGTGCGGATCTGCAGCACCTCGAGATCGAACCCACCGAAGCTCGTGTCGAACTGGGTCTCGCGCAGATCGAAGATGGGATTGCGGATCCGCTTGTAGAAGCCTGCCGCGGCGAACACGCTGGTTGCCGAGGGATAGTACTCCACCGACACGTCGAAATTGTTCGCGCGGAAGCGATCGAGCTGGGGATTCCCGGTGCTCAGCGAGGCGGTGAAAATGCCCTCGCCATCGGGTCCGGTGCCGATGCGGTCGACCTCGAACTCCTGGATCGGTGCCGCAGCCACGAAGTCAGGACGGCCGATCGCCTGGGTCCAGGCCGCACGCAGGATCACATTCTCCTGCAGCTCGTAGCGCAACTGCAGGTTGGGCAGGATGTCGGTGTAACTGCGGGTCTCGCGCAGATCCTCGATGGAGGTGATGTCACCATCCACGAAGGTCACGCGGGCGGCCTCCGAGGTGTAGTCGGTGTACTCCAGGCGCGCACCGACGGTCCACAGCATGGGGCCGGTATCCAGCTGCGCCATCAGGTAACCGGCGTAGACATCCTCATCGGTGTTGAAGTCGTCTTCCAGGTTGTTGGCGATCGATTCTGCTTCGGAGAACGTGAACAGATCCCGATTGGCGAAGAAGTAATCCAGCACGGCCTGGTTGTTCACCGCCACGCCACCCGTGTAGGCGCCCTGGAACCAGGACCCGCCAAAGGGATATCCCGGCCGACCTGCCCCCGGGAGGCCAAAGTTGTTGTCGGCGAGGGTCAACACCTCGGTCGGCCGGAAGCGATCGGAACGGGCGTCTACCGACTTGTCACGGAAGGTGGCCTTGGCGCCGGTCCTGACCAACGTGTCGAACCCGGCCAGCCGCGTCTGCCAGCTCAGATCGACCTTTGGCGAGAGAATGCGCTCGCGTGTATCGATGGAGTCGATTCGCACGCGCTGCAGCCGATAGTTTGACGGATCGGTGAAAAACTCCGGGTCCAGGGCTTCGAACCTGACGCCCTCATCCACGATGAGACGACCCGGGAAATTCCCGGTCTGGAAGCGGTTCTGGACCCACAGCGGGCGATCCGAGACCGCGCGGGCCCAGGCCAGCGCATAATCCACCCGCAGATCGCGGGTCAGCTCATGACCACCGCCCGCCGTCAGGCTGAAGGTCTCGTTTTCCTGCTCCCGCTCCCAGCCATCGAGCGTCAGTCGCACCGGTCCCTCGAAAGTCCCGTCGCCGGTCGAGGTAAAGGCCCCCCGGGTATTCCATTGTTCGACCACCCGGTTGGTGATCGTGCGCTGGTCGTTGGTGTAGAGCCCACGCAGGAACAGCTCACTCGTGTCCGACGGGCGGTATTCCAGGTTGGTGGTGAAGTTGATGCGCTCCCGCTTGATCGGGAAACGCGTGATGTCCAGCCGGATCGGCAGCAGCTCATCGCCAGCAGGCCGCCAGTTGACATTGTCGGCACGGTCACGCACCAGCCTGTCGCGCCGAAGCACATCCAGCGAAGCGAACACGCCGATATTCTGCTCTGGGCCGAAGACATTGCCGCCAAAGATCTCGGCGCTCAGCCAATCAAACACGCTGGTGTCGCTCACACTCGACTGGCTGGTGTCCAGCCGAGCGCCATAGAACGCCCGATCGCGCGAGAAGGCGCTGGGCGAGATGATGTTGATGGTGCCGCCGATACCCACGCCATCCATGTCGGGCGTCGGGGTCTTGATCACCTCGATGGCGGCGATGCCGGAGGTGCTGATGCCGTCCAGCGCGGCACTGCGGCCGTCGCGGCCACGATCATCACCGGTGGCGATCTGCACGCCGTCAAGCGTCAGGTTGTTCAAGGAGGGGTCGAGCCCGCGGATATTGACGAACCGGGCCTCGCCCTCGAACTGATCGGTCGATACCCCTGGAAGCCTTGATAGGGCATCGCCGATGTTCAGATCCGGCAACCGACCGATGTCATCTGAGGCCGTGATGTCCCGCAGGTTGGCCGCTTCACGCTTGCGACGTGCCGCCTCGGTGATTGCCAGGCGCTGGCCGACCACCTCGACCTCTTCGATGACGCTCGAGGTCCGTGCTTCGCGTCCCTGAGCGAGGGCCACTGTGCAGGCCGAGGCCAGCGCGAGGCCGACGGCGACAGACAACGGACGATGGTGACCCAGGGGGCGCTGAACAGAGCACACGGGGAAGACGACGCGAGAGCGGGACATACGAGACTCCTGGTAACTGCTGGCCTTCGGATCGACGAACCGAAGACACGGAGGTTAGGAGAGTCGTATGACAGCTACGCGACGAATGGGATACGAACGGGTTACAGACGCAGAAAACTCAGCCGTTTGCAGCACGGCCATGGCGCTTGTGGACACGGGCGGTCATCGGGGGTGGGCGAGCGTGGCGATGGGCGCCTGCTATAGTGTAACGGCGAGCCACGCAGGCATTGCCCGATGACGAACGATCACTCCATCACCCGGCTGCTGGAACGTTGGCAGGCCGGCGACGAGGACGCTTTCGCGGCGCTGGCCCCGATGGTCTACCAGACGTTGCGATGCCTCGCAGCGAAGCATCTGCGTCGCGAATCCCCCGGCCACACCTGGCAGCCGACCGACCTGGTACACGAGGCCTTTCTTCAGATCGCGGACGCCGACGTCGACTGGACCAGCCGAGCGCACTTTTTCGCTGTGGCCGCACGCCAGATGCGCCGACTGCTGATCGATCATGCCCGTGGCAAGCAACGCGCCAAACGGGGCGGCGACCAGATCCGCGTCACCTTCATCGAGGACTCGACACCGGCCGCAAGGGCCGACCTCGATCTCCTCGATCTGGACCGTGCACTTGAGGCGCTCGCCCAACAGGACTCGCGCAAGGCCAGAATCATCGAGCTGCACGTATTCGCTGGGCTGGGCTATGAGGAGATGGCGCAGCTGCTTGAAGTCTCGGCAGCGACGGTCAAGCGCGACCTGCGCTTCGCCAGGGCCTGGCTGACGCGAGAGCTGAACGGCAAGCGCGAGGACGCTCCCGAATGACGCTTCAAGCCGACCAATGGCAGCGTCTGGAGACGCTGTTCGAGCAGGCCCTTGCACAGCCCGAAGGCGAGCGCGCTGCCTGGGTCGCGAGCGCTGTCGGCGAAGACACCACCCTGCGCGCGCAACTCGAAGCGCTCATCGCTGCCGACGCGGGTGATGGCATCATCGACCGCGCGGTGGCCCGCGCGGCGCATCGCCTGCTTCGTGAGTCATCCTCGGGTGCGGAGTCCGTCGTGCTGGGCCGCAGATTCGGGCCCTACCGCCTCGTACGCGAGCTCGGTCGTGGCGGCATGGGGCGGGTCTACCTCGCCGAGCGCGATGATGAGCAGTATCGCGGACAGGTGGCGATCAAGCTGTTGCCCAGCAGCGCCAGTGCCGGCCTCCAGGAACGCTTCCGCACCGAGCGGCAGGTGCAGGCGGATCTGCAGCACCCCGGGATCGCGCGGCTGCTCGATGCCGGCACCAGCGAGGAGGGCGAAGCCTACCTCGTGCTCGAGTACGTGGACGGTAAGCCGATCGACGTTTACTGCCGCGAGCAACGCCTGTCGGTGGCGGCGCGGCTGCGGCTGGTCGCCGAGCTCTGCGACGCCGTGCAGTTTGCTCACCGCAACCTCGTCGTGCACCGCGACATCAAGCCTTCGAACGTGCTGGTGACAGCCGACGGTGCGCCCAAGCTGCTCGACTTCGGTATCGCCAAGCTGATTGATCCCGACCGTGCCAATGCGCTGGCCCTGCATCAGACAGCCGAGCTTTCGCGCATCCTTACGCTCGAGGCGGCAAGCCCCGAGCAGCTGCGCGGCGAGCCGGCGACCACGGCCACCGATGTCTATGCACTCGGCGCGCTGCTCTACCGCCTGCTCACCGGCCGAGGCGCGCACTCGGCCGAGGCCACCGATCCGGTCACGCTGTCGCGCGCGATCCTGGTCAGCGAGCCGCAACGCCCCTCGCTGGCGGTGCTGGCGCCGCTGCCTGCGGATTGCGATGCTGGCGACCGCGCAGACAACGGAGAGCGCGCAGACAACGGCAACGTCAGCGCGCTTGCCGAGGCCGGCGAAGACGCCATCCATCTCGCCGCCCAGCTGCGTACGACACCCGAGAAGCTCTCACGCGCGCTGCGCGGCGACCTCGACACCATTCTGCTCAAGGCCCTGCGCAAGGAGCCCGCACGCCGATACGCCAGTGCGGCCGAACTGGCCGATGATCTTGGCCGTCACCTGCAGCGCCGGCCCGTGCTGGCGCGTGGGGACTCTGCCAGCTACCTGCTGCGACGTTTCCTGGCGCGCCACAGCAAGGCCGTCGCCGGCACGGCGATCGCCGTGGTGGCGATGATTGGTCTGGTCGGTTTTTATACTGCGGAGCTTGCCAGTGAGCGGGATCGCGCGCAGCGCGAAGCGCAACGCGCTGAAGCAGTCTCGGCGTTCCTCACTGATCTGTTCGAGGGCGCGACGCCTGAGCGCAACCTTGGCGAGTTGGTCAGCGCCCGCGAGCTGCTCGATCTTGGCGCGGCGCGCATCGAGCAGGAGCTCGCCAGCGAACCCGCCGTGCAGGCGGAACTGATGCGGGTGATTGGCTCGGCCTATGCGGCGCTCGGTCTGGTCGATCCGGCCACGGACCTGCTCGAACAGGCGCTGGCCGTGCGCGAAAACCTGGGCGGGCCAGCCGATGTGCTGCTGGGCGATGTGCTGTATGCGCTGGGCAATCTGCGCGCGTCGCAGGGACGCTACGAGGAAGCCACGGCGCTGCTCTCACGCGCGCTGGCCACACGCTCGGCGCTGCGCGGCGACGTGCATCACGACATCGTCACGACCCACCTGGGGTTCGCCGCGCTGCACGAGGCCCAGCTGGCCTTCGACGACGCAGAGACGCATATCGAGGCCGCGGAGGCCGTGCTTGCCGCACTGCCTTCGCCCGATCCTGAGCTGGTGATTTCGACACGCCTGTGGCAGGCGCATCTCGACCGTCGTCGTGGCCGCCTCGACCAATCCATCGCCGGCTATCGCGAGGCGGTCGCGCTGCGCACAGAGGTCTTCGGCGCCGATTACCCCGCCACGCTGAGCAACCGGTCTTCGCTGGCGCAGGCACTGACGGATGCAGCGCACTTCGGCGAAGCCGAGGAAATCCACAGCGGTGTGCTCGAAGCACGGCGCAGGGTACTGCCCGAGGGCCACCCGGCGATCGCCACCACGCTCTCGTCGCTGGCCACCGTGCTGAAGTTCCAGGGTCGTTCGGCGGAGGCCGAACCCCTCGAGGCCGAGGCGCTGGCGATTCAACGGGCCGCCCACCGGGATGACCATCCCCAGATCGCCGTGGCGCTGAACAACCTGGCGAACCTGCGTCACGACCTCAATGACCTCGACGGCGCATTTGCCCTGCACCAGGAATCGCTGGCGATGAACCGGCGCCTGAACGGCGACGACCACCCGATCCTGGCCCACAACTACACCAACCTCGCCGCGCTGGAGTTCGAGCGCGGCAACTACACGCAAGCCCTGGCACTGTACCGCCGCACGCTGGCGCTGGCCCGGGTTGGGTACGGCGACGAAAATCCGTTCACCAGCCACACGATGCATGGCATCGGCAACACGCTGCTGCGCCTCGA
>RECU01000048.1 GCA_007693855.1 Gammaproteobacteria bacterium | reverse complement strand
ACGAAGACAATCGCTGCCGAGACGAAGATGAACACGAACAGGTTGACCGCTGCGAGAATCGTGTCCTCGTGCTCACGAAAGAACACCGTGTCCCGACGCAGATCCCGCAGGACATGGTATGAGTGCACCAGCCGCAGCGCCCGCAGCACCTTGAGGAACGCCAGGCTCTGGCCGAGCAGCGGCGCGAGCACCAGCGAGGCCACGACGATGAGGTCAGCCACCGTGTAGACCTGCCGAAGCGTGCGCCAGCGATCCGGCGAAATCCACAGGCGCGATGCGAGGTCCAGCAGGATGATCACACCGATAAGGACTTCGCCGACAATGATGGCGAGTGTCGGCTGCAGAGGTGCTGTCAGGATGAAGAAACTGATGGTCAGCACGTCGAGCGCGATCAGCCCATAGCGGAACTTCGCGGCGCCGCGACTGCGCCCGGTGTAGAGGTGGCGCAGGCCTGCGCGCAATCCCGATTCGCCGACGCTCATGCCGAGACCGCTGCGCCGGTGGCAGCGCCGAGAGCGGGCTTGAACCGCGGCGTGGCAGTGCTGGCACTCACTAAACACTCCTGGCACGCATCGGGCCACGGGTAAATGCTCATCATACCGGGCCAGTAGCCAGTTGGCCGCAGCCCCGGGGACAGCTCACTTCCGGCGGGAGGGCCGACGGAGTACAGTGCGCCGCACCATGCCCCTGCTTGTTGTGCTTGCCCTCGCCTGTTTCGTCGCCTCGCTGTCGCTGCGCGTGGTCGACCCCATGGTGCCGGGCATCGCCCGTGACCTCGCCACCTCGCCCGAGCTGATTGCCCTGCTGGCCAGCGCGGTGGCGTTTCCCTACGCCCTGAGCCAACCGATCCTGGGTCCGCTGGGCGACTCGGTGGGCAAGGCCCGCGTCATGAAAGCCTGCCTTGCGGTGCTGACGCTCTCGCTACTGGTCTGCGCGCTGGCACCCACTGTCGAGATCCTGTTCGCCGCCCGCATCGTCTCCGGGGTGGCGGGCGGCGGGTTGATCCCGGTGGCACTGGCCGTGGTGGGCGACCGCTTCCCGATGGAGACCCGACAGGTGGCGCTGTCGCGGGTACTGGCCGCGATGATCGTCGCCCTGCTGCTCGGCGCGGTCGCCTCCGGGCTGATCGCCGACGCCTTCGGCTGGCGCGTGGTCATGGGACTGGCCACGCTGCTGAGCGCGGTGTCGCTGGTCCTGACCCTGCGTTATCTCCAGGCGCGTGCCACGTCCCCCGGCGGGCGCTTCAACGTCGACAGCATCCTCACGGGCTACCGCGCCGTGTTCAGCAATCCGCGCGCGCGGATCTGCTTCAGCGCAGTGTTCGTCGAGGGTCTGCTGATCTTCGGTTTCATGCCCTACGTCGCCATCGTCCTGGAAGACCGGAGCGCGGGCGGCATTCGCGAGGCCGGCTTCATCATCGCCGGGATGGGCGCGGGCGGGCTGCTCTACGCCGGTATCGTGAAGCGGCTTCTCGCCCGTCTGGGCGGCATGTTCAACCTGATGCGCCTCGGCGGCCTGCTGGCCGCGACCGGCTTTCTGACGGTGGCTCTGGCCGGCCCCTGGTGGCCCGCGGCACTGGGCTTCGTGCTGATCGGCTTCGGTTTTTTCTCCGTCCACAACTCGTTACAGACCCAGGCCACCGAGCTTGCGCCGGATCACCGAGGCTCGGCGGTCTCGTTACACGCGTTTTTCTTTTTCATGGGGCAGGCCGTCGGTGTCCCCATCTATGGGCTGCTGCTCGGCTGGATCGGCGCACCGACCAGCCTGATGACCGCCGGGCTCATCCTGGGCAGCGGTGGCTTCCTGCTGGCGGCACTGTTATCGCGGCCGCTGCCCGACACCAGCCGCGCGGCCTGAACACCGCGCGCCAGCCGGTTGCTGTCAGCGCCAGCCCACGCGGTCGGCGAGACGCACAGCCTCAGGGTTGTAGCGACCCAGATCGCCTACCGATACCGAGTCAAGACGGACATCGCCCCAGGCGCGAATCGCCTCATCCATCTCGACGCCCGGCACCACCGGGTATTCGAAATTGGCCCCAGCGAATACTGCCTGGGCCTCATCCGAAGCGAGGTATTCAAGAAAGCGCACGGCATTCGCGCGGTTAGGCGCGCCCCGCACGACGCCGGCGCCACCGATATTGACGTGGACGCCACGATCATCGGCGTTCGGGAAGATGATGCCGACCTGATCGGCGGCCGCCCGGCGCGCCGGGTCCTCGGAGTTTCGCAGGCGCAGGTAGTAATAATGGTTGGCTACCGCCAGATCACATTCGCCGGCGGCCACGCCGAGAATCTGATCGGTGTCGCCACCCTGCGGCGGCCGCGCGAGGTTCGCCACCAGCCCGCGAGCCCAGGCTTCGGTCTCCTCAACGCCGTGGTGACTGATCAGCGACGCCAGCAGCGACTGGTTGTAGATGTTGTTCGAGGAACGGATACAGATCTGCCCGGCGAGCGCCGGATCGGCGAGATCCTCATAGCGCGACACCGCGGCCGGATCGAAGCGCTCGCGATTGTAGAAAATCACCCGCAGGCGCTGGCTGAAGCCGTACCAGAGGCCCTCCGGATGGCGCAGGTGCGCGGGAATGCGCTCGTGCAGCAGCGCCGAGTCCACCGCCTCCAGCAGGCCCGCCTGCTCGGCCCGCCACAGGCGCCCCGCGTCCACGGTGATCAGCACGTCCGCCGGACTGGCAACACCCTCGCGTTCCAGGCGCTCCATGAGTTCATCCGAGCCGCCCTGCAGGACGCGGACCTCGATGCCGGTCAGCGCGGTGAAGCGGTCGAACAGCAGCGTGTCGCTGTCGTAGTGGCGCGCAGAGTAGACGAAAACCTGATCGTCACGTGGGGCCGAACAGCCGGCGAACACTACGGTCAGGGCCACCACGACGGCGGCCAGGGCCAGACGGAAAGAAGAAGTCATGGAGCCTCTGATATAAGAATTGAATGAGAATTATTATTATTCACAAAGATCGGGGCGGTGGCAATGCCGAGTTCGCGGCCGCGACACGTTTACAAACAATTCTCGTTTCCATATCGTGGGAAGGTCACCATTTTCCAAAGTATCCGCATGTCCACAGCGCACGCCGAGATGTTCGCCGCCACCGACCGACCCGACGCCGCCGAGATGGCATTGTCGATGCGTGGGATCAGCCATCGCTTTGGCGAGACCGTAGCTGTCGACGAGGTTGATCTGCAGGTCCGTGCCGGGGAGGTGGTCTGCCTGCTCGGACCGTCCGGCTGTGGCAAAAGTACCCTGCTGCGCATCGCTGCCGGCCTGGAAAGTCTCCAGCAGGGCGAAGTCCAGCTGGCCGGCGAGACGGTCGCCCGCCCCGGTGGCCGGCAACTGCCCCCCGAGCGGCGTAACCTGGGGCTGATGTTCCAGGACGCAGCGCTATTCCCCCACCTGAGCGTCCTCGAAAACGTCACCTTCGGCCTGACCCGCCTGCCGGCCGGTGAGCGGCGCACGCGGGCGCTGGCGCTGCTCGAGCGGCTTGGGCTGGCCGCACATGCCACGAGCTACCCGCATGTCCTCTCCGGCGGGCAGCAGCAGCGCGTGGCGCTGGCGCGGGCCGTTGCCCCGGCGCCGGCCCTGATGCTGCTTGACGAGCCGTTTTCGGCGCTGGATACCCGTCTTCGCGAGCAGACCCGCGATGACACGCTGCACCTGCTCAAGGCCACCGGGGCCGGTACGCTGATGGTGACCCACGATCCGGAAGAGGCGATGTTCATGGCCGACCGGATCGCGCTGATGCGCGAGGGCCGGATCCTGCAGGTGGGCACGCCGACCGAGCTCTACTGCCACCCGACCGATCCCTTCGTCGTACGCTTCTTCGGCGAGGTCAACGAAGTCGAAGGTGTGGTCACCGGTGGCGAGGTACGCACTGCATTCGGGGTGGTGCCGGCGCCCGGGTATGCCGAAGGCACACGGGTCGACGTGCTGATCCGCCCTGAAGCCGTGAATGTGCGCCCGGTCGGCGATCCCGGACAGCATGAGCGCACGCACGTCATGATGTCGCGACTGCTCGGCCGCAGCAGCCTTCTGCACCTGTGCGTGCACACCAGTGACGGCCAGGAGATCCATGGACATTCACGCATGCCCGGCGTCTTTCTCCCGGCCGAAAGCCAGCCGGTGATCCTGGAGCTCGACCCCTCCCAGGTGTTCCTCTACTCCCGGCCGGGCTGAGGCGGCGCGGCTGGCGCCGGGGGCGGTCCACCGGCATGCCCGGGGCGGGAGCGCGTCATGGCCATGCTGAGCAGCACCACCGGCACGATCCCCACGGCCACAATGGCCAGCGCGGAAGTCGAGGCCTGAGCCAAGCGCTCGTCGGAGGCCAGCTCGTAAGCGCGCACGGCAAGGGTATCGAAATCGAAGGGCCGGAGAATGACGGTTGCCGGCAGCTCCTTCATGACGTCGACGAAAATCAGGATCGCCGCGGCGAACAGGCTGCCGCGCATGATGGGCATGTGTACCCGGCGCAGCGTACCGCCGGCGCCGGCGCCGAGCGTACGTGACACGGCGTCCATGCTGGGGCTGATCTTGCCCAGGCTGGCCTCCACGGTGTTGAACGACACGGCGAGAAAGCGCACGACGTAGGCATACACCAGGGCGACCATGGTCCCCGTCAGGATCAGCCCGGGCGTGACCCCGAACCGCTCGAGCGCGAAGAGATTGATACGGGTATCCAGCCAGGCGAGCGGGATCAGCACGCCGACCGCGATCACCGAACCGGGGATGGCATAGCCCAGCGAGGCGATCCGCGCCGCCCCCTGGGTCAGGGGAGAGCGCCTGAGGCGCACCCCGTAGGAGATCAGCACCGCCAGGGCGACCGCCACCAGCGCCGTCACCCCGGCCAGCGTCAGACTGTTCAGGGCGAAGTCCATGAAGCGGGTGCCCAGCAGCGGATCCCCCTCACGCAGATGCATGCCAAGCAGCAGTCCCGCCGGTAGCAGGAACCCCAGCGTCACCGGCAGCGCGCAGGCCAGCCAGGCCAGCAGCGCACGCAGGCCGGAGAGCTGGTACTGCGGCAACTCCCGATAGCGGCTGGAGGTCTGGAAGTAGCGTGCCTGGCGTCTCGACCAGCGTTCGAGCAACAGCAGGACCAGCACGAACACCAGCAGGCAGGCCGCCAGCTGGGCCGCCGCCGCCGGCTCCCCCAGGCCGAACCAGGTGCGGTATACGCCGGTGGTGAACGTATCGACGCCGAAGAACTGCACGGCGCCGAAATCGTTGAGGGTTTCCATCAGCGCGAGCGCCACCCCGCCGGCAATCGCCGGGCGGGCCAGCGGCACGGCGATGCCCAGGAACAGGCGCACAGGCCCGCGTCCCAGCGTCCGCCCGACCTCCAGTGCGCACACCGACTGCTCGATGAAGGCGGCGCGGGACAGCAGGTAGACATAGGGATAGAGCACCAGCGACATCAGCACGATGGCGCCGCCGAGCGAGCGGATCTGCGGAAACCAGTACTCCTCGCGCCCCCAGTCGAAGGTCTCGCGCAGCAGCGTCTGTACTGGCCCGGCGAACTGCAGGAAGTCGGTGTAGGCGTACGCGATGACATAGGTCGGCACCGCCAGTGGCAGCAGCAGCGCCCAGCGGAACACGCCGCGACCCGGAAAACGGCACATCACCACCAGCCAGGCGGTCCCCACGCCGATCAGCGTGACACCGATCCCGACACCGACCAGCAACCACAGGGTGTTGCTGACATAGCGGCTGAGCACGGTCTGGAACAGGTGACGCCAGACCTCCCCTGCAGGCACGAAGACATGCAGCAGGACCACGAGAATCGGCAGCGCAATCAGCGCCGCGACCGCCAGCGTCAAGCCCGTCCAGCCGCGCCCCGCACGCGTCGCCGCACGCGCGGATGCACTCGAGGCAGGCGCGACAGGGCTGTCAGGCCTCACCGGTAAGGTCCGCGCATGTGTTCATCGCGCCAAGTATATCGCAGCCCTCGACCGTCTCCGGTGCACCGCGGCGCGGGTTGACGGTGCTGCTTCGCGTGCGCATGCTCAATGACGTTGTTGTCGAACCAAGCCATGACCGATTTCACGACCCTCACCCAGCAGGCCGCCGCACTCAAGACGGCCGGCCGCCTCGACGAAGCCATCGAGGTGTACCGGCGTGCGCTCGCCGTGGCCCCACCCACCGGTGTGGCCGAACACAACCTTGCAGCCGCACTCGGCGACGCGGGGGATCACCAGGCCGCAGAGCAGTATTGCCGCGAAGCCTTCGCCCGTGGGCTGGATGCGCCCGAGACCTGGCTGGTGCGCGCCCGCAGCCTCGTGGAGCTGCGCCGCTTCGAGGCGGCAGAAAAGGCCTTCCGTCGGGCGCTGCGGCGCAAGCCCGAAATGCTCGACGCGCAGTACGAGTTTGCCCAGCTGATGTGGATGCGGACCGGCAGTCGCACGGCGGCGCTGCGGGCAGTGCAGGAAGACCTCCATCGCCTGCCGCAGTCCCCTGGCCTGCACCTGGTGCGTGCCCGGATCCTGCAGTACAGCGGGGATCTCGCCGGCGCCGGCGAGGCGCTGGACCGGCTGGCGGCGCAGTGGCCGAACGAACTGCAGTTGCTGCTGCCGGCCGCGCATGTCGCAACCCTCGCCGGGCGCAGCGACGCCGCACTGGGCCACGCGCGCCGGGCGGTGTCGCTCGCGCCGGCAGACGGCGATGCGCTGGCCGCGCTGGCCTATGCCCTGCTCGCCGCCGGGGAAGCCCGCGAGGCCGCCCAGGTGGGCGAGCGCCTGCGCGAGCTCAAACCCCTGGACCAGCAGGCCATCGCCCTGTGCGCCACCGCCTGGCGCATCACCGGCGATGTCCGCCACCGCGAACTGAACGATTACGAGGGCATCGTCCGGGGCTATCCGATCGAGCCGCCGGCCGACTGGCCGGACCTCGACAGCTATGTCGATGAGCTCGGCGCAGCCCTGCTGAAGACCCACCCCTATCGGAGCCATCCGTTCGGCCAGTCGGTGCGCCACGGCAGCCAGGTCGCGAACATCACCCGCCAGGCGCATCCGGCCATCCGCGCGTTTCCCGAAGCCATTGCCCCGGTGATCGACCGCCATCTGGCATTCCTGGGCACCGGCGAAGATCCGCTGCGCAGCCGCAACACCGGCCGGTGGCGCATCCAGGGCATGTGGTCGGTGCGCCTGGGCGCCGGCGGCTTCCACGCCAGTCACGTCCACCCGGAAGGCTGGCTGTCCTCGGCCTGCCACATCGTCCTGCCGCCGGACTGCCGCGCGGAAGACGCAGACCATGCCGGCTGGCTGCAGTTCGGGGAACCGGGCATGCCGACTCAACCTGCTCTCGCGGCGGAACACTTCGTCCAGCCGAAACCCGGCCACCTGGTGCTGTTCCCATCCTACCTGTGGCACGGCACCGTGCCGTTCCAGGACAAGGCCCCGCGCATCACCATCGCCTTTGACATCGTACCGTCGCCCGCCGCGGCCGCACCTGCCTGACCGCTTTACAAGCCACCGCTGGAGCCCTGCCGATGCCGTATCCCAGATGTCCTCTTCCCGCGCGCCACCTGCTGCTCGGCCTCGCGCTGCTGCTGGCCGCCACGCTGGCCCAGGCCGACCACCTGCTGCCGGTCCACTATGACCGGGAAACGGGGCGGATACTGCTGGACATCCACGAGACCGGCACGCCAATGATCTACACCAACACCCTCGCCGGGGGTGTCGGGACCACCTCACCGCTGCTCGATCGCGGCCAGACCGGCATCAACGCACTGGTGCGCTTCGAGCGCCACGGTACCCGGGTGCTGCTGGTGCAGGACAACACCGATCACCGCAGCCTCGATCCGTCGGTGGCGTCGCAGCGCGCGGTGGCCGAGTCGTTTCCGCGCTCGGTACTGGCCGCCATGGAGATCGAGGAGGAGGCCGACGGCCGGCTGCGGATCGACGCCACGGAGTTCCTGCTGAGTGATGTCTTCGGCGTGCGCGAGCGCCTGCGCCAGGCCGACGTCGTCAGCCAGGTCCAGCTGGACCCCCGACGCAGTGTGGTCGAGGAGCGGTTCACCGGCAGCTACCCGGGCAACAGCGAAATCCGCGTGACCCTGACCTTCGACCTCCAGGAGGCCAGCAGTACACTGGCTCGACACCTGCCCGACGCACGCAGCCTGAGCATCCAGCAGCACCACAGCTTCATCGCCCTGCCGGATGAGGATTACACACCGCGCGAATTCCACCCGCGCGCCGGCATCTTTCCGCACGCATTCTTCGACTTCAGCCTGCCGCTGGACAGCGACTACCGCCAACGCTGGATCTCGCGCTGGCGCCTGGTGCCGAGCGACCCGGAGGCCTACCTCGCCGGTGAACGGGTCGAGCCCGAAACACCGATCGTCTATCACCTCGACCCCGCCATCCCGGAGCCCTACCGCACGGCGTTCCGCGAGGGCGGCCTGTGGTGGAACCAGGCCTTCGAGGCCGCAGGCTTCCGCAATGCCTTCCAGATTCTGGATCTGCCGGACGACGCCGACCCTATGGACGCGCGCTACAACGTCGTCCACTGGGTCCATCGCCAGCAACGCGGCCCCTCGGTCGGCCCGCATTACCGCGACCCGCGCACGGGCGAGATCATCCGCAGCATCGTGCGCATGGATTCGTTCCGGTCGCTGGTGAACCATGACATCTGGCTGGGCATGCGCCCGGCCGCCGGACCTGAGGGTCCGGCGCTCGACGGCGAGGCCATGGCCATGGCGCGTCGGCGTCAGCACAGCGCCCACGAGATCGGCCATACCCTGGGCCTGGCGCACAACTTCATCGCCGCCGCTCATGATCGCGCCTCGGTCATGGACTATCCCGTGGCGCTGGTCACGCTGGACGAGGACGGCCATCCTGACCTCCGCGGCGCCTACGCAGAAGGTCTCGGGGACTGGGACATCCTCGCCATCCGCTACGCCTACACCTGGTTCCCGGACGCCGAGAGCGAGCGGGCGGGCCTCGCCGCCATCATCGAGGAGATGTCGACCCGGGGCCTGCGCTTCATCACCGGGGCCGATGCCGGCCCGGCCGGCAGCTTTCCGGAGGCGACCGTCTGGGTCGAGGGCAACGACATGCTCGACGCGCTGGACCGGACCATGGCGGTACGCCGGGTGCTGCTCGAGCATTTCGACGCGCGCGCCCTGAATCCGGGCGAGCCGTACTTTCTGCTGAACAAGCGCCTCGCGCACGTCTACCTGCACCACCGCACAGCCCTGCATGGCGCGACCAAGACCATCGGCGGCATGGAGTTCAGCTATGCGGTCGCGGGCGACCCTACGCCACCCACACGGGTGCTGCCCGCGCCCACCCAGCGTGAGGCGCTCGCACGCGTGCTTGCGGCCCTGGCGCCGGAGGCCCTGGCGCTGCCCGCGCATATCCCGGAGCTGATTCCCCCCGAGCCTTTCGGCTGGACGCCGGGCTGGCGCGGCCACGTCAACGAACGACTGATTCCCTCACCGGCCGGACCGGCACTCGATCCGCTGTGGCTGGCCCACAGCCTGGCTCAGGAGATCGTCGACAACCTGCTGCATCCGGCGCGACTGGCCCGGGTGGCCAGCTTCCATTTCCGCGACCCGGCACTGCCGGATGTCGCGGAAGTGCTGAGCGCCCTGCTGGAGGCCACCTGGGGCGCGGATGCCGCCGATCCGCTGCAAAGAGTCGCACAGCGCGCGGTGCTGGATGGGCTGCTGGACCTGGCCGCGCATGAGGACACCACAGCCGAGGTCCGCGCCATTGC
>RECU01000037.1 GCA_007693855.1 Gammaproteobacteria bacterium | reverse complement strand
CTGCGTTACCGCAGCAGCGCCAGCACGTTCTGCGGCGCAGCGTTGGCCTGCGACAGCATGGCCACACCCGCCTGCTGCAGCACCTGGGCACGGGTCAGCGCGGCGGTCTCCGACGCGAAGTCCGTATCCCGGATGCGGCTGCGCGACGCCGAGAGGTTCTCGCTGCTGGTCTGCAGGTTGGCGATCACCGACTCGAAGCGGTTCTGCACGGCGCCCATGTCGGCACGGACGCTGTTGACCTCGCCGAGGGCGGCGTCGGCGATGGCAATGGCCCTCTGAGCGCCATCGAACGTGGAGATGTTGACGTTGCTTACGAAGGAGGACTCCAGGTCACCCACCGCAGTGATCGTCGCAGTAGTTCCGCCGGCCCCAACATCCACAGTCATGGCCACGGGATCCTCACCGCCGACACCCGTCGCGAGGGTTGATGTCAGATTGATCTGCCCCTCTGTCGGGGTCGTGCCCGCATCTACGGCCGCGACGACGCCCGTCTCTGCCGAACGCGAATTGATCGCGGCGACAACGGCTTCCTGCAACTGAGTTTGTTGAGTAGCTGCTGCAGACGCCTCAGCGACAACTTCAATGTCGTCGAACGCGACCCCATTGATTACCAGACCTGCAAGCGAAATCGTATCGCCTGCGGAGGTGGCAGAAGCAGGCTCAGATACGACGAAGCTTGCTTCTGAGAATAACGACCCGCCCAGCTGATCACCACGGGCATCTACAATACTACCGACTGAAATCAGCTGCCCCGCGTTTGCACCAACCTGGAAATTGGCACCACTGAAGCTGCCATCGAGTAGCCGTGTGCCATTGAAGTCGGTCTGTTCAGCGACTCGGGTGATTTCACCGATGAGCTGCTGGGCCTCGGCGTTCAGCGCAGCCCGGTCGCTGGCCGAATTCGTCGCATTCGAGGCCTGGACTGCCAGCTCGCGGATGCGCTGGAGGTTGTTGCCCACTTCAGCCAAAGCGCCCTCGGCGGTCTGCGCCAGCGAGATGCCGTCGTTGGCATTCCGGACGGCGACGTTGAGACCGCGGATCTGGGTGGTAAAGCGCTCCGAGATGGCCAGCCCCGCCGCGTCGTCCTTGGCGCTGTTGATGCGCAGACCGGACGACAGGCGCTGCAGCGACATCCCGAGGGCATTCTGCGAGGTGCTGAGGTTGCGCTGGGCGTTCAGCGACAGCACGTTGGTATTGATGACCTGTGACATTTCCGTACTCCTGGTACCTGTCTTGAGGTTGCTTTCAGTTCACCGCCGCCTGCGGCGGGGCTTCCCATTAGGCGGCGTGACTGAGCCGCTTGCGGGTGTGTTGTCGGCCGACGTGATCTATTCTTTAGGGCAGGCCTGAAAAATAATTATCCAGGCTGCAGGGGCCCGCGCGGAATGTGACACCCATCACGGTCATGCGCGACAGAGCTGTTGTGGCGGCGAAAGCCCCGCAGCTTCCCAGGACTGCTCGACACGCTGGCAGGCCGCGACATACTCGCTCTCGAAGGCCTGCCTCTGATCGCCATAGATCTCCGAGATCCGCGCGAACGACGGATCCACGGCCGATCGCTGTGCGCCGCTCCCAGCCAAACCGACCACGCCCGGCTGAGCTGCGACCGCCCTGTCATTCGCGCACGCCGCGTCCCACTCCAGGCCGTGCCACGCGAGCAGGCGGCGCACCGTCGCGTCCGGATCGGCCAGGATCGCGTCATAGTCGGCAACAGTAACGCGGTCTGGGAAACGTCTCTGCCAGTGGTCACCCAGGGCGTCGCAGATCGCTATGTGCTCCGCAATCGTGTCGACTGCCCAGGCGTATGGATGGGACTTGGCGAACCATTTCATAAAGATGGCCAGCGCATTCTGGAACGGGTCGCGCCGGCACAGGACGAGTCGGCTGGTCGGCTCTAGAGAGAGGATCAGGCCCGCGTAAAAGATATTCCCTGGGGTCGTGATCAGATGCGAGACAATAGCCTGCTCAGGGCGCTCTCCCCAGGCAGCATCGAGGCGGACACCGAGTGCGACCAAGGCTTCGGACTGCAGAGACTCCAGAACATCCGGGTATCCTTCAAGCGCGCCGTGCCGCTTGAGCAGTTCATCCACAACCGTCCGCTCGGCATACGCCGCCAGTGCCGGGTGTGCGGCGAGTCCGCCTTCCAGCAGGCTCTTGCCCGCACGTGGCGGCCCCACCAGCAGCGTCAACCCCCGGCGAGCAACGCCCGCGGATGACCATTCCGCGAGTCGCTCGGCATCGAAAAAGCCCGCGATGGCGGCCGCGCGATTCCGCCAATACCCGGCACGCCAGGCCTCCACAGATTTCCGTTCGGCCTCGCACTTGAGCCGATTGCCCGCCTCGAATGCCCGGAAGGCCGCGTCATAATCCTCTCCATCCGCCAGCATTTTGCCCAGTGCAAACTGAAGCTGCGCACGGGTCTCGTCCTTGAGACCGGGTTTCTTCAGCAAACGGCGAATCTGGGCCACCTCAGGGGCACCGCGCTCAAAGTGGCGAGACTCCGAGTACGCGTACCACAGGCGCGGACTGGTCTTCTTTACGGCCAGCAAGGCCTCCAGAAAGACGACCCGTTCTTCATCTTTGCCCTCGGCCTGTAGGACGATGCAGTAGTTGTCGAGAACCGACTGCCTGTCGGGCTCCAGGCGCATTGCCTCGCGAAGCGCGGCGCCGGCGGCTTCGTGACGGCCCAGTTCGAGGAAAACTAAGCCAACTATCTCATACGCATCCGCGCTGTTTCCGGCGACCTGTAACAGGCGGACCGCATACTGCAGGGCGATATTTTTCATATCCGCCTGCAGCGCCAGGTTAATCAGGCCTTTGAGGGCACCGATATTTTCTGACTCCAATGTGAGCACCTGTTGCAAACAGCGCGCAGCCTCTTGCCGGTCGCCGCCATCCAACGCAGCCTGCGCCTTAATTAGCAACTGCGTGACGCGGTCCTGCGGACTGGCACCATTCAACTGGCGTGCCGGCTGTCCCATAGGGTGACCTCCCAAATCAATTCAACGCGGCAGCGATCGCTCACCGCAGATAATCAAACAAACTCAACCGCCCCAACTGCACATACGTCTGCTGCGCCGCCTGCAGCGCAACCTGCTGGAGATTGAAGCGGCTGATCGCCTCGGCGAAGTCGAGATCCTCGACCTCCGAGAGCGCCGTCTGCAGCTGGAGCTTCTGGTCGTCGTTCACAGCCAGCTGGCTGTCGATGGTGTTGAGGCGTGCGCCGACGCTGGTGCGGAGCTCCAGTACCCGGCCCAGCGCCTGGTCCATGTCCTCCAGCGCCGCGGTGATGGCCTGGTCGCGCAGCGCGCCGCCGGCGGCCGTGTTGCGTGGCGTCTCCAGCGTGGTGGCCAGGCGGTCGACCATCTCGAACAGCGAGCCTGCCCCCGCTGGGCCGAGCGTGAAGCTGTCGCCGGCTTCGGGCGTACCGCTCAGCACGATGCGCCGGCCGGCGTACTCGATGGCCGCCTCGGGGGTGTAGCTGCCGGTGGCCACCGCGGCCCCGCTGGGGTCGGTGAGTGTCCAGCTCTCGGGCGTGTCGAAGGTCAGCGTCAGCGTGGTGCCGACGATGGCGGTCGGGTCGGTCACCTCGGCGACGTTGACCCGCGCCGTCCCGGCATTGGTCTCCTCCGGCGTGGCGCGGAACACGCCATTGCCGAACGGGATGTTCATCCAGGACAGGCCGCTGTCGCCCACCGCCACCGTGCGGTCCGGCGAGAGCGCCACGCGGCGCTGGCCGCCGTCACCGAGATACTCCACCGCGCCGCTGGCATCGCGCACGAACGGGCGGTTGCCCGAGCGATAGCCCGCGAAGACGTATTCGCCGCTGGCATCGCGGGTGTTCGCCTGGTCGAGCAGGCCTTCGGAGAGCTGGCGGATCTCGCGGGCGATGGCTGCACGGGATTCATTGGTCTGGGCGCCGTTGGCCGCCTGCACGGTAAGCTCACGCACGCGCTGCAAAGACTCGCCCATCTGGGTGAGCACGGTTTCCTGCAGCTGCAGGCGATTCGTGGCCAGCGTCGCATTGCGATCGTACTGCTGGAGCTGGGCCACGCGCTCGCGCAGTTTCAGCGCCTGCACCGCGCCGCCGGGATCGTCCGAGGGGGACAGGATGCGCCGGCCGGTGGCCAGCTGGCGCTGCACGTTGGCCAGTTCACCCTGCTGTCGCTGGATGGCGCTGATGCCGCCTGAGAACACCTGGGCTGTCGATATCCGCATGGTCAGGACCTCCTCGGCGGGGCGCTCATCGGCGCACCGCGGCAATCAGCGTGTCGAACAGTGAGCCGGCCACCGCGATCACCTGCGCGCTGGCCTGGAAGGCCTGCTGGTAGCGGATCAGGTTGGCGGCCTCCTCGTCGAGGTTGACGCCGGAGACGTTCTCGCGCTGGGCGCGGGCATCCTCGAGCAGCCGTGCCTGCACATCGGCGTTCACCGAGGCGCGACGGCTCTTCACGCCCACGTCGGCCACCAGCTCCGAGTAGCCCTCGGCGAGCGTCGCAGCCCCGCCGGCCAGCGTGCGCCGGTTGGCCAGCTCCGCCAGCGCCAGCGCGCCACGGTTGTCGCCAATGCCGCCGGCGTTGTCACGCACGCTGAAGCGGTCGCCCTCCTCGGGCGTGCCGCGGATCACCAGCCGCCAGCCGTTGGCCTCGATCGTGGTGTCGCCGGACGGGTCCGGCGCCACGGCCGTCCCGCCGACCATGAACATGCCCCCGGTGAACTCGACATCCACGGGGTCGCGCAGCGTGCCGCTGCCGGCGTCGGTGATGTTGAGTGCCCGCACGCTCGCCGTCCCGGTGTTCGCCGCGGCCGGCTCGGCCGTGACGGGCAGCGCGGCGGCCACGGCACGCGGGTCGGTCACCCGCACTTCCAGGTCGCCGGCCACCCGGGTCGGACGCAGCAGGAAGCTGTCGCCCCGCGCGGCGCCGGCCAGCCCGCTCAGATCGAGCGCCAGGCCATCGAATTCCAGGGTCTCGCCAGGCGGAATGGTCGCGATGCGCTGGTTGTCGGCCAGCCGCCGCAGCGTCCAGTTGTCGCCATCGAAGCGCAGCTGATAGTCGCTGGCCTCCAGCGCGCCGACATCGGCGATCGCAAGCCGCGGCTCACCGGTCGCACTGTTGGTCCGATTCCCGAGCACCCGCGGCTCGGGCCGCGAGAAGAAGTCCCCGCCCGGCAGGCCCCGCAGGTCCATGCCGCTGCCGTGGATCTCGTTGAAGGTATCCACCAGCGAGACCGCGATCCGGCCCAGGCCGTTGCTCGCCGGGTCGAACAGCGTATCGCGCAGCTCCAGCAGCGCGCCCAGCCGCCCGCCGGTCATGAACTCGGTGGCCACCACCATGGCCGAGCCATTGCGGAAGCCGATGTCCAGGCGCAGCGGGTCCGACCCCAGCGACTGGGCGAACAGCTCGGTCTGCTGGGCGCCGACCACCAGCGCCTGGCCGCGGCCGATATACACGTTGATGCTGCCGTCGGACTGCTCGACGGTGTTCACGGCGATGCGCTCGGAGAGCTCGCGGACCAGGCTGTCGCGCCGATCGAGCAGATCGTTCGGGTCGCGGCCACCGTTACGGCCACGAGACTCGACGATCTCCTGGTTGAGCTGCGAGATGCTGCCGGCGAGCTGGTTGATCTCATCGACCGTGCTCTTCACCCGGCCGTTGGCGATGGTCCGCTGGTCCTCGATGCGGCCTTCGATCTGGGCGAAGCGGTCGGTCAGCGCCTGGGCCTCGGTGATGAGCTGCTGGCGGGCGGCGGTGGAGGTGGGATCGGTGGACACATCCTCGAGGGCGGCGAAGAACCGGCTGAGCGCCGGGGCCAGGCCGGCGTCCGGGTCGGCCAGCACGTTGTCGAGCTGGCGGGCAAACTCGGCGTAGGTGCGCTCATAGCCCTCGGAGGAGAGGTTCATGCCAAGCCGCTGCTCGACGAACTGGTCGACCACCCGGCGTACATTGCTCGGCGCCACGCCGGTGCCGAGCGAACCGAAACCGGTGTTCTGCGGCTGCTGCGTGCCAAGCTGCAGCTGCTGGCGGCTGTAGCCTTCCGTGCCGACATTGGCGATGTTGTGGCCGGTCACCTGCAGGGCGCGCTGGTAGGCCAGCAGGCCCGAAGTGCCGACACCGAGTATGCCGCCTCCGCTCATACCTCATCTCCTGGGGCCGGGCGTACCCGCGCGGCCAGCTCCGATGGCGTGTTATCGGCCGCAGCCGTGTGAACTTGATCACGGAATCCGCGCTCGTGGGGGGCCGGGCGCCCGGGCAGGCCGCGCTCGACGATCGCAAGGATCTTGGCGGCGTAGTCAGGATCGGTGGCATAGCCGCCGGCCTGCAGGCCGCGGGCGTAGTCCGCCGCGGTGGTCGCCGTCCGGGCCTCGGCGTAGCGCGGCAGGCTCTCGATCAGGCGGACATAGTCCTCGAAACTCTGCGCCAGGCCGTCGTAGACGCGAAACGGCTCCTGGCGACGCTCCGGCACGCCGTTGACGAATTCCAGCGTCGAGACCCGCGCCTGGCGGCCGTCCCAGCCACCGGTGGCCTTGATGCCGAACAGGTTGAAGGCGTTCTCGCCCGCGGCATCGCGGATCATGTGCTGGCCCCAGCCGGTCTCCAGCGCCGCCTGGGCGACCAGCACGTCGGCCGGCACCCCGAGCCTGCGCGCGGCGCGCTCGGCATGGGGCCAGACGGCGTCGACGAAGTCCTCAGGGGTTTCTGGCGCAAACGCGGCGCGCGGGGCGGGGACCGTGCGGAACTCCGCCTCCGGGGCGGGTCTGGCCAAACCCGTCGCAGGCTGCAGGCCGCCCGCGCGGCCGTGCCGGCTGTCCGAGGGCTGCAGGGGGAAGGCGGCGGCGGCAACGCCTGGCACGGCCGTGCCAGGCGCCGTTCGCGTCGCGGCCGGCTCGCCGCCGATCTGCCGCAGGATCGCATCCGCAAGCCCGATCCCCCGCCCCTGGGAGAGCGTCAGGGCCAGCTGCTGGTCGAGCATGTCCTCATGAAAGCGCATGCGGTCGCGATCGACCAGCCCGCCGTCGATCACGGCCGTGGCATCGCGCATCTGCTTCAGCAACTGGTTCAGGAACATCGCCTCGAACTGCTGGGCGACCGCGCGGCGCGCCTCGGGGGTGTCGTCGCGGGCTTCACGGCGCAGGGCGGCGAGGCCCTGCACGTCGGTGAAGTTGAAGCTGCCCTGGAGGTCTGCGCGCATGGCCGCCCTGCCCCGGCTCAGATCACGATCAGCTCGGCGCGCAGGGCGCCGGCCTGGTGCAGGGCTTCGAGGATGGCGACCAGGTCGCCGGGGGCCGCGCCCACCTCGTTCACCGCACGCACGATCTCATCCAGACTGGTGCCCGGGCCGAAGGGGAACATGCGCGAGGCACCCTGCTCCACCTCGATATCACTGCGCGGCGTGACCACCGTATCGCCGCGGGCGAAGGGCTCGGGCTGAGTGACATCGAAGCTCTCCGTGATGGTGACCGACAGCCCGCCGTGGGAGACGGCCGCCGGCAGCACCCGCACCGCGCCGCCCATCACGATGGTGCCAGTGCGTGCGTTGACGATCACCCGCGCGGCCGGCTGGCCGGGCGTGACGGTGAGGTTCTCCAGCACCGAGACAAAGGCCACGCGCTGGCCGGGATCCAGCGGCGCGCGCACGCGCACCGAGGTGGCATCGATCGGCTGGGCCATCTGGTCGCCGAGGGTCTCGTTGATGGTCTCGGCCAGTCGCCGGGCGGTGGTGAAGTCCGCGCGGTTGAGGTTCAGCACCAGGCTGTCGCCCTGGTTGAAGCTGGTCGGCACCTCGCGCTCGACCGAGGCGCCGGCGGGGATGCGGCCGACGCTCGGCACATTGAGGCTGACCCGCGAGCCGTCGCGGCCCTCCACCCCGAAGCCGCCGACCACCAGGTTGCCCTGGGCCATGGCGTAGATCTCGCCGTCGGCGCCGAGCAGCGGGGTCATCAGCAGGCTGCCGCCGCGCAGGCTCTGGGCGTTGCCGATGGAGGAGACGGTCACGTCGATGGTCTGGCCGGGCTTGGCAAAGGCCGGCAGGTCGGCGGTCACCATCACCGCCGCCACGTTGTTCACCTGCAGGTTCACGCCCGGCGGGATGGTCACGCCCAGCTGGCCGAGCATGTTGCGCAGGCTCTGCGAGGTGAACGGCGCCTGGGTGGTCTGGTCGCCGCTGCCATCGAGGCCGACCACCAGGCCGTAGCCGACCAGCTGGTTGGAGCGCACGCCAGCGATGCTGGCCAGGTCCTTGACGCGCTCGGCGCCGACGGCCGGCGACACCGCCAGCGGCGCGCCGAAGATCAGCACCGCGGCGAGCAGCCCGAGCGCGGCCGAGACGAAACGGCGGGTGTTCATGGCGGGCACCTCAGAACGGCCAGGCCGGACTGTTGAAGAACCGTGTCAGCCAGCCCGGTGAGCTGGAGTGGGCGATGGTGCCGGTGCCGCCATAGGCGAGCTGGGCGTCGGCCACCTGGGTGGAGAGCACGCTGTTGTCGGCGCGGATGTCGACCGGGCGCACGATGCCGCGCAGGCGGATGAACTCCTCGCCCTGGTTGATGCGCATCCACTTCTCGCCCTGCACCCGCAGGTTGCCGTTGGGCAGCACCTCGGCGACGGTGACGGTGATCGAGCCCTCGAGCAGGTTGCTCTGCGAGGCATCCCCCTGGCCCTCGAAGCTGCGTGAGCCGCTGACTTCGGCCTCGAACAGCGGGTTGCCGTCGCGCGTGATCGGCCGGCCGATGATCACCGGGTTGTTCATGCGCACGCTGCTCTCCTTCGAGGTGGCCGCGCCGGCGGACTTGCGCGCATTGGTGCGCTCGGCCAGCAGCACGGTGAGCACGTCGCCCACGCGTCGGGCCTTGTAGTCCTGGAACAGACTCTGCGAAGAGGCCGTCTGGAAGATCGCGCCACCGTTGTCGAAGGCCGGCCGCGGCTCGGGCGGCGGCGTGGCCGCGAAGCGCTCGTCGCCCCCCGGATAGGTGATATGCGCGCCGGCCGCACAGCCGGCCAACAGGGCAGCAGCCAGGGGCAGGGCCAGCGCCCGGCAAGCCGCGCGCCAGCCCCGCGGCGGGCAGGCGCCGCGACGCGCGAGGCCCGCGTGGCTCCCGTAACAGTCGGGGGATGGTGGCGAAAAGTTCATGGGTACACTCCCTGGGACTCGGCCCGGCCGCCTCAGCGGCCGAGGTTGTTGTTCGCGAACTGCAGCATCTGGTCGGCCGTGGAGATCGCCTTGGAATTGATCTCGTAGGCGCGCTGCGTCTCGATCATGTTGACCAGCTCCTCGACGGTGTTGACGTTGGAGCTCTCGAGCATCCCCTGCATCAGGGTGCCGAGCCCGGTCAGGCCGGGCACACCGACCTGCGGCGGGCCGCTGGCCGCGGTCTCGATGAGCAGGTTGCCGCCGATGGCCTGCAGGCCGGCCGGGTTGACGAAGTCGGCGAGCTGCACGGCGCCGAGCTCCACCGGCACCGGGTTGCCCGGCACCGAGGCCGAGACGATGCCGTCCTGGCCGATGCTCACCGACAGCGCGTTGTCCGGCACGACGATCCCGGGCTGCAGCTCGAAGCCGTTGGCGGTGACCACCTGGCCGTCGCGGTTGACCTGCAGGGCGCCGTCGCGGGTGTAGGACAAGGTGCCATCCGGCATCAGGATCTGCAGGAAACCGCGCCCCTGCACGGCAACATCCAGCGCGTTGTCGGTCTGGATGAGGTTGCCCTGGGTGTGGATTTTCTCGGTGGCGACGGTGCGCACGCCGGTGCCGAGCATCAGCCCGGAGGGCAGCTGGGTGTCCTGCGAGCTCTGCGCGCCGGGCTGGCGGATGTTCTGGTAGACCAGGTCCTGGAACACCGCGCGGTCCTTCTTGAAACCGGTGGTGTTGGCGTTGGCGAGATTGTTCGAAATCGTCGCCAGCCGCGTCTGCTGGGCATCCAGTCCGGTCTTGGCAATCCATAAGGCCTGGTTCATGGGTCTGTCCTCCTGCGCGATGCGCGCATCACGCGGTTCAGCCCAGGCGCAGCAGTGCGCCGGAGCTCTGGTCGTTCTGTTGGGCGGTGTTCATCATCTTCACCTGCAGCTCGAAGCTGCGGGCGTGGCGGATCATCTCCACCATGGCGCTCACCGTGTTGACGTTGCTGCCCTCGAGCATGCCGCCGAGCAGGCGCACGTCGGCCTCGGCCGGGGGCGGCTCGCCGGCGGCCACGCGCACCACGCCATCGTCACCGCGCACCAGTGTCGCCGGGTCGGGGTTAACCAGGCGGATACGCTCCACCACGGCCAGCCCCGCGGCGTCCTGGCCGAGCGGGCGGATGCTGATCGTGCCGTCGCCGGCAATCTCCAGCGACTCGAACGGCGGCAGCGCGATCGGCCCGCCGTTGCCCAGCACCGGCAGGCCGGTGCCGGTGGTCAGCATGCCGAAGGCGTCGACGCGCAGGTCGCCCGCGCGGGTCAGGCCCTCGCCGCCATCGGGCGTCTGCACGGCAATCCAGCCCTGGCCGTCGATGGCGACATCGAGACTGCGGCCGGTGGCCATCAGCGGCCCCGGGGTGAAATCGATGCCCTGGCCTTCGGTGACCGCGTAGGCCCGGGCCCCCGCGTGCCCCGGGCCGGCCACCGGCGCGTGCACGGCACTGGCGAGCGTGGCCCGGAAGCCGGTGGTCGAGGCGTTGGCGAGGTTCTGGCTGGTGACCGACTGCGCCACCTGCGCCTCGCGCGCGCCGGTCATTGCCACATAGAGCAGTCTGTCCATGGTTCAGCCCCGTCAGCGGATGTTGATGATGGTCTGGGTGACCGTGTCGGCCGTGCTGATCACCTGCGCGTTGGCCTGGAAGTTGCGCTGCGCGGTGATCAGGTTGACAAGCTCGGCGGCGATGTCGATGTTCGAGGCCTCCAGCCCGCCGGACTGCAGCGTGCCGAGATCGCCACTGCCGGCCGTGCCGAGGATCGGGTCGCCGGCGGCGAAGGTCTCCACCCAGGCGTTGTCGCCCACCTGCTGCAGGCCCTGTGGGTTGGCGAAGCTCGCGACGGCCACCTGGCCAAGCGGCGCACTCTGCCCGTTGGTGTAACGGGCGAACACCACACCGGAATCATCGATGTCGATGCCGGTCAGCCGGCCACTGGCGAAGCCGTCCTGGCGCAGTGAACTGACACTGTCGCTGGCCCCGAACTGCGTGGCGCGGCTGACATCGAACTCGATGTCCAGCGGCGCGGCGCCGTTGGTCGGCGTGAATGCGCCGAACTGCAGCGGGTCCTGCGGCGCGGCCAGCGAGCCGTCCGCGGCAAAAGTGAGACTCTGTGCGTCACCCACCGGCTGGCCGTCGATTGCCAGGTTGGCCTCCCACTCGAGGTTGCCCACGTTGCGGAAGAACACGGTGGCCACATGCGACTGCCCCAGCGAGTCGTACACCGTCAGCGAGGTGGAGAACGAGTAGCTGTTCGGATCGTCGGCATCGAAGTCGATCTCCGAGAGGTCCTCGGCGGTCGCGCGCAGATTGAACGAAGCCTCCACGCGGCTGGTCGCCCCGGGCGACGACTCGGTGGTCGCCAGGCGCAGGTCCTGGAGCTGACCGGTGTTGAACGTGCCGCTCAGGCGATCCTGCAGCGGGTAGGACTGCAGCCGTTTGCCACCGCTGTTGACCACGAAGCCATCGCGGTCGACCTGGAAGGAACCATCGCGCGTGTAGCTGCGGGCGCCGCCATCGTCGAGCACGAAGAACCCACGGCCGGACAGCGCCATGTCGAGGTTGCTGCCGGTGAAGTCGATGTTGCCCTGGGAGAACTGCTGGGTGACCGAAGACAGGCGGACACCCGTACCGATGGCCGTCCGGCCGACGCCGCCATAAGCGGTGGCGAAGATGTCGGCGAACTCGGCGCGCGAGCCCTTGAAGCCGGTGGTGCCGGAGTTGGCGATGTTGTTGCCGGTGACCCGCAGGTCAGCCGAGGCCGCGTTCAGGCCGCTTAGTGCAGTGCGAAATGGCATGAGGTTACTCCCGTATCCCTGTGTTTCAGTTACCGATGCCGCGGACGCGGCTGAAATCCACGACGCCGAGACCCGTCACCGTCAGTGACATCGCCCCGTTGCGCTCGCCCACGGCGACGCTCTCGACCCGCCCGGAGACCAGCGCCTCCAGGGCCACGGCCCGCCCGGCTTCATTGCCGGTGGCCCGCAGTTCATAAAACCCCGGCGCGGCGCGACCGCCATCGGGGAGCCGGCCGTCCCAGCTGAACGCCGCGCGCCCACCGGTGCCATCGGCCTGCACCGGCAGCGTGGTCACCAGCCGCCCGCCGAGGTCGTACACTCCGAGACCGACACCCGAGACCCCGGCGGGCACGTCCACCGCCCCGGTGAGACTGCCCTCGGGGGGCAGCCAGCCCTCGCGGGCGGGCACCAGCACCTGGCGGTCGACCAGGCCGGCCGCCTGCAGTGTCTGGTTGCCGGCGATGGAGCCGGCCAGCGTCTCGAACGACTGGCGCATGTCCTCGATGCCGGAGACGGTGCCGAACTGCGCCAGCTGGCCCAGGAACTCGCCGCTTTCCATCGGCGCGAAGGGGTCCTGGTTGCGCAGCTGCGTGATCATCAGCCGCATGAACTCTTCCTGGCCCAGCCGGTCGCGCGGTTTCTCGGCGGGCTTGGCGGTCAGGCCGAGCTGGCTCAGGGCGTTGACATCGATATTCCCGGCCATCAGCGCTGCCCCAGCTGCAGGGTGCGCAGCATCAGCTGCTGCACGGTGTTCATCATCTCGACGTTGTTCTGGTAATTGCGCGAGGCCGACATCATGTTGGCCATCTCCTCGACCATGTTGATCGCCGGGAAGAACACATAGCCTTCCTCGTTGGCCAGCGGATGGCCGGGCATGTATTCCATGCGCGGCGGGGCGTTGCTCTCGACCACCCCGGTCACGCGCACGCCCGCCTGGGTCGGCGCCGCCCCGCCCTGCTGCTGCAGCACGGCGGCAAACAGCGGCTGGCGCGAGCGATACACGCCCTCGGCGGTGCTGCTGGCGGTCTCGGCATTGGCCATGTTGCTGGCCACCGTGTTCAGGCGCACCGACTGGGCGCTCAGCGCCGAGCCGGACATGTCGAAGATATTGAAGAGGCTCATGGGTGGGGGTCTCCGTTCAGGGCCACAGGCTCAGCGTGGCCGCGTCATTCGCCGCGCAGGGCCTTACGCAGGCCCTCCACGCGGCTGCCGAGAAAATCGAGGCTGGCCTGGTAGCGCACCGCCGCCTCACCAAAGGCGGCCTGCTCCATCTGGGTATCGACGGTGTTGCCATCGAGCGAAGGATGGTGGGGCACGCGATACATCGGCTCGGGCGCCGCGGCCGTGCCGCCGGCAGGCAGGTGGCCGGCCCGGGTGGTGGCCAGACGGGTCGCCGGCATGCCGCCGGCCGCGCCGTTCAGCCGGGTCTCCAGCTCGCCCTTGAGGGCGCTTCTGAAATCGATATCACGCGCCTTGAAACCCGGCGTGTCGGCGTTGGCCATGTTGCCGGCGAGCACCTCCAGGCGGCGGGCACTCACGGCCAGGGCCTGCGGGTGGATCCCCAGTGCGGCATCGAGCATGCGGTTCATCGGCAGCCTCCAATGGTCTGTCGCAACCGCTCTTGCAAGGGGCATGCCATTGTGGCCAGGACCGATCGGTCAGGCGGGAAATACCGCGGGACTCAGGCCGAAATGGCGGTGACGCGGCAACGGGGTGCCGTCCAGCGGCAAGCCTCTGCCGCTTTCGGTGACGCCCGGAGGCGTGGACGCGTCAGGGGCCCGGCGGGCCCAGGTTGATCACCGGGGCAATCAGGCGGCGCGTGCGTTCGGCGCCTGGGATGGCGTCAAGGTCCTGACGCGGGTGACGCGCTCAGTGGTGAACCGGCACGCCGCCTGCTAGGTATTCGGTCACCGCCTGGGCGAACTCGTCCGGATCGAACTTCGCCAGCAGCCGGTCGGCCCCGGCCTCCTCGCAGGCCCGGCTGTTGAAGCGGCCGCTGAGCGAGGAGTGCATCATGACATGCAGCTGCGCCAGGCGGCGGTCCTTGCGGATCTCGCGTACCAGCGTGTAGCCGTCCATCTGCGGCATCTCGATATCCGAGATCACCATGCTGATCCGCTCGTCGAGATTGCCGGCATCCGCCCAGAGCTGCAGGCGCTCCAGCGCCTGGCGGCCGTCATTGCAGAGAATCGCTTCCACCCCGATGTCAGCCAGGGCGCGGCGGATCTGTCCGCGTGCCACGGCGGAGTCGTCGGCCACCAGCGCACAGCGGGGCTTGCTGCCGAGCCGCGCGCGCGAGTCCGCCGCCAGCGCCGCAGACACCCCCGCCGTCGGCCCGACCACCAGATCGAGCACCCGCTCGACATCAAGGATCTGCACCAGTTCGTCGCCGTAATAGGTGATGGCGGTGACGTGACAGCGCTCCGGGTCATCCACCGGCGGGGGGCGCACGCTGTCCCAACCGGCGTTGATGATGCGCTCGATCCCGCTGACCAGCAGCCCCTGCACGGAGCGGCTGAATTCGGTCAGCACGACGTAACGCGCGGCCTCCGGCGCCAGCGAGGGTTGTCCGATGGAACGTGCCAGATCAAGCACCGGGACGGTGGCCCCGCGGATCCTCGCCATGCCGGCCACCAGCGTATGGGCATGCGGGAAACGGCGCAGCGGTGGCGCATCCACCACCTCACGCACCTTGAACACATTGATGCCATACAGCTGATCGCCGTTCAGCCGAAACATCAGCAGTTCCAGGCGATTCTGGCCGACCAGACGCGTCAGACGATCAACACTTTCGAGAACCTGGGCCACGACTGTTTCCCTCGCGCACACTTGCCACCGCAGATCGGGGGTATCGGCGGCGGCCCGGGGAACTTGACCGGCGTCGATCATCGCCGTCACCAAGCATCCTGGCATGGCTCTTGCTTTGTTCCCAGGGCCCACGCTGCTATCGGAGAGACCCAGTGATCCCTTGCCACCGCCCTGCCCGCGTCCCATCGCCGTCCGTCCGCCGGACAGGGCCACTGTGGCTGGCCCTGGGCCTGCTGCTGGGCGGCGGTCCGGCCACAGCCGCGCCCGCGGCCCTGACCGACCACCAGCAGCTGCGCGATCTGGCCACCGCCCACGCGCTCGAACAGGCCGAACGCAGTGCGCCAGACGGGGCCCGCCTGCGCGCCGAGGCCGCACGTCTCGACCCCAGGCTGCGCCTGCCTGCCTGCGCGATGACCCCGGAAACCTTCGATCCACCGGGCCGGCGTGGCGGCGCGAATGTGAGTGTGGGCGTGCGTTGTCAGAGCGGTGCCGAATGGACCTTGTATATTCCCGTGCGCGTAGAGATGCGCGCTGAGGTGCTGGTGCTGGGCAATGCGGCTGGCCGCGGCGAAACCCTGCGCGCCGAGCATCTGCGCCTCGAGGAACACGATGTCGCCCAGCTCAACGGCGGTTGGATGACCTCGCCGGAGGACGCCGTCGGCATGACACTCCGCCGACCGCTACGCCCGGGTCAGGTGATCACGCGCGAGGCCCTGGAGGCCCCGCGGCTGGTGCGTCGCGGCCAGCGGGTGGCGGTGATCGCCGGGATGGGCGGCATCGCCGTGCGCAGTGAGGGCGAGGCCCTGGCTGATGCCGCCGCCGGCGAGCGGGTGCGGGTGCGCAACCTGCGCAGCCGCCAGATCGTCGAGGGCCTGGTCGATGACCGCGGCCAGGTGCTGGCGGGTCGATGAACGGGTGCCGGAAAACCGACACCCGAGCCGTCGCGCCGACACGACGCGGCCTCCGCGTCGGACCCAACAACGGCCGAATCGACGGTTTTTTGACGATCCACCCTAAAGTTTCCCTGACTCCGGCCGATAGCGGCGTCACAGGGGTTGGATGCGCGCCGCTCGAGGACGGCGCAGGTTCACCGACACACGGATGAAAACATCATGGAAATCAAGAACCCACTCATCAAGGCCTTGACCACGGGGACACGTGGCACGGCTGGCGAGCGCGCCGAGACCGGTACCGCCGGGGGTCAGACTACCGGCCGCGCGCAGGCGTCGACCAGCGACCAGGTCACGCTCACGGCGGCGGCCCGCAGCCTGCTTGAGGCCAGTCGCGAGACCAGCGCGCCGGTGGATGGCGCGCGGGTGGCCGCGCTGCGCGAAGCGATTGCCGAGGGCAGCTACCAGGTCGATGCCGGCCGGGTCGTCGAGCGGCTGTTCGCGCTCGAGCGCCAGCTCTAAGCCCTCGCGGCCTGAGGCACAGCCCATGCACCGGACATCGGCGACGACCAGTACCGCGCTGGTAGACTTCGACACTGCGGCGCGACGCCTGCTGCCGGCACTCGAACGCCTCGAGCAGCTGCTCGACGGCGAGATCGCCGCGCTGAGCGCCGGCGATCTCGATGCCCTCAACCGGCACACCCAGGACAAGCGTCGCCTGCTGCGAGACCTCGAGGCCGAGGTGACGCGCCTGCAGGTGCCGAGCCGCCAGGGCGATGCCCGCTCGGCCGCCTGGCAACAGATGCTCGGGCGTCTCGCCCGCTGCCATGAACTCAACCAGGCCATCGGCGCGACGCTGTCCACGCAACTCCGTCAGAACGCGGAGCTTCTCGGCCTGTTGGGCCACGCACCCGAACCGCAGGGCTACGGCCCCGCCAGCACACCGCGCGGCCTCCCCGCCGGCCGGGGTCGACCGCTGGCCATCGGCTGAGCCCGCGTCCCCGGATCACGCCCTGTGACCGGGTCGACAGTTTTCCCCACTGACCTCCTCCACCCGCTCGATCGACTCCCTCGACCCCTAAAGCGGACGGTTGTCTGGCCGATATGCCTACGGGATCCACTCAGGGACAACCGACATGCAGCGTTTCACGCTTCCGGCCCAGCTCGACATCCGCCACGTCGCCGGCGTGCATGAGGCCTTGATGGCAGCGACCGCCCACGGGCCTGTGCTGCTGGTGGCCTCGGAGGTGGCGCGGGTCGACACCGCTGGGGTGCAGCTGCTTGCCAGCGCGCTGCTCGGCGAGCCACGGGCGGCTGCAGGATTGGCCGATGTCACGCCGCCATTGCGCGAGGCGCTGGTCTCGCTGGGCCTGGCCGAGACGCTGCTGGCCGACGGTGCGCAACCGACCTCGGCAGCCAGTCACTAAGGGTCCCTCCCCCTCTCCCGCAATTTCATAGAGCACAGGGTCTAAACCATGGCAACAATCCTCGCAGTCGATGATTCCGCATCCTTGCGCCAGATGGTGGTCTTCACGCTGAAGGAAGCCGGTCACGAAGTCATCGAGGCCGCGGACGGCGTGGCCGGGCTGGAAGCGGCCAAGGGCAAGGCCGCCGACCTGGTCATCTCCGACATCAACATGCCGCACATGGATGGCATCACGCTGGTACGCGAGCTGCGCGGGCTGCCCGATTACAAGTTCACGCCGATCCTGCTGCTGACCACCGAGTCCTCCGACGAAAAGAAGCAGGAAGGCAAGGCCGCGGGTGCCACCGGCTGGCTGGTCAAGCCCTTCGATCCCGAGAAGCTGATGTCGACCATCAAGCGGGTGCTCGGCTGAGCCGCGGACGGAGCGCACGACCATGACCATCGATATCTCGCAGTTCGTCCAGGCCTTCCTCGATGAGAGTTTCGAGGGTCTGGACCTGATGGAAGTGGAACTGCTGCGCGAGCAGGCGCTCGACGCCGAGCAGGTCAACGCCATTTTCCGTGCGGCCCACTCCATCAAGGGCAGTGCCGGCACCTTCGGGTTTGCGGCGGTGAGTGAATTCACCCATGGTGCCGAGACCCTCCTCGACGAAGTCCGCGACGGCAAGCGCGAGATGACCGCCGAGATCCGCGGCCTGATGCTCGAGGCCGTGGACCGCATCCGCGAGATGCTGGTGGCCGCCCGCGACGGCAGCGAACATGACCCTGGCCGGGTTGCCGAGACCGCGGGCCGTATCGAGGCGATGCTCGCCTCGGCGCACGGCCGCCCCGGCGAAAACCCCGAGGCCGCGGCCTCGGCGGCCAGCATGCCCGCGGCCGCACCGCCCGCCCCCCAGGCCAGGGCAAGCAGCCCGACACCGGCCGGCGCCTGGGAGATTGTGTTCGTGCCGGAAGCCGCGCTGCTGCGCTCCGGTAACGACCCCCTGCGCATCTTCTCCTGGCTGGCCGAGCTCGGCGAACTCACGGTCCACTGCGAGACCGACGCCCTGCCCGCGCTGGACAGCCTGGCCGCCGAGGACTGCCAGCTGCGCTGGCGCCTGCGGCTCGAGGGGGAGACCGATGAAGCCGCAATCCGCGAAGCCTTCGAGTGGGTCGAGGATCAATGTACGCTGAGCGTGCACCCGCTGGCCGCGACGTCCGCCCCGGCGATCACCCCCCCCGCAGCGCCCGAGACCGCAGCGCCCGAGACCCCGGCACAGCCTGCAGCGGGCGCCCAGCCGCAGACCGCCCCCGACGGCCGCCCCGTCGCCCCCAACGGCGCCCCGGTGGAACGGCGTGCGGATGCCGCATCGATCCGCGTGGCCACCGAGAAGGTCGACACCCTCGTGAACATGGTCGGGGAACTGGTCATCACCCAGGCGATGATCAACACCATCGGCCACTCGGCAGACGAACTCGACGCCCGGGCCGTCGAGGAGCTCCGTCATGGCCTCACCCTGCTGGAGCGCAATACGCGTGAACTCCAGGAAGCGGTCTTAAGCGTGCGGATGCTGCCGATCAATTTCGTTTTCAGCCGCTTCCCGCGGGTGGTTCGCGACCTCTCGACCACCCTGGGCAAGAAGGTCAACCTCAGGATCATCGGCGAGGAGACTGAACTCGACAAAGGTCTCATCGAGAAGCTCGTCGATCCGCTGACCCACATCGTGCGCAATGCCATCGACCACGGCATCGAATCTCCGGAGCGCCGACTGGCCGCCGGCAAGCCCGAGGCCGGCACCCTCGTCCTGCGCGCCGGCCACCAGGGCGGCAATATCGTCATCGAGATCAGCGACGACGGCGGTGGGCTGAACCGCGAGCGTATCCTCGCCAAGGCACGCGCCCAGGGTCTGGCCGTCCCGGAGAACCCGAGCGATCGCGACATCTGGCAGCTGATCTTTGCGCCAGGCTTCTCGACCGCCGAGACCGTGACCGATGTTTCCGGTCGTGGGGTGGGGATGGACGTGGTGCGGCGGAACATCGAGGCGGTGAACGGGCGTCTCGATATCGAATCCACGGCAGGCCAGGGCACCCGGATCACCGTGCGTCTGCCCCTGACGCTGGCGATCCTCGACGGGATGTCCGTGCGGGTTGGCGAGGAGGTGTACATCCTGCCGCTGACGGCCATCCTCGAGTCGCTGCAACCGACCCCCGATCAGCTGCACAGCATCTCCGGGCGCGGCCGGGTGGTGCGGCTGCGCGGTGATTACATCCCGCTGCTGCCACTGCACAACATCTTCAACGTCCCGGCCACCCATGAACGGCCTGAAGACGGCATCGTCGTGGTCGTCGAGTCGGCCGAGGACCGGGCCGCGCTGTTCGTTGATGAACTGATCGCCCAACACCAGGTGGTGATCAAGAGTCTGGAAACCAATTACCGCAAGGTGCCCGGGGTCTCCGGCGCGACGATCATGGGGGACGGCCGGGTGGCCATGATCCTCGATGTCGACTCGCTGACGCGCCTGCACGGCACCGTGCATTGAACCTGACGCCAGTACCGAGCAAGGAGTGAATCCATGAGCCACCCAGAGCCCCTGCGCACAGAAGACCATGCCGCTGCCAAGCGCGAGCTGCTGACCTTCCGGCTCGGCGAAGAGGAATACGGCATCGATATCCTGCAGGTGCAGGAAATCCGGCGCTACGAGTCCGTGACGCGAATCGCCAACGCGCCGGATTTCGTCAAGGGCGTGATCAACATGCGCGGCACGATCGTGCCGATCCTCGATCTGCGCATCAAGTTTCGCTTCCCCGACGTCGTCTACGACGATTTCACCGTGGTGGTGATCCTGAACGTGGATGATCGCGTCATCGGCATCGTGGTCGATGCTGTCTCCGACGTGATCGCACTGGCCGCCGACGAGGTGCGCGATGCGCCCGAGTTCGGCGCCCAGCTCGACACGGACTACCTCGAAGGGCTCGCCTCCATCGGCGAGCGCATGCTCATCATCGTCGATATCGAGGCCCTGGTGCGTGCACCGGAACTCGGGCTGGTCGACGCCGAATCCGCCGCCTGAGCGCCGCTGATCAACGTTACGCAGGACTGGAGACCCCCGATGTTCCGCAAGCTTTCCATCAAGGCGAAACTGACGCTGACCGCACTCATGTCTGCGGTCTTCATCGCCATCGTCGCCGGCACGGGCCTGGCCGGCATGTCCGCACTCGATAATAACGTCGAGCAGCTCATCGAGCGCCAGATGCGGCCCGCCCAGCAACTCGCCACCGTCCAGGACCTGGCGCGCACCAATGTCGAGACCCTGCTGCGCATGTCGCAGCTCGACCCGCGGCTGAACGACGGGCGTGAGCCCTCGAGCTTCGCGCTGGAGGACTTCGCCGACGAGATTGCCGGGAACAGTGAATTCATCGGCATGATCTGGGAGCGCTACCTCGAAACGGTGAGCACCGATGAGGAACGTGCCCTGGCGAACGCCTTTGCGGAGACCCGGACGAACTTCGTGGACCAGGGGCTTGTGCCCACCTTGACCTTATTCAGCGACGGGCAGTTCGTCGAGGGCAACGCCACCCTCACCCGCGTCGCGCTGCCGCTGTTCGAGGACGTTATCGACAGCATCGGTGCCTTGACCAGCTACAAGAACGGCGTCGCGAATGACACCTTCGCCGCGGGACAAGCCCGCGTCCAGCGTGATCTCGGCGTGGTCGTCGCAATCGTCATAGTCAGTCTGCTGCTCAGCGCCCTGCTAGGCTGGCTACTGACGCGAGCGGTGGTACGACCCGCCAACCGCGCGCTGGCCGTGTTCGAAGCCATCGGCCATGACCGCCTCGACTCCGAAATCGTCATCGACTCCGAGGACGAGATGGGGCGCATCCTCGCCGGCCTGCGTGACATGCAGGAGACCCTGAGCACCAGACTGGCCGTCGAGCGCGAAGAGGCCGCCAGGGCCAAACGCACCAGCGATGCGCTGGATGCCGTCAGCGACTCGATCATGGTCGCCGATGCCGACTACTCCATTGTGCACATGAACCCGGCAGCCGTCGCCCTGTTCAACCATCGCGAAGCCGACTTCCAGACCATCCTGCCGGAGTTCTCCGCGGACACACTGATCGGCTCGAACATGGACCTGTTCCACCGTGACCCCGCGCATCAGCGCGCGCTGCTGGAGAAACTCGAGGCGCCGCATGACGCAAAGCTGCGCATCGGTAACGTCCATCTCGCCCTCACCGCCACGCCTATCCGCGACGAGGCGGGCAACCGCCTCGGTACGGTCATCCAGTGGGTGGACGAGACCGCCCAGGTGCTGGCCGAGCGCGAAGTCGAGGCGCTGGTGGGCGCCGCGGCCGCCGGGGATTTCTCACGGCGCATGGATATCGCCGCGAGTGCCGGCTTCTTCCGCACGCTCGGCGAGGGTGTGAATCGGCTGGTCGAGACGACCGAAACCAGCCTGAGCGAGGTGATCCGGGTGCTCAAGGCCCTGTCGGCCGGTGACCTGACCGAACGCGTCACCGGGGAGTTCGACGGTGCCTTCGCCGAGCTCCAGCAGAACACCAACACCACCATCACCCAGCTCGAAAAGCTGATCGCTGAGGTGCATGAGGCGGTCGACGCCATCGGCAGCGCCTCGCGCGAAATTGCCGCGGGCAACACCAACCTGTCGCAGCGTACCGAAGAGCAGGCCGCGAGCCTCGAAGAGACCGCCTCCAGCATGGAGGAGATGACCTCGACCGTACGCCAGAACGCCGACAACGCCCGCCAGGCCAACCAGCTGGCCCAGGGCGCCCGCGAGGTCGCCAATACCGGTGGAGCCAAGGTGCGCGATGTGGTGCGTTCCATGAGCGAGATCACCGAAAGCGCACAGAAGATCGAGAACATCATCAGCGTCATCGACGGCATCGCCTTCCAGACCAACATCCTCGCGCTGAACGCCGCCGTCGAGGCCGCGCGCGCCGGCGAGCAGGGCCGAGGGTTTGCCGTGGTCGCAGGCGAGGTGCGCACGCTCGCACAGCGCTCCGCCCAGGCGGCCAAGGAGATCAAGGACCTGATCGGTCAGTCGGTGAAGAGCGTCGAGGCCGGCAATACCCTGGTCGGCGAAGCGGGCCAGACCATGGAGGAGATCGTCAACTCGATCAAGCGTGTCACCGACATCATGAGCGAGATCTCGGCGGCTTCCGAGGAACAGAGCCAGGGCATCGAGCAGGTGAACACCACAGTCACACAGCTCGACGAGATGACCCAGCAGAACGCAGCCCTGGTTGAAGAGGCCGCTGCCGCTGCCGGCGCCATGGAACAGCAGGCGGGCCGCCTCGCGCAGTCAGTCGGCGTGTTCCAGCTGCGCAGCGCACAAAGTGCCGCGCAGCTGCAGCGCAGCGCCGCGGCCGGGACCGGCAAGCCCGGCGCAGGCATGAGTCCACCGGCTGGCGCGACGGCCGAGAAGCCCATGCCAGTGGCACCCGAACGCACCCAGGCGGCAGGCCCTGCCGCGACACCAGGCGCCCGGACCAGGACGCCGGCCAAGCCCGACGTGCTCATTGTCGGTGACGAGGAATGGGTGGAGTTCTGATGCCCCATGAGCAGCCAGCGCGAGTTTGAGTTTCGGCCGCGGGACTTCACCCGCATCCGTGAACTGATCCACGCCCATGCCGGTATTTCCCTCGGTGAGGGCAAGTCGGAAATGGTCTACAGCCGCGTGGCCCGCAGACTGCGGGCCACGGGGCTCAGCTCCTTCACCGAATACCTTGCGCTGATCGAGCGGGATGTCGAGGAATTCGAGGAACTGGTGAATGCGCTGACCACCAATCTGACAGCGTTTTTCCGCGAGGCCCACCACTTCGCCACACTGGGCTCCCTGCTGCAGCAGCAGGTCGCGCGCGGGCCGGTGACGCTGTGGTCGGCGGCATGCTCCACCGGCGAGGAAGCCTATTCCATGGCCATTACCGCCATCGAGGCACTGGGTGACCAGGCGACCCGAGTCAGTATTCTCGCCAGCGATCTGGATACGCGTGCAGTCCGCACGGCGGAATTGGGGATCTATCCACTGGAGCGCGTCAGCGGACTGGGTGAGGATCGCCTTAAACGTTTCTTCCTGAAGGGCACTGGCGACAAAGCCGGCTACGTACGGGTCCGTCCCGAGGTCAGACAACTGCTGCGCTTCCGCCCGATGAACCTGGTGGCGCCGGACTGGCCGGTGCGTGGGCCGCTGGACGCCATCTTCTGCCGTAATGCGATGATCTACTTTGACAAGCCGACGCAACGGCGCATCCTCGAGCGATTTCATCCGCTGCTCCACCCCCGGGGCCTGCTGTTCGCCGGCCACTCGGAGAGCTTCGGCCATTGCGCGGATCTGTTCCTGGCACGGGGAAATACGGTCTATGCGCCTCTCGCTGCCGGGACAGCACGCGGATGAGCGGCGACACCAGCCCCGGGTTTTTCGACCCGCGGCTGAAGGCACACGTGTTCAAGCTCATGCCGGGCCGGTTCCATGTGGCCACTGCCGACGAGGTGATCGGCACCCTGCTCGGTTCCTGCGTCGCGGCCTGTATCCACGATCCCGTCCGCGGCCTCGGCGGCATGAACCATTTCCTGTTACCGGAAGCCGGTCCGCACGAGGAATCCTCTGCCCTGGTCTCCAGCGGCGCACGCTACGGCGCCTTTGCCATGGAGAGCCTGATCAACGCCCTGCTCAGCCGCGGCGCATCGCGCCAGCGCCTGCAGGTCAAGCTGTTCGGAGGTGCTCGCGTGCTGGCGCGACTCTCCGACGTCGGCGCCCGCAATATCGATTTCGTCCGCCGCTATGTGGCCCTCGAGGAACTGCCGGTCATCAGCGAGGATCTCGGCGGCGAGCAGCCGCGCAAGCTGCTGATGTATCCGGCCACCGGACGGGTGCTGGTACGGCGGCTGCCGCGGGTCGACTCGCGTGAGATCGCGGTGGCCGAAACCCGCTACCTCCGAACCATGGATGCGCCTGTCAGTGGCAGTGCCGAGCTCTTTTGACAACAAGGACCAAGCCATGAGCGAGACCACAACGCCGATCATCAAGGTCCTGGTGGTGGATGATTCCGCGCTGATCCGGAAACTGCTCACCGCCATGCTCAATGAAGCTCCGGACATCGAAGTGGTGGGGACCGCGGGCGATCCCTACATCGCGCGTGAGCGCATCAAGCAACTCAAGCCCGACGTGCTGACACTGGATGTGGAGATGCCGCGCATGGACGGCGTCACCTTCCTGCGCAACCTGATGCGCCTGCATCCCATGCCGGTCGTCATGGTGTCTTCACTCACCGAGAAAGGGGCAGACGTCACCCTTGACGCGCTGGCGCTCGGAGCCTTCGATTTCGTCAGTAAACCCAAACTCGATGTGCAGAGCGGACTTGCCCTGCTGGCCGACGAGCTGCGCGACAAAGTCCGCGCCGCAGCCCGCACACCGGTGCGCCCACTTGGCCAGCAGCCGGGCGCCAGTCCACGCGGCACCGCCGCCCGGGGGCCGTCGACCAGCGCCAGCCCACCCGCGCGACGCCGCCACCTGCGCACCACCGACCGCTTGATCGCCATTGGTGCATCGACCGGCGGCACGGAGGCCATCCGCGAGGTGCTCTGCGCCTTGCCACCCGACGCGCCCGGGGTAGTGATCGCCCAGCATATCCCGCCGCGATTCAGTGCCGCGTTCGCCAAGCGTGTCGACTCGCTGGCGGCCATCCGGGTCAAGGAGGCCGAGGACGGCGAGGTGATACTGCCTGGACACGCTTACGTCGCTCCAGGCGGCCATCACCTGCGCGTGAGACGCAGCGGCGGCAGGTATCTCTGCCAGATCGGCGACGACGCGCCCGTGAACCGGCATCGGCCAAGTGTCGATGTGCTGTTCGACTCCCTGGCGGAAGCAGCGGGCCCCAATGCCTGTGCCGCCCTGCTCACCGGCATGGGCGCGGACGGCGCCCGCGGCCTGCTTGGCCTGCGCGAGGCGGGCGCGCTGACCCTGGTCCAGGACCAGGCGACCAGCGTGGTCTGGGGCATGCCTGGCGAGGCCGTCAAGTTGGGCGCGGCCGAGGCCGTGCTGCCACTCGCCGGCATCGCGCAGGCGCTGTTGGCACACAGCGACGAGCGCGTGACGCGCAGCGCGTGACCCAGCACACGGTTTTTGCCGGCCCGCTCGCTCAAGTTAGCGCACCACGTGACCGATACTTAAGACAGTTCAACCTGACCCAGGCGTGATCCCACATGAACAAACAGGATGTAGCTCTGCTTTCCTTCGCCACGGCCACCCTGGCCGGTGCCGCCGGCCTGCTGATCACCGGCCTGCTGGCCGGCAACGGCCTGGTCGCGGGAATCGCGGCGATGGTGACTGTCACCGCGGGCGTCACGCTTTGGCGGACCACGGCCGGTCCCCTGCAGGGCTCGCCGAAGGTCAGTCGTGAGGCGCTGGTGGAGCTGGTCCGAGGCCTGGACACAGAGCTCGACCAGGACGTCGAGGGTATCGAGCTGGAAATTCATCGGGTCCAGAACCTGATCAGCGAGTCGGTCGGCGAGCTCACGGCAAGCTTCAACCGGCTGCACGCCATCGCCCGCTCGCAAAGCGAACTGCTGGAGAAAAGCCTGGGCGGCGGCGCCGACGCAGCCGAGGACGGCGGCAGTGCCGCCACCACCGAAGCATTGCAGAACTTCATGGAGGCGCTGGTTACCGTCAGCTCACAGAGTGTCGCCATGGCCACCGACACCGAAAACATGCTCCAGCACCTGCACGGGATTTTCCGCGTGCTCGAGGAGGCCCGCAGCCTGGCCGAGCAGACCAACCTCCTGGCGCTGAACGCGAGCATCGAGGCGGCACGCGCGGGCGAGGCCGGCCGCGGGTTCGCGGTGGTGGCTGACGAGGTGCGCAAGCTTTCGCAGCGCTCGGCGGAGTTCAACGAGCAGATCCGCGAGCGCGTCGAGGAAACCCGTGAAGCGGTGGCCCGCGTGCAGAACAATGCCCGCGGTCTCGTGTCTTTCGACATAGCCAAGACCACGGCAGAGAAGGAACGCATCGCCCATACCCTCAAGCGCGCCGAACAGGCCCGTAGCGAGATTCGCCAGAAGCTGATGGCAGAACTCGCGCCGATCAACACCAACCTGCAGAAGACCGTGGCCGATGCCGTGCGCTCGCTGCAGTTCGAGGACATCTCCTCCCAGGCGCTGGGCACCGCTGCCGAGGCCGTCTCGCGGCTGACCGACCTGCGCGTGGAAGTGCATGCCTCGGTGAAGGACGCCGAGGATCCGCTGAGCTGCATCCCGGTGCTTGCCGAGAAACTCGGGACGCTGCGGCATCGACGGGAGACGCGTATGCGCGCCCGGCCGGTGGCGCAGACCTCCATGGAACAGGGCAGTGTCGAGTTGTTCTGACAGGGTGACGGGCCAAGCCCCGACGGCGCACGCTGCGCCCAAAGGCGGCTGGTCACGGCTTGCACCGCTTGCCCTGCGAACATTTTTCCGTATCGCTGACCGCTGGGCACTCAACACCCGCGAGCAGGCCGTCCTGCTTGCAAGCACACCCGCGAGTATCCGCCGCTGGCGCCGCAACAGTGAGCGCAGCCGCCTGCACCGGGATCAGGTCGAACGGATCAGCACCCTGATCACTATCGACGCGGCAGTTACTGCGCTACTGCCACACGGCCAGACGCCGGCGACATGGCTCCGGGATGCGACCGCCCTGCCGTTCGGCAACGGGACTGCGCCGTTGGCACGGATGCTCTGCGGCAACGTCTCGGATTTACTCACGGTACTCAGTTTGATCGATTACGCCACCCCGGTGCTGGCTCAGGAAGAGCTCCGGGCGGGCGCAATGTCATTGAAATAAGGGAATCTCGATGGCGAAAAAGCCGGAGACCGGCGGCAGGATGCCGCTACTCATGCCCGAAGTGGGTACCCGAGTCAGTCTGGAGAGTACCCGACTGACCGGGCGCATGTGGTCCCGGATCGTCGGCTGGAAGGAACAGCAGTACCTGCTGCTCGAAACCCCTGAAGCGCATCTGCCGGCAGGGATCACCACCGCATTTTCGGTCAATGACGTGCTGACGCTGCGCTACATGGACGACGGCGTGATCGTGGGCTTCCGCAGCCCGGTACTCGGGCGGATCACTCAGCCTTATCCGTTGACGATCGTCGCCTATCCCCATCACGCGGAGAAACACTCTCTGCGTCGCCATCCGCGGATGGCGTGTTATCTGCCCTGCCAGGTGCAGCTCGGCGAGCTCGAGATCGCCCGGGCGGTGATCCGCGATGTCAGCCTGAACGGCTGCCGCATCCGGGTCCCGGCGCAGGCGCTCTCCATCTTGGACGACACCGCGCCTGAGCTGGCAGTGGATACGCCAATCGTCGTCCATGTCCAGCTGCCGGACGACCCGGAACCCCACGCGGTTGCCGGGCGCGTCGTGAGTTTCGATCAGGAAGCCGCCTACGCGATGCTCCGTATGGAAAGCGCGGTCGAACTGGTCTCCCTGGTCGAGTTCGTCGGCATGTTCACCACCCGCCTCGAGCTCTCTGACATCATCTGACAGCAGAATTAAAGAAACCCCGGGGGCGTACTGGCCGCCCCCGGGGTTTTCATGCTGCCTTGGCGATACGGTAGGGCAGCGACTTGGCCGCCGAAGTGCTCAGGCGGGCGCCGCCAGCGTCTCCGGGGCGACGTCGACGAGAGTCTCCGCGGAAGCGGACTCCGGTTCACCCGCCATACCCTGATCAGCCGCGGCACCGGTCTGCGACACGCCGGCGCCGGTCCCCGAGACCTCCGTGCGGAAGCGCGAGATGAGCTCCCCCAGGCCCCGGGACTCATCGCTCAGGCGCTGGCCCACAGCCGTGGACTCCTCGACGAAACGGGCATTGTCCTGGGTAATCTGATCGAGCTCGTTGACCGTCTGATTGACCTGGTTGACACCGGCGGACTGCTCGTTGATCGCGTTGGCGATCTGCGCGACTACGCGCTTGACCTCACGGGCCGACTCACCGAGCCGCTCCAGTGCGCCACCACTCTCCGACACCAGGCTGCTGCCCTCGGCGACGATATCACCGGTGCGTTCCACCAGGGTGCGGATCTCGCCCGCGGCATTGCCGGCACGTTGTGCCAGGCTGCGCACTTCGGCCGCCACCACCGCAAACCCACGCCCGTGCTCGCCAGCCCGCGCTGCTTCGACCGCGGCGTTCAGCGCGAGCAGATTGGTCTGGAAGGCGATATTGTCGATCAGCGTAGTGATTTCGCTGACCTCGGCACTGGCCTCGCGGATCCGGCTCATGGCCTCGCTGGTGCGGCCACCGACCTCCACCCCGCGACCCACCAGCTGTTCGCTGCGCTCGGCGAGATCGACGGCCTCACGGGCCTGGGAGGCGGTCTCCTTCAACCCTGCTGCCATCTCCTCCATCGACGCCGCGGTCTCCTCCAGCGAGGCGGCCTGGCGGACGGTCCGCTCATTGAGCAGCCCGCTGTTGTCCGCGACGGTCGCCGACTGACTGGCCACCTGTTCACCCGCCCGTGAGACCTCGATGACCAGCGCCTCGAGCTGCTCGCCCGCCGTGTTGAACGCCTGCTGCAGCTGTCGGAGGCGACCCGGGAACGCGCCCTCCACCCGGGTGGTGAGATCGCCGTCAGCCAGCGCTTCGCAGGCGTCACTGATGCCGTCGATCGCACCGTCCACGGCCTCCAGGGCCGAGTTCAGGGCAGTCTGCATACGCGCCACCTGGCCCTGGCCGCTGAACTCCAGCCGCTGCGAAAACTCACCCGAGGCCAGCCCGTCGGCCAGCTGCTCGAGCTCGCCGAACACCTGTGCCAGGGTGCCCATGGCCGAGTTGACCGGCGCGCGGAAACGCTCCGGCACCCGCTCATCCATCCGGATCGAGAAATCACCCGACTCCAGGCCCTGCATCACCCGGCCGAGTTCAGCCATGTTGAACTGCAGGGCTTCACCTGCATCGGCCACGCCATCGGCCAGCCGTGCCAGATCCCCGAGCCCGGCACCTGCGCCGGCCGTGCGTCGCTCGAAGCGACCCGCGGCAATCGCCTCGACCGTCGTCATGGTATCGCGCACGGCGCCATCGAGCGCCCCCATCAGGCTGTTGAAGGCATACAGCGGACCAGCGGCAGCCTGCTCGGCGCGAATCCCGAAATCGCCCGACTCAGCCACCCGTTCGATGGATTCCTCGAGCAGGATGCTCTGATGGAACGCGCGACTGATCTGCACAGATAGAAACAGCAGCATCGCCACCTCGGCTATGACAAACGCCGCATGCAGCAGCACGATGTCCAGCCCCGTGCCGTAGTCGAAAACCATGATCGGCATGCCGGCGACGGTCAAACCCGCGGCCTGGCAGTAGTTGAACACCAGATGGTGGGTGGCGATCACACCTGCCGCGGCCAGCAGTGGCGTGGGATCGCGATAGCGGATCAGCAGGGCCAGCGCGGCAAAAATGTGGAAATGGAATTCGATCCGACCCATGTTCTGTTCGATGAACAAGGCCGAGAACAGCATCAGGCAGGTGCCCATGGCAACCCGCGCCTGCCACTGACCGCGATACAGCCACCACGCGCCGGCGGCGAGACTGACGATCAGGCCACCACCCACCAGACCCAGCAGCCAGGTGCCGTACGCCAGACTGGTGAGCAGCACAGCCACAGGCCAGTGGGCCGCGATGATCATGAGCATCTGGGTGTCCGCGGCACGGAAGTCGGCATCGAACTTGCGCCGCTGTTCACTGTGTTTCGGCACACGCGCCCAGGCATACAGGGAGAGCAGTGCCTCCGCAAACCGGGGTTTGAATCCTGCGTTGTGGCTATCCATGGTAGTGACCCTGATCAGTTGCGTGGAGAATGAAGCGTGTTGGTGGAACCGGTACCTGACCCACGCCCCGCAGCCTCGCGTGCCAGGCGTTCGAGACGCGCCCCATCGGGGCGCCGGCTGCGGTCGATGACCGTCCAGCTGCGATCAGGGGAATGCCGGAGCAGCACGAAATAGTCCGCGTGGCTATGGCCGCGTCCGGCGACGGGGCGGAGCACCAGCCCCAGGCGCCGCTCCAGCAGCGCCAGGCCATCCTCGTCCGGCAGGTAGGCGGTAATCGCAGGATCAAAGCCACGCATCCAGGCATCCAGCGCACCGCGATCGGCCCAGGGGTCGATGTTGACGAAAGCGAATTCCACGCGTCCGTGCAAGTCCATGGACTCAAGTCTCGCACGCAGTATCGAGAGTTCCGCCAACGCCGCCGGGCAGGTATCTACACAGCCGGGAAAGCCGAAGTAGGCGAGCATCAGGGGCGCATTGTTGCTGCGTTCGGGCAGAAAGGCCTCGGCATCGACCGCCAAATCGCCCTTGGGCAGCCGCGGCAACGCCAACAACACGCAAAGTGCCAGCAGTGCAAGGAGCAGCGAACCTGCGAGCGTACGCAATGGCCCTGGTGCGCCCGTCGGGGCCTCAAGCAAATCAGTCTCCAGCGACGGCTGGGCGGATACGGACAACTGCCTGTACATGGACTCCCCTGGGAAGATCTCTGGTGACCTGTCATCCGGCACCAGGCCGGACGAGCGTGTCTGCAGCGCATGTCGGCGCTGTCCAGTGGATCTTGAGGGCCTCTGCCGCACGCCAGCGCAGGACGTGACGACGCGCACCCGGCGACACGCTGGCATGTGATGTGATTCACATTTCCGCTAGCCGGCGCCCCTGTGGCCTAAAGTCTTTCTACCCACCGCCGAACCGCCGTTTGAAGGCCGATGCTGCAACTCAAGCGGCATGGGCTGTACATGCGATTCCGACTCAGATTCATCAGCTATTCCAAGGAGTGCCCCATGCAGCGTTACCTGACAGCCCTTGCGGCCGCCCTGCTGATTTCCGGTCCGGCATTGGCCTGCGAGGCCCCTGACATCGCCTCGATCGACATACCGTCCGGCGCCGCAGCCACAGAGGCAGAAATGGTGCAGGCCCAGCAGGCCGTGGCTGACATGGTCACAGCCATCGAAGCCTATGCGGTCTGTGTCGACGGGCTCTCCCGCATCGATCAGCGCGATCATATCCGTGACCGCGATGAAGCCGTCGACGCCGCCCATCGTCTTGCCACCCGGATGAACCGGGAGATCCGCAACTTCAACCGCGCCGTCCAGCTCGCCTCGCGCTGAGACCCACCAGGCGCGTTTCAAACAGCGACGATACGGCGCGCCATGGTCGGTCTGTATGACCGGCCATGGCGTCCTTGCGTCTCTGCGATGGGTCAGTCACTCAGACTGACGCCCAGCAATTCCTCAATCACCTCGTTGGCCCAACGCATCGCCTCGATATAGGCCATGCTGAACCGCCGGGTTTGCGCCAGGACGTCTCCTGTCTGTTCACCCGGCGCCTCGAACGCCAGCACACGTGCCAGGCATGCGCCGAGCGGCGAGTCGGCATCACCGGCAAGGGCGCGCCGGGAGGCTTCCGCCAGCGCCATCTCCACCGCGAGCACGGCGGCCTCGATGCCCAGCATCCGCTCCGCCATCGACACCAGGCCCACCAGAAACGCCGCCGAGCTGTCAGCCATGTGCTGAGGCGCGATCAGCTCGCAGGCCCGTGCACGCGTCAGGACCAGACGCAGCAGCTCCCCATCCGCAGTGCTGGCACCCAGACCACTGAACGCCACGAGACTGGCCAGCTGCTGCAGCCGCCGTGTACCCAGGAAACTCACCGCTGTCGGAATGTCCGAGAAGCTGCGAGCGCCGGAGACCAGAGCGCTATTGCATAGCCGCAGCACCCGGATGGCGAAGCCGGGATCCTGGGTGATCAGTGCGCTGATCTCTGTCAGGTTGATATCGGGCTGTTGCAGATGGCTGAGCATCCGCAGCGCTGTACGGCGTGCCGGATTGAGCTGGCGGTCACGGATCAGCCGCGCTCTGGCATACAGGTGTCCCTGAAACAGTTTGAACCCCAGGCTCTCGCAGATGGCATGCTGCTCACGCGTCTCCACCTTTTCGGCGAGCAGCATCAGGCGACGCCGGTGTAGCGCCTCCACCGTCTCGGCCAGCTGGCGAGGCGAGAACGCTGGAATCTCGACCTTGATGATATCGGCCAGCGGCAGCAGGGCCTGCTGGCGACTTTGCTCGGTCCAGTCATCCAGTGCGATTCGGTAGCCGGCCCGTTTGAGGGCATGGAGCTCACGGATCAACGTCTCGTCGACCTCGACATCCTCGAGGACCTCTACCACGACGCCCTCTCGCGGCAGCGTGGTGAACAGGCCACTGGTCAGGGTGTGCCGCGTGGCATTGATGAACAAGCGCCGTCCGCCTGACAGCGCACTGAGTCCGCTACCGCCGTGAATACCCGCGATAACCCGTGCCGTCGCGACATCGCCATCCAGCGCGCCCGGGCTGCCATCCGCGGGGGCGACGACAGCAGGATCCTGACGGAACAGCAGTTCATAGGCGACCGTCTTGCCGCGGCTGTTGACGATGGGCTGCCGGCCCACAAAAAAATCAGCCATTGTCAGAAACCGCGCCTAAATGGGTGGGCATTCCAGCAGAACCTGCGCGCGCAGCGCATCAAGCCGCGATTCAGCGATGCCCAAGGCGGCTGCACACGCGCCGAGTGCCTCCGGCACCAGATCACGCTCGAAACTGCCTGGCAGCGAGCCAGACAGGCTGTCTGCCAGCTGACAGACTCGCAGCAGTGCGGCGTCCGGTCGCGTCGCGGCCACCGGCGCGTGGTGCCCGGCGACCAGCTCGACGCTCCAATCTGGAAACCGCCAAAGCCGTAGTGCTTCGGCCCCGAGCGCCGCATGATCCTGGCCGAAGGCTTCGACTTCGGCAGGCAACCAGGCCTCGTCGCGTTGCTCCAGCACGCTACAGTAGGCGTCACGATCCATCTGTATCTCGACAATATGGCCGATGTCATGCAGCAGCCCGGCGAGGAAGGCCTGCTGGGGATCGAGGCCACCGACGTGCAGCGCCAGCCGCCGCGCAGCAGCCCCCGTGGTGGAGGCGTGATACCACAGACATTTGGCATCAAAACCGGGACAGATCCGACCCTGGCGAAACAACCGCTGGATGGTGGCGGCGTAGATGAGACTACGCAACGCGTCGAAACCCAGAATGCGCAGCGCCTGGTGCAGCGAGTCCACCCGTCGCGGCAGACCGTAGAAAGGCGAATTGGCGACCGCCAGCACAGTGCTCGACAGCGCTACGTCCAGCTGCAACAACGACAGCACCCGTTGATCTGAAACCTCCGGGTCGCGCAGATAAACCATCAGCTGGCTGGTTGCCACCTCGAGCGTCGGAAGCCGGCGCGGCCGTTGCCGGGCACCGCTGTCACCCGCCGTGCACCTGTCATCCATGGGCCTGCCCTCCGGTAAGCTGCACGCGCGCGCGCGGCCAGCTCGCCAGACAGCCCTGAGCACAGCTGACCGGCTGGACCGCGCGCGCGCGTGCCAGCGCGATGATTTCCTCGCGAGTCACCGGCCGGGAGAAAAAGAACCCCTGTCCCATCGCACAGTCCATGCCCTGCAGCGCCGCCACCTCGGTTTCCGACTCCACCCCTTCGGCGATAACCTGCAGCTCCAGATAGTGCCCGAGCGTGACGATGGCATGCACGATAGCCATGAAACTCTGTCGGCTGGTGAGTTCGCGAATGAATTTCTTGTCGATTTTCACGATGCCGATCGGCAGTTCCTGCAGGCTGTTCAGTGACGACTGTCCGGTACCGAAGTCATCCAACGCCAGCAGGAAACCGGCAGCCCGCAACTGGCTGGCAGCGCCAGTGATGTCGTAACGTGCGTCGACGAAGGCCGTTTCGGTGATCTCGAGCATCAGATCCTGTGGCTGGAGTCCATGGGCAGCCACCGTAGCCTGCAGCCACGCCACGTAGTCCGGCTCCACAAGTTCCCGGCGGGAGACGTTGATACCCATTCGCAATGAGGCCATCGCAGGCTCCTGCGCCCGCATGGCCACCAGGTCGCTACAGGCCTGATCCGCCACCCAGCGCCCAATGCCGACGATCAGCCCGGTTTCCTCCGCCAAGGGAATGAACTCGTCTGGCCGCACCACCTCCGTGTCGCCGGGACGCTGCCAGCGCACCAGGGCTTCCAGCAGAGTGATCTGTCCGCTCTCCAGTGAGATGACCGGCTGGTAGCGGAGCATCAGCTCACGATTGGCGACACACTGCCGCAGGCCCTGTTCGAGATGCGCCAGCCGTGCCATCCGCTCGCGCAGGCGGCCGTCGAAGAACTGGACGCGTCCTCCCGAGGCCTTGGCCTGGTACATCGCAGCATCAGCATCCCGCAGCACGGCGTCAGCGCTCTCATAACGTGCCGCCTCCAGATACAGCACCCCGATGCTCGCGGAGCAGACAATCTCCAGGCCGCCATGGAGCTGATACGCCTGGCCCAGGGCGGCATGCAAGCGCTCAGCACGCACGCGTGCCTCTTCGGCGTTGTTCACACCTGGCAACAGCACAGCGAACTCATCCCCGCCGAAACGGCAGGCGATATCGCTGCCGGAGGTCTGCTCGCGCAGCCGTTGTCCGATCCGCTGGAGCAGCTCGTCACCGACAGCGTGTCCGTGCACATCATTGACTTGTTTGAAGCGGTCGAAGTCCATCGCGAATACGGCTGCGCGCAACGCAGGCTCCTCACGCTGACGATAGATCAGCTGACCCACCCGGTCCATGAACAGCTCGCGATTGGAGAGCCCGGTCAAGGGATCATGCAGGACCTGCCACTCGAGGCGCTCGCGAGCCTGCTGCCACTCGTGAACATCAGACACCGAGCCGGACATGCGCACGACCTCACCCGCCTCACCACGACTCAGCTCACCCCGGATCCGAAACCAGCGCCATGCAAAATCCGCCACCCGCAGCTGGACAACGATATCGAACGGGTGAGCGGAATCATGATGGGCCCGCCAGGCCGCCCGCAGTGTCGCGTGGTGGCCAGGGTGCAGTCGACGCAGCAGGGTAAACAACGGCCGGTGACCCGCACGGGCCGCCTCGGGCCGACGTCCAAGCAGCTCCTCCAGCCTGGCAGAGACCCAGATCGCACGGCTGGCGAAGGTGTAGTCCCACAAGCCATCGGTGCTGCCCCGTACAGCGCGCTCGAAGCGTTCCTCGCTCCGGCGCAGTTTGCGCGCCGTCTCGACACGTGCGGTGACATCGCTGAACGACCCCCGATAGCCGACGAGCGATCCATCGACACCGATCAGCGGCGTCCCACTGAATTCCAGCCAACGTCGGTTGCCTGCCGCATCGAGGGCGGGCAGATGGTAATCCCGGAACTCCTGGCGCCGGACGCGCACACCGCGCATGTTCTCAAGGATTCTCGCCTGCGCATCGGGGTCACAGAGCACCAGAAAAGTCTCGCCGACCAGCTCTGCAGGGCGGTAGCCCAGAATCTCCTCGACATTGTCGCTGACGAAGCTGAGCTTCGCATCCACGTCGGTTTCCCACAGCACCTCATGGGTGAGTCTGGCGATATCGGCGAACCGCTGATGCGACTCTCTTAGCCGTCGTTCCATGGCCCGACGCTCGGTCACGTCCCGGACGAAGCCGTGGAACACCGTCGAGCCGTCTGCGTGGACGATAGGCCGCGAGACGCCGGAAATATAGCGTACTCCACCGTCATCCAGCAGGATCCGATAATCGTAGGCGAGCGACTCTGAGGTACCGATAACGCCCTCGACCTGGCGGATCAGGGTGGCGTATTCATCCGCAGGAATACGCCTCTGCAACCGTCGCAGGACGTCGTCCTGATCATCCTCCCCCAACCCATGAAGCTCACGGAACTGCTGACTGCAGTAGTCGAGAAGATGATCACCCTCGGGGGTCACGCGGTACTGGTACAGCCCACCGGGCACCAGCTCGGTCAGTGCGTGCAGCTGGGCATAGAGTCGCTGGAGTTCGCTGGCCCTTTCGGTCTGTTCGGTAATGTCGGTCTGTACGGCCATGAAGCCGGAAAGGCTACCCGCCGCATCATGGATCGGCTTTATCTCGGCCTGGACCTGGTAGGGGCGGCGGTCTCTGGTGTAGTTAAGCAACTTCACCGTCACCGCTTCACCCTGGGCCACTGCTGCGCGGATCAACGCGACGGTCGCGGGGTCGGTGCCCGGCCCCTGCAGGAGCTCGCCCGGCTTGCGACCGCGGATGTCCTCGAGCGCAAAGCCGGTCGCGCGGCTGAAGCCTTCGTTAACCCACGTGGTCCGTCCGGCGCGGTCAGTGAAGATCACCAGGTTGTCGGTATTACTGGCGATCAAGGAAAGCCGCTCATAGATCCGCCGGTCTCTCGCCAGCAGCTGCTCGAGGCGCTTGCGCGACGAGATGTCGATGACCATGCCGGCAATACGGGTTGGCCGCCCGTCCTGGTTCCAGGCGACGATACGGGCAACCGTCAGCGCCCATAGCGGTCGACCAGAGTAATGCCGGAGCCGCACTTCGTCTGCG
>RECU01000100.1 GCA_007693855.1 Gammaproteobacteria bacterium | reverse complement strand
CCCCGAGCACGATCACGCCGAGTGCATCGAGGCGGCGCTGGCCACGGCCGAGGACCTCTGCCGTCGTCGCGGCCTGCGGTTCACGCCGATCCGCCGGCAGGTGCTCGAAATCATCTGGAAAAATCAAGAACCCGTCGGCGCCTATAGATTGCTCGATCAGCTGAATAGGGACGGTCGGCGGACAATGCCGCCGACCGTGTATCGCGCACTTGAATTCCTTGTGAGTACGGGCCTGGTGCACCGGCTCTCTACCCTGAACGCATTCGTAGGCTGTGCCCATCCCGGACACGACCATCAGGGACAGTTCCTGATCTGCCGCGGCTGCTGCCAGGTCGTGGAAATGGCATCGCCAACGGTCGGACGCTCGCTGGCGCGTGCCGCGGAGTCTTTAGGCTTCTCAGTCGAAGCTCAAAGCATCGAACTGACCGGCCTGTGCCACGAATGCAGCGACAAGGTCGGGTGATCGCTTGACCGCTGAACCCGGCATGGCAGATCGCAACTGCGCGCCTAGGAAAACACCGGCCTCAGCGCACCGATGAGCCAGCGTTGGCGGAATTTCTGTGGCCCATGACACGGATGTTATATAGTTACGTTTTGAAGCGTCCTAAAGTACCTCTCCAGGTCGGCATCCCCGATGACTCGTAGCGCCTCCCAATCTGGTCCTGATGCCGTCGCCAGCCCTAGGCGCGCAATGAATGCGCCATGGACGCTCGGTGCTGGTCTTGGGGCGCGGCTATGGTATGCCGGCGGCCTGATGATACTCCTCTGGGCTGCGGCGGCCTGGGCCATGGGCTGGTTCCCGTGAGCGTCGCGTTTGACCTCGACGACGTGACGCTGGGCTACCAGCGCCACCCGGCAGTCCATCATCTCAGCGGCCAGTTCAAGAGCGGCTCGCTGACCGCTGTGGTCGGACCGAACGGTTCGGGCAAAAGCACCTTGCTCAAAGGCCTGATGGGTCTGCTCCGCCCCCTGGATGGGCGTATCGACCGACATGGTGTTCGACGCAGCGCTATCGCCTATCTCCCCCAACAATCTGACATCGACCGGAGTTTTCCTATCTCCGTGATCGATACCGTGATCCTGGGACATTGGCGTCGTATCGGAATGTTCCGACGGGTCAGCCATGCGCTACGACAACAAGCCGAGGAAGCCCTGATCTCTGTCGGGCTTCAAGGCTTTGCTCAGCGGCAGATCGGGTCGCTCTCTGCCGGACAGTTTCAGCGGGTGCTATTTGCCCGAATGCTGCTCCAGGATGCGCCGATCGTCCTGCTCGATGAGCCTTTCACAGCAATAGACAGCAAGACCACGATGGACCTGATCGCGGTGTTGCGACGATGGCACGCCGAGAAGAGAACCGTGATTGCCGTGCTGCATGATCACGAGCAGGTACGGGAGAACTTCCCGGAGACGCTGTTGCTGGCGCGTGAACCGGTGGCATGGGGGCCCACTGCAGAGGTCCTGCGTGCTGAACACCTGTTCAAGGCGCGCAGGATGGCAGAGTCCTGGGACGATCGTGCGGCGGTCTGCCGGCGTGGGTTTCCCTGATGGATCTGTATGCCGTGCTGTTTGAGCCGTTCGTAGAGTTCGGGTTCATGCGTCGGGCGCTGGTTGCCTGCCTGGCACTGAGTCTCGGCTGCGCGCCAGTCGGGGTGCTCCTGGTGCTGCGTCGCATGAGCCTTATCGGCGACGCCCTGAGCCACGCCGTGTTACCCGGAGCGGCCATCGGGTTCATGGTCGCTGGTCTTTCGCTCATGATGATGAGTCTTGGGGGCTTTCTCGCCGGGCTTGCCGTCGCCGCACTCTCCGGCCTGGTGTCACGGGTCACGCCGCAGCGTGAAGATGCCAGTTTTGCGGCCTTCTATCTCATTTCTCTGGCCGTTGGCGTACTCATCATCTCCACCTACGGAAGTAACGTGGACCTGATGCATGTCCTGTTCGGCACAATCCTTGCGGTAGACGATGCCTCACTGCTGCTCATCGTATCCATCAGCTCAATCACCTTGCTCACGCTCGCAGCGATCTGGCGGGGGCTGATCGTCGAGTGCTTCGACCCGGGTTTCCTCCGCAGCGTGGGTGGCCCTGGGGCACGCTTGCACCTGGTGTTCCTGATCCTGGTGGTCATGAACCTGGTCGCAGGTTTCCATGCACTCGGGACGTTGATGGCAGTCGGACTGATGATGTTGCCTGCCGCCTCTGCCCGGTTCTGGGTCGGTCAGGTCGCCACCCTGGCGGTGCTGAGCAGCAGCCTGGCCTTGGCGGCCGGGTATGCCGGTCTGCTGCTCTCCTATCACGCGAACCTGCCTTCTGGACCGGCCATCATCCTGGTCGCAGGCAGTGTCTATGTTTTTTCCGTGATCGCCGGAACCCGCGGCAGCCTCTTGGCGCAGTGGCTACCGCGTCGCCATCTCTCAGCTTGAATATCCAAGGAGAAGCATAATGCCCTACAGGGGTTTTTGCTCCGTACTGATCGGACTGATGTTGTTGACGCCGAACACGCCGGTCCCTGCGGAGGAGACGGATCTCCTCAAAGTTGTCGCGACGTTCAGCATTATTGGCGACATGATCAGCAACATCGGTGAGGACGACATCGTGCTCACCACCTTGGTCGGTGCCAACGGCGACGCGCACGTGTACGAGCCGACGCCTGCTGATGCGCGTGCGCTGGCAGAGGCTGATCTGGTGATCGCCAACGGTCTCGAGTTCGAAGGCTGGATCGACCGTCTGATCGCCGCCTCCGGCTATACCGGCCCACTGATCATCGCCAGCGACGGCATAGAGCCGCTGAAAGCCGACACGCGGCATGGACATGCGCATCTGCATGGACATGCACTCGATCCCCACGCTTGGCAGGATCTCAGCAACGCCCGGCAGTACGTGGCCAACATCACGCAGGCACTCGCGGCCGCAGACCCGGCACGCACAAGTACCTATCAGCGCCGGCAGCAGCGCTATGACCAGGCACTTGCAGCACTGGACACGGAGATCCGTGAGCGGCTGGCCACGGTGCCGGAGGATCGACGCACGGTGGTCACGTCGCATGACGCGTTCGGGTATTTCGGACGTGCCTACAACATCGACTTCCGTGCGCCTGTAGGGCTGAGCACCGACAGCGAGCCTTCGGCGCAACAACTGGCGAGCCTCATTCGCCAGATGCGAAATGAGGGTATCCAGAGTCTCTTCCTCGAAAACATCACCAATCCCCGTCTGGTCCAGCAGCTCGCCCGTGAGGCTGACGTTGTCGTGGGCGGCACCCTCTACTCGGATTCGCTGTCGAGCGTCGACGGGCCGGCCGCCACGTATATCGACATGTTCCGCCATAACGTGCAGCAACTGCTGAGTACGCTGGCACTTGAAGATGAACCCGCAGTCGCGCGTCCATGACAGATCGCGTCACTCAAACGTGGATGCCCGACGGATTCCGAGGGTCTCACGCAACACTCACGCCCACACCAAGAGGTGACACATGAACGTACAGGTCCCGGTCACGGTACTCACAGGATTTCTTGGTGCAGGCAAAACCACCCTGCTCAATCGTATCCTCACCGAGGAACACGGTCGCCGGTATGCAGTGATCATCAATGAATTCGGTGAGATCGGCATCGATAATGATCTGGTCATCGATGCAGATGAAGAAGTGTTCGAAATGAACAATGGCTGCATCTGCTGTACCGTGCGGGGCGATCTCATTCGGATTCTTGGGGGGCTCATGAAACGCGCCGAGCGTTTTGACGCCATTGTGGTGGAAACCACTGGAATTGCGGATCCGGCACCCGTGGCGCAGACCTTCTTTGTTGATCGGGATGTCTCCACGCGTACCCGCCTGGATGCCATCGTGACGGTGGCCGATGCACTGAACCTGCCTGCGCAACTGGCCGAGTGCCACGAAGCCGCCGAACAGATCGCCTTTGCCGATGTCGTCCTTCTCAACAAGATCGATCTGGTAGCTGAAGATGCGCTGGTGGCGATCGAGGCGCGCATTCGCGCAATGAACCCCTGGGCCCGCATCGTGCGCACGGAACGCTGCCAGACGGCGCTGGAGACCCTGCTGGGACAGCAAGCCTTCGACCTGAAACGTATCCTCGAGATTGAACCAGATTTCCTGGAAAGTGATCATGCCCATGAACACGACGACAATGTCACCAGTGTATCGCTGCACAGCGAGGTAGCGCTTGATCAGGACCGCTTTCAAGACTGGTTCTCCGCGCTGTTGCGCGACCGGGGCCAGGACATTCTGCGCTCCAAGGGGGTGCTCTCGCTCGACGGCGAGGATGAGCGCTACGTGATCCAGGGTGTCCACATGTTGATGGAAGGCGATTTCATCGGTGCCTGGCCGGAGACTGCGCCACGCGAGTCGCGCCTTGTCTTTATCGGGCGCAATCTCCATGAGATGGATCTGCAAGCTGGGTTTGAGGCGTGTCGAGTCCGCTGAGTCCCGCGGGGGTGGCGCGCTTTGAGCAGACCCCGCTGGAGGCACAGGCACACCTGCTCGACACCGGGGCACCGGTCACTGCCGTACTCGCAGAGGCGGATGTGCTCGTCTCGGCGCATGGCGACGGCACGTTGCGCATGTTCGAGCCGGGTAAGCCCGACCGAGTGATCCAGGCGCACCGTGGTGCAGTACTCGCGCTGTGTGCAGACCGGGATGCTGGTGCGGTGCTCAGTGGCGGCGATGACGGTCGAATGGTACGCACCACGCTGGAGGGGCACAGCGACTGTCTGGCCAGTTTCGGCCGACATTGGGTCGAGCATGTTGCGGCCAGCCGCGCGAGCGGCTGGCGCGCATGCTCAGCGGGGCGTGCGGTGCATATCTGGCGCCAGGGCGTACGGCACGCGGATGTTCTTGAGCATCCGAGCACCGTTGGGGGCATGGCCCTGGACGCCCGGGGTAGACGCGTCGCAGTCGCGCACTATGGCGGCGTGACCGTTCATGAACGGGGCAAACGCGGCTACCGGCCCATCAAGCTGGCCTTCAGCGGCTCGCATCTGGGCGTGACGTTCAGTCCGGATGGTCGCTTCGTCATCTCCTCCATGCAGGAGAACATGCTGCGCGGATGGCGCCTGGGGGATCGTGCCGATCTTCGCATGGCCGGGTACCCCACCAAGGTCCATGGCTTGCGTTGGGTGGGGACGCTGCCGTGGCTCGCCACGACGGGCGCGGGTTTCGCTGTGTGCTGGCCGTTCGATGGTCGGGATGGACCCATGGACCGTCCCCCCCGTACCGTCGCTGAGGGCCGCGGACAGATTGCGACCTGCGTCGCCGGTGTTTCCGGTGCTGACATCGTCTTCACCGGCTTCGAGGACGGTGCGGTGCTATTCGCGGAACTCAGCGCTGGCGGTGAAGATCGCGTCGTGCGCGGGTCGACCGGGGTCGCCGTCAGTGCAATGGGCGTGACACCAGATCTACGCTGGCTACTCATCGGTGACGAAGCGGGTCTGCTCTGTCATCTGCCGCTGCGGGCAGCGCAAGGCATATAGTGCTTTTCCAGGCTGCTGATCACGGAAGATTGGGAGCCGATCGGTGGTAATCGCCCAAGTATGGATGCGCGCAGAGGTTCCGGCCGAGCATTCCGGGCCATGAAACCCTCAGGTGTGCGCTGATAGAGAGGCAGAAGGTCGAGAATCGCCTGGACATGAGCGGCATCCTCGGGATCGAGATCGCCAAACACGTAGGTGAAGGCTCCGGGCGCGGTGAGGGAGATGACACAAGGACGCTTGCACTGGCTCATGCAGCGCACACCGCGCAGTTGGACGCCAGCGCTGTTCTGGTATGACGCGCGTCGCAGCGCGTCGGCCAGTCGCGTACCGCCACGAATCTCCTGTCGATCTGCCTCGCGTGCATCCCGACACGTGAGGCAGATCGACAGGACCGGGTCCTGCCCAGGCGATGCCATGAGACCGACGGGGCCGCGGGTATCGCTCACAGCGACACGCTTAAACCGAGCATGACGCTGCGGGGTTGACCGACGCCGATCGTCGTAGAGTTGATGGAGCCGGTGTAGTAGGTCTTGTCGAACAGGTTACGTATGTTGGCCGACACCTCTAGCTTGTCGCTGAGCCGGTAGCGCGCGCCCAGATCAACCAAGGTATAGGCTGGCAGCGAGAAGAGGTTACTAGCGATACCGAACCTTTCGTCGACATGCGTCAGGCCACCGCTGAGGCTCAGTCCCTCGATCGCCGGGATATCGTAAATCACGAATAGACCAAGGGCACTTTCGGGAGCATTCGGCAGGGTGTTGCCCGCGAAACTGTTGTCGTTAACGAACTCTGCTGAAAACAGGTGGTTGTAGGCGACGTTGACACGCAGCCCCTCGATCGGCGCCGAGTCGAGTGACAGTTCGAATCCTCGGCTGCGCTGTAACCCGGCTAACCGACGAAACGCAGGATCAACCGGATCCGTCACGGTCAGATTGTCGCGGTCGAGACTGAACACTGCAGCGGTCACAACCGCGCGCGCAGCACGGATATCCAGCTTTATCCCGCCTTCGACCTGTTTGCCGCGCTGCGGATCAAACGGTACGCCGAAACGGTCTTCGCCCGACTGCGGCACGAAACTGCGGGTGTAGCTGATGTAGGGTGAAACGAACGGCGTCGGCCGCCAGACCAGGCCCGCCTGCGGGACCCAACTGCTCGACGCCAGGCGACGCTGGCCGCTCAAGGTGTTGTCGTCGGTGATACGGTCGTAGCGCACACCGGCGAGCAATACGAAGTGATCGCCGATCTCCATGACGTTTTGAAGATAGACCCCACGGGTTTTCAACAGGCTGCCGAACGGCGCATCCAGGGTGCGCGGACCATTTGCTGGACGAGTGGCGAAATAGCTGGGTGCGAAGATGTCGATGGGCGCGAACTGAAAACGCTCATTGCTGCGATCGTTATCAAATCGCTCCGCTTCACCGCCGAAAAGAAGATTATGCGTGAGCGGTCCACTACGCAGCTCACCTGCCACTTCAAGTCGTCCTAGCGTACCCTTGAGCCGCGCATTCCAGTCACCGATCTGGCGGTTGAGCAGACCGTTCGTGTCGACGATCTGCCCGACACCGATTGCCCAGATATAGACTCGTTCCTCCTCCTGGTCGGCGCGCACGATATCGGCACGCAGCTGCCACTGTGGACCGAGTTCATGGCGGAGCGAGACTGCAAGGTTGATGTCGCGAAATTCATTGGTACCGAACTCCTCGCCCAGAAAGCGCGACCGCGGCACATGGGCGAAGTCGAACGCCCTGCCCTGTGCGTCACTAAAGCGTCCCCCGTCCTGGTAAGCCATCACGATACCGCGATCGCCAGTGCGCCGATCCTTGAACCAGGAAACACGCCCGGTGATCAGCGTGGAGGCATTAGGCCGCCAATCGACCGTGCCGGTGACACCGGTCGAGCGGTTTTCGACCAGGTCGCGAAAGCTCCCGGCATCCTCGAACAACCCCTGGACGCGCGCCGTCAGGCCGTTCGCGACCGGGCCAGTTAGATCGAAGGTACCCTGGTAATAATCGAACTCTCCCGCGCGCACGCGCGCGCGCGCGGCGAAACTGTCGGACGGCGAGCGACTGACCATGTTGAGCACGCCGCCCGGCTCCAGAGCACCATAGAGGATCGAGGCTGGCCCGCGCAGGATCTCGATGCGCTCGATGTCATAGAGCGGCACCTGGCCAAATTTCCGATAGCGAAGGCCGTCACGAAAGTAGTTTCGGCCATTGGCGAGCTGGAAGCCCCGCGAGGAGAAGAACTCCCCAGCATTACCGAAGTTATCGGTACCGCCCACCGTGCCGGCATAGCGAAGTGCATCAGCCAGCGTACGCGATCCGGACGCCTCTATCACATGCTCCGGCAACAATGAAATGGTGAAAGGTGTCGCCAGCGCCTCGACTGGCACCCGGGTCGCAGTGGTCGCGGCGCTTCGGTTTGCATCGCCGACAACAATGATCTCGTCGAGGGGTACAGGGGAGGTCTCTTGCTCGGTCTGCGTACCACTCTGGGCATGGGCCGAAGCGGCATGCATGGACAACGTGATGAGGATCAGGCGGTAGTCAAGCATCGATCAGGTTCCTGTGTAGATGGATGGCGCGCAAGGCGACGAACGGTGCAGGCGCCGGACAGCGCGAGCAGAAAACAGGCCAGCGCGTAGCCGGTCGCCTCGCCAGCACCACGGGCGACGTAGTCGGCGAGCGAGCCTGCGCCGATAGCACCGGTCACCGGTAATACGACCAGCATCGCGCTCGTCAGCGACACAGCAGTGACCCAGGCCTTGAGCGGATGCAGCGCAGCCAGTCCTGCGCCGAACCCCACCCAAAGAGAGAAAAACAGGATCAGTTCGGGCGCCGCCGGCTCGCTCGACAGCAGGTTCCGGCTGCCGAGGAAGTCGAGGCCGTCGGCACCGATCGAGCGCGCGAGAGCGTTCGCCACGGCGATACCGGCGAGTGCCACGAGCAATCCGCCCATGACGGCGACATTGGCACGTTCCATCCAGGTTGGGGCGTCTTTGTGCTTACGCGGCGCCCGGCGCCGGTCACGATCGGCCCAGATCAGCATGCCCGAAAGCGTCAGCACTGTTGTGCCAATGCCTAGCACGAAGTACAGCAGCTCGCCCCAGAACGGCCAAAAGTAGCCATAGTGCAATGGCCGCACCATCGCAAGGACCCGTCGGCCGACGCCCTGCTCCAGTCGATCGACCGTCTGGAGATGACGTCCGCTGTCGGCATCGAACACCAGCATGGTCTGACCGCGTTGCACCAAGCGGTATCCTGGCAGATCGCCCTGCACCCGGATCGTCGCGCCAGCGGCGCCGTAATTGGTCATGTTGACGTGGGTGGCTCGAAAATCAGGGCGCAGTAGCCTGGCGGTTTCGACGATTTCCGCGATTGGCTGCGGATCACCCGGACCTGCGCCGAGGAGTTCGATCGGGTTGGCATCTGAGGCGCGCAGGCCGATCAGCGATTCGATGCCAAGCCAGGCACCGGTCAGTGCGATGATCAGATGAAACGGCAGGAGCCACACGCCAAGAAGCTTGTGCAGATCGCCCCACGCCTTGCGGGCGTGCTCACGCAGACGAAGATGGAAGAGATCGCGCCGCAGCCGCCGCCAGTGAAACCACACCCCGCTTACGAGCGACACCAGCATGAAGAGGCCGAGTAGGCCAACGAACCACCGCCCAGGCTGGCCCAGAAACAGGTTCCGATGAAGCGTCAGAACGAAATCGGCGAAGTCGGACTCCAGACGCTCGCTTATGCGTGCAGTCGCCGGATCAATCCAGAACCGGTTCCGCTCCCCGTCTGCGGTCATGGCCACCACCGTGTAGTGATGGATGGAAAAGATGTCCGAGGGAAAGGCCACCACCCTTGGCTGCCACTGCGGACGCTCTATGCGGAACGCCGCCAGTGCACCGTCAGGCCCGATGCGATCCTCCAGCGGTGCGGCCACGAGGGTAGGATTGGCTAGCGCCTTCAGCGGGAATTTGTAGACCACCAGTGCCCCGGTAAGACACACCGTAAACAACAACCAGCCGCAAACAAGACCGGTCCAGGAGTGGAGGACGTAAATGAGGCGTGGCGTCGACATCAGATCTCTAAAGGCCAACCGTGCGATGGGCACACCAACGACAATATCGTTACGTTATAACATACATAACGCCTTTGATATACGGCTTATACTTCGTCCGGGACCATCCCTTACCGGATCCGCTGCTCGCTGGCGCCCACACTGCACTCCAGGAGACGCCCTATGCCCACACCCGCCGCCATCCTTCTTATCGTCCTTGCCTTGGGCGTCATGGTTCTGGGTTGGAGAAAACCCATCCACCTCTGGCACATCATCGTCCTCTCGGGCATCTCCATTGCCATGGTCCTGTGGAGCACCGTGGGCCAGGCCCAAGCCCAGTGGATCCTGTTCGGTATCGGACTCG
>RECU01000025.1 GCA_007693855.1 Gammaproteobacteria bacterium | reverse complement strand
CGCCGAGCCTGCCGAGGACACTCCTGAGGATGAGACCGATCACAAGCCTGCCTTAGCGGTCAACGGACATTATCGAGCGGAGAGTCCCGAGACGGGTCGCAAGGCCGGTGCGCCCTGACGTCACCGGTGCAGGCGTCGGCCAGGGTAGTCCAGCAGGCTGAAATTCCCGCGGCCATCCCGCCAGGCCAGGACGAGCAGGGTCAGCTCTGCCGCGTGGAAGAAGATCGCGGCGGGGCCGATGAATGCGTAATGCCAGATGAGCATCGTCGCGAACGCCATGCTCCAGGCGCCCGTCACGTAAGCCACCCATAGCGGTGTCGACAGACGCCACCGGGTCCGCCAGGTCAGTGCCGCCAGCAGCACGGTCACCATCAGCGCCTTGATCCCAGCCATGCCCCTGATCAGCAGGGTAAGTTCCGGGTCCACCGCCGTGGGCTGAGCCGCTGCGGCAATGACCCAGCCGGTCCCGGCTGCCAGCAGCGCACCCGCCCAGGTCAGCGTGACCCGGGGCCAGCGGGCCTGCCAGTGTGCCTGCGCTGCTGCCCGTCGCGTCGTGCCGACGCCCGCCGTGATGACACTGGCCATGAGCTTCCCTCCGTGCTGCGGGCTGTGGTCGCCGTGCCGTGCGGCTCCTGGAGCTCGCGCCGTCACATGATCGTAACAAAAGCCGCTTACGCTCCAGCGTTGGCAACCAGTGCCGACTATTTCGTTTCCGGCTGCGAGACGGCGACGCATGACCCCGCCCGATACATCCTATCCTGCCACGTCGCTGACGCGCACGCTGCTGCTGTGCGTGGCTCTGGCGATGCTCCTGGGTTGCACGACTGCGGGACAAGGCGTGTCGACCCCGGCGGGCCTGTCCGACGACGTGGTCGCGGCCCCTGGCATGACCCCGGAAGCCGAGGCGGCAGAAGCCCGCGCGCACGCGGCCCTGAGGGCGACACCGCCCGACTGGCAGGCCGCACGCGAGGGCTTCGAGATCGCGGCCGCCGCGGGATCGGTGGCGGCGATGACCCAGCTGGGCTGGATCTACGAGCAGGGGCATGGGGTCCCGGTGGACGGCGAGGCGGCCGCCCGCTGGTATGCCGAGGCGGCGCGGCGCGGGGCGCCGGAGTACGCCTTGAAGCTCGGCTGGATGTACCTGGGCGGGCAGGGTGTCGCCCAGGATGTCGCGCAGGCTGAGCACTGGTTCCAGACAGCGATCGAGGCGGACTACGCACCGGCCCGTCTTGCCTGGGCGTCGGTGCTGATCGCCGATGCCCAGGGGGGAGTGGAGCCTGCCCGAGTTGACGAGGCGCGTACCCTGCTGGATGCCGCGCTTGCAGACGGCGAGACCCTGGCAACGCACTTTCTGGTCCGCTTGTACCGGGAGGGTATCGGCGGGCATCCGATCGATGCCGCGCGGGCGGCAGATTACGCGCAGATCGGCGCGGCCCACGGTCATGCGCAGGTCCAGGCGCGGCTGGCCTACATGTATCTCGAAGGCGAAGGCGTGGCGCAGGATGCGCTGACCGCCGCCAAGTGGGCCAACCTGGCCGCGGCAGGCGGCGACGCCTCGGGCGACCGCCTGCGCCGCCTGCTCGACGATGTGCTCACCGAGGCGGAGCGTCGCGAGGTGCGCGCACGCGCGGTGGCTTGGGCAGTCGCGCAATGAGGCGGCGCGGATGCTGAGGGTGATTCTCATCAGTCTGGCCGCGCTACTTGCGGTCTTCCTGGTGGCGCGCTCCAGTGGGCTTACGCCCCAGCAGATCGAGGACCGGGTGTTGCTGGCCAGCCTCAATGCCGAGGAAGGGGCGGACTATCGTCGCCAGGAGGCGGCGCGACCGGGCGTAATCAGCCTGCCGAGCGGTGTCCTGGTGGAGGTGCTGGTGCTTGGCGAGGGTCAGGTGCCCGGCTCGGACGACTGGGTGCGTGTGCACTATCGCGGCTCGCGGATCGACGGCCGCGAATTCGACAACTCCTGGCGGCGTGAGGAGCCGGCGACCCTGCCCATCGAGCGCGCCATCGGTGGTTGGCAGGAGGTGCTGGCGCAGACGCCGGTGGGCACGCGGCTGTGGCTGGTCACGCCGCCGGAGCAGGCCTACGGCCGTGCGGGTGCGGGGCTTATCGGGCCGGAGGAGACCCTGGTGTTCGAGCTCGAGCTGCTCGCGATCGTGCCGCCGCCTGTCGAGCCGGTGCGCGCCGAGTGGGAACAGCCTGTGCCGAATCTGCGTTGAGCATGTTCACCATCATCAATTTGTAACGTTGCCGTCATACCGTTGTCGCGCAGGGGGCAGAGACTCCCACAACGCTCGGGATTCAGCACTCACCGCTGCCCCGGCCGGTACCATCACTCATACACGAGGATTTCGCATCATGACTTTCAAAACCACACTCGCCCTGGGTGTTGCCGTAGCCTTGGGCTTCTCGGCCCAGACCGCTGTCGCCGACGTCGATCCCAACCTGCCGAATTACGAGCGCGTCTCGGGCATCTCGGGCAACCTGAGTTCGGTCGGTTCCGACACCCTCAACAACCTGATGACGCTCTGGGCGGAGGAGTTCGCGAACTTCTATCCCAACGTCAATATCCAGATTCAGGGGGCGGGCACCTCCACGGCGCCGCCGGCGCTGATCGAGGGCACCTCGAACTTCGGGCCGATGAGCCGTCCGATGCGCGATTCCGAACAGCGGGCTTTCGAAGACCGTTTCGGCTACGCCCCCACGCTGGTCCCGGTCGCCATTGACATGATTGCCGTGTATGTGAACCAGGACAACCCGATCGAGGGGCTGACCATGGAGCAGGTGGACGCGATTTTCTCGGCCACCCGCGCCTGCGGTCACCCGACCGACATCAGCACCTGGGGCCAGGTCGGTCTGACCGGCGGCTGGGCCAACCGTGACATCACCATCTATGGTCGCAATGCCGTCTCCGGGACCTACGGCTTCTTCCGCGAGATCGTACTGTGCGGCGGCGATTTCAAGGATGCCGTCAACGAGCAGCCCGGTTCTTCGGCCGTCGTGCGCGGCGTCGAGCAGACCCTCGGTGGCGTCGGCTACTCCGGGATCGGCTACCGCACCTCCGGCGTGCGCGTGGTGCCGCTGAACGGCTTCGAGGCGACCGGCGCAAACGCCGCGACTGGCGACTACCCGCTGGCCCGCTTCCTCTACATCGCCGCCAACCAGAGCCCGGTCGACGGTTGGAATCCGCTGGAGCGCGAGTTCTTCCGGATGGTGCTGTCTGCCGGAGGCCAGGGCGTCGTCAACCGTGACGGCTACGTGACGCTGGACGCCAGCGCAGCGCAGCGCTTCCGCACCCAGTTCAACCTCGACTGACGCGGTGACCCAACGCGCGGCCCCGGTAACTGCATGCTGCCGGGGCCGCGTCTTCGCTACTGCATCAAAGGTGGACGATGTCTACGCCAGCCACTGAACAACCCCTCTCGTCAGGTTCCCTGCTGCCCGATACTGAGCGCAGGCTGAAACTGCGCAAAGTGCGTGCGCTGCGGGACGGGCTCTCACTGTACGGCGTCGGTGGCGGCGGCATCGGGGTGATCATTGCCCTGGGCCTGATCTTCGTCTATCTCTTCTACGAAACCTTTCCGATGCTCAAGCCGGCGAGCGTGGCCCTCGATACGCAATTCGAGGTGCCGTGGGCAGACGATGGCCAGAACACCCTGCACCTCACACTCGATCGCTTCGAGACGATCGGTGCTCGCTTTGCCGATTCCGGCGAGATCACTGTGTTTGCCGCCGGCACGGGCGCGGTTCGCGAGCGCATTCAGGTGCCTGTGCCCGAAGGTACGGAAATCACTGCTTTCGGCCGCGGTGAAAACCGTCGCAGTCTGTTCGTGTATGGCTTCTCGGATGGCTCGGTGTTGCCGATCAGCGTCGAGTATCCGCAGAGTTTCGCGACCGGCGTCCGCGAGATCTCGGTCGAATTGAGCTACCCTCTCGGAGAGGCGCCCATTCGCCTGGGCGACGACGAGATCAGCGAGTTCTCCGCGCTGACCGTGATCCAGGGGCGCACCGGCTTCATCGTCGCCGGCGGCACCGAAGCCGGCGAGCTGGACATGGCGCTGTTCGCCACCCGCACCAACCTGATGACCGGCCAGACGCAGGTCACTCGATCCGACTACCGTCTCCCCTCCCTGGGCCGGCCGATCCGCCAGATTCTCGTGAATGAAACCCTGCGCAATGTGTTCGTCATCGACGAGCGCGGGCGACTGTTCAATTTTGATATCGTCGATCGCAACAACCCCTCGCTGATCGAGGAAGTCCGGCTGGTCGACGATGGTGTAGAAGTCACAGCGGCGGAATTTCTCGTCGGCAGCCGCTCCCTGATCGTCGGGGGCTCGGATGGCAGCGTCCGCCAGTGGTTCCTCGTTCGCGACGAAGAGACCAATACGCCGCGGATCACAATGATCCGAAGCTTCCGTCAGCATCCTGCGGCCATCACGTTCATCGATCCCGAGTACATCCGCAAGGGATTCCTGGTCGGCGATGCCAGCGGCACTGTTGGCCTTCACTACGCGACTTCGAACGTGACGCTCGCCATGAAGCCGGTCGTCGAGGGTGCGATCACCCGACTGGCGATCGGTCCCAACAACAGCCGCGCCCTCATCGAAGGGGAAGATGCCACCCGCCTGCAGGTACTGAAGATCGACAACCCGCATCCGCAGACCTCGCTCAGCGGCTTGTGGGGACGCGTGTGGTATGAGGGGCGCAGCGAACCGGAGTTCATCTGGCAGTCGTCCTCGGCCGATGATGCCTTCGAGGCCAAATTCAGCATCGTGCCGCTGTCGGTGGGCACCCTGAAGGCCGCGCTGTTTGCCATGCTGCTGGCGACACCGCTCGCCATCATGGGCGCGATCTACACGGCGTATTTCATGTCGCCGCGGATTCGCCGCGTGGTCAAGCCCTCAATCGAACTCATGGAGGCCTTGCCGACGGTCATTCTGGGCTTCCTGGCCGGCATCTGGCTGGCCCCCTACGTTGAGAACAACCTGCCGATCCTGATCACTGGCGCGATCCTCTTTCCGTCGCTGATCCTGGCGGCCGCCTTCGGCTGGTCGCGCCTGCCCGCCGAGGTGCGCCGCTTTGTTCCAGACGGCTGGGAGGCCGCGCTGCTGGTCCCGGTGGTGCTGTTCACCGGCTGGATCGTGGTGACCTCCAGCCCCTGGATCGAGGTGTGGTTCTTCGACGGCTCGATGCGCCAGTGGTTTTCCGATGTCGGCATTCCCTATGACCAGCGTAACGCGCTGATCGTCGGTATGGCCATGGGGTTCGCGGTGATTCCGACGATCTTCTCGATCGCCGAAGACGCGGTCTTCAATGTGCCCAAGCACCTGACCATGGGATCACTGGCCCTGGGTGCGACCCCCTGGCAGACCGTTATGGGCGTGGTGCTGCTGACGGCCAGCCCGGGTATTTTCTCGGCCATCATGATCGGCTTCGGCCGTGCAGTTGGTGAGACCATGATCGTGCTGATGGCCTCCGGGAACAGCCCGGTGCTGAATTTCAACCTGTTCGAGGGGATGCGGACGCTGGCTGCGAACATCGCGGTGGAACTGCCCGAGACCGACGTGGGCTCGACGCACTTCCGCGTGCTGTTCCTGTCGGCACTCGTGCTGCTGGTGTTCACCTTCCTGCTGAACACCGCCGCGGAAATCGTTCGCCAGCGCCTGCGCAAGCGCTATGCCTCTCTGTAACCCCACGCAGCCGGTAGTGATCTCATGAAGCAATGGTGGAAAAGCGGCGCGCCCTGGATCTGGTTGAACGGTGGCGCCGTCACGATCAGCATGGTCATGGTATTCGGGCTGATCACCCTGATCCTCGTGCGCGGCTTCAGCGCGTTTTGGCCACATCCGGTATTGCAGACGACGTATACCCAGCCGGGTGAAGCCCAATTCGAGATTCTCGGGACACTGCGTCGGTCACAGCTATTCACCGCCGAAGCCATGCGCGACGCCGGCCTCGATATCCCCCAGGAGCAGTCCCTGGTGGAACGACATCTTATCAAGATGGGCAATCGGGACGTCACCAGTCGGGACTTCGGATTCTTCGTTGCAGACTTCATGACGCCCTGGTCCTATCCTCGTGACGCGACGGTTCTGGAGCGCCGCGAATGGGGTGACTTCGTCGGTTTCCCGGTGCGCTTGCTTGAGGATGGTGGCACGGTGGCCACAGGTGAGGCGGTCTGGCCGGAGTTCAAGACGCGCCTGACTCGCAGCAACGCGCTGTACGATGAAATCCGCCAAATCGAGCGGGTCGATATCGGTCGGATCAATTTCGCCATCGAGCGCGTGCGGCTCGATCGGCGACGCGCCATACTGCGCGACTCGCTGACCGCGGAGCTCGACGCCGAACTGGCTGAGCGCAGGGCGGCGCTGGATGCCGATTACGCGGTGCTGGAAGCTCGTCTCAACGAGCTTTACCAGGACGCCGCGCGTGACAGCATCGTCATGCGGGTGGCGGATGGACGCGAGGTCACTGTTCGCCTGGCCGATATCGTCAAGGCCTGGCAGCCGAACAACATGTCGGTGTTCCAGAAGGTCTGGTTCTACATCGTCGACTTCAAGGATTTCATCTTCGGTTACCCGCGCGAGGCGAATACCGAAGGAGGGATTTTCCCAGCGATTTTCGGCACCGTTGTCATGGTGCTGGTGATGTCCATCATCGTCACACCCTTCGGCATTCTCGCCGCCATCTACCTGCGCGAGTACGCCAAGCAGGGCCCGCTGCTACGGACTGTGCGTATTTCGGTCTACAACCTGGCGGGCGTGCCCTCCATCGTGTTCGGCGTGTTCGGTCTCGGGTTTTTCGTGTATTTCATGGGCGGGGCGATCGACCGAACCTTCTATCCTGAGGCGCTGCCGGCACCGACCTTCGGCACTCCCGGACTGTTCTGGGCGTCGCTGACGCTGGCGCTGTTGACCCTGCCGGTGGTCATCGTCTCTACCGAAGAGGGTCTCGCGCGTATTCCCTCGACGCTGCGCGAGGGCTCGCTGGCGCTGGGGGCCACCAAGGGTGAGACGCTGTGGAAAGTCGTGGTGCCCCTGGCGACGCCCGCGATGATGACCGGGCTGATTCTGGCGATTGCACGGGCCGCCGGGGAGGTGGCGCCACTGATGCTGGTCGGCGTGGTCAAGCTCGCGCCAACCTTGCCGATTGACGGGAATTTCCCGTTCATCCACCTCGAGCGAAAGATCATGCACCTCGGCTTCCACATCTATGACGTGGGCTTCCAGAGCCCCCATGCCGAGGCCGCCGAACAGCTGGTGTATGCGACCGCGCTGATTCTGGTGCTGCTCATCGTCATGCTCAACCTCACCGCCATCACCATTCGAAATCACCTGCGCGAGAAATTCCGTGCAGAGAGCGATTGATGGCCGCCGGCCAGACGCTCGCAGACACATCGGCAGACAACGCCGTGGAGAGTGAAATGAAAGAAACTCAGAACACTGTCAGCAGCATGGCAGCGTCGCTGTTCCAGGGCGGTACGCGCGAGGCACTGTCGCTGCAGGATGAAGACATCACTATTGCGGTGGAAGGGCTCGATCTCTACTACGGAGAGACCCCGGCGCTGAGCGGGATCAATATGCAGATCCCCAATCGCCGGGTGACGGCCTTCATCGGCCCGTCCGGCTGCGGCAAGTCCACCCTGCTCCGCTGTTTCAACCGGATGAACGACCTGGTGGATATCTGCCGGATCGAGGGCAAGATCATTCTGCAGGGTGAGGATATCTATTCTCGGGCGACGGATATTGCCGAGCTGCGGCGTCGCATCGGCATGGTCTTCCAGAAGCCCAATCCGTTTCCGAAGTCCATCTACGAGAACGTCGCCTATGGCTTGCGGCTGCAGGGGGTGACCAACAAGACGCTGCTGGACGAGGTGGTCGAGCGGTCACTGAAGTCGGTCGCCTTGTGGGACGAAGTCAAGGACCGTTTGCAGAGCAACGCGTTCGGACTGTCCGGCGGCCAGCAGCAGCGCCTGGTGATCGCCCGCGCGATCGCCATCGAGCCTGAAGTCATCCTGCTCGACGAGCCTACCTCGGCGCTCGACCCGATCTCCACCGCGAAGATCGAGGAGCTGATCGGCGAACTGAAGGAGCAGTACACCATTTTGATCGTCACTCATAACATGCAGCAGGCGGCACGGGTCTCCGATTACACCGCCTACATGTACCTCGGCGAACTGGTCGAGTACGGCGACACGATCACGCTGTTCACCAACCCTCGGGAAAAGGCGACCGAGGACTACATCACCGGACGATACGGCTGAGTCACCGCAAACCGAGAAGCTTGGGACGGCATCGGATCAACCTGCTCAGGATCATTTCATGGACAAGGCGCACATCTCGCAGCATATCTCCAGTCAGTTCAATCGCGAACTCCAGGAGCTCTTCAGCACGGTGATGCAGATGGGTGAGCTGGTCCAGGCGCAGATCGGTTCGGCTGTTCATTCGCTCGTGACAGGAGACGTGGAACTCGGTGAGAAGGTGATCACCAGCGATCACCTGATCAATGCCATGGAAGTACGCATCGACGAGGAATGCGCGCACATCATCGCGCGTCGGCAGCCGACGGCCACCGACCTGCGCTTCATTATCGCCATGGCCAAGAGCACGACGGATCTTGAGCGCATGGGCGACGAGGCCGAGCGGATCGGTCATATGGCGGTGCGCCTCGGGCCTGCCGCCGAGGAGCCGAGCCGGCGCTTCGCGGAGCTCGGGCGGCTGGGTCGAAATGTACAGCAGCAGCTCGCCGATGCCCTGCGCGCCATGGACACGCTCGATACTGAACTGGCCGCACATGTCGTTCGCGAAGACCGCAGTGTCGACGCTGATTTCGAGGGGCTTACCCGCGAACTGATCACCCACATGATGGAAGACCCACGCAGTATTCCGCGCGCCCTGAACGTGATCTGGGCGGCCCGCTCGCTGGAGCGCATCGGCGATCGTGCGCGCAACCTCTGCGAATACGTCATCTACATCGTCAAGGGCAAGGACGTCCGGCACACGAGCCTCGAGGATCTGGAGCGTGAGGCGCGTCGCGGCGACTGAGTGGCTGACTCCGTGCACGCCGCCGCGTCGCGTGTGCGCCACAGCGATATACTTGTAACGCAACTGAAACCCCAAAGTCACGCGGCTGTCACCCTTGACGCGCACACTTCCGCTCGCAACGTGTTCGCCCGCTGCAACATTATTCCAAAACAGACTCCCGGAGAGTTCGCATGAACAAGCAACTTCTTGCCGCTGCGGTCGCCACCGCGATGCTCAGCCCGGTGGCGGCATTGGCCGATACCTCGGTACAGATTTACGGTCGCGCTCACGTCACCGTAGACTGGCTCGACGACGGTGCTGACGACGGCCTCAATACCTCCAGCAACTCCAGCCGCCTGGGCTTCCGCGCCAACCATGATCTGGGTAACAACCTGCGCGCAATGGTGCAGATCGAGCAGAATATCCGCTTCGAGAACGGCGCCGGTAACTTTGCCACCCGAGACAGCTTCGTGGGCCTGCAGGGCGACTTTGGCATGGTTCGTCTGGGGCAATTCGACACGCCGCTGAAGATCGTGCGCGGTCGTACCGACTTTTTCGGTGACCAGATCGGCGACGCGCGGAACATGACCCGCCTGCGTGATGGTTACAGTGGCAGCGATTACGATTTCGATACCCGGTTCCGCAATGGTATTCACTACCGCTCGCCGCGCATGGGTGGTGTGGTGTTCGACCTGCACTATTCCACCAACACCAATGCAGGAACCACGGTTGACAACGACAACGACGCGCTGAGCACCAGCGTGACGTACACCGAGGGCAACCTCTACCTGGCAGGGTCCTACGAGCGCAAGAACCAGAGCAAGTCCGACGCCGTCCGCCTCGGCGCACGCTACAGCTTCGGCGATTTCGATGTGGCCGC
>RECU01000080.1 GCA_007693855.1 Gammaproteobacteria bacterium | reverse complement strand
CCCCGAGCACGATCACGCCGAGTGCATCGAGGCGGCGCTGGCCACGGCCGAGGACACCTGCCGTCGTCGCGGCCTGCGGTTCACGCCGATCCGCCGGCGGGTGCTCGAGCTGATCTGGCAGAACCACGAGCCGGTGGGCGCGTATGACCTGCTCGATCAGCTCAGTCGCGACGGCCGGCGCGCGATGCCGCCCACGGTGTACCGTGCGCTCGAGTTCCTGGTGGCTGCCGGCCTGGTGCATCGGCTCTCGACCCTGAACGCCTTCGTGGGCTGTGCTCATCCTGACCACGCTCACCAGGGGCAGTTCCTGATCTGCCGCGACTGCCGTCGGGTCGTGGAAATGGACTCGTCCAAGGTCGGGCGCTCGCTGAAGCGCGAGGCCGAGGCCCTCGGGTTCTCGGTCGAAGAGCAGAGCATCGAGCTGACCGGCCTGTGCCCCGATTGTGTCAGTGAGACCCACTGACGGCCTGCACGCCGCGGCCAGTGCATCTGTACACCTGATTTTTTGTTGGAACCCGCCACCTCATGACCGCCCTGACTCGACAGCTCGACCGTCTCGCCATTCTGCTCTCAGGGGTGTGCGTGCTGCACTGTATCCTCACGCCGGTGGCCATCGCGCTGCTGCCGCTGCTGACGCTGGGCATTGGCGGGGATGAGCACTTCCACGAGCTGATGCTGTTCATCGTCCTGCCGGTCAGCACGCTGGGGCTCGCGCTGGGCTGGCGCCAGCACCGGCGCGCCGGTGTGCTGCTCGGCGGGGTCGCGGCCATGGCGCTGTTGACCTTCGCGGGCACCTGGGGGCATGACAACCTGTCGCATGCCCTGGAGGCGACGTTGACGGTCATCGGCAGTCTGGCACTGGCCGCCGTGCACCTGGTCAACTACCGCTTCCTGCGTCACCGGCGCACCGCGGCGCTGCAGGCGCCCTGAGCGGCGCGGGCCCGCGCATGCAGCAGCCCATTGCCGACTGGCGGGGTGGCCGCCCACGACGCCCCACCGACCAGCGCGGTCGTCCCTTGCGTGATCTGCGCATCTCGGTCATGGACCGCTGCAACTTTCGCTGTCCCTATTGCATGCCGGAGGAAGTCTTCCACGAGCGCTTCCGGTTTCTGCGCTCACCCGAGCGCCTGGACTTCGCCGAAATCACCCGACTGGCCAGCCTGCTGGTCGACCTGGGGGTGACCAAGCTGCGCATCACCGGGGGCGAGCCGCTGCTGCGCCCAGCGATCAGCGACCTGGTGGCCGACCTGGCCACACTGCCTGGCGTCGAGGATCTCGCCCTGACCACCAACGGGGTGCTGCTCGAGCAGCATGCCGTGGCCCTGAAAGCCGCCGGGCTGGACCGGGTCACGGTCAGCCTGGACTCGCTCGATCCGGAGGTCTTTGCCCGCATGAGCGGGGGCCGGGCCCAGCTCGAGCGCGTGCTCGCGGGTATCGAGGCTGCGCTGGAGGCGGGGCTTGCGCCAGTGAAAATCAACGTCGTGGTCCAGCGTGGCGTCAACGACCACACCGTGCTGGACCTGCTCGAGCATTTTCGCGGGCAGCGCGTCATCGTGCGTTTCATCGAATATATGGATGTCGGCACGCGCAACGGCTGGCGCCTGAATGATGTCGTACCCTCCGCCGAACTGCGCTCACGCATCCATGCCCGCTGGCCGCTGGAGTCCTTGGATGCCGGCTATCGCGGCGAGGTCGCACGCCGCTGGCGCTTCAGCGATGGCGAGGGTGAGATCGGCTTCATTTCTTCGGTGAGTGCGCCGTTCTGTGGCGACTGCAGCCGCGCCCGGCTGAGCTCAGACGGCAAGCTGTTCACCTGCCTGTTCGCCGGCGAGGGGGCGGACTTTCGCGCGCTGCTGCGCGGTGGGATCGACGACGACACGCTGCGCGAGACGCTGGCCGAGCTCTGGCAGGGGCGGGACGATCGCTACAGTGAACTGCGCGCCCGCGCGACCCGGCAGGACAAGGCCGAGATGTTCTATCTCGGCGGCTGATCAGCCGGTGCCGGAGGACTCGGGTGGGTTGGAAATCCGCCAGACGAGGATGACCACCGCGCCCACCCAGGCCGCGACGCCCAGTTCGGACAGGCGCAGGGCGAAGAACAGCACCCCCAGGGCAAACCAGGCGAGCGGCTGACGCCGCCCCAGGCTGACCGTCAGGGCGGTGGCCGCGGCGCAGACGAGAAACAGCGGCCAGCCCGAAAGCAGCGTCGGCCATCCAGACATGTCGGCACTCCCATGCCCAAAAGCGGGAAGTCTACCGGTCTGGCGCCGTGGTCTCGACCCGCGCGTCCAGCGCGATGCCGGCGAGTTCATAGCCGCGGCGGAAATCGCGAATATGCTTGCCCATCCACGCCCGGGCCTGCTCGGCATCGCCGCGGGTCAGCGCCTCGAGCAGCTGGCGCTGGGCGCCGGCGATGCGCTGGCGCGCCTGCGGCACCTGGTCGATCATCCGCGAGAGCGTCGGGCGGAGCAGGCGGGTCAATGGCTCGGCGGCGATCTCCAGGGCGTGGTTGCCGCAGGCCTCGGCGAGCAGACTGAAAAAGCGCACCGTGTGGTCGACGGCGAGCTCGGCGGGCAGGGCCGGGTCGTCGGCCAGGGGCTGTGCGGCCGCCTCGAGCGCAGCCAGTGCCGTCTCGCTGCGGCGCTGCGCGGCCAGCGCGGCGAGTTCCGGCTCGAGCAGCATCATCGCCTCCCAGACCTGCAGGAAGGTGATCTGGTGCAGCACCAGCGCGCGGCTGACGCCGTCGGCCACGGCCGCGGCGGCCGGTCTCGCCACCTGCAGGCGCTTGCTGCCCGGCGCGCGCATCACCAGCCCGCGGCTTTCCAGCGCGCGCAGCGCCTCGCGCACCGTCGAGCGGTTCACCGCGAACTGCTGGGCCAGCTCGGTCTCGGTCGGGAGCGGGTCGCCCGGCTGCAGGGTCCGCCCAAGAATCTTCTCCTCGATGGCCAGACAGACCTGCTGGTAGGCGGTTTCCGTGCGCAGCGGGGCGAACAGTGCTCCCATGATTCCAGGTTCCTCTGCGGTCGATGGCGGCCTCGAGTGCTGTCGGCCCGGGGCTATGATTGACTGATAGTCGGATTGTCCGACAAAATACCCCTTCGTGCCAGTGCCGCAGCATGCCCTGCGGCGCCGTCATCCAGGCGGCGGTGCGAAGGGGGAGCGATGCTGGAACTCGATTTCGGACATGACGAGACGCTCGTGATGCTGCGCGACACGGTGGCGGGTTTTGCGGCCGCGGAGATCGCGCCGCTGGCCGCGGAAATCGACCGCAGCAACCGCTTTCCGCGGGAGCTCTGGCCGGCGCTCGGGGGGCTCGGGCTGCTCGGCATCACGGTGGACGAAGCGCACGGCGGGGCTGGCCTGGGCTATCTCGCGCACGTGATCGCCTGTGAGGAACTGAGCCGCGCCTCGGCCTCGGTGGGGCTGTCCTACGGCGCGCACTCGAATCTGTGCGTCAACCAGCTGTATCGCTGGGGCTCGCCGGCCCAGCTCGAGGCCTACCTGCCCGGCCTGCTCGATGGCGCAAGCCTCGGGGCGCTGGCCATGAGCGAGACAAGCGCCGGCTCCGATGTCATGGGCATGCGTACCCGCGCCGAGCCGACCGCCGACGGCTACCGCCTGCACGGCACCAAGATGTGGATCACCAACGGCCCCGAGGCCGACGTGCTGATCGTCTACGCCACGGTCGACCCGGCCGCCGGCTCGCGCGGCATCACCGCCTTCATCGTCGAGCGCGGCATGCCGGGGTTCAGCACCTCGCCGAAGCTCGACAAGCTCGGCATGCGCGGCTCGGACACCTGCGAACTGGTGTTCGACGGCTGCCTCGTGCCCGCCAAGAACGTGCTCGGCGAGGTCGGGCGTGGCGCCGAGGTGCTGATGTCCGGGCTGGATTACGAGCGTATCGTGCTGGCCGGCGGCGCGCTCGGGATCATGCGCGCCTGCATGGACCTGGTTCTGCCCTACGTGCGCGAGCGCCGACAGTTCGGCCGTGCCATCGGCGAGTTTCAGCTGATGCAGGCCAAGCTCGCCGACATGCACACGACCATGAATGCCACCCGAGCCTACGTCTACACGGTCGCCGCCGCGGCCGATCGTGGCCGGGCCACGCGGGCCGACGCCGCCGGCTGCATCCTGGTCGCCGCCGAGAAGGCCACCTGGATGGCGCTGGAGACCATCCAGGCGCTCGGTGGCAATGGCTACATCAACGACTACCCTGCCGGGCGGCTGCTGCGCGATGCCAAGCTCTACGAGATCGGTGCCGGCACCAGTGAAATCCGCCGCTGGCTGATCGGCCGCGAGCTGTTCGAGGCGGCGGGATGACGGCGGCGGAATGACAGGCGCCGGCGGCATGACAGGCGAGGCGGGCGCGAGGAGAGACTGCTGATGGCCGGACTGTATTACGAGGACTTCGTGGTCGGACAGCGGTTTCAGCACGCCATCCGGCGGACGGTGACCGAAGCCGACAACGTGATCTTCTCCACCATGACGCACAATCCCGCCGCGCTGCATCTCGACGCCGAGGCGATGAAGGACAGCGAGTTCGGCGAGCGCATCGTCAACAGCGGCTTCACCCTCGGCCTGATGGTCGGCATTTCGGTCGGCGACACCACGCTGGGCACGGCCATCGCCAACCTCGGCTGGGACGAGGTGCGCTTCCCGCGCCCGGTGTTCCACGGCGACACGCTGCGCATCGAGACCGAGGTGCTGGCGCTGCGCGACAGCCGTTCACGCCCGGACGCCGGCATCGTCACCTTCGCCCACCGCGCCTTCAACCAGCGCGATGAACTCGTGGCGAGCTGCCAGCGCACCGGCCTGCTGCGCCGGCGCCCGGGGTCAGGGCAGCCGCGATGACCGTCATCGGCCAGCGCCTTGATCCCGCCGACCCGGAGGTCCGTGCCAATGCCGCCCACCATGCGGCGCTGGTCGACGACCTGCGGGCCACGGCCGCGCGCATCGCCGAAGGCGGGCCGGCGCACGCCCGCGAGCGCCATGTGGCCCGCGGCAAGCTGCTCGCGCGCGAGCGCATCGACCGGCTGCTCGACCCGGGCAGCCCGTTTCTGGAAATCGGTCAGCTGGCCGCGCTCGGTCACTACGACGAGGCCGTGCCCTGCGCCGGCGTGGTCGCCGGCATCGGTCGCGTGAGCGGGATCGAGTGCATGATCGTGGCCAACGACGCCACGGTGAAGGGCGGCACCTACTATCCGCTGACGGTGAAAAAACACCTGCGGGCGCAGGAGATCGCGCTGGAGAATCACCTGCCATGCCTGTACCTGGTCGACTCCGGCGGGGCCTACCTGCCGCTGCAGGACCAGGTGTTTCCGGACCGTGAACACTTCGGGCGGATCTTCTACCACCAGGCGCGGCTGTCGGCGCTGAACATCCCGCAGATCGCCCTGGTGATGGGCTCATGCACGGCCGGGGGCGCCTATGTGCCGGCGATGTGCGACGAGACCATCATCGTGCGCCGCCAGGGCACGATCTTCCTCGGCGGCCCGCCGCTGGTGCAGGCGGCCACCGGCGAGGTGGTCGATGCCGAGACCCTGGGCGGCGGCGACGTGCACGCCCGCAGCTCCGGCGTGGCCGATCACCTGGCCGAGGACGACGCCCATGCGCTGGCCATCGCCCGGCGCCGGGTGGCCTGCCTGAACCGTCCGGCGCCGGCGCTCGCGCCCACCCGCGCGCCCTGCGAGCCCCGCTACCCGGCCGAGGACATCCTCGGGCTGGTGCCGCGGGAGTCGCGCAGCGCCTGGGACGTGCGCGAGCTGATCGCGCGGCTGGTGGACGGCTCGGAGTTCGACGAGTTCAAGGCGCTGTACGGCACCACGCTGGTGTGTGGTTTCGCCTGGATCCAGGGCTATCCCGTGGCGATTCTTGCCAACAACGGCATCCTGTTTTCCGAGAGCGCGCTGAAAGGCACGCACTTCATTGAGCTGGCCAACCGCCGCGGGATCCCGCTGGTGTTTCTGCAGAACATCACCGGCTTCATGGTCGGGCGGCGCTACGAGCACGCCGGCATCGCGCGCGACGGCGCGAAGCTCGTCACCGCCGTGAGCTGTGCGCGGGTGCCGAAGTTCACCGTGCTCATCGGCGGCTCCTTCGGCGCCGGCAACTACGGCATGTGCGGCCGCGCCTACCAGCCACGCTTCCTGTGGATGTGGCCGAACGCGCGGATCTCGGTGATGGGGGGCGAGCAGGCGGCAAGCGTGCTGTCGCTGGTGCGCGCCAGCGGCGTCGAGGCGCGCGGCGGCACCTGGCCCGAGGCCGAGCAGGCGGCCTTCCGCGAGGAGATCCGCCTGCAGTACGAGCGCGAGGGCCATCCCTACCATGCCAGCAGCCGGCTCTGGGACGATGGGGTGATCGACCCCCGCGATACCCGCCGGGTGCTCGGTCTGGGCCTGGCCGCGGCCGCGCACGCGCCACTTGCCCCGGAGACGCCCTACGGCGTCTTCCGCATGTAGGCGCGCCTCGTGTTCCGTCGCCTGCTGATTGCCAACCGCGGCGAGATCGCCTGCCGGATCATCGCCACCGCCCGCCGCCTGGGCATCACGACGCTGGCCGTGTATTCCGAGGCCGACCGCGACGCCCGCCATGTGCGCCTGGCCGACGAGGCCGTCTGCCTCGGCCCGGCCGAGGCCGCGCAGTCCTATCTGGACGTGGCCCGGCTGCTGGAGGCGGCGAGGCAGCTGCAGGCCGAGGCGGTGCATCCCGGCTATGGCTTTCTCTCCGAGAACGCGGCGTTCGCTGAGGCCTGCGTGGCGGCCGGGCTGGTGTTCGTCGGGCCCTCGGCGCAGGCGATTCGTGACATGGGCGACAAGCGCCGGGCCAAGGCGCTGATGGCCGCGGCCGGCGTGCCGGTGGTGCCGGGCGATGCCGACGTCGCGCCGCAGGGCGCCGCCGGGCCGGCGGCGTCGGATGCTCCAGCGGCAGAAGATCCGGCGGCCGAGGACGCCCGGCTGGCGGCGGCCGCCGCCGCCGTGGGCTACCCGGTGCTGCTCAAGGCCGCCGCCGGCGGTGGCGGCAAGGGCATGCGGGTGGTCACTGTGGCCGAGGCCCTGCCCGAGGCGCTGGCCGCAGCCCGTCGCGAAGCGCGTGCCGCGTTTGGTGATGACCGTCTGCTGCTCGAGAAATATCTCGCCGCGCCCCGGCATATCGAGGTGCAGGTGTTCGCCGACACCCACGGCAATGTGGTGCACCTGCATGAGCGCGACTGCTCGGTACAGCGGCGCCATCAGAAGGTGCTGGAAGAGGCGCCGGCGCCGGATCTCGACCCCGCGCTGCGCACGGCGCTGGGTGAGGCGGCGGTGGCCGCCGCGCGGGCCATCGACTACGTGGGCGCCGGCACGGTGGAGTTCCTCTGCCAGGACGGGCGCTTCTGGTTCATGGAAATGAATACCCGCCTGCAGGTCGAGCATCCGGTCACCGAGGCGATCACCGGCGAGGACCTTGTCGCCTGGCAGCTGCGTGTGGCCGCCGGCGAACCGCTGCCGCGGGCCCAGGCCGAGATCGCATGCCTGGGGCATGCCCTCGAGGCTCGCCTCTATGCCGAGGACCCCGCGCGCGACTACCTGCCGGCCACCGGCACGCTCTGGCATCTTCGCCTGCCGGCGGGCGAAGGCGTGCGCGTGGACAGCGGCGTCGATCCGGGCGATGTCATCACCCCCTATTACGACCCGATGATTGCCAAGCTGGTGACCCACGGTCGCGACCGGGGCGAGGCGCTGGCGCGCATGCGCCAGGCCCTGGCAGCCACGGAGATTGCCGGCGTGGCCACCAACCTGCCGCTGCTCGGCCGCATCCTCGCCGATGCGGACTTCGCCCGGGGTGCGGTGACCACCCGTTATCTCGAAGCGCGCCCGACGCTGGCCGCGCCGGCCGGCGGGGAGCTGCCGTCGGCGCTGCCTGCGCTGGCGGCCCTGGCGCTGCACTGCACGGACCCGGACGCCGCCGTGGCAGGCGGGCCGTGGCAGCAGACCGAGGCGTTTCGGCTGAACCTGCCTGGGCGCGTGTGGCTGGAATTCACCCTGGCGGACGAGGCCTATGCCGGCTGGCTGGTGCGCGAGCCCGCCGGCTGGCGGGTGGCGCTCGAGGGTCAGCCGCCGGTCAGTGCGAGCCTGCGCCGGCTGCCGGGGGCGCTCGATGTCGAGCTGGCGGGCCAGCGCCTGCGCCCGTCGCTGGCGCGCCGGGGCGATGTGCTGATGCTCTGGCTGGGCGGCGAGAGCTGGCGGATCTGCCAGCGCCGCCCGGGCGAGACGCCGGCCGCGGCCAGCGCCCCGGGGTCACTGGCCTCGCCGCTGCCCGGCCAGGTGATCGCCGTGCACGTCGCCGCGGGCGAGATGGTGGAGGCCGGCCAGCCGCTGGCCGTGGTCGAGGCGATGAAAATGGAGCATGTCATCCGCGCGCCGCATGACGGGCGGATTGGCGCGGTGAATTTCGCCCCCGGCGCTCGGGTCGACGAGGGCGAGCCCCTGCTGGTGCTCGAGGCGCTCGACTGAGCCGCGCCCCGCCTGAGGATGCCTCTGCCCGGCCGGGTCGGGTACACTGACCGGCCGGAAGAATCACTGTCACAGGGACGCGCGACATGCCTCGTTACCGTTTCGCCAGCCTGCTTGCCGCGACGCTGCTCGTCGCAGGATGTCAATCCGTGCCGACCATCACCACCGTCGATTACGTCGATATCGAACGCTACATGGGCGACTGGTATGTCATCGCCAACATCCCGACCTTCCTCGAGCGCGATGCCTACAACGCCGTCGAAACCTACAGCCTGAACCCCGATGGCACCATCGATACCGTGTTCACCTTCCGCAAGGGCGGGTTCGACGGCAAGGAGCGGCGCTTCAACCCGCGGGGCTTCGTCCGCAGCGAGAACAACGCCGAGTGGGGCATGCGCTTCGTCTGGCCGTTCAAGGCCGAGTTCCTGGTGGTCTGGCTGGACGAGGACTACACGCAGACGGTGATCGGTCGCAGCAAGCGCGATTACGTCTGGATCATGGCCCGTGAGCCAACCCTGCCCGAAGCCGATTACCAGCGGATTCTCGAGTTCCTGGCCGCCGAGGGCTACGACATCGACAGCATTCAGAAGGTACCGCAGTCCTGGCCTGAGGCCTCCTGAGCGGGCATCCGCGGGCTGTGGCAGCGCAACCACCGGCGGCGTTGAACGCCGCCCAGACAGGGGGCCGCGCGGCGGCACCCAGGGGGTGTACATGAGCGACATACTCGACCGGCTCCACCAGGATCACCTCAACATGGTGCAGATCCTCAATGCCATCGAACGCGAACTGCAGCGCCTGGAAGGCCACGAGGCGGCTGATCTCCCGCTGGTGCACGATGCCCTGCATTACCTCACCAACTATGCCGATCTCTACCATCACCCGGTGGAGGATCGCCTGTTCGAACACCTCGAGCGCCTCGAGCGGATCGACGACGCGACCCGTGAGCAGGTGGTGCGGCTGCGCGAGGAACACCAGGCGCTGTACGTGAAGGGCAAGGCGTTTTTCGACGCCATCCGCGAGGTCGAGAGCGAGGTCGCCATGGAGCGCCGCGAGTTCGATCACCTCGCCCGCGATTACCTCGACAGCCAGCGCCAGCACCTCGATTTCGAGGAGGCGATCATGTTCCCGCTGGCCCGGCGGGTGCTCGAGGCCGATGACTGGGAGACGCTTGCCGGTATCGACGAGATCGAGTCCGATCCGTTGTTCGGGCGCCTCGTCCACCAGGAGTACGAGCGCCTGAAAAACGCCCTCTAGGCCGAAATTCGGCGTCCTGCAGCGATAAACCGCTGCAGACAGGCCATCGAACCTGTAGGATTAGCGTTGGGGACACGATGTCCGCGTTCCCGTCCGTGCAATGTGCGCGGTTCGAGCAAGACGAGGTGAGTATGGCTGAGAGGATCTCCGGGACCGTCAAGTGGTTCAGCGACGAAAAGGGCTTTGGCTTCATTCAGCAGGAGGGCGGTGCGGATGTGTTCGTGCATCACACGGGCATCTCCGGCGGCGGCTTCAAGAGCCTGGCCGAAGGACAGAAAGTGACCATGGAAGTCACCCAAGGCAAGAAAGGCCTGCAGGCCGAGAACGTCATCCCCGAGTAAGGATACTCGGGTGGGCACGGCGGGTCCGCCGGCCGCGTTGGCCGGCGGCCCTCGCCGGCCTGCTTACCCTGCTGGGCCTGGTCCCGCCGCTCGCGGCGGAGGGTCTGCTCGCCCGGCTCGCCGAGCGCGATTGGGCACAGGCCCCGGGCGTCATCTACGGCGCCCTGCTCGATGGCGAAATCGTCGCCACGGGCGTTCACGGCCAAGCCAGTCTCGAGCTTGGCGTCCCGCTCACACTTGATGCCGTGATGCACGCCGGTTCGGTGGCCAAGCCGCTGATGGGCGTCACCCTGCTCAGGCTCGAGGCCGAGGGCCGACTGAGCCTGGACGACCCGCTCGAACGCCATCTGCACGATCTCCCCGAGTATGCCCGCGCCCTCACGCTGCGCCAGCTGCTCCAGCATACCTCCGGCCTGAAAGACTACTGGGCCCTGTCCGGGCTGGCCGGGCAGCATTCCGCCGATCGCCGCTCCCAGGCTGCTGCACTGGCCCTGGTCCGCCGCCAGGACGGGCTGAACTTTCCCCCCGGCACGCGCCACCTCTACTCCAACACCGGCTATCTGCTGCTGGCCGAGCTGGTCGGCGAGGTTACCGGGCAGGCCTATCCGCAGTGGCTGGCCGAGCAGCTGTTCGCGCCGCTGGGGATGGCGCACAGCCGCATGCTCGATGATCCGTTCGCCGTGATCGACGGCATGGTGCCGGCCTACCGGCGGGCGGGTGATGAAGGTGAGGACCGCCACCGCTACCGGCGCGATCCGCTGACCAGCGGGGTCTATGGCTCGGGCAACCTGCTGAGCACCGTGCCGGACCTGCTGCGTTTCGGTGCCTACCTGCTGGCCGCCGACATCGATGGCACGGCCCTGCTGACGCGCCTGGCCGAGCAGCCGGAGATTCCCGGCGAGCCGCCGCCAGCCTACGGGCTGGGGCTGAGCCTCGGCGAGCACCGGGGGCTTGCGACCGTGCATCACGGCGGCGCCAATGGCGGTTATCGGGCGCATCTGCTGGTGTTTCCGGGCGAGGCGCTGGTGGTTGCCGTGTTGAGCAACGCGGGCCATCTGCGCGCCGCGGCGATTGCCGAGGCGCTGGCCGACCAGGTGCTGGTGGCCCAGGGGCGGCTGCCGGCGCCCGCGCCCGAGACCGAGCTTGGGCCCGACGAGCCTGCGCCGGGGGTGCCGGCCCTGGGAGCCGATGATGTGCCGCCAGGCGGCGCGCCTGAGGGCGGGCACGGCGTGGTGACCGGCATGTATCTGCTGGAGAACGGCCTGCCGATCCGCGTGCGCGAGGTCGACGGCCAGGCCGTGCTGCTGATCACCGGCTCGCCGCACGCACTGCGCCATGACGGGGGGCTGCGCTATCTGTTGCCGGGCGGGCAGGGCGTGCTCGCCTTCCGGCGTGACCGCCGGGGCGAGGTGGTCGGGGTGCGCCTCGAGCTTGCCCATGAACGGCTGGACGGCGAGCGCCACGCGCCCGCGCCGCTGTCGGCCCGTGAGCTCCGCCAGTACACCGGGGAGTGGTACAGCCGCGCGCTCAACACCGGTGTCACGCTGGTCGCCGACGATGCCGGGGGGCTCGACTTCAGGCAGCCCACGGGCGGGCGGGTGGCCCTGGCCCCGCTGCGCCGCGACCTGTTCCTCGAGTGGGACACGGCGGATTTCATCGTCGCCTTCGAGCGCGACCGCCGCGGCCGCGTGCGCGCCTTCACCGTGTCGGTCGAACGCGCCCAGCGGGTGCGCTTCGAGCGTCCCTGAAACTGAGACTGAGACTGAGACTGCCACTGATGCCCATCAGGGCGCTGGAAGGGAGAACGTGTGACTGTTGAACTGCCGGATGTGGCCGAGGTGAGGGCGGCGGCGGCGCGGCTGGCCGGCGTGGCCGTGCGCACGCCGCTGTTGAATTTCCCGTGGCTGGACGAACGGCTCGGCGGCCGCGTATTCCTCAAGGCCGAAATCTTCCAGCGCACCGGGTCGTTCAAGTTCCGCGGCGCCTGGAATCGCCTGGTGCAGCTCCCCGCCGAGGCCCGGGCGCGGGGCGTGGTCGCCTTCTCTTCGGGCAATCACGCCCAGGGCGTGGCCGAAGCGGCGCGGCTGCTCGGCCTGCCGGCGACCATCGTGATGCCCACCGACGCCCCGGCCATCAAGCAGGCGGCCACGCGGGCGCTGGGGGCCGAAGTCGTGCTCTACCAGCGCGGGCGGGAGTCCCGTGAAGCGATTGCCGCGCGCCTGGCCGCCGAGCGCGGCGCGACCCTGGTGCCGGCGTTCGACGATCCGCAGGTGATCGCCGGCCAGGGGACAGCCGGGCTGGAGATTGCCGAGGACCTGGCCGCGCTGGGGCTTGCGCCGGATCTGGCCGTGATCTGTGCCGGCGGCGGCGGCTTGACCGCCGGCTGTGCCCTGGCGCTGTGCGATGCCTTCCCCGAGGTGGCCGTCTACACCGCCGAGCCGGAGGCCTGCGACGACCACCGGCGCTCCTTCATCTCCGGTCGGCGCGAGCGCAATGCCGAGGAGGGCGGCTCGATCTGCGATGCCCTGCTGTCACCGATGCCAGGCGAGCTTACCTTTGCGATCACCGCCCGGCGTTGCCGGGCCGGCTTCGCGGTCTCCGATGATGAGGTGCGCGCCACCCTGCGGCTGGCCTTCGAGCGCCTGAAACTCGTGCTCGAGCCGGGCGGGGCGGTGGCCCTGGCTGCGCTGCTCCATCGTGTCGGGTCGCTGGAGGGCCGCGTCGCGGTGGCCACGCTCTCCGGGGGCAATGTCGATCCCGAGCTGTTTGCCGCCTGTCTCAGCGCGCCGGCAGCCGGGGCAGGATGAAGCCCGCCAGCCCGTCGCGGTAGGCCTGGCCGCTCTGCAGGAAGCCGGTGTTGTGATCGCCGCGGATCTCCAGCAGCTCGGCGCGGCTGCCGGCGGCCTCGAGCAGGGCCTCGGCATGGCTGAAGGGGACGATTTCATCCTGGCGGCTGTGCACCACCAGCACCGGCGCCTGCACCTCGGCCAGCGCCGCGCGCGCGTCGAACTTGAGCCGGGCCAGCAGCCGCACCGGGAAGATGCGATACAGTTCTGCGGCGAGATCGGGCACCGAGGTGAAGGTCGATTCGAGCACCAGCGCCGCCGGGGGCGTCGCCGCCGCCTGCTGCGCGGCCAGGGTGCCGCCCAGCGAGCGGCCGAACAGGATCACCTCCTCGGCCGGGATGCCGCGCCGGCCGGTGATTTCCTCCCAGGCCGCAGCGGCGTCGAGCCCCAGACCCGCCTCGCTCGGACGCCCCTCGCTCTGGCCGTAGCCGCGATAGTTGAACAGCAGGGTATTGAGCCCAAGGCCGTGGAAGATCCGGAGCGTGTCCAGGCGATGGGAGATGTTGCCGGCGTTGCCATGGAAGACGATCACCGTGCCACGGGCGTCCTCGGCCGGCACGAACCAGGCATGCAGGCGCACGCCATCGGCGGCTTCGAAGGTCACGTCCTCGTAGTCGAGACCCAGGGCCTCGGGCGTGGCCACCAGTGTCCGGCCGCCGATGTTCGGCAGGAACACCAGCCGCTCCTGCATCAGGAACAGCAACAGGCAGATCGCCAGCCACGCGACCGCCAGCGTCAGCACCAGCCGCCAGGCCGCGCCGACCAGGACCCCCACGCTCACGGGCGGCCCCGCTTCAGACGTTTGCGTCGCTCAGACATGGCCCTTGAGAATGTCGATAAAATGGTTGTTATGCAACGTGGCCGCGAGTAAGTTGCCGGGCATGAGATCGGCCCCCGTGCCGGGGCCCTACGGAGAGTCCCCGCATGAAGATCGGTGTGCCCCGCGAAATCAAGAACCATGAATACCGCGTCGGCCTGATCCCGGCAAGCGTGCGTGAGCTGTGCGAGCGCGGCCACGAGGTGCTGATCGAGACCGGCGCCGGGCTGGGCATCGGCATGCGCGACGAGGACTACCAGCGGGCCGGCGCAGGCATCGCCGCCGATGCCGCCGAGGTGTTCGCCCGCGCCGAGCTGGTGGTGAAGGTGAAGGAGCCGCAGCCCGACGAGTGCCGGCAGCTGCGCGAAGGCCAGGTGCTGTTCACCTACCTGCATCTGGCGCCGGATCCGGAACAGACGCGACTGCTGGTCGAGTCCGGCGTCACCGCCATCGCCTACGAGACGGTCACCGGGCCGGGCGGCAGCCTGCCGCTGCTCGCGCCGATGAGCGAGGTGGCGGGGCGCATGGCCGTGCAGGCCGGGGCGCATTGCCTGGAGAAGGAGGCCGGCGGTGCCGGCGTGCTGCTCGGCGGCGTGCCGGGCGTGGCCGCGGCCCGGGTGGTGGTGATCGGCGGCGGCGTGGTCGGCACCAATGCCATCCGCATGGCCATGGGCATGGAGGCCAACGTGACGGTGCTCGACCGCTCGCTCAAGCGGCTGCAGGAGCTCGACTTCCAGTTCGGCGGGCGGCTGAACACGATCTACTCCACGGTCGACTCGCTGGAGCGCTACGTGACCGGTGCCGACCTGGTCATCGGCGCGGTGCTGATTCCGGGGGCCTCGGCGCCGAAGCTGGTCACCCGCGAAATGATCGCCGCGATGCGCCCGGGCTCGGTGGTGGTGGATGTGGCGATCGACCAGGGCGGCTGCTTCGAGACCAGCCGCCCGACCACGCATTCCGACCCGACCTATCTGGTCGATGAGGTGGTGCATTACTGCGTGGCCAACATGCCCGGTGCCGTACCGCGCACTTCGACCTTCGCGCTGAACAACGCCACGCTGCCGTTCGTGCTCGCGCTGGCCGAGCGCGGCGTGCGCGGCGCGCTGACCCACGATCCCAACCTGCTGGCCGGGCTGAATATCCACCGCGGCCGGGTCACCTGCTCGGCGGTGGCCGAGGCGCTGGGCTACGAGTACCAGTCGCCGTCGCGGGCGCTTTGATGCTTTGTTGTCAAAGCGCTAAGGTGCTCTCCATGGAACCCTCTCAGAAACGTGCCACGGTGTACTTCGATCCGGCATTGCATCGCGCTTTGCGGTTGAAGGCTGCGGAGACTGACCGGTCGATGTCCGACCTGGTCAATGAAGCCGTGCGTCTGAGCCTGGGGGAGGACGCCGCTGACCTTCTCGCGTTCCAAGAACGTCGCGATGAGCCGGAGCTGTCGTTCGAGGCTGTCGTGAAGGACCTCAAGCGCAGTGGGAAGCTATAGGCTTCTGATCAAGGCCTCGGCCATCGCCGCGAGGTCTACCGCCGGCCATAGACCCCTGGCGATGGCTGACATGCGAGAATGCCGGCAGGCTTCTTCGTCCAGCGAGACCCGCCGTGCATCCGATCATCAACCGCCGCGACCTCGATTTCCTGCTCTACGAACTGCTCGACGCCGAGGACCTGTGCCGCAGACCGCGCTTCGCCGAGCATGACCGGGCGACCTTCGACGCGGTGATCGATGCGGCGCTGACGATCGCCGCCGAGAAATTCCTGCCACACGCCGCTGCCGTCGATGCCGAGGAGCCCGAGTTCGTCGACGGGCAGGTGCGCATCCTCCCGGAGGTTCGCGAGGCGCTCGATGCGCTGCGCGAGGGCGGCTTCATGGCCGTGCCCTTCGATGCCGAGGACGGTGGCATGCAGCTGCCCTGGCTGATCCACCAGGCCTGTGGCGCGCTGTTCTCCTCGGCCAATATCGGCACGGCGGGCTATCCGCTGCTGACGGTGGGTGCGGCCAACCTGCTCAAGACCTTCGGCAGCGAGGCGCTGAAGGCACGCTATCTCCGCCCGATGCTCGAGGGCCGCTACTTCGGCACGATGTGTCTGTCCGAGCCGCAGGCCGGCTCCTCGCTGGCCGACATCCGCACCCGTGCCGAGCCGACCGACGAGGGCTATTACCGGCTCACCGGCAGCAAGATGTGGATCTCCGGCGGCGACCACGAGCTCGCCGAGAACATCGTGCATATGGTGCTGGCGAAGATTCCCGGCGGGCCGCCGGGCGTGAAGGGGATCTCGCTGTTCCTGGTGCCGCGGATCCGCGTCGAGGCTGACGGCAGCCCGGGTGCGCGTAACGACATCAGCCTGGCCGGGATCAACCACAAGATGGGCTATCGCGGCACGGTGAACACGCTGCTCAGTCTCGGTGAGCATGGCGATTGCCGCGGCTGGCTGCTGGGCGAGCCCCACCAGGGCCTGAAGTACATGTTCCAGATGATGAACGAGGCGCGCGTCGGCGTCGGCCTGGGCGCGACCATGCTCGGCTACGCGGGCTACCTGCATGCGCTGGAGTATGCACGCGGCCGCCCCCAGGGCCGCCCGCTCACCGACCGCGACCCGACCAGCCCCATGGTGCCGATCATCCGCCACGCCGATGTGCGCCGCATGCTGCTGACGCAGAAAGCCTACGTGGAAGGGGCGCTTGCACTGGTGCTGTACTGCTCGCGGCTGCTCGATGAGCTGCACACCTGTCGCGAGGCCGGCGAGCGCGACGCCCTGCACCTGCTGCTGGAACTGCTGACGCCGGTGGCCAAGTCGTGGCCCTCGGAGTTCTGTCTCGAGGCCAACAAGCTCGCCATCCAGGTGCTCGGCGGCTACGGCTATACGCGCGACTATCCGGTCGAGCGGCTGTATCGCGACAACCGCCTGAATGCCATCCACGAAGGCACCCACGGCATCCAGGGCCTCGACCTGCTCGGGCGCAAGGTGTCGATGCACGGCGGTCGGGCCATGGCGCTGTTGTCCGCGCGGGTGCAGGAGACCATTGCCGAGGCCGAGACCAGCGTGCAGCTCTCGGCGCAGGCGGCGGTGCTGCGCGAGACCTGCCACGAGCTTACCGAGGTCACCCGGCGGCTGGTGGAGGCCACCGGGCGCCACCCGGAGCTGGGCCTGGCCAATGCGACGCTGTATCTCGATGCGTTCGGCCATGTGGTCGTGGCCTGGTTGTGGCTGCGCCAGGCGCTGGTGGCGCTGCACGCCCAGGCCGATGCGGGCGAGGCCGACCAGGACTTTTACGCCGGCAAGCTCGCCGCCTGCCGGTTTTTCTTCATCTATGAACTGCCGAAGGCGCGCGAGCGGCTGCAGCTGCTCGCACGGCTGGACGACACGGCGCTGGAGATGTCGGAGGCGGCGTTCTAGCGGCGGCCGAGCAGGGGTTCTGCTGGCGTCGAGGGCGTCTAGATGCTTTCATTTTGACAGCAGGTGCTGCAAACTGATTTCGTGCGTATACAGATCACCATCCGCAACGTGCCGACTGTCGTTCGGGACGAACTCGCCGCGCGGGCCGCCCTGCAAGGCAAGTCGATGCAGGAGTATCTCCGGCAGGAACTCGAGCGGCTTGCAGCTGAGCCCCCGTTGGACGAGGTGCTTGAACGTATTGCCGAGCGCAAGGCGCTGACCGGCACCAGGCTCTCCGTCGACGAGATCCTTGATCACCGCGACGCGGATCGTCGTGGCGAGGCCCTGCCTCCGCCCCGAGGCCGACGCGTCAGCCGGTGACTCTGGTTGTCGACGCCTCGGTACTGGTCGCCGCCAGCGTAGACGCCGGTCAGCCCGGCGCCTGGGCGATCGAGGTGATCACCCAACAGCCGCTGTACGCCCCGCATCTGGTGCTGGTCGAGGCCACCAACGTGCTGCGCCGACTGGTCCAGGCCGGCAGGCTTGAACAGCTGGAGGCCACTGAGGCGGCACGCGATCTCAACCGCTTCGGACTGCGGCTGCTGCCCTTTACGCCGTTTGCCGAGCGCGTCTGGCAGCTGCGTGCAAATCTGAGCAGCTACGACGCCTGGTATGTCGCCATCGCGGAGCGCCTCGACCTCAGGCTGGCGACCCTGGATGGCAGGCTGATGCGAGCACCGGGACCGACCTGTCAGTTTCTGGTCATGGAGAAATGATGATGGCCGGTGTAGCCAGACCGGGTCTCCCAGGTCATGGGCGGGGTTCGGCGTCATCAGCCCGCCTGGAGCCAAGCCCGTCGGCGCGCTAGGATCGGGGTTCGATACGGCGTGCCGTTGCTGGCGAACTGGCGGCGGTGTCCATGGGGGAGTCACAGGAGAGCGTCATGCACGACTACAGGAAGTTCTACATCAATGGTGAGTGGGTCGATCCGCTCGCGCCGAAGACGCTGGAGGTGATCAATCCGGCGACCGAAACACCGGCCGGCATGATCTCCATTGGCAGCGCGGCAGACGTCGACCGGGCGGTCGCGGCCGCGCGCGAGGCCTTCGAGAGCTACTCGCAGAGCACCCGCGATGAGCGCATCGCGCTGCTCGAGGCGCTCGAGCAGGCCTACAAGGCGCGCTTCAACGACATCGCCATGGCGATTTCCGACGAGATGGGCGCACCGGTGAGCCTGGCCATGCAGGCGCAGGCGGCCACCGGCATCGGCCACATCAAGACCTACATCAACATCCTCAAGGACTACGCCTTCGAGGAGGACCGCGGCAAGCTGCGCATCGCCCGCGAGCCGATCGGCGTGTGCGGGTTCATCACCCCCTGGAACTGGCCGATCAACCAGATCGCCTGCAAGGTGCTGCCGGCGCTGGCGGCCGGCTGCACGATGGTGCTGAAGCCGAGCGAAGTCGCGCCGATCAACGCGGCGATCTTCGCCGAGGCGATCGATGCCGCGGGCATCCCCGCTGGCGTGTTCAACCTCGTCAACGGGGACGGCCCCGGGGTTGGCGCGGCGATCGCTGCACATCCCGGTATCGACATGGTGTCGTTCACCGGCAGCACCCGCGCCGGCGTGCAGGTGGCCAAAGCCGCAGCCGACACCGTCAAGCGCGTGGCCCAGGAACTCGGCGGCAAGTCGCCGAACATCCTGCTGCCGGACTGCGATTTTCAGAAGGCCGTGGCCGCCGGTCTGCAGGGCGTGCTGATCAACAGCGGCCAGTCCTGCAACGCCCCCACGCGCATGCTGGTCCCGGCCGATCGCATGGACGAGATCGCGGCGATCGCCAGGGCCCTCTGTGACAAGGCAGTGGTCGGTGATCCGAAGGCCGAGGGCACGCAGCTCGGCCCGGTGGTCAGCGAGGTGCAGTGGCAGAAGATCCAGGGCCTGATCCAGCAGGGCATCGATGAGGGCGCCACGCTGGTCTGCGGGGGTCCCGGGCGCCCGGACGGGCTTTCGCACGGCTACTACGTCAAGCCGACGGTGTTCGCCAACGTGCGCAACGACATGACCATCGCCCGCGAGGAGATCTTCGGGCCAGTGCTCTGCATCCTGCCCTACGCAGATGTCGACGAGGCGGTGCGCATCGCCAACGACACCGTCTACGGGCTCTCGGCCTATGTCTCCGGCGGCGACCTCGATGCCGCCCGGCGCGTGGCCGCGCGGCTGCGGGCCGGCAACGTGCACATCAACGGCGCCGGCATGGACCTGATGGCGCCGTTCGGCGGCTACAAGCAGTCGGGCAATGGCCGGGAGTGGGGCGAGTACGGGCTCGAGGAGTTCCTCGAGGTCAAGGCCATGCTCGGTTACGCGGCCTGAGGTGCCTGCAGTCGATGGCGACAGCCCGGCCGGCGGGCGGGTGAAGAGCGCCGCTGAGGGACCCGCGCCGAACGGGCTGGGTGTGGGGGGAAGGGCCGCCTGGCTGTGGCCCACAGTGACCCTGTGTGGGCTGCTGGTCGCCGCCCTGGCCCTGATGGCGCGGGAGTCCGCCGCGGGGGTGACCGTCGGTATCGGCAGCATGCCGCTGCTCGGCATGCTCGCGCTGGCCGCCGCAGCCCTGGCCACGGCGGTAGCGTTTGGCCAGGTCCTGGCCGGACGCGCACGCGAAGGTGCGCTGTTTCGCCTGCTGCTGGTTGCGTTCGCGGTCGCGCTGCTGGTGCTGGCCTGGCTGCTCGAGTACCGGGTGGTGGAAAGCAGCCGCGTCGAGGTGGCCGGTGAGTACGCGACCTACACCGGCGCCCTGTACTTACCGCGCAGTGACGGCCCGCACGCCGCGGCGCTGGTGCTGCCCTCCGCCGAAGGGGCCGATGCGCGCGAGGCCAAGCTGCTGGCGCGCTATCTCGCCGAGCGCGGCGTGGTGGCGCTCGCGGTGGATAAGCCGCTGGCGGCAGAGGCCATGGCAGATGCCGAGCGGCTGTTCGAGCGGCTGGTGGGTGAGCCGCGCGTGGACGAGGTGCGCAGTGGCCTGGTCAGCATCGGCGAGCCGGCCTCCGAGGCGATCCGCGCGCTGGCCTTGGCGACCTTCCTGGTGGTGGCCGGGGTCGAGGCCGAGCCCGAGCTGGAACACTGGGATGAAGTCCATGTGCCGGTGCTGCTGCTCGCCGGGGGCCGCGACGGCACCGACGCCGGCGAGCAGCGCCTCGATGACGTGGCCAGCCAGTTCAGTCCGATGACCCAGGCCGAGACCGATGCGCTGCTGTTCGGCGACGGCGACGTGAAACTCCGCCGCTCGCCGCTGAGTTTCGCGCGCGGCTATCCCCGGGTGGTGCCCGGGTGGATCCAGCTGATCTTCCGGTTGCCGGGGGAGCCGTTGCCTGGGGATCTGGTCGAAACCTGATACCGTCTATTCGGTCAGGTAAGGATGCAGCCGTTCTGGCGACATCTGCACCAGGTTCTTCGGGATCTCGCGGCTGACCCGGCCGAGCGTGGGTCGCGAGAGGCCTTCGCGCATCAGACCCAGCACCCGTGGCGGCGCGATCAGGATCAGTTCCTCGAATTCGCCGCAGCTGCGGGCGTGTTCCACCGTGCCGCAGATCTGTCTGGTGAAGGTCTCGCGCTCGTGGGCCTTGGCGCTGTAGTCGGTATCGAGCTTGTCGCGGCTGGCGCCGTTGCGCCCGCTCGCGCGGCCGGGGAGGTCTGAGGTGAGGTCCTGTTCGCGCAGCCTCGCTTGTGGATCGTCGAAGCTGGCGATTTCCTGCAGCGCGCTGTTGCGTTGCGGGCGAACGTAGATGTTCGCGTGGCTGCTGTCGGCGACGACGACCCAGGTACGACCGGTGAGACTGTCACGACTTTGGACCATGTTTCGTTCCTCCGCTCAGGCGTGGGTGGGAGCGGGGCGGCGCGGCCGTTGTCGTTGGGGTGTGGCCGGTCGCGACACCTCGCCGTTCGAGTCTAGGCAGATCCGCGGCGCGGCGTCATGTGGCGGTGCAATATCAGCGCGCGTGTCCCTACCTCACTGATAGCCGATCCAGACCGCGATCACCAGTGCCAGCGCGCCCATGGCTGTCAGCTTGAGCACCAGCGGGAAGGCGAAGCGCACCCAGGCCGCGTAAGGCACGCCGGCGATGCCGAGGATGCCCATCAGCACCGCGTTGGTCGGCACGATCATGTTGGTGAAGCCGTCGCCGAACTGGAAGGCGAGCACGGCCACCTGCCGGCTGACGCCGACCAGATCACCGATGGGCGCCATGATCGGCATGGTCGCGAAGGCCTGGCCGCTGCCCGACGGAATGAACAGGTTCAGAACGCTCTGGATCAGCAGCATGCCGACGGCCGAGACCTCGGAAGGCACCAGCGACAGTGGTGCGGCGAGGCCGTTGACGATGGTGTGCAGCACCATGCCGTCTTCCAGGATCAGCGCAATCGAGCGGGCGAAGCCGACCAGCAGCGCGGTGCCGGTCATGGCCGCGGCGCCCGAGATGAAGGTGTTCGCCATGTCGTCCCAGCGCAGCTTGCCGAGGAGGGTCGCGGCAAGACCCAGCGCGAGGAACAGCGCGGCCAGCTCGGTGAGGTACCAGCCCTGGCTGACGATGCCCCAGATCAGCACGCCGAGGGTGATGACGGTGGCCAGCAGCACGAGGCGATGGCGCGTGGTCATTTCCGGGTAGCTTTCGGGCGCGGTGGCCTGGGCGCTGGGGATGTTGGCGAGCAGGCTTTTCGAGGGGTCGGCGGCGATCCGGTTGGCGTAGCGCAGCACGTGGTGGAAGGCGACCAGGAAGATCGGGATGGCAATCAGCGCGCGGAACCAGAGCCCCGAGCCGATCTCGAGCCCGGCGATTTCCTGGGCGACCAGCACGGTGAAGGGGTTGAACAGCGAGACGCCGAAGCCCACGCCATAGCCCGAGACCAGGATGGCCACGGCGGTCATGGTGTCCAGGCGCAGGGCGGCGCACAGGGCGGTGAGCAGGCCGACCAGGGCGATGTACTCGGCGGCCATGCCGAAGCTCGCCGAGAAGATCGCGAACAGGAACATCGCGCCGAAGATCAGCACGCTGATGCGCTTGCGGAAGCGCTCGAGCATCGCACCGATCAGGGCGTTGATCGCGCCGGTGCTGTTGAGTACGGCAATGACGCCGCCGACGATGAACACGAAAAAGATCACCGCCTGGGCATCGGCCATCGCGCGGGGCACGGCGGTCAGCAGCGCCCACGGCGGCATCGGCGGTTGCTCTTCGAGCAGCATGAAGGAGTCCGGCACGATGACGGCGCGGCCGGTCTCGGTGATTTCCTGGGCGAAGCTGCCGGCCGGAAGGATGTAGGTCAGGATGAGCGCGATGATCATCATCACGGCCATCAGGATGAGCGTGTGCGGGACACGCAGCCGGCTGGTCATGGGCGCTCTGCCTCGGTTGGGGGCGGTGGGCGACAGCGGTGGAGCATACCGGAGTGTCGGGCGGGGCTGTAGCGGTGTGGGCGGGGGGCGGCAGCGGCGTGGTTGGCGGGCCGTCGCGGCGTGGCCGGGACGCGTGGGGTGTGCAAGCATTAGGGGGTGCCCCGGTTTCGGGGCTTTTGGGACGGACCTGGCGGTAGTGGTCGGGGCGTTGGGGCAGGGCAAGGCCAAGTGATGTGCAGGCGCTGGGAGGCAGCATGATCGGACGCAGGGGAGTGCTGGGGACCGCCGCGGCGGTGGTTGCGGGGCTGTTGACGGGCGCGCGCGCGCAGGCGGGGGACGCCGGCTCGGTCGGGGCTGCTGGGGGCACGGGTGTGCCGGGTGGGGCAGGGGCGCCGACGGGTGAGGTCGAGGTGGACGGGCCTGCTGCGGCACGGGGCCGGCCGTTCGTGTTTGTCCCGGGGACCTGGCATGGTGGGTGGATGTGGCGGCACCTGCGGCGGCCTCTCTGGGAGGCGGGGTTCGAGGTCTATACGCCGACGCCGACGGGGGTGGGCGACCGGAGCCATCTGATGAGTCCGGAGGTGGGACTGGAGACGCATATCCAGGATATCGTCAGCCTCATCGAGCATGAGGAGCTCGAGGACGTGGTGCTGGTCGGGCACAGCTTCGCCGGCTACACGATCACCGGCGTGGCCGACCGGCTGCGTGAGCGGATCGGGCGGCTGGTGTTTTTCGATGCCCTGGTGCCGACGCCGGAGCGGCCGGCGGCGCTGTCGCGTGATGCCGAGACGGGCGAGTATCCCGCGTGGTGGCTGGCGCGGGTAGAGGATTTCCGCGAGGGCTACCAGATGAGCTTCCTCGACCATTATCCGCTGGAGATGCTGGTGCCGGAGGATGATGAGGTGAACCAGGCGTGGCTGAAGCGGCGGCTGAGCCTGCATCCCATGCGCCAGTGGACCGATGAGCTGGTGCTGCGGAACGGCGGCTGGGCAGGGCTGCCGCGAACCTACATCCGCTGCACCGGCCAGGCCTACAGCCCCTCGAGCGACCGCATGGGCGGGCCGGCGCTGACCGACCCCGAGTGGCAGCTCATCGAGTTCCCCTATCCCCGCAACGCCATGATGACCCACCCCAAAGAAACCACCCGCCTAATGCGCTCCCTCGGGTCGGACCCGGAAAGGGCTGGGTAAGTATTGAATTTTTAACGCCGACGGGTTGGGTTCGAGGTAATTTCGCAGCCTTAGCGCACAGCAGATCACTCACATCCTGTGTCCTAAGCGCCCCCGAGGACCGACAATGGAGCCCCACGCATGGAAAAACTTGCCACCTGGATGGGAGTACTATTGCTCATGACGATCAGCCAGACCGCCGCGGCCGTCACCGCAACCACCGCCGCCGAAATCAGGGCGCTGTTCGCCGCCTACAGCGAGGCCTGGGCAGCCAACGATCCCGCGCGCCTTGAAGCCCACTGGGACACGACCGATCCGGTGCCGGTCTATCTGGCGGAAGAAATCGATTCGCCCATGACCGACTGGGACAGCCTGCGCGCCTACTGGCGACACAACGAAGGCTTCCACGAGAAAGTCAGGCTGGTGTTCAGCGAGTTCGCGTTCAAGCCCCTCGATGATTCGCAGGTCATGGTGGTGCTGCACATGCGGTGGGACATCCGCTTCCGCAATTTCGCCAGCGAAGCCATGGGCGGTGACAACCGGGTGGTGACGACAGTGCGGCGGGTTGGCGATGACTGGCGGCTGACGTCCTGGACCGAGGCGCCGCTGGCACCGATCACCTATATGCGGCGCCTGTATGAGAGGAGCGTCTCGCCAGATTTCTAGCTCCGCTAGGTAGAACCTCGTACTGTCCGCGCCGTGTACCACCTCTAAACTGATAGTCATCAAGCAGCAGCTGAGGTGTCGTCATGATCCGCATTATCGTGCTGGTTTTTTCAGTGTTGGGGGTCGTCTCGGCGGCATCAGCGCAGTCGGTTATCCATGAATTTTCGGGCCGTACTCAGGAAAGAACCGGCAGTTTCGAGGCGCAGTCGCCGTGGATGGTGAACTGGCAGACGCGTCATCACGAGGGTGCGCCGGCGCTTGGGCGGTTCGAAGTGCATCTGCATGATGCGGCGAGCGATGACTTTCTCGGTGTGGTTACGCTGTGGTACGGCAGTGGCACAGGAGATGTGCTGATAGAGCAGTCTGGCCGGTTCCGTTTCAGGGTGCTGGGTTATAGCGACGGCTGGACGCTGCGTGCGCGCTCGATCACTACGGCCGAGGCCGAGCGGATGAAGGCAGCGCGCGAGGTGGCAAGATTCACGCCGCCGCCGCGGCAGGGCGTGACGCGCCAGCAGATCGGTACGATCCGCTCCTGGCGCGTTGATGCCGGACCGACCCTGGTGATCCGATCAGTTGATGGCCGCAGCTTCCGCGCGGTGTTCCCGGACGGGTGCCCCGGGTTGGATGAGGCGCAGGATCTGCAGATGGTCAGCGGGACCGGTCAGGACTGGGAGCATTACGCAGGTATCCTGCTCGACAATGGTCAGTACTGCGAATTCGGCCAAGTCGTCGCTGACCCTCGGTAACCCTCGGGGGTGACCCTCGGGTCGGACCCCAGTAATAGTTTGAAATAACTGGAAAATAGGCTATTCAGGTAGTCCCGTGTCACGTTAGCCTGCAGCACATCGGCCGTTTGCTGCGGGCTAACGGAGGCAGGGATGCCACGTGCCAACCGCTATCACGTACCAGGCCAGGTCTGGCATATCACCCACCGCTGCCACCAGCGCGAATTCCTGCTCGCCAACCGCGATCAGCGCCAGCGTTGGCAGTACTGGCTGTTTGAAGCCCGCCGCAGATACGGCCTCTGCGTGCTCAACTACATCGTCACGCGCAACCACATCCATCTGCTTGTCCGCGATCGCGGCAATGGCGAAATCGCCCGCAGCATGCAACTGGTCGCCGGCCGGGCGGCACAGGAATTCAATCGTCGTCGCGAGCGCAGGGGCGCGTACTGGGAAGACCGCTACCACGCGACCGCCGTCAGCACCGATCAGCATCTCGTGGCCTGCATGCGCTATATCGATCTGAACATGGTTCGCGCCGGCGCAGTTTCCCACCCGATCCAGTGGCCCGACAGCGGCTATCGGGCGATCCAGAACCCGCGCCAACGCTACCGTGTCATCGATCTCGACATCCTGATGGGGCTGATGGGCTGCCGGGATCTACTCAGCCTGCAACGGCGCCTGGACCGCAATGTCGAGCTGGCGTTGAAGCAGGGTCCGGGGCGGCGACAGCCGATGTGGTCGGAGCCTGTGGCGGTCGGTGATCAGGCGTTCGTCGATGCCATGCAGTCGGCGCTCGGGAAACGCGCCCGCGCGCGGTCGGTAGTCCACGTGGGGGATGCGTGGATGTTGGCCGACGCGCGCGGGGCTTACAACACAGAAGACGAAGCTTCTGCTGTGGGCTAACGCCCCTGGAGGACGCTCTGGCGGGCGATAGGCGTTCTAAAACAACCTCTTAACGTGGTCCGACCCGAGGGGTGATCTCGACGGGGGGGATGTCGTCGGCGGGGGTGAAGCCGAAGACCTGCCCGTAGAAGTACAGCTCCGCTTCGGCGGCACGGATGATGTTGGCGGCTTGCCGGAAGCCGTGCTGCTCGCCCTCGAACTCGATGTAGGCGCTCGGGATCCCGCGCTCGCGCAAGGCCTCCACGATCATCCGCGACTGCTCCGGCGGCACGATCAGGTCCTCCGAGCCCTGGAACGTAATCAGCGGCGCATTGAACCCATCGAGGTGGAAAAGTGGCGAACGCGCCCGATAAAGCTCCGGATCCGGCGGTCCGACCAATGAGACGTCGTACAGGCGCTCGAACTTGTGGCTGGTCGCCGCGATCGCCTCGATATCAGACACCCCGAAATAGTTCGCGCCGGCGATGAACCGATCCGTGAACGCCAGCGCCGCCAGCACCGTGAAGCCCCCGGCACTGCCGCCACGAATCGCCAGCTGCTCCGGGTCGACCCGCCCGGCCTCCACCAGGAAATCCACCGCCGCGATCGCATCCTCGACATCGACGATGCCCCAGTTGCCATTCAAGCGCCGACGAAACTCCCGCCCGAAGGTGGTCGACCCGCCATAGTTCACGTCCACCACGGCAAACCCGCGACTGGTCCAGAACATCCGTGCCAGTGAATACGTTGGCCGCGCCACCGCAGTCGGTCCGCCGTGCACCAGCACCAGCAGCGGCGGCCGCGCCCCTGGCGGTCCGGCAAACTCAGGGTTCGTCGGCGGATAGAAAAACGCCTGCGCAATCCGCGCCTCGCCATCCGGCCCGGGCGCGGTCGGAAACTCGATCGACTCGGCCACCGGAATGAACGCCGCCGGCACATCCACCGCCACCGGCCGATGCAGTACCTCAAACGTCCCATCCGCCAGCGCCACGGTCACCACCGCCGCCGAATCATCCGCTGGACTCGCGATCACCACCGCCGTTTCGGCGTCGAGCAGCCGCACGCCGCCGAAGTAGACAAACGGCAGATCGAGCGCCCGATACGCCCCGGATTCGAGGTCCAGGACCCCAAGCTCATCCACCGCCGCCAGGCTGGTCCGCACCAGTGCCCGCCCGTCGCCGGTCAGCGCATAGGTCGAGGCCCCAAGCGCCCACAACGGCCCGCCGAACTCGCGTGCCATCGGCGCCACCGCCGACACCGCGCCGTCGCGCCAGCGATATAGATTCCACCAGCCGCTGGCATCGTTGATGAAATACAGCGTGCCATCCACGTCCCACTGCGGCTCAAGCGCCGACTCCGCGTCTTCCAGCCCGGCCACCCGCGCCGCATTGTCGACGCCGTCCGCGTCGAGCGAGCCGACATACAGATACGCCGTGTCCCACGGCATGTGCGGATGGTCCCAGGCCAGCCAGGCCAGCTGCGTCCCATCGGGACTCACCCGCGGATAGGCCACGAAATCCCAGCCTGTCACCAGCACCCGCCCGGCCGAGTCACCGTCCGGCACCTCACCCGCCGCCGGCAGATCGATCAGGACGATCTCGTTTCGTTCCTCGCCGTTCTCGGCCACCGTCTCGTCGGTGTGATCCTCGCGGATGCAGAGGATCTGCCGCGCCAGCGGATGGCGCACGCAGTCGGCGTACTGGTACCCGGCCGGCGTCAGCGCTGCAGGTGTCCCGTCGCCGTCCTGCAGGTAAAGCCGCTGATCCGCGAAGTGGCTGAAAATCAAACTGTCATCGATCCGCAGATAAGACGCGCCGCCATACTCGTGCACGCGGCTGCGCACGTTGAACGCGGATCCGGTCAGCTCCTGCGCTGCCGCCCCGGACGCCCGCGTGACGACCACGTTGCGCCCAGCGTCCTGCGGACGACTCTCACGCCAGTAGGGCGTACGGTCGAACACCTGCAGATCACTAAGCCCTATGGCTGCCTCGGCGAGACGCGCGGCACCGATCGGACTCTCCCACGCCCCGAACGCCGCGACGCGAACCGCGCTGTCGGCCCCGGTCCTGTGGATGGCGTCTTCATCTACCGTCACCGGCGGCGTCTCTCCGCAGCCGATCAGGACCAGCGCCAGCCCACAACACGCCACCAACCATGCGGGCCTGGCTGAACATCTCGATCGCTCGTGCATCACTTTCAACCCCCGTCCCGGCGTCATCAAGGTCTCATCTTTCGCAAAAATACAACATGCAGAAACCCTGGTGCCCCGATGTTTCAAGCGACCAGTTCGCAGCGTCGCAACGCTTGCAGCGAGTATACTTGATGGTTTGTATCCGAAAAAAATGCCATCACGGATCATCGCCTTGCCTGTCGCCGTTCTCGCCGCCCTCCTGCTGACCGCCGTCCCGATCACAGGCCATGCCGCGTCGCCCTTCGCCCATGCGCCCCTCGATCGGGAGGCTGCCGTGATGCTGGCGCGCGACGGTCAGTTCGACGCCGCTGTCGCGCGCCTGCGGGCCCTGGCAGAGGACACGCCCGGTGATGTCGCGACCCTGGCCGACCTGGTGACCGTGCTCGAGTGGGCCGGACGGCCCAACGAGGCGGTGGCCGCGGCTGAAGCCCTCGACGCCCGCGAGGTGCCTGACTATGCCCTGCTGGCCTGGGCGCGGGCTCACCGGGCGGCCGGCGATGCCGAGGCAGCGGCCGGGCTGCTCGCGCCGGAACGCCACCGCGAGACCCGGACGCCGGACCTCGGTGTGCTCTATGCGCTCGCGCTGAGCGACCTCGCGCGCAACGCCGAGGCCGCGGCACACTTACAGGCGCTCCGTCGCAGCAGTCCCGACAGTGTCGAAGCCGCCGCTGCCCACGCGTATGTCCTGCGGAACCTGGGCGACCCGAGTGGGGCACTTGCTGCAGCCTCCGCCGCCCTTCGCCTGGCCCCGGACCATCGCGAGGCGCGCCGCCAGCAAGTGCTCGCACTGGCTGACCTGGGCGCGCCGGAGCAGGCCCAGCGTTCGTCCGATTCCCGCCCCGCGCTGCTCGACCCGGCCGAGCGCCAGCGCCTGCAGCTGGATCGAGCCGCCCAGCACATCCGCTGGGCCGCCCTGGCGGAGGAAGGCAGCGCCGCGCGCCGGGCCGAGATCGACCGGGCCTTGACCCTGCTGGCCGAGGTCGAAGCCGAGGCCAAAGCCGACGTCGCAGCCGCAAACGAGACCGAAGCGCCAGCCCGCCATGACATCGACCCACCGCTGGTCCGCCGCGCACGCTTCGAGCGCATCGCCGCGTTGCGCGTCGATGGGCGCATGGATGAGGTCATCGTCGCCTACGCAGGCCTGTTTGCGACGGAGGAGCCTACAGAGCGTGACGTGTCGGCTGGCGGGCCGCAAGACATCCCCGTCGATATCGCGCCCGCCATCCCGGCGTATGTCCACCACGCTGCCGCCGACGCCTACCTCGCCACCCGCCAGCCGCACACGGCCATCGCCCTGTACCGCCGGGTGCTCGAGGAAGAACCCACGCTGCTGGAAGCCGAACTCGGCCTGGTCTACGCCCTGGTCGAAGCCGAGCGCCATGCCGAGGCGATCAGACTCATCGACCGCATGGCCGTTGCGCGTTCGCCGTGGCTTGAAGATGACGCCTCGGCCCGTCGTGCCCCGAATTGGGAACGCCTGCGCATCGACCTGGTGGCGGCGATGCTGCGCGCCTACGCCAATCAGCCGGCCGAGGCTCAAGCGCGCCTCGAGGCACTGGTCGTGGATGCGCCTGCCAGCGCCCAGGTGCGCCGCGAGCTCGCCACCGTCTATCGCTGGCGAGGCTGGCCGAACCGCGCACTGGCCGAGATCGAGCTCGCCCAGGCCTACGAGCCCGAGGTGCTGGGCGGACGCATCGAGCAGGCGGTCACGCTCGCCGCGCTGGAACGTTTCGCTGCGGCGGACAGCCACTTCACCGCGTTGGCCGAAGCGTTCCCCGAACATCCCGCGGTCGCCCGCGAGATGCGCCGCTGGGAGGATCGTCAGCGCTGGTGGCTGGCCAGCGAGGCCGGCTATGGCGACAGCGATGGCTTCGCCGACTTCGGCTCGCGCGAGCGGCGCCTGCGCAGCCGCGTGTCCGCCCCCTACGTGGCCACGCACTGGCAGCCCTATGCGTTCCAGGACTGGGCCTCGGCGCGGTTCCCCGAAGGCGAGCAGGCCTGGCGCCGCGCAGGGGCAGGCCTCGACTGGCGCCGGCAGCGCCGCCATGCCTACGTCGAAGTCAGCGGCAGCCTCACCGGCGAGACGGAAGCGGGCATCACTGGTGGTTTCGACTGGCACCTCGGCGACCACTGGAGCTTCGCCACGCGTCTCGAGACCTTCTCGCTCGACGCCCCCCTTCGCCCCCGCGCCGAGCGCCTGCGCGGGCGCAAGGCGGAGGCGGCGGGGCGCTGGCAGGCCCACGAGTCGCTCGACGCGCGGGCAAGTCTCGGCCGGCTGGCGCTCTCGGACGGCAACACTCGCCTGTCGCTGCTGCTGGCCTCGAATCACCGGCTGCGCGCCGATGCCCACCACATCACCTCCGGCCGCGCGGAGCTCTATCTCTCGCGCGCGAGCCAGGAGGGGGGGCTCTACTTCAATCCCCGGCGAGACGCGGCGCTCGGCTACGGCGTGCAGCACGACTGGCTCACCTGGCGCAGCTACGACTGGTCGTTCACGCAGCGTTTCGCGGCGACCGGCGGGGGCTACTGGCAGCAGGACTTCGGCACTGCGGCCACCGGCGCGCTGCGCTATGAGCACCTCTGGCAGCTTGGGCGCAGCTGGCGCCTGCGCTATGGCGCGGGGCTAGCGAGCCGCGTGTACGACGGCAACCGCGAGCGCCAGTGGGATGCGCTGCTCGCGGTGGAGGGGTATTTCTGATGGGGTCTTCACTTGCGCCTTGCCCTGGGGCAGCGGCGTTACGCCCGCAGCACAGTAAGTTACGCGTGACGGCGACGGTGACTGCGAACGCGACGACGCACGCCATCGCGAGCCTCATCGCGTTGGCGCTGGCCGCTGTCGTCGCCTTGCTGGCATGGCCTGCCACCACCGCAGTGGCGCAGCCGACGACCCAGCCGCTGCACCCCTGGGTCGCTGTCGCCTGGCACGATGTGCGTGACGAGGTGCGCCGCGAGATCGATGCCGATACCTTCGCCGTGTCCACCCGCGAGCTCGCCGCGCAGTTCGAATGGCTCAGGGGTAACGGCTGGCAGCCCGTCAGCCTCCAGCAGTTGATCGATGCCCACGAGGGGCGCGCCGAGTTGCCGGCGCAGGCGGTGCTGCTGAGCTTCGACGACGGGCTGGCCAGCCTTTACACCCACGTCTTCCCGCTGCTGCAGGCTTACGAGTTTCCGGCGGTCGCTGCGATCACCACCGGCTGGATCGAGAGTGTGCTCGCGGGCGGCACGGTCGACTACGAAGGCAGCGCCCGCGGTGCCGAGGGCTTCGTGACCTGGGCCCAGCTGCGCGAGATGGCGGATTCCGGGCTGGTGGAGCTCGCCAGCCACACCCACGATCTTCATCGCGGCATTCTCGGCAACCCGCAGGGTAACGAGCAGCCGGCGGTCACCACCCACGCCTACCTGCCGGCGCCAGGGCGCTACGAGACGCCGGATGAGCGGGCCCGGCGCCTGCGCGAGGATCTGGCCCTGAGTGCGGCGACGCTCGAGCGCGAGACCGGCCAGCGCCCGCGCGCCATCGTCTGGCCCTACGGCGAGTACGACGCGGACGCCGAGGCGATCGCCGCCGAGCTCGGCATGCGTGTCTCGCTCGGCCTGACCACCGGCGTCAATGATGCCCGCAGCCTGCAGGGGCTGAATCGCCTGCTCATTACCGGCAATCCGGACCTCGGGCGTTTCGCCCTCAATCTGCCGCAGCGTCCGACCCGGCGCATTGAGCGTGTCGCCCAGGTGGATCTCGATTACGTGTTCGATACCGATCCGCGCCAGCAGGCCCGCAACCTCGATGCGTTGATCGACCGTATCCACGCGCTCGAGATCACCAGCGTCTATCTGCAGGCGTTCGCCGATCCGGACGGGGAGGGCACGGCCCGCGAGCTGTATTTCCCCAACCGTCATCTGCCGGTGCGCGCGGACCTGTTCAATCGCGTGGCCTGGCAGCTGCGCACGCGTGCGAATGTCGAGGTCTACGCCTGGTTGCCGGTGCTTGCGTTCGCGCCGACGGAGCACGCCCGCGCCGAGGCGCTGGCCGTGCGCCGTCATCTCCCCGACGGGGGCTCGGCGCCGGCGGATTTCGATCACGCCCGTCTCAGCCCGTTCCTGCCCGAGGCCCGCCAGTGGATCGGCGAGCTCTACGAAGACCTCGCGCGGCATGCGCACATCGCTGGCATCCTGTTCCACGACGACGCCTTTCTCGCCGCCGATGAAGACGCCGCTGCCTGCCTGCCGGAGGCCGACTGGCCGGGCGGACGCCCGTTGCCGGTCGACTGTCATGCGCTGCAGCCGGCGGACAAGACACAGGCCCTGGTCGACTTCACCCTCGAGCTCGCCGCGCGCGTCCGTCACTACCGCCCGGCGATCCGCACGGCGAGAAGTCTCTACGCCCGGGCCGTCTTCGATCCGGACGCGGAAGCACGCTTCAGCCAGACGCTGCCGGCCTTCCTCGCGGCCTACGATCACCCGGTACTGATGGCGATGCCGGGGCTGGAGGACGTCGACGACCCGCCGCTGCCCTGGCTGCTTGGGCTGGTCGAGGCCGTGGCTGCCACGCCGGGCGGACTGGAGCGCACGGTGTTCCAGCTGCAGGCACAGGACTGGCGGGAGGCCCGCTGGCTGGAGGCCGACACGCTCCAGCAGCAGATGCGCGCGCTGGTCCGCGCCGGCGCACTCAACCTCGCCTACTACCCGGATGACTTCGTGCGCGACCGCCCGGCACGCGAACCGCTGTTTCAGGGCATCTCCAACCGCAGTTTCCCCTACCGGGAGTCGCGCTGATGTTGAGCTGGGGCGAGACCACCGGGCCGATCGCATTGCTGTTCAACTTTGCGTTCTTCTTCCCGCTGTTCATGGCGTGGGTGTGGATCGTCGGCGGCCTGTGGTACCACTTCCACTGGGAGCGCAAGAGCACCGGTGGGCCGGAGACGCCGCCGGCGATGGAGGAGACGCCGGCCTGCTCGATCCTCGTGCCCTGCTTCAACGAGGGGCAGAACGTGCGCGAGACCATGGCCTGGCTGGCGCAGACGGAATACCCGGACTTCGAGATCATCGCCGTCAATGATGGCAGCAGCGACGAGACCGGCGCGATCCTTGATGAGCTGGTCGGGGAGATCCCGCAGCTGCGCGTCCTCCACTTCGCCAGCAACCAGGGCAAGGCGATGGCGCTGCGCATGGCCGCGCTGGCCTCGCGCAGCGAGTATCTCGTGTGCATCGACGGGGATGCGGTGCTCCACCCCTGCGCGGTGCAGTGGTTGATGTATCACCTCACCTCGGGCCCACGCGTGGGCGCGGTCACCGGCAACCCCTGTATCCGCAACCGCTCGACCCTGCTCGGGCGGCTGCAGGTCGGCGAGTTCTCCTCGATCATCGGCTTGATCAAGCGCGCCCAGCGCATCTACGGGCGCGTGTTCACGGTCTCCGGCGTGGTTGCGGCCTTTCGCAAGGCAGCCCTGCAGCGCAACCGCTACTGGAACACCGACATGGTCACCGAGGACATCGACCTCACCTGGCTGGTCCAGGCCGACCACTGGGATGTGCGCTACGAACCCAATGCACTGTGCTGGATCTGGATGCCGGAGACGCTGCGTGGCCTGTGGAAGCAGCGGCTGCGCTGGGCCCAGGGCGGGGTGGAGGTGCTGCGCCGCTATGCCGGGCGGGTGCTGTCGTGGCGGCGACGGCGCATGTGGGGTCTGTTGATCGAGTACTCGCTGAGCGTGCTCTGGGCCTACACCATGGCGTTTATCTTTCTGCTGTTCTTCCTCGGGCTGGTCATGCCGCTGCCGCCCGCGCTGACGGTGAGTACCTTGCTGCCACAGTGGAACGGCGTGATCCTGGGGTGCACCTGTCTGGTGCAGTTCGCCGTCAGCATGCTCATGGACAGCCGCTACGAGAAGGGGTTGTGGCGCGAGTATTTCTGGGTGATCTGGTATCCGCTGGCCTTCTGGCTGATCAACATGCTGACCACGGTGGTGGCCGTGCCCAAGGCGCTGCTCAAGCGTCGCGGCGAGCGCGCCGTGTGGGTGAGCCCGGACCGGGGGCTTCGCCCATGAGCCGCCAGCCCGTGCGCCATCCCGAGATTCTCTACCGGCCTGATCTGCAACCGGTGGGGCAACGGACCTTGTATTCACTGCTCACGGTGCTGGCCTGGGTGGTCTGGCTGTATCTGTTCCTGCCCCTGATCAGCCTGGCGGCCTGGTGGTTCGGCGTCGATCTGTTTTCGCGCTATCTGCTCGGGCCAGAGGACCGCAGCCACCTGCTGACCCTGCTCGGCTATGCCGGCGTGGTAGTGTTGAGCGCCGTGGTCATCGTGGCCTGGTCGGCCTACAACCTGGCCCGCTTCGGTGGCCTGGACCGACGGCGGCCCGTGCCACCGGTGCGCGACGAGGAACTGCTGCAACGGTTCGCGGTGGATGAAGCCACGCTCACCGCCTTGCGCGAGCAACGTCGTCTGGTCCTGCAATTCGATGAGGACAGGTTTATCTGTGCACCTGGGGCAGAATCCCTGGTCCCGCCAAAACGTGATGCAGAGGCTGGCGTCGAGAGTCGGCCTTAGGCCCTGTCGTCGCTTTCGCTTGCCGGTCTGGTCATGCTACCTTATCCCCCATATTCAGGATATGGGTCGTAAGGGTGAAAACCACGATTGAACTGCCGGATGAGTTGCTGGCCCAGGTTCGCGTCGTCGCCCGGCGCGAGGGGGCGACCCTTCGGCAACTGATGGAAGAGGGTTTGCAGCGCGCGCTGGAGGCCCGGCAGGTGGGTTCGACCGCGCCCATTGACTTCCCTGTTTACGGCACAGGCGGTTTGACACCGGCCTTCGAGGGAGCGCCTTGGGCGCGCTTGCGCGATGAAATCTATCCGGCCAGCCTTGATCTCTCGGGCCTGAGCCCACCCGGAATCCATGATCGGGATTGATACCAATCTTCTGGTGTATGCCCACCGCCAGGATATGCCTCTGCATGCCCCAGCCCTGGAACTCCTGCGTACCTTGCCCTCGCGGGGTGGCCTTTTCGGGGTGCCCTGGCCCTGTGTGCATGAGTTTCTGGCCGTCGTGACCAATGCCCGCATTTTCCGCGACCCGACGCCTGCAGTGGCGGCACTCCAGGCGGTGCGTGCCCTTGCGGAACACCCGTCTATCCGGATGCTGGGCGAAGGAGAGGGCTATATCGACCACCTTGCAGCACAGGTGACCCGGGGCGAGGTGCGCGGCGGCATGATTCACGATGCCAGAATTGCCGCCATCTGCCGCTATCACGGCATCCGTGAGCTGTGGAGTGCGGACCGTGATTTCAGTCGTTTCCCCGATCTACGGGCGATCAACCCGTTGATCTGACCTGTGATCACGGTTCGGCGGTTGTGTGGAGGCTGTTGAAAAGGCGATTGGTGCGCTTTGGGTCCGGGTGCCTTGGCCCAAAACAAAAAAAACCCCGCCTTGGCGGGGTTTTTCATGGCGGCTTGCGCCGTATTGGTGGGCGATGCTGGGATTGAACCAGCGACCCCTGCCGTGTGAAGGCAGTGCTCTCCCGCTGAGCTAATCGCCCGATATTCGAAACGGGTCGCAAATATAAGTGCTGCCCGGCTGCGGGTCAATCAGGAGCCTCTCCCCAGATCTGTGACTTCAGCCAGCATGCCCCGACTGACATTCTGTGGCGTCGATCTCTCTTCGAGGTAAACTATGACCAGTCTAGTCAGAACTGGGGATGCAGCGATGCGCAGTTGGCAGATGCAGGACGCCAAGTCCCGGCTGTCCGAACTGGTGAAGGATGCCCAGCAGAATGGGCCCCAGGAAATCACGGTTCATGGCAGATCGGTCGCGGTCGTGATCTCCCGCGCCGAGTACGATCGCCTCGCCGGTACGGGGGAGTCTCTGGTCGAGTTCGTGCGTCGCTCTCCGCTCGCCGGCGCGGAAGATCTCGAGTTCACGCGCGAAACTGGCCTCGACCGCGATGTGCGCGTGTGAGTTACCTGGTCGATACCAACGTGCTTTCGGAGCTTCGTCGGCGTGAACCGGAGCCGCGCGTGGTGCGCTGGCTGGAGGCGCGGCCTGCCACCACCTTGTATCTTTCGGTGCTGACGTTGGGCGAGCTGCGCAAGGGTATTGAGGGCCTGGCCGCCGGTGCGCGTCGGCATCGGCTGCTGGACTGGCTGGAGTCTGAGCTGCCCAGCTTTTTCGCTGGACGGGTGCTGCCGATAGACCACAGGGTGGCAGATCGCTGGGGTCGACTGCTGGCGCAGGCCGGCAGGCCGATGCCTGTGGTCGACAGCCTGCTGGCCGCTACGGCACTGACGCACGACATGATCATGGTCACCCGGAACCTGCAGGACTTCGGGTTTGCAGGCCTGGAAGTGGTGGACCCCTGGACGCACGAGGGGGGCGTGCACACTAGCGGATGATCCCGATTGAAATTGGCAGATCAAGGTCTTGCCAGATTCGGTACGCGGTCAGCGCAAAGTCACCTCCGCCCGCGCCACCGCCTCCCGCCCCCCATCCTCCACCCACCGAAGCTCAAGCTCTCCCGCAGCCTCGGGCGCCAACTGCAGACGCAGAAACGGATTCGCCGACACCGCCGCATGAAACTCCGCCGCGAACAGCGGCGTGCCCGCCAGCGCCACCTCGAACTCCGACACCAGCCGCCGCGCCACCAGCGCCCCGTCCGCCCCCTCCCGCAGCCCGGTCTCCATGGGATGGGTGATCATCGCCAGCAGCTCGCCGGCCTCGCCGGGCCGAAGCCGCGAGGGCGCGCGCACCCGCGTGCTCATCTCGGCGTCCGGGTCGGCATCCTCCGCGCGGGCAAGACAGCCGCTGACGGTGATGCGGATCTCGCGGCTGGCGGCCAGCCAGCGGCCGTCTGCGGTCCGCGCCAGCGCGATCACCGTCTGCGATTCGTTCAGCCGCACCCGCGTGGCCACGCGCGGCTGCACCTGGCCATCCAGGAAGCGGTACACCGCAATCTCGGGTGCCGGATTGCGTGTCGCGAACAGATGAATGACCTCGACCGGCGCCTCGGCGGCCACGGTGAGCGCCACCGCCGAGCCGTCGTCGGCCACCAGGGGCAGTTCCAACGACAGGCCTCGGGTCACGGGGTCGGCGCCATCCAGCAGCGCGGCTGCGGCGGGCAGCCGCTGCCAGGGCCCTTCGGCCGCCGCGGCAGGCGCGGGCGCCAGCAGGAGCGCGCCTGCCAGCACTGCAACGATCACGCTGCGCGTTAACGCCCGCCGACATGCCGCTGGCGAGCATGAGATACAGCAGCGAGTCGCCGATGGGGGCGACAATAATGAACTGGCCATTTTCCAAGGGGGCTGTTTGGCGATTGGCACCGTGCCGGACGTTTCAGGCGTGAACTGCATTCAACGACAGCAGTGTGCAACCGTGGTTAGGCAGCTGCGATTTGATTGTTTGCGGGGCAGATCCTCGATAGGATTCTGCCGCATCCGTTTTTAGTAGCGGCCCGTCAGTCACATGCAGGTAAAAGTCAGGGCAGGGTTACAATACGAGCAGGAACGCCGACTGCTGTTGCCCCGGCTGGTACATTATCCAGCACGACGGCATTGGCTCCTATTTTTGC
>RECU01000112.1 GCA_007693855.1 Gammaproteobacteria bacterium | reverse complement strand
TCGCGGTACACCTCGCAGATGAGCCTGGAGGATGCCGAGCGCCAGGCCCGCAGCGCCGGCGTGGCCTACCGGAACCTCTCGATCGAACCGATGTTCGACGCCGTACTGCAGACGCTTGCGCCGGTGTTCGAGGGCCTGCCCGAGGATGCCACCGAGGAGAACCTGCAGTCGCGCTGTCGCGGCATGCTGCTGATGGCGCTGTCCAACAAGACCGGGCGCATGGTGCTCACCACCGGCAACAAGAGCGAGATGGCCGTGGGCTATGCCACGCTCTACGGCGACATGGCCGGCGGCTTCGCGCCGCTCAAGGACTGCAGCAAGACGCTGGTCTATCGCCTGGCGCGCTACCGCAACGAGATCGGCGAGGTGATCCCGCCGCGGGTGATCGAACGCCCGCCCTCGGCCGAGCTTCGCCCGGACCAGCTCGACAGCGACTCCCTGCCGCCCTACGACGTGCTCGATGCCATCCTCGAGGCATTCATCGAAGACGATCTCTCGGTGGATGAGATCACCGCACTGGGCTTCGAGCGCGAGACCGTCGGGCGGGTGCTGGTGATGGTGCGGCGCAATGAATACAAGCGCCGCCAGGCGCCACCGGGTGTGCGCGTCAGCCGCCGCGCCTTCGGGCGCGACTGGCGCTATCCGATCACCTCAGGCTACTGAGCCGCTGCGCAGCGGCCAGGCTTCGCAGCCCCGCCGTAGCGAGGCTGCCTGTCAGCTGCCGCGGCCGCGCCGCCCCGTGCCGGGGAAGTTCTCTTCGAGCAGGCGCCGGGTGTCGGCGGCGAGATCCTGCAGGCCCAGGCGATCATAGGCCTCGACCTGGACTTCCAGCGCCTCGCGCGTCTGCGGGGCTTCCGGGTAGGTTTCGATCATGTAGCGGGCGCGGTTCAGCGCTGCGGCATAGGCGCCGCGCTGCATGTAGAAGCGGGCGACGGCGATCTCGTAGGCGGCCAGCCGGTTGCGCAGATAGGCCATGCGCTCGATCGCATCGGGCACGTATTCGCTGCTGGGGAAGCGCTGCACCAGCTGCTGGAAGGCCGAGAACGACTCGAGCGTGAACTGCGGCGGGCGGGCATCCAGATCCACCCGCAGCCAGCGATCGACCACCGTCGGGGTGCGCTCGAAGTTGATCAGGCCCTGCATGTAGAGCGCATAATCCACCCGCGGATGGGTCGGGTTTTCGCGCACGAACTGCTGGGCGCGGTCCAGCGCGGATTCGCGGTCGCCGTTGCGGAAATAGGCGTAGATCAGATCAAGCTGCGCCTGGCGGGCCTGGTTGCTGAACGGGAAGCGGGCCTCGAGCATCTCCAGGTAGCCGATGGCGTTACGGTAGTTGCCGGAGTCGAGGTTGCCGATGCCGCGCTCATAGAGAATCTCGGCCGGCGCCTGCTGGATGCGGTCGCCCCGCGAACAGGCGGCCAGGACCAGTACGGTGAGCGCGAGCAAAAGGACGGTGGGCAGTCGTGAAATCATGGTCTCCGGCAGGCTCCTGGCCTGGAGTGGCGGCGTACGTGGCAATGACGACGCGTGTTTCGAACCTGAAAGTATAGCGGAAGTTTCATGGAGCAAGCCGGTTCGGCAGTCGAGCGGATCACCCTGGCGGGAGACATTCCCCTGGCGGCGGCCGGCCAGCGCCTGGACCAGGCGCTGGCCGAGCTGTTCCCCGAGCATTCCCGCAGCCGGCTGAAAGCCTGGATTCTCGAGGGCGCCGTGCGGGTGGACGGGCGGGTGCCGCGGCCGCGGGATCGGCTGCTCGGCGGCGAACAGGTGCTCATCGAGGCCGAGGTGCCGCTGGCTGCGCCGCTCACGCCCGAGCCCGTGAGTTTTGACGTCGTCTACGAGGACGAAGCGCTGCTGGTGGTCGACAAGCCGGCCGGGCTGGTGGTGCATCCGGGGGCGGGCAACCCGGCGGGCACGCTGCAGCACGGGCTGCTGCACCGCGACGCGCGGCTGGCCTCGGTGCCGCGCTGCGGCATCGTCCACCGGCTGGACAAGGATACGACGGGGCTCATGGTCGTCGCCCGCACCCTCGCGGCCCACACCGCGCTGGTCGAGCAGCTGCAGGCGCGCGAGGTCCGGCGCGAGTACCTGGCGCTGTGTTACGGCGAGCTCACCGGCGGCGGTGAGGTGGCGGCACCGATCGGCCGGCATCCGCGTGATCGGGTGCGCATGGCGGTCACCCCGCGCGGGCGTCCGGCGATCACCCACTACCGGCTGCGTCGCCGCTACCCGGGGATGACGCTTCTGAGCGTGCGCCTGGAGACCGGGCGGACCCACCAGATTCGGGTCCACATGGCGCATCTCGGGCATCCCCTGGTGGGCGACGTCCTGTATGGCGGGCGCCTGCGACTGCCGCCGGGGGCGGACGAGGCGCTGGTGGCGACGCTGCGAGGGTTTCGGCGCCAGGCGCTGCATGCCACCGCGCTGGGCCTGGTCCACCCGACCAGCGGTGAGGCGCTGCACTGGGAGGCGCCGGCGCCGGAGGATTTCCGTGCGCTGCTGGCCGCGCTGGACACCCTGGAGACCGACAGGTGAGCGCCGGCTGGCTGTGGGCCGACTGGCCACTGGCCGGGCGTGTGCAGGCCGGGGTGAGCACCCGCGAGGGCGGGGTGAGCGCGCCGCCCTGGGGGGCGCTCAATCTCGCGCTGCATGTCAGCGACCGCCCGGAGCATGTGCGGGAGAACCGTCGCCGGCTGGCGGCCACGCTGGGGCTGCCGGCCGAGCCTGCCTGGCTGCGCCAGGTCCACGGCACGGCCGTGACCCGGTTGGGGCGGCCCCCGGCGGCGGGGCGAGTTGCCGTGTCTGCGGGTGTTGTGTCTGCGGGAGCGCCGGTGGAGGCGGATGCCGCGGTCGCTTTCCAGCCGGGGGTGGTCTGTGCGGTGCTCACCGCGGACTGTCTGTCGGTCGTGCTGGCGGACACGGCGGGCCAGTGCGTCGGCGTGGCCCACGCCGGCTGGCGGGGGCTTGCGGGCGGGGTGCTGGAGGCGACCATCGCTGCACTCGATGTGGCGCCGGCGCGGCTGGTGGCCTGGCTGGGCCCGGCGATCTCCCAGGCCTGTTTCGAGGTGGGCGAGGAGGTGCGCGCGGCGTTTCTGGCGCAGGACGAGGGCGCGGGCGCGGCGTTCACCAGCAACGCGCGCGGGCGCTGGCAGGCGGACCTCTGCGAGCTGGCCCGCCGGCGGCTGGCGGCGGCGGGTGTGGGCTCGGTCCATGGCGGTGGGCTGTGCACCTTTTCCGACCCTGCTCGCTTCCATTCACATCGGCGCGATGGCGCCGGCAGCGGGCGGATGGCCACCCTGGCCTGGCTCCCGGGCGCCGCGCCAGGGCCTTGATTTCGCCGCGCTTGACCCCATTAAAGGGGCAAATCGAGCAACGGGGATCGTGCCATGCGCATGGACAAACTGACTTCAAAATTCCAGATGGCCCTGGCCGACGCCCAGTCGCTTGCGCTTGGCCGTGACCACCAGTTCATCGAGCCGGTGCATGTGCTCGTCGCATTGCTCGATCAGCAGGGCGGCAGCGTTCGCCACCTGCTGGGCAAGGCCGGGGCGAACGTCAACCTGCTGCGCTCGCAGCTCGGCGAGGCGCTGGACCGGCTGCCGAGCGTCGAGGGCACACCCGGTGAGGTGCACATCTCCAACGACACCGGGCGACTCCTGAACGTTACCGACAAGCTCGCCCAGCAGCGTAGTGACGCCTATATTTCTTCCGAGCTGTTCGTGCTGGCCGCCGCCGATGACAAGGGTGAGGTCGGACGGCTGCTGCGCGAGGCCGGCGTGGTCAAGGGCGCGGTGGAGAAGGCGATTGACGAGGTGCGTGGCGGGGCGGCGATCGACGATCCCAACGCCGAGGAGCAGCGCCAGGCGCTGGAGAAATACACCATCGACCTCACCGAGCGCGCCGAGCAGGGCAAGCTCGACCCGGTGATCGGCCGCGACGACGAGATCCGCCGCACCGTGCAGGTGCTGCAGCGGCGCACCAAGAACAACCCCGTGCTGATCGGTGAGCCTGGTGTGGGCAAGACTGCGATCGTCGAGGGGCTGGCGCTGCGCATCGTCAACGGCGAGGTGCCCGAGGGGCTGAAGGACAAGCGGATTCTCGCGCTCGACATGGGTTCGCTGATCGCCGGGGCCAAGTTCCGGGGCGAGTTCGAGGAGCGGCTGAAGGCGGTGTTGAACGACCTGGCCAAGCAGGAAGGCCAGATCATCCTGTTCATCGACGAGATCCACACCATGGTCGGTGCGGGCAAGGCCGAGGGTGCCATGGACGCCGGCAACATGCTGAAGCCCGCGCTGGCCCGGGGTGAGCTGCACTGCGTCGGCGCCACCACGCTGGACGAGTACCGCAAGTACATCGAGAAGGATGCGGCGCTGGAGCGGCGGTTCCAGAAGGTGCTGGTGGAGGAGCCGAGCGTGGAGGACACGATCGCCATCCTGCGCGGCCTCAAGGAGCGCTACGAGGTACACCATGGCGTCGACATCACGGATCCTGCCATCGTGGCTGCGGCGACGCTGTCGCACCGCTACATTTCCGATCGCCAGTTGCCGGACAAGGCCATCGACCTGGTGGACGAGGCCGCGTCGCGCATCCGCATGGAGATCGATTCCAAGCCCGAGGCGATGGATCGCCTGGAGCGGCGGCTGATTCAGCTGAAGATCGAGCGCGAGGCGCTGAAGAAGGAATCCGACGAGGCCTCGCGCAAGCGTCTCGCCGATCTCGAAGAACAGATCGACAAGCTCGAGCGCGAGTTCTCCGATCTCGACGAGATCTGGAAGGCCGAGAAGGCCTCGATGCAGGGCGCGACGCAGATCAAGGAGGAGCTCGAGCGCGCGAAACTCGAGCTCGAGACCGCGCGGCGGGCGCATGACCTGGCGCGGATGTCGGAGCTCCAGTACGGGCGCATCCCCGAACTCGAGAAGCAGCTGGCCTCGGCAGGCGAGGGCGAGGGCCAGACGACCACGCTGGTGCGTAACAAGGTCACCGACGAGGAGGTCGCCGAGGTGGTCTCCAAGTGGACCGGCATCCCGGTGTCGCGGATGCTCGAGGGCGAGCGCGAGAAGCTGCTGCGCATGGAGGAGCAGCTGCGCGCGCGGGTGGTCGGCCAGGAAGAAGCGGTCACCGCGGTCTCGAATGCCATCCGGCGCTCGCGTGCGGGGCTGTCCGATCCGAACCGGCCCAATGGGTCGTTCCTGTTCCTCGGCCCGACGGGTGTGGGCAAGACCGAGCTGACCAAGGCGCTGGCCGCCTTCCTGTTCGACACCGAGGAGGCGATGGTGCGCATCGACATGTCGGAGTTCATGGAAAAGCACTCCGTGGCGCGGCTGATCGGTGCGCCGCCGGGCTATGTGGGCTACGAGGAGGGCGGCTATCTCACCGAGGCGGTGCGCCGCCGGCCCTACTCGGTGATCCTGATGGACGAGGTGGAGAAGGCGCATGCGGACGTGTTCAACGTGCTGCTGCAGGTGCTCGATGACGGCCGGCTCACCGACGGCCAGGGGCGCACGGTCGATTTCCGCAACACGGTGATCGTGATGACCTCGAACCTCGGCTCGCATCGGATCCAGGAGCTCTCTGGTGAGGCGAACTATGACCAGATGAAGACCGAGGTGATGGAGATCGTGGGCCAGCACTTCCGGCCGGAGTTCATCAACCGGGTGGACGAGGCGGTGGTGTTCCATCCGCTGGGCCGGGAGCAGATCCGCGCGATCGTCGATATCCAGATCGACGGGCTGCGCCGCCGGCTGGCCGATCGGGACATGAGGCTGAGCCTCGACGGGGCGGCACTCGACCTGCTCGCCGAGGCGGGCTACGACCCGGTGTATGGTGCGCGGCCGCTGAAGCGCGCGATCCAGCAGCAGCTGGAGAACCCGCTGGCTCAGCGCATCCTGAAGGGCGAATTCGGCCCGGGGGACGAGATTGGCATCAGCGCCAGCGACGCTAAACTACAGTTCACCAGCACTGGGGTCGGACCCCAGTAACTGTCTGTGCAAAAAGAATTTTTGGGTGTTTCAGGGGTCTCTGGAGCGCTTAGCCCACAGGTGGGCTAAGCGCTCCATGACTGTCAAAATAGCGGTAAACTTCAGGATTTTTAACCACTTGACGGGGTCCGACCCGGGGGTAATCAGATGCCGATTTATGAGTATCGATGCGAGGCGTGTGGACATGAGCTCGAGGCGCTGCAGAAGATCTCCGAGGCGCACCTCACCGACTGTCCGGCTTGCGGCCAGCCGCAGCTGCGCCGGCTGGTCTCGGCGCCCCGGTTCCGCCTGAAGGGCGCCGGCTGGTACGAGACCGACTTCAAGAAAGAGGGGGATCGCAAGCGCAACCTCGCCGACGGGAAAGAGGCGCCCAGGAAAGACGAGGGTGGCGCCGGCAAGGAGGCGGCCAAGACCGATACGAAGACCGACACACCCAAGCCCGAGAGCAGCAAGAGCACCCCCAGCAAGTCCGGTGGCACAGGTGAGGCCGCCGCCTGATGAGCCAGCCCGGCAGGGTCTCCAGGCTGCGCCGGTACTTTATTGCCGGCCTGCTGATCTGGGTGCCGATCGGCATCACCGTGTTCATTGTCCGGCTGCTGCTGGAGCTGATGGACCGTGTGGTGCTGTTCATCCCGCCGCCGTGGCGGCCGGAGAATCTGTTCGGCTTCAGTATTCCCGGTTTCGGTATCGTCGCGGCCCTGGCGCTGGTGATGCTCACGGGCTTTCTCGCAGCGAACCTCATCGGCCGACGGCTGGTGGAGGTCTACGAGGCCATCCTCAAACGGATCCCCTTCGTGCGCGGTATCTACACGGCCTCGAAAAGCTTCGCCGAGGTGCTGTTCTCCGACACCGAGCAGTCCTTCAAGAAGGTGCTGCTCATCGAATATCCCAAGCACGGCACCTTCGCGCTGTGCTTCCAGACCTCCAGTCGCCTGGAGGAGATCCAGCACCGCACCGAGCGCGACGTGGTCTGCGTCTTTGTGCCGACCACGCCGAATCCCACCTCGGGGTTCATCCTGATGGTGCCCCGCGATGAGATTATCGAGCTGGACATGAGCGTCGACGACGCCCTGAAGATGATCATCTCGCTAGGCGTGGTGGTGCCCGAATGGCGGGCGCGCAAACTTGCGCCTGAGCGGTTCTCCACTTAACATCGCGCGTCTTCCGGCAACCCCCCACCAGGCCTCCGCCACCCCCGCCCGCGGGCAGCGGGCCGGACGGCGTGCCCAGGAATCAGGCCCATGCGCAGCCACTACTGCGGACACATTACCCGCGACCACATCGACCAGACCCTGACCGTCGCCGGCTGGGTCCACCGCCGCCGGGACCACGGCGGGGTGATCTTCGTCGATCTGCGCGATCGCGAAGGCCTGCTGCAGGTGGTGTTCGACCCGGATGCCCCCGAGCTGTTCGCCGAAGCCGAGCGCCTGCGCAGCGAGTTCGTGATCTCGGTGACCGGGCGCGTGCGCGCGCGCCCCGCCGGCACCGAGAACCCCAATCTGCCCACCGGGGCGGTCGAGCTTTACGGGACCGAACTCACCATCCACAACCGCGCCGAGACGCCGCCGTTCATGCTCGATGACGACGACGTCGCCGAGGAAACCCGGCTGCGCTACCGCTATGTCGATCTGCGTCGACCGGTCATGCAGGAGCGCCTGCGCCTGCGCCACCGCGTGACCTCAAGCCTGCGCCGCTACCTCGACGGCCAGGGCTTCATCGATCTCGAGACGCCGATCCTGACCAAGCCGACGCCCGAAGGCGCGCGCGATTACATCGTGCCCAGCCGCACCCACCCGGGCCGGTTCTTCGCGCTGCCCCAGTCGCCGCAGATCTTCAAGCAGCTGTTCATGATCTCGGGCTTCGACCGCTACTACCAGATCGCCCGCTGCTTCCGTGACGAGGACCTGCGCGCCGATCGCCAGCCCGAGTTCACCCAGCTCGATGTCGAGACCTCCTTCCTCGACGAAGACGGCATCATGAGCCTGATGGAAGCCATGATCCGCAAGACCTTCGCGGAGGTGCTTGGGGTGGAGCTGCCCGAGCCGTTCCCGCGCATGCCCTATGCCGAGGCCATGCAGCGCTTCGGTTCCGATAAGCCGGACCTGCGTATTCCGTTGGAACTGGTGGAAGTGGCCGATCTGGTGGCCGACTGCGACTTCAAGGTCTTTGCCGGCCCGGCTGCCGATCCCGCCGGCCGGGTGGCTGCGTTGCGTCTGCCGGGCGGGGGCGAGATGACCCGCAAGGAGATCGACGAGGCCACCGCCTTCGTCGGCCGCTACGGCGCCAAGGGTCTGGCCTACATCAAGGTCAACGACACGGCCGCCGGTCGCGAGGGCCTGCAGTCGCCCATCGTGAAGTTCCTCTCCGACGCCGCGGTCGCGGGCATTCTGGAGCGCACCGGCGCCGCCAACGGCGATCTGGTGTTCTTCGGTGCCGACAAGGCGCGCATCGTCAACGACGCGCTGGGCGCGCTGCGGGTGCGCCTGGGCCACGAGCGGGGTCTGGTCGCCGAGGGCTGGGCGCCGCTGTGGGTGGTCGATTTCCCGATGTTCGAGTGGGACGAGAAGCGTAACAACTGGGTGTTCCTGCACCATCCGTTCACCTCGCCCAAGGCCGACTCGCCCGAGGCACTCGAGAAGAGCCCGGGCGAGATCGATTCGCGCGCCTACGATATGGTGCTCAACGGCACCGAGCTCGGTGGCGGCTCGGTGCGTATCCACCGCCAGGATATCCAGGCGGCGGTGTTCCGCCTGCTGGGCATCTCGGACGAAGATGCCCGCGAGAAGTTCGGCTTCCTGCTGGACGCCCTGAAGTCCGGGTGTCCGCCGCACGGTGGTATCGCCTTCGGTCTGGATCGGCTGGTGATGCTGATGTGCGGTGCCGACAGCATCCGCGATGTCATTGCTTTCCCCAAGACCCAGACGGCCAGCTGCCCGTTGACCAGTGCCCCCTCCGCGGTCTCGACCGAGCAGCTCCGCGAGGCCGGCATCCGCCTGCGTCGCCAGGAGCCGCCGCCGCAGGCCTGAGCCGGGGGCGTTCGGCAGGCCTGAGCGGAGGGCGCTCGCGTGACCATGGAGCCCGGCCGCTGGCGCCGACCGGAGTCGGTGCTGGTGGTGGTGCACACCCGAGCGGGCGAGGTCCTGCTGCTGCGCCGGGTCGAGCCGCCCGACTTCTGGCAGTCGGTCACCGGTGCGCTGCAGCCAGGCGAGACCCCGACGGCGGCGGCCCGTCGCGAAGTCGCCGAGGAGACCGGCATCACCGACCTGCAGGGACTGGAGGACACAGGCATTGTCCGCGAGTTTCCCATCACCGGCCCCTGGCGCGCCCGCTACGCGCCCGATGTAACAGTCAACCGGGAGCATGCCTTCACGCTCGCCCTGCCTGGGCGCGTGGTGCCGCGGCTGGCTGACGGCGAGCATGCGGAGGCTGTCTGGTTGCCGGCGGCGGCGGCTGCCGAGCGGGTGGCCTCCTGGACCAACCGTGACGCCATTCGGCGACTGTTCGGGATCGATCGGTAAACTCACCGGCATGGATACCGTCATCCTGGTACATGGGCTGTACATGACCGGCGTGGAACTCGGCTTTCTGCGCCGTCGGCTGAGGCAGGTACACGGCTTTCGCACGCGCATTTTCCGTTACCGTTCCGTGGGGGCTTCGCTGGCGGAGAACGCCGAGCGGCTGCAGGCGTTCGTGGCCGGCAGCGAGGGGCCGCGGGTGCACCTGCTCGGGCACAGCCTCGGTGGGGTGCTGCTGGTGCAGATGCTGCAGGCCTCGCCGCCCGGGTCGGCGGGCAGGGTCGTGTGTCTGGGCTCACCGCTGCGCGGCTCCAGCCTGGCCCGGGCCTATACCCGGGTTCCGCTGGGCCGGCATCTCGTCGGCCGCAGCATGGCCGATGCGTCGGCCGACGGCGCCTTGCCGGCCTGGCGAGGTGAGCGCGAGCTGGGGATTATCGCTGGCTCCTCGCCGGTGGGCTTCGGGACCCTGATCGGGGCGGTGTCCGGCCCAAGTGATGGCACGGTGTCGGTGGCGGAGACCCGCCTGCCCGGCGCCACCGACCACCTGGTTCTACCTGTCTGCCACTTGTCGATGCTGTTCTCGCCGCAGGTGGCCGACCAGGCCGCCTGCTTCTTCCGCGAGGGGCACTTTCAACGCGAGGGGCGAGACGCCGCCTGAG
>RECU01000099.1 GCA_007693855.1 Gammaproteobacteria bacterium | reverse complement strand
CGGATCGACGCGCGGCTGGAGACGCTGCGCGCGTTGACGCATTTCCCCGCGAGCGGGCTGGTGCGGTATCCCGCGGAGCTCTCCGGCGGACAGAACCAGCGGGTGGCGTTGATGCGGGCGCTGATGCTCGATCCTGAAGCGTTGCTGCTCGATGAGCCGCTCGGGGCGCTGGATCCGATGATCCGGCATGAGCTCCAGGAGGAGCTTGCGGAGATCTTCGCCCGTCTGGGCAAGACGGTGGTGCTGGTGACCCACGATCTTGCCGAGGCGGCCTTTCTCGGCGACACGCTGGTGCTGATGCGCGCGGGCCGCATTGTCCAGCAGGGCAGTGCCGAGGCGCTGCGCAGCTCGCCGGCGGACGCCTTCGTCGAGCGGTTCCTGCGCGCACAGCGCGGTTTCGCGGGGGCTAAGGGGTGACTGTGGGGCGACGGGTGAGCGCGGCGGTGGCAGTGATCACCCTGCTGCTCGCAGGGCTGACCGGTGGCTGCAGCAGCCGCGAGGGCCCGCAGGTGGTTACTGCCAGCAAGAGCTTCACCGAGAGCGTGATTCTCGGCGAGCTGCTCGCGCAGCTGGCCGCCACACAGGGCGTGGCGACCCGGCACCGCGCAGGCCTCGGCGGGACCCAGCTGGTGTTCAACGCCCTGGTCGCCGGGGATGTCGATGCCTATGTCGAGTACACGGGCACGCTGCGCTACCAGGTGTTTGCCAGCCTCGACGAGGCGGCACGCGAGGACCTCGAGGGTGCCCTGGCGGCGCTCGGCATCGGCATCGCCGGTGAGCTCGGCTTTGGCAACCACTACGCGCTGGGCATGCCCGAGGCACAGGCCGAGGCACTCGGGATTCGACGCCTGTCCGATCTGACCGAGCATCCCGCGCTGGTCTTTCGCTTCAGCAGCGAGTTCATGGGCCGGGAAGATGGCTGGACGGCGCTGCGCGAGCGCTATGCCCTGCCGCAGACCGATGTGCGGGGTGTCGAGCACGACATTGCCTATCGCGCGGTCGCCGCAGGCCGCGCCGATGTCACGGACGTCTACACCACCGATGCAGAGATCGCGCACTACGGCCTGCGCGCTCTGGAGGACGACCTGGGGCACTTCCCACGCTACGACGCGGTGCTGCTGTACCGTCTGGATCTCGCCGAGCGCTCGCCGGCGGCGCTGACGGCCCTGCGCCAGGTGCTGGGCAGGCTGGACGAGGCGCAGATGACCGCCATGAATGCCGCGGTCAAGCTCGAGGGCCGTGCCGAGGCGGAAGTCGCCGCGGCGTTTCTGCGCGAGGAACTCGGGCTCGACCCGGCGCCGGTGCGCGTCGAGCGTCGCGCCTCACGGGTGCTTGCCCGGACGGCCGAGCATCTCTTCCTGGTGGGCCTGTCGCTCGGGGTGGCCGTGCTGGTCGCCGTGCCACTGGGCATCTTCGCAGCCCGGCGTCCACGGCTCGGGCAGGCGGTGCTTGGCGTGGTCGGTGTCGGCCAGACCATTCCCGCGCTGGCGCTGCTGGTGATCATGGTGCCGGTGTTCGGGATTGGTCCGGCGCCGGCGCTGGTGGCGCTGTTTGTGTACAGTCTGCTGCCGATCGTACGCAACACCCACGCCGGGCTGACCGGGATCGCGCCCTCGCTGATCGAGTCGGCCGAGGCGCTGGGTCTGCCGTCGGGCGCGCGGCTGTGGCGGATCGAACTGCCGCTGGCGGCGCCGACCGTGCTGGCCGGCATCAAGACCGCCGCCGTGATCAACGTCGGCGGGGCCACGTTGGGCGCGCTGGTCGGGGCCGGCGGGTATGGTCAGCCGATCCTCACCGGCATCCGCCTGGATGACACCGCGTTGATTCTGGAAGGGGCCGTGCCGGCGGCCCTGCTGGCGCTGCTGGTCCAGGTGCTGTTCGAGCGCGGCGAGCGCGCCCTGCTGCCCGGTCCCCGCTTTCGGCGGGCGGCACGGCTGCGGTAGAGTGCCTGCGCAAGCCGCCGACCCGGAGCCGCCATGGCCATGACCGACAACCTGCAACGCCTGGCGGCCGGCGCCGTGCTGGCGCTGGCGATCGGCTACATTCTGCACATCGGCCGCGGCATCCTGATTCCGCTGGTGCTGGGCTTGTTCATCGCCTATGTGTTCTGGACTGTCGTCGCCTGGGTGCGCAATGCACCGGTGATCGGGCGGCGGCTGCCTGACTGGCTGGCGCATGTCGGCGCGCTGGTACTGATCACGCTGGTGATCTGGGGGCTGGTGCTGATGGTGATCCAGAACATCGCCATGGTCGAGCGCCAGCTGCCGACCTATCGGGCCAACCTCGAAGTGCTGATCGAGCAGGTCGCCGGGCTGCTTGGTCTCGAAGACGTGCCGACGTTTTCACAGCTGGGCGATGAGATCGTCGCCAGGGTCGATCTCGGTCGAGTTGTTGGCGGTGCGGTCGGGATCGTCTCGGCGCTGATCGGCAATCTGATCGTGGTCTTTGTCTATACCGCATTCATCATGATCGAGCGCCTGGCCCTGGTGACCAAACTCGAACGCCTGACCGGCAGTGCCGAGGGCGGCCGTCGGATGGCCAAGGCCCTCGGGGAGATCAGTGGGCGCATCGGCCGCTACCTGTCGCTCAAGGCGTTCGTGTCGGCCATCGTGGGTGCCGGCAGCTGGGTGATCATGCGCCTGATCGGTATCGACTATGCCGAATTCTGGGCGGTGCTGATCTTCGTATTCAATTTCATCCCCTACGTCGGCAGTTTCTTCGCAGTGCTGCTGCCGGTGATGCTGACACTGGTCCAGTTTGGCGCGATCGGCCCGTTTCTGGTTGCCCTGGTGAGCCTGACGGGGGTCCAGCTGGTGGTGGGCAATTTCCTCGAGCCGCGGCTGATGGGCCGTTCGCTGAACCTCAGCCCCATCGTCATCCTGCTCGCCCTGGCGGCCTGGTCGTCGCTCTGGGGCGTGGTTGGGGCATTCCTGTGTGTGCCGATCACGGTGATCATGCTGATCGTGTTTTCCGAGTTCCAGACCACCCGTCCGCTGGCCATCCTGCTCAGCCAGGACGGACGGATCGATCCGGAAGAGCAGGCTGAGGGCACCTGAGACCGGGTCACAGGATTGCAACAAAACTGCCGTATAAGGGAGGGTTGGCCTGAACGCTAAAGGATTGTGCCGCAGCCCAATGCGATTCGCTCCGACTCTGCTGGCCCTGGTGCTGTCGCTGACAGCCGCTGCGTTGCCGCCACCGGCCAGCGCCGCTGGGGAGATCCTGGACCGTCCGCTGCCCGACGCCGGCGACTTCCCGCGCCAGCCGATCCGCATCATTGTCTATACCAGCCCCGGCGGCTTGATCGACTTCACCGCGCGCCGCTTTGCCGATATCGCGCGCCGCCATGCCCCTGAGCAGCCATTCGTGGTCATCAATCGCCCCGGCGGGGGCGGTATCGTCGCCTTTGAGGAAGTGCTGCAGCAGCCAGCCGACGGCTACCACATGCTGGCGGTGACCCGTTCGAACATCTCCAAGATGATCGCCACCGGCCGTGATGACCTGATCGATCGCGTCGACTGGCACTCCTACATCATGGAAAACGCGCACGTGATCATTACCAACGCGCGGATTGGCAAGCAGAGCTGGCGCGACGTCTATGAAGATGCGCTGCGCAGTGGGGACAGGCAGATCTGGCTCGGGGCCGACATCGGCGGCGTCAAGCATGTCTCCGGGGTCAAGATGGCCCGTCAGGCCGGCATGGAGATGCGCTGGATTCCCTACAGCAGCGGCGGCGAGGCGATGGCCGCGCTGATGGGCGGGCTGGGTGCCGTCTATCTGGGTAACCCGCGCGACGCCATGATCTCCGACGACCTGCGGATTGTCGCGGTGGGGGCGAGCCGTCGACTGCCCGCGTTTCCCGATGCACCGACCTTCAGCGAGCTCGGCGTGCCGGGCCTGGAGAACGAGCATATCTGGCGTGGTTTCGCCTTCCGCCAGGGGGTGCCGGAAGAGCGGCGTGCCTGGTTCGCGGCGCTGATCGAGAAGGTCTCCAATGACCCCGAGTGGATCGAGACCTGGGCCGGCGAGGGCGTAGAACTCGAATACCGCGACAGCGAGCGGTTCAATCGCATGGTCGAGCGCGACGTCGAGGAGTTCTCCTTTTATCTGCGCGAAATGGGGCTGCTGCGGGAGCCGGGAACGCGCGAAACGCTGCTGGCCGGTATCGGCGAGGCCCCGGCGCTGCAGTTCTTCCAGGTGCTGCTGGTGGTGATCAACCTGGTGCTCGCCTTCGTGCTGCTGCAGAGCTCGTTCCGGGATCGCCTGGGCGAGCTCATGGTGCTGTCGGTGGTGCTCTCGCTGGCGCTACTGTTCTTCGTGATGACCGAGGCACTGCCGCCGCCGAGTCCGGTGGATACGGTGGGGGCACGCGGCGTACCCCGGCTGTGGCTGTTCGTGCTGCTGCCGCTGGCGCTCTACCAGGTGTTCCTGATCCTGCGTCAGCGCCGGAAAGGCGGCGGCAAGCCGAAGAAGAAGCCGCTTCTGCTGTTCACATCGTTGGGGTTCATGACCAGCTACGTGCTGCTGGTGCCTGTGCTGGGCTATCTGCTGGCCTCGGCGATCTACATGCCGGCGCTGCTGTGGCTGCTGAATTACCGTCATCCGGTGATCATCGTCGTGCTGACCGGCGCCTGGCTGACGTTCTCGTACTTCATCTTCCAGCGGGTGCTGTTCGTCGACCTGCCTGCCGGCACGCTGCTGGCGAGGCTGCCGTTCGGCTGAGGCCTCGTGCGCGGCCCGGGAGGCCTGTAATGCTTGAACTTCTGCTTGGCGGCCTGGGCTCGGTGATCACACCAGTGGCCATTCTCGCCATCGTCGGTGGCGTCGTGCTCGGCATCCTGGTCGGTGCCATGCCGGGGCTGTCGCCCTCGATGGGCGTGGCGCTGCTCGTGCCCTTCACCTATGGGATGTCGCCTCTGCTCGCGTTGATCCTGCTGGTGGCCATCTACATCGGCGCGAGCTACGGCGGCTCCATCACCGCGATCACCATCAACGCGCCCGGCACGGCCTCGGCGGTGGCCACGGCCCTCGACGGCTACGTGATGACCACCCAGGGTCGGGCGGCGACCGCGCTGGGGCTGTCCATCGTGGTGTCCTCCGTGGCGGGGATCCTCGGGACGATCATCCTGATCTTCTTCTCGGTCCCGCTGGCAGCCGTCGCCGTCGGCTTTCATCCGGCGGAATACTTCGCCATGTCGGTGTTCGGACTGGCCACCATCGCCTCGATGGCAGGTGAGAACTGGATGAAGGCCTTCACTGCGGCGCTGCTTGGCCTGCTGCTCAACACTGTCGGCACCGACCCGATTTCGGGCGCCGAGCGCTTCACCTTCGACGTCACCCCGCTCTCCGACGGCTTCCTGCTGATCCCGGCGCTGATCGGGCTGTTCGCGTTGAGCGAGGTGTTTACCGGCATCGAGAAGCGCGCTTTCAAAGTGGCCCGTCTCGACAGCATGGGCAGCCAGTGGCCGAGCTTCCGCGACTACTGGCGCCTGAAATACCTGACCCTGCGCTCGACGCTGATCGGCACCCTCATCGGCATATTCCCGGGCGCCGGCGCGACCATCGCCTCGTTCATTTCCTATGACATTGCCAAGCGCCTCAGCCGCAAGCCCGAGGACTTCGGCAAGGGCAGCAGCGAGGGCGTGGCCGCCGCCGAGGCCGCGAACTCGGGCTCCGTGGGGGGGGCGATGGTGCCGCTGCTGACCCTCGGAATCCCCGGCAGCGCCACCACCGCGGTGCTGATCGGCGCGATGATGATCCACCGGCTGACGCCTGGCCCGCAGCTGTTCATCTCCGATCCTGGGCTGATCTACGGCATCTTCGCCGCCATGCTGCTGGCGAACTTGGTGTTGTTGGGGGTAGGGCTGGCGGGCAGCCGGCTGTGGATCAAGGTGACGGTGATCCCCAAGGAGGTGCTGTTCACCCTGGTGACCATGATGGCCGTGGTGGGCTCCTACGCGGTGCGCAACTCGATGTTCGACGTGCTGTGCTGTCTGGGGTTCGGCATCCTCGGCTGGATTCTGCGCCGTTATGACTACCCGCTCGCGCCGGTGATTCTGGGCATGGTGCTGGGTTCGATCGCCGAGACCAACTTCCGCCGTGCCATCATGATGGACAGCGCGACGGTGTTTTTCACGCGCCCGGTGAGTGCCACCATGCTGGCGCTGGGGCTGGCCTCGTTCATCCTGCCGTTTCTGGCCATCCGTCGGGCGCGGCGTCGTGCTGCGAGAAGCGACGCGATACGGTAGGCTAGTCCTCTGCTGCGTATGGCACAGAAGCCAGGGAGGACATCTTGGGCGAATGGTTTTCGCAATACCCTTTATCGCTGCTGCTGATTGCGGCGGGTATCGTGGTGGCGGTGGTGCTGACGCTTCGCGTGCTCAGCCGTCGCAGGAACCTCGACCGCGGGCCTGAAAAGGGCACGGCGGCCAATCCACGGCAGGTGAAACGCGACAATCCGCCGGATTGAGCGGAAAAATCTCCGGTGAGCTGTAAGCGGCCGACGGTTCGCGGTGGGACAACTGCATCGCCGCGTTCGTGCTAACCCGTTGTTTCGACGCAGCGTAAGCTTCCAAAAGTACTCTGAATAGCGGGAGTTTATGATGGCGTTGATCAGCGAGAGAGGCCAAGAGCGCGATGACAGGCGCGTCGGCGCGCTTCACATGTTGCCGGCGCGTCCGGAGAACTGTCACTGGGGCTACTTCAGCCCCGATCTTCCGCCGGTCCTCAGCGTGCGTTCTGGAGACCTTGTTCAGGCTGAGGCGATTACCCATCACGCCGGCGATGCGCCGGAATTAATGATGGATGAGGCCGTTCAGGCGATCTGGGAAGCCATTCCTCCGGAAGATCGCTACCCCGGTGTGCACCTAATGACAGGTCCTATTCATGTCGAGGGTGCGAGACCTGGGGACATGCTGGAGGTCCGCTATCTGCGTATGGCGCCACGTAATAACTATGGATCAAACCTGGCTGCCAACTGGGGGCATCTTTACGAAGAGTTTGATCAGCGTGAACGCGTAACAATCTATGAACTAGACCCGAACGCGCGTATCGCCCAAGCTTTGTATGCCTACGATGTCCAGGGTCGTTATGATACGCCCGGCATGGTCACGCACTGTCCCAAGTGCGACCGTCAGTCGGCCTTACCGGGGGTGCGTGTGCCAGTTCGGCCGCATCTCGGTACGGCTGGTGTCGCACCTGATCTCGTTGGACGTACCAGCACCATTCCACCGGGACTGCACGGCGGCAACATTGATAACTGGCGAATCGGAGCCGGCGCGACGATGTACTACCCAGTCCAGGTTGATGGAGCATTGTTCTCGATCGGTGATCCGCACGTCTCGCAAGGCGATGGTGAGGTCAGTGGAACGGCGATCGAAAGCTCGCTGGATGTGCTGTTTCAGATCGTGTTGCGTCGCGACTTCACCTTTCCTTCGCCGCTGCTGGAGACGCCCAATTACTGGATTGTGCACGGCTTCGATGAAGACCTGAACGTGGCGATGAAGCGCACGGCGGTCGACATGCTGACACTATTGACAGGACAACTAGGTTTGTCTCGCGATGACGCCTATTCGCTGATGAGTATTGCCGCGGACTTTGGCATTACCCAGGTCGTGGACGGACGTCAGGGCACCCATGCGCGCATTCCGCGTGGAATATTTCCTGCGCAGGGCGCCGTGCGCCTGCCTGATGACGACTGACGCAGTGCGCTAGCGCCCCCCGCGGATTCACCCGAAAAGATCGACAAACATCCGGAGCGCCGTGATGCCGAGAAACAGCGCAAAAGCAATCCGTAGCGGCTGTGGTTTCAGCCAGTGTGCGAGCTTCACCCCCAAGGGTACCGCAAGCAGGGTCGTTGGCACGATGATCACAAAGGCCAGCAGGTTGACGTAGCCGGCTGAGAAGGCCGGCAGCCCGGGTGCGGCCCAGCCTGACCACACAAAACCAATGGTCCCGGGAACAGCAATGATCAGCCCAAACCCCGCCGCTGTGGCCACTGCCCGGTGGATCGGATAGCTGAACAGAGTCAGCGTAGGTACGCCGAGCGTGCCGCCGCCGATTCCCATCATGACCGAGATTCCACCGATCGTGAACGGTAGTGCCGCCTGCGATCTGCCTTCGGGGAGTCCGGGCGCGAGGGTGCGCTCGGCCCGGCCGAAGCCCATGTGCAGGGCGACTACGCTGGCGACGCTGGCGAACACCAAGGCCAGACCTCGATGGTCGAGGAAGGCGGCGATGACGATACCTAAGACGACTCCGGCGAGCAGCGCTGGCAGCCAACGTCGTAGCAGGATCCAGTCGACAGCGCCGCGTCGCGCGTGCGAGCGCACCGAGCGCACCGACGTCGGAATGATCGTCGCCAGCGACGTGCCCACGGCAAGATGCATCTGTATGGCCGGGTCGATGTCCAGCACCGCGAATACGTGATAGAGCGCTGGTACGATGACGATACCGCCGCCGACACCAAGCAGTCCGGCGAGGATGCCGGCAACGACGCCGACGATCAGCAGCAGCACGATCATCGGGATGGCAACGCCGAGCTCCATTGGTGGACTACCCGGAAGACCGGACGCGGTCGAGCAATGAGGTGGCGCCTGCGAGCAGCATGGCCTGGTCTGACTCCAGGAGGAACAGCGTTGCGCCTGCCTTGCGCCAGCGCGGCAGCTCTCGTAGATCGCCGACGAACATACCGAGCGTCGTACCTGCGTTACGGGCGGCTGCGCTGATCTGTTCACACGCCGCGACCACCCGGGTGGCTGCTGGGTCGGTCTCGCCCATCGAGACCGTTAGATCGATACGACCGACGAACAGGGCGTCAAGACCGACTGTTGCAGTAATCTCATCCAGCGCATCAAGTGCCACGGCATCCTCAAGTTGTGCGATCACGACCGTCTGTTCGCGGCTTACGGCCAGGTGATCAGCCATCCCGATCCGGCCGAATCCGGCCGCACGCGTTGAACCGGAATAGCCTCGACCATCCGGTCCAAAGTGGCAGCGCTTGACGAGCGCGGCGGCCTGGGCGCCGCTACAGACATGCGGCATCATGATCCCGCTCGCTCCCTGGTCCAAAGCGTCCTGCAGCAAGCCAGGCTGGCTGTCGGGTACGCGTACCAGACTGGGCATGTCGGCGGCGCGCAGCACCCTCAGGCAGGCATCAAGCGTTCCACGATCGAAGGGTGCATGTTCGGCATCGAGACACAGTAGGTCTAGCTCAGTGCTTGCCAGCAGCTCACAGACGTCGGGCGAGGGCAATTTAACCCACGTGCCCACCAATGGCTCGCCACGGCGTAGTCGCCCGGCAAAACTGCTGATGCGCGAGGGGCTCACTGTCGCGGGGCTGACGGCATGCCGGACTCTATCCAAGCGCGCCAACCACCGAATTGGGAAATCTCCTGTGCATCTTCCAGTGCCCAGGGCTCGCAGATGAACCCCTTTACCCAGCGTCCGTCGGCAAGTTCGATAGTGCCGATACCCAATGGCGGTGGCACCTCGGCGACAAAACTCCCGAACGCGTCCAGCGGCAGACGCCAGAGCTCGACGACGATCGCATAGCCTTTGCTGTCTCGACGTAGACCGGGCTTTGGGGGCGCAGTTTCCGGCAAAGCGAACAGGCGGTAACAGGAGGCCGTTGTCGTCTCGGAGAGGAACGCCGCGTTGCGCTGTGTCAGCTGTGAATTCAGCGGCATTCCCCGCAGGTGAGCGCCGACGACGGCGAGGGTGATGGTCTCTGTGGAATTGTCGATCATCTAAGGCTTCCGGGATGAGCGCTCGGCTACGCCAGGGGGGGTGTCTTGCGTGCCTGCCAGCGCGAGGCCCATTCGCACAAAAGCAGATCATGCCATGCCGGACCGATAAAGGTGATGCCGAATGGCAAAGCATCGTCGCGCAGGCCGGCCGGTACGGCAATGGCTGACCAGTCGAGCAGATTGACGAAGTTCGTGTAGCGACCGAGGCGGCTATTCAAGATGATCGGATCCGCCAGCATCGATTCTATCCGTACATGAATCGGTGCTGTCGGTACCGCCAGGATATCGACAGTATCAAACAGACCCGAGGCCTCACGTGTCAGTTTGGCGAGCCGGTACATGCCCTGGAAAGCGTCCACGGCCGACCAGCGTTCTGCACCAGCGATGATGCTGGCGACGACTGGATGAAGGCTGTTTGCATGTACGCTGAGAAATGGTCCGATGGCAGCCGCGCGTTCTGCGACCCAGGGGCCTTCGTACAGCAGCGCGGCGACTTCATC
>RECU01000050.1 GCA_007693855.1 Gammaproteobacteria bacterium | reverse complement strand
TGTCTCCAGCGAATGGGCGGCCAACTGGAAAAACGGCATTGACGCCTTCTACGAGAGCTATCACCTGCACGCGGTCCATCCGCAGACCTCCACGGTCATGGATGATCTCGGCGTGCAATACGATCTCTACCCGAACGGTGCCTCGCGCATGATCGTGCCGATCGGCAAGAAAAGCCCGCGGGTACCTGACCAGGAGACGGTGGATGCAGGGCTGGAGTTCATGATCCGTGACGCCGGGGCGGATCCAACGCAGTATGAGGGTTCCGCGATCGGCGTGCGCGAATTCATCCAGCGCTCCAAGCGCGTGCGTGCCGAGAAACTCGGCCTCGAGCTCGGCGGACTTTCAGATGCCCAGTTGACCGACAGCTGGGCCACGGGAATTTTCCCGAACGTGCAGGTCGGCCTGCATCCGGAAGGCGCTTTCCTGATGCGCTTCCTGCCGCACGAGTCCGATCCGAACCGTTTCTATTACGACACCATCACGCTGTTCCGTCCGGCCGACGACCCGAGCTACACCGTACCGGCCTGGATGGGCCTGCCCGAGGGACTGGACACCAGCGGCGAGACCCGCCCGGATACCGAGCATGTCGCTCTCGGGGAGCCAGCGGGGCTGGGACTGGTGCTCGACCAGGACGCAGAACTGCTGCCGGTGGTGCAGAAAGGCATGCGTTCACGAGGGTTCCGCGGGCCCCTGTGGGGCGAGCAGGAAGTACGGCTGCGCCACTTCCACAAGGAGCTGGACCGCTACATCAACGGCGAGAAATAGTGGCACCGGAGTCAGTGTCGAGCTGATCGATCCAGGTCTCGACCGACACCGGCATCCAGGACAGCCCCTTGAGAGACCTGGCGGCGAGTGGATCGTCGCCAGGTCTTTTGGTCTCCAGCGCGCCATCTGAGCATCACGGCCGGCAAGCCCGGCGGGACTCCGGTATCCTCTCGCGTTCAGCACGGACGCCGGAGGTTGACCATGTCCCGTATCGATGAGCCCACCCTGGACCAGTTGTTCCGCGAGGCGCGCACGCACTTCGCCTGGCAGGCACGCGAAGTGCCCGACACCCTGCTTCAGGAGTTGTTCGACCTCGTGCGGATGGGCCCCACCAGTGCCAACTGCTCGCCACTGCGTATCGAATTCATCAAGAGCGACGCGGCGAAGAACAGACTCAAGCCCTGCCTGATGGACGGTAACGTCGAGAAGACCATGAGCGCACCGGTCACCGCGATTCTCGCCTTCGACACGCTGTTCTATGAGCACATGGATCAGCTCTATCCGCCAGCACCGGAAGAAGTCAAAGGCTGGTGGCGCGGCGAGGAGAACAGCGGTAATGAAACCGCCTTCCGCAACTCGACGCTGCAGGCCGGCTACCTGATCATGGCGGCGCGCGCACTCGGGCTGGATTGCGGCCCGATGTCAGGGTTCGACAAGGCCGCTGTGGATCGCGAGTTCTTTCCAGAGGGCCGCTTCCGCAGTAATTTCCTGTGTAACCTCGGCTACGGGATCGCAGAGAAGCTGCATCCGCGGCTGCCGCGCTTCGAGTTCAAACAGGTCTGCAGGATTCTCTGAATGTCTGACACCCGCCCGGCGCGGACCATCGACGACCGCGAGCGCCTCGAGCAGGCGGTGGACAAGCTGCAGATTCGCAGCATTCGCCGCCACATCCTGCTGTGCGCCGACCAGAGCAAGCCCAAGTGCTGCGATCGCGAAACCAGTCTCAAGAGCTGGGACTACCTGAAGAAACGGCTCATCCAACTGGGTCTCGTGCGCCAGGGCGGCGTATTCCGCACCAAGGCCAACTGCCTGCAGGTCTGTCTCGAGGGCCCGATCGCTGTCGTCTACCCGGACGGCATCTGGTATCGGAGCTGCACACCCGAGGTCCTCGAGCGCATCATCCAGGAACACCTCATCGGTGGTGTACCTGTCGCAGAATATGTGATTGCACGCCAGCCGCTCCCGGGCATGTGATGAGCGCGCAGGTATGATGGTGGCAGACCGCGAGTTCCCACGCCAAGTGTCAACCCGCCTGACGCAGGCGATAACGACCCTCGGCCGTGCTGACGGCGCGGCCATCCTCGACCAGCTTTTCCAGATGCGCCTGCAGCGAAAGTCGCGCCAGCGGATGCAGCGCCACCGGGGTGTCCGCGTAGACCCGTGCGACCAGGTCATCGGCGGTGGCAGGCTGCGCTGCTGCCGCGAGTGCATCGACCACGCGGGCCTCGCGGCGCAGGCGATGCGCGATCACAGCATCGACCACCGCCACAGGATCCTCCAGCACGGGCCCGTGCCCGGGCGCCAGCCGTGCAATCGGCAGGGACTTGAGCCGCTGCAATGAGGCGAGGTAGGCGTTCATATTGCCATCCGGCGGGGCGATCACCACGGTCGACCCACCCATCAGATGATCCCCCGTGAACAGCCAGTCCAACGGCCTGAGCAGCCAGCAGACGTGATTGGAGGCATGCCCAGGGGTGTGGACGGCCACCAGTTCGAAGCCGTCGAACGCGAACACCTCGCCATCGGCCGGCACCCGTTCGGGGCGAAACGAGCGATCCTGCGGCCCGGTCTCTGGCGGCGGCAGGCCCACCAGCGGCACCCCCAGGGCTGCGGCGAGGGGTGCGGCACCCGGCGAGTGGTCGGGGTGCGTGTGGCTGACCATGATGAACTCGCAGCGTCCTTCGCACGCGCCAGCCAGGCGCTCGAGATGCGCCGGATCGGCGGGCCCTGGATCGAGCACGACGCGCCGCCCATTGCCGAGTACGTAACTGTTGGTCCCCGGTCCGGTTAGCGGCCCGCCATTGGGCGCCACCACGCGCCGCACGCCGGGGGCAAGCACCAGGGTTCGGCCCACAGTGAAGTCATCCATGCGGCATCCCCTCCGGCCGCTCGTCATCATCCACGGACGGGATCGAGACCCGAGCCGCCCTCCCCTGTCCGGTGACCACAGGCAACACCGGATGGACACCGGCGCGCAGCAGGCGCCGAGCGCACGCCAGCGCCTCGGCCACGTCACCGGCAGCGGCAAACTGGCGCAGTGCATGACGGGTTGGCGGCGGCAGCACCAGGGCCTCATCGGCCAGCGCGGCCCGCGGGCTCAGCCAGCGGGCCTCCAGCGACTCCCGACCATCATGACTGGCGGCCTGGCGAGGCGGCGCGGCAGCGGCGAAAAACCGGGTCGTGTACCGCCGCGGCGCCGCCACCGGCGTGATCCAGTAACTGAAATACGTCAGCTGATCGGCGGCGAGCGTCAGCCCTTCCTCGCGGCACAGGTCCGCGAGACTCAGGCTGCCCGCCAGCAGCAGCCCGCGATAGTCGGCAAAGCGAGAGGCCTCCAGGGCGCTGCCAGGGGTCAGCAGCCCCCCGTGGCGATCCCGCGCCAACAGCACGCCACTCTCCTCGAAGCACTCCCGGATGGCGGCCGCCCAGTAGGCAAGCCCGCCTCGCGCCACGCCCAGGCGGCGACTGGCCTCCGGGTCATCGAGTCCGCTGCACAGCTCAGCCAGCGCGTCATCGGCGGGCTCCAGGCAACCGCCTGGGAAGACGAAGGCATTGCCGAAATCCTGGGCCGCCGGCCGCCTCAGCATGAAGATCTCGACGCCATCCCGCCCCGCCCGCAGCAACACCAGGGTGGCCGAGGGTCGCGGTAAGCCACGGGTGCCACTGGAGTCGGTGACCTGGACGACATTCGCCATATCGATGCTGCGCCTCCCCGACGCGATGCTCAACGCACCAGCCGCAGCCAGCCGCGCAACAGGCCTGCCACCCGCGGCGTCAGCCGCTGGCGATTGACCGCATCGCCGAGCCGCTTCAGGTACTCCGCCCGGGTGGGATAGGGCAACACCAGCGAGGAGGCCGCGCCGAGGCCCAGCTTGCGGCTCATCATCAGCACCAGCGGGGCGATCTGCTCCCCGGCATCGTGCCCGACCAGGGTCGCGCCAAGAATACGGTCGCCGCCCGCCGTCGTCAGCACCTCGGCGAAGCCCTCCCGTTCCCCGGCGGCCCGCCCGCGATCGAGGTCGGCAAAATCCACCCGGTAGCGCTCGAAGGCCACGCCTGCCGCCACCAGGTCGGCCTCGCCACGGCCGACCGAGGCGACCTCGGGGCAGGTGTAGGTGCAGTGCGGGATCACCGCGCCATCGACCCGGGCGGTCGGCAGGAACAGGGCGTTCTGCACCACGGCGCGGGCCTGGAGATCGGCGTTGTGGGTGAACTGCTGTGCGGAGCAGACGTCACCCACGGCGTAGATCCGACGGTTGCTGGTGCGCAGCCGCCGGTCGACCGCGATCCGCCCATCCTGCAGCTGGCGCACACCGGCCGCCGCGAGGTCGAGCGCCGCGACATTCGGCTGGCGGCCAAGGGCAACCAGCACGCGATCCACCGTCACGGCCCGATCACCGGCCTCGATCAGCACCGCGCCATCTTCGCGGCGTACCGCGCTCACGGCCTCACCGAGATGCAGGGTGACCCCGTCCCTGACCAGCGCCTCGGCGAGCACCGCGCCCGCCGCGGCATGCTCCAGCGGCAGCACCTGCGCCGCGCGCTCGAACAGGTGCACCTCGGTGCCCAGTCGCGCAAACACCTGTGCCATCTCGCAGCCGATGGCGCCGGCACCGAGAATCGCCAGACGCCTGGGCTGCTCGCGCAGATCGAACAGCGTCTCGTTGGTCAGCGGCTCGACGTCCGCCAGCCCCGGGATAGGCGGCACGGCAGCACGCGCTCCGGTCGCGATGACGAAGCGCCGCGCCGCCAGCCGCTGCCCGGCCACCTCCACGGCCGCGGGCCCCACGAAACGCGCCTCGCCCTGGTAGACGTCGACCCCGGCGGCCGTGTAGCGCTGGACCGAGTCGTGCTCGGCGATCCCGGCACGCACCTCACGCAACCAGGCGAACGCCCGGTCGAAATCAACCCCGGCACGCGCCGTGATCTCCAACAGGGCCTTGGAGGGCACGCAGCCGACGTTGAGACAATCGCCACCCATGGCGTGGCGCTCGACCAGCGCCACTCTCGCGCCCAGACCGGCCGCCGCGATGGCCGTTACCAGCCCGCCCGGGCCGGCGCCGATCACCACCAGGTGATAGCGGCCTCTGGGCACAGGATTGACATGCTCGCGCGGGGCCACCAGGGCCCGCCACTGTCCATCGTACGCCGCGCCAGGGTAGTCAGCGCCGGCCGCCGAGGATAGTTGGGTGTGGTCATCCATGCGTAGTCTCCTGCGGGGCTGCGGCATCGAGCTGACGGTCGAGCTCGCGGCGGGCCAGCCGGGTGACCACCACGGTGACCACCAGCGTCGCCACCAGGCCGAGCGCCAGCAGCAACTGGCCGGCCAGCCCGGTGTCCACCTCACCGCCTGCGGCGGTGGCCAGCGACTGCGCGAAGGTGCCGGCCCAGACGTAGAGCACGGTCGCGGGGAACATACCGATCCATGAGGCCAGCACGTAGTGTCGCGCCGGCACGGACGTCAGTCCCAGCGCGTAGTTCAGCAGGTTGAACGGAAACGCCGGCGACAGGCGGACCAGCAAGACGATGAGAAACCCGCGACGGCCGATGGCGCGGTCCAGCGCCTCGAACCGGGGCCAGGCTGCGATCCGTGATGCGATGGTGTCGCGCGCGATGGAGCGCCCGAGCAGAAACGCCGCGGTGGCACCCAGCACGCTGCCGACCGACACCAGCACCACCCCCTGCACCAGTCCGAAGATGAAGCCTGCCGTGATGGTGAGGATCAGCCCCGGCAGCATGAACACCGTCGCGACGATATACAGCCCGATGAACACCGCCCAGGCCACATCACGGTGCGCCTGAATCCAGGCGAGTCCTGTCGTCAGCCACTCGGTGACCGGCAGCAGCAGCGCCAGGCCAAACAGGCCCGCCAGCACGACGGCGAACACCAGCAATCGACGGTTCATCATGCAACATCCCCGGGGCCGAACCCCATTGTCTCCAGTGCCCGCCCAAGCGCGCGCCGCGCCGGCCGCAGGTCGCCTCTGAGGTCCCCTGCCAGCACCCGCAGGTCGGCAGCCGTATCGACATCCGCGGCGCCCGGCAGCCGGGCGATCGACAGACCTGCCGCCGCGCAGCGCGCCGTCAGCGCCTCGCCCAGGGCGGCCGTACTCCAGGGCAGACCCGCCAGCGGGGGCCATGATTGCCTGGCCGCCATCAGCACCACGCCACCATCAGCGGCCGGCGCAATCGCCACCTCGTGGCTCTCCAGCGCAGCGGCGGCACCCTCGATCTGCCCGGCGCCCAGCGCTGGCGCATCACTGCCAATGAACGCCAGCCGGGCGTGGCCCGCTGCTCGCAAGTCTTGATCCAGCGCGACGAGACGCTCCCCGAGATTGCCGGGCGCCTGCACCCGCACCGTCGCCCGCGGCAACCGCTGCGCGGCCCAGGCGACATCGCTGGCAGACGCCGGCGCCAGCACCACCGGCCCGGCCCAGTGCTCGAGGTCCTCCAGCGCACAGTCGAGGAAATGCCGGGCCAGCGTGCAGGCGGCCTCGGCACCGATCTCCGCGGCGAGGCGCTGCTTGCCATAGCCCGGTCGTGGCCGCTTGAACACCAGCACCAGGGTCAGCCTCGCGGCCGGTCCGTCGCTCGCGAGACTCTCGCTCATGGATACTCCAGTACGCGCCCCGCTGCTGCTCGGAGTCAGGGCGCCATGGAATCATCCCGCCCGCCGCCACTGCAACCATTTGCCTGTCCGCGCGGTCTCCCTCAACATGCGTGCGCCCCTACAACCTTACGTCACGATGGGACAGCCCACCGGATGCAGCCCCCTCGACCCAACCCGAGCGTGAGCGTGATCATCCCGGTGTATCGCGACATCCGCGCACTGGGCGCGCTGCTCGCCTGGCTCGAGCTCGAAGCCTCCGGCTGCGAGACCGTGGTGGTCGATGCCGGCGCCGACCCCGCCTGCGAGCAGCTGTGTGCACGCCACGGCGCCCTCTGGCTCGCTGCCCAACCCTGCCGCGGCGCGCAACTCAACCTGGGTGCAGCGCATGCCCGGGGGGATGTGCTGTGGTTTCTGCACGCCGATGCCCAGCCGCCGCCTGGCGCCGTTGCAGCCCTGCGGGCCGCGGTCGAAGGTGGCGCGGCCGGCGGAGCGTTCCGCTTCAGTCTGTCGGCAGCGCGCGGCGTCATGCCCCGGCTCATCGAGCACGCGACAGCGCTGCGTGCGGCCTGCGGCGGCATGGTCTATGGTGACCAGGGTCTGTTCGCGCGGCGTGAGGCCTTTACGGCCTGCGGCGGGTTCGCCGACAGTGGCCTGTTCGAGGAAGTGCCGCTGGTGCGGGCGTTGCGGCGCCAGGGTTTCATCCTGCTCAGCCAGCCCATCGCCGTGTCGCCACGGCGCTGGCTGCGCGACGGCTGGTGGCGTGGCGTGCTGCGCAACCGTGCACTGGCCCTGGCCCACCTGCTGGGCGTACCCGGACCGACCCTGGCGCGCTGGTACCGCCGTCCGCGGCCACAACAACCGATCAAGGAGTGATTGCATGGACATGCCTGCCCGTGACCCACAACGGTTCACCTCGACTGGCGAGCCGCGCGGCTATATCCAGCCGCATGCCTTGCGCGAGCTCTGGTTTCACACCGGCACGGCCTGCAACCTGGCCTGTCCGTTCTGCCTGGAAGGCTCGAAGCCAGGCGACAACCGTCTGCAACGCATCACGCTCGAAGACGCCCGGCCGTTCATGGACGAGGCCGTCAGCCTGGGCGTCGAGAAATTTTCCTTCACCGGCGGCGAACCCTTCATCGTCAAGGACTTCGTACGCATCCTCGCCTACGCCCAGTCGCTGCGGCCCTGCCTGGTGCTGACCAATGGCACGGCGCCGGTGTTGCAACGCATGACCCAGATCCGCGGGTTACGCGCGGGCCGTCATCCGGTGAGCTTTCGCGTCAGCATCGACTGGCCCGAGCAGCAGCGCCATGAGGCCGGCCGCGGGCCCGGCAGCTGGGCGGCCGCCTGGCAGGGCCTGCGTGAGCTCCACGAGGCCGGGTTCGGCGTCTCGCTGGCCCGGCAATCGACGGCCGGCGAGGACCGGGCCAGCGGGGATGCCCCGTTTCGGGCGCTGTTCCGGGCGCACGGGCTGCCGGAAGATCTCACCATCGTCTCCTTCCCGGATTTCGGCACCCCCGGCGAGACGCGCGGGGTGCCCGAGATCACCGAGAGTTGCATGACCCGCTACCAGGACGAGGCCAGCCGGCGCGAATTCATGTGCGCCTTCAGCAAGATGGTGATCAAGAAAGGCGGGCGGATGCGCGTGTATGCCTGTACGCTTGTCGATGATGACGAGACCTACGACCAGGGAGGCAGCCTGGCGGAGGCCATGCCCGTGCGTGTGATGCTGGGCCATCACCGCTGTTACACCTGTTTCGCCTACGGCGCCTCCTGTAGCGAACTCTAGAGATCATCCGACCATGACCGCATCCATCGACAGCTTCGGCGCGCTCGGGCTGTCCGAGCCCCTGTTGGCCGCCCTCGCCGACGTCGGCTATGAAAGCCCTTCGGCCATCCAGGCCGCCTGCATCCCACCGCTGCTCGCCGGACACGACCTGCTCGGCGAGGCGCAGACCGGTACCGGCAAGACCGCCGCGTTCGCGTTGCCAGCGCTGCAGCGCCTGGATCTTGCCCTGCGCGACCCGCAGGTGCTGGTGCTGACACCGACCCGCGAACTCGCCATCCAGGTGGCCGAGGCTTTCCAGCGGTATGCGCGCAAGCTGCCAGGCTTCCAGGTCCTGCCGGTCTACGGCGGCCAGGGCATGGTGGCGCAGCTGCGCCAGCTGCAGCGCGGCGCCCACGTGGTGGTGGGTACGCCCGGGCGGGTGATGGACCACATCAACCGCAAGACCCTGCGCCTGGACACGCTGCAGACGCTGGTGCTGGATGAGGCCGACGAGATGCTGCGCATGGGCTTCGTCGATGACGTCGACTGGATCCTCGAGCACACACCGGCCGAGCGCCAGGTGGTGCTGTTCTCGGCGACCATGGCCGAGCCGATCCGCCGGATTGCCCGTCGCCACATGCGCAAGCCCCAGGAAATCCGCATCCAGGCGCGCACCGCGACGGTCGCCGCCACGGTACAGAAGTACTGCCAGGTGGCCGCGCCGCACAAGCTCGATGCGCTCACCCGCGTGCTCGAGACCGAAGAGTCACTGGATGCCGCGCTGATCTTCGTGCGCACCAAGACGGCCACGGTCGAGATCGCCGACAAGCTCGAGGCGCGCGGCTATGCCGTGGCCGCGCTCAGCGGCGACCTCACCCAGGTGCTGCGCGAACGCGTCATCGACCAGCTGAAACAGGGCAGGCTCGATCTGATCGTCGCCACCGATGTCGCGGCCCGCGGTCTGGACGTGCCGCGCATCAGCCACGTGATCAACTACGACGTGCCCTACGACACCGAAGCCTATGTGCACCGTATCGGACGCACCGGCCGGGCCGGGCGCAGCGGCACCGCCATCCTGTTCGTCACCCCCCGCGAGATGCGCCTGCTTGGCACCATCGAGCGTGCCACGCGCCAGAAGATCGAGCCGATGGCCCTGCCCTCGCGCGCCGCGGTCGCCGACCGGCGCGTGGCGCAGTTCCGCGAGCAGGTCGAGCAGGTGATCACCGGCGAGGATCTCGCCTTCTTCCGCGAGGTGGTGCGCAGCCTGGTCAGCCGCGAGGACGCCAACCTCGAGGAGATCGCCGCGGCGCTGGCCTTTCTCGCCCAGCGCGAGCGCCCGCTGCAGCTGCCACCGGCGAAGGGGCCCGACATCGCGGATGCGGCGCGCTCGATGCGCCCGGCACCCGCCCGGTCGCCATCACGGGCACCTGCAGCCAAGCTGGCCGAAGGTGGCGCGCTGCAGCGCTATCGCATCGACGTGGGGCGCCAGCACCAGGCCAGCCCGAAGGATATCGTCGGTGCGATCGCCAACGAGACTGGCCTGTCAGGACGCAATATCGGTCGTATCGACCTGTTCGACGACTACTCGACGGTGGAACTGCCCGCGCAGCTGCCGGCGGAGATCCTCGAGCTGCTGCGACGCACGCGTGTCCGCCAACGGCCGCTGGGACTGCGCCCGCTCACGCCCGCCGAGGCGGAGGCGGCGGTCAAAGCCAAGCCTGCGGGCCGGGCCAAACGTGCGCCGGCGGGCAAGCCGGGGAAAGCGGGGGCCCGCAAACCGGCGGCGAAAAAGGCCGGGCGACGAGGCGGCGGCTGAGGTTGCGCACGGACCACGGGGTCCGGCGGTGCAGGTCTGACCTGCACCGCCGCGGAACCGATGGCGGTGGGTGGTGGTGGAGCCTGCGGTTTCGCGCTCGTACAGGCTGCCGAC
>RECU01000023.1 GCA_007693855.1 Gammaproteobacteria bacterium | reverse complement strand
CGACCTGATGCACCAGCACGGCGGCGCACACTTCCAGATCGGCAAGCTCTATCCCTATCTCGCCGATCGCAATCCGGCGGCCGAGCAGTTGCTGCGCGACATCAAGCAGGCGGTGGATCCCGAGCGCCGGTTGAACCCCGGCGCCCTCGGGCTGTAGGCGGCCGGCGGTGTCGGCGCAGCACGGACAGCCTCCAGCGGTCACGCCGGAGCTTCGCGCACAGGCGGATGCCTTCCTGTCCGAGCCGCATCTGCACTGCATTGGTGGACGCTGGACCCAGGGCAGCTCGAGCGTCACGCTGCCAGTGGAGAATCCGGCGACCGAGGCGGTGATCAGCGAGGTGGTGCTTGGCACGCGCGCCGAAGTCGATGCAGCAGTCGCCGCGGCGCGCGAGGCCCTGGCGGGTCCCTGGGGGCGCCTCAAGGCCTTCCAGCGGGCACGGATGCTGCTCGATTTCGCCGACCAGGTGGAGCGGAATGCAGAACTGCTCGCCTGCGTTGAGACGCTGGAGAACGGCACGCCATTTGCGCTCTCGTTGAACTCGACCCGGGGATTGATGCCGGAGCTGCTGCGCTATTACGCCGGCTGGCCCACCAAGCTTACGGGTGAGACGGTACCGGCCGCGCCGGCCGGCCGCGAAGCCCTGGACTGGCTGGTCTACACCGAGCGTGAGCCGATCGGCGTGGTCGGTGCGATCACCCCGTGGAATGCGCCGCTGAACATCATCCTGCTCAAGTTGGCACCGGCGCTGGCGGCGGGGTGCACGGTGGTGCTCAAGCCCGCCGAGCTCACGCCGCTGACCGCCGAGCTGCTGCTGCGCCTGGCACAGGCGGCGGGCCTGCCCGACGGCGTGCTGAATCTCGTGCAGGGTCGCGGCGAGGAGGTTGGTGCTGCGCTCGCCGAGCATCCCGGGGTCGACAAGATCAGCTTCACCGGCTCCACCGAAGTGGGTCGAAGCATCGTGCGCGCCGCTGCCGGCAACCTGAAGAAGGTCACCCTGGAGCTTGGCGGCAAGTCGCCGATGGTGGTGTTTCCGGATGCCGATCTCGAGGAGGCCATCCCGACTGCCGCGATGGCGTGTTTTTTCCTGAGCGGACAGAACTGCATGGCCGGCACGCGGCTGTTCGTGCACGAAAGCATCCACGACCAGTTCGTCGCCGGGGTCAGCGGGATGGCCCAGGCACTGAAAGTCGGCGATGGCCTCGAGCCGGACACCGTCCTGGGCCCGCTGATCTCGGCCGCCCAGCGTCGCCGGGTGCTGGACTACATCGCCCTGGGTGAGGCCGAAGGCGCTCGCCGGGCGACGCCCCCGCAGGCCTTCGACGGGCCCGGTCACTTCGTCGCGCCAGTGGTGTTCAGCGACTGCCACGCCGACATGCGGATCGTGCGCGAGGAGATTTTTGGTCCGGTGCTGACCGTGCAGCGTTTCGGCAGCGAAGATGTGGCGGCGCTCGCCGCCCGCGTCAACGACACCATTTTCGGCCTCTCGGGCAGTGTCTGGAGCCGTGATCTGAGTACCGCGCTGGGCTTCGCGCGGTTGATCGACTCCGGCCAGGTGGCGGTGAACGCGCATGCCGCGGTCAGCCCCGAGACCCCCTTTGGCGGTAATCGCCAGTCCGGCTGGGGCCGGGAGATGGGGCGCGAGAGCCTCGACGCCTATCTCAAGACCAAGGCCGTCAGCGTACGGCTGTAACCGATGGCGCAACGGGGAGCGTGGCCATGAGCAGATTGCGCGACGAGGCGGCCCCGGTGGCCGTGGTGGGCGCCGGCCTGGGTGGGCTGGCCGCAGCCATCGGGCTGCTGAAGCAGGGCTTTCGCGTGCAGGTCTTCGAGCAGGCCGAGGCCTTTGGCGAGGTCGGCGCGGGCATCTCCCTGTCGCCGAACGCGAGCAAGATTCTGGCCGCCTGGGGGCTGGGGGACGCGCTGGCTGCCATGGCCAGCATACCGCGCACCGGCAATATCCTGAACGGCATCACCGGCGAGGTCATCCAGTCCCAGCCGCTGGGCGAGGTGCTGGAACAGCTGTTCGGTTCGCCCTACTACCAGGTGCTGCGGCCGGATCTGCATGCGTTGCTGGTCGGCGAGGTGCGGCGGCTTGCGCCGGAGGCCTTCCACCTCGATCACCGGCTGGTCGACATCGAGGGCCCGGACGAGGCCCCGGTGCTGGTGTTCGCCAACGGCGCGCGGCAGGCGGCCTCGCTGGTGATCGCCGCGGACGGGTCACGCTCGGTGGTGCGCGCCAAGCGTTTTGTCGACGAACCGGCGCGCTTCACCGGCCATATCGCCTTTCGCGGCGTGTTGCCGATGGAGGGCCTGCCCGAGCGCTACCGCGAGCCCCGGTCGGTGGTGTGGCTCGGCGAGCGTCGACAGCTGGTGCACTATCCGCTGAACCATGGGCGCGCCCTGAACGTGGTGGCGTTTGTCAGTGACGTCGATTGGGATCGCGAGGGCTGGCACGAGCGCGCGGAGCTCTCCGAGCTGACCGCGCAGTTCGCGGGGTTCTGCGATGAGGCCACCGAGATCTTCGGCCATTTCGCAGGACACGAGCTGTTCAAGTGGGCGCTGTACGACCGCGAGCCGGTGGATGAGTGGGTGCGCGGACGGCTCGTGCTGCTGGGCGATGCGGCCCATCCGATGCTGCCCTATCTGGGCCAGGGTGCGGCGATGGCCATCGAAGACGCCTGGGTGCTCGCCGGCGTGCTCGGTCAGCACGATGAGCCTGCCGATGCCCTGGCCGACTACCAAGCCCGTCGGGTCGCGCGTGCGCGCTGGGTGCTGCTGGAGTCGCGCGAGGCCGGGCGGCGCTTCCACGAGCCGGGGCAGGACGAGACGCGTTTCTCGGGCGACGCGGCAATGCGCACGCGCGAGCTGTTCGCGCCGGGGCCGGCGTCGCTGCTGGGGTAGACGCTTCCCGAGCAGGGCCCGGCAGCACGCTGTCGGCGTTGTCCGGCTACGGTGTCGCCAACACGAACCTGGCCACGGCCTCACACCAGGCGTCCGGCTGCTCGTCGACGATGTCGTGGGTGCCGCCCTCGAGTTCCAGGTAGGCGAAATCCGGGCGCAGCTCGCGGGCGCGCTGCACGGCTGCGTAAATGTCATCCCCGGTGTTGGTGAGGATCAGTGTGGGCTGGGTGGCGCGGGCCAGGGGCTCGGCGATGTCGTGGGCGAAGGCGGCGTGATGGCCATACCACTCGGTCTCGCCGGCCAGCAGCATCTGCACCACGCCGCGGTGCATGGCCTTGAGATTGCTCCAGCCGGGCGTGAAGAACACGCGGCGGTTCCAGAGGTCCAGCAGGTGCGAGCCGTCGGCCTCGATGCCGATTTTCGGCGCGTTGGCCAGTGCCGTGCGGAAGTGTTCGCGTTCCTCGGCAGTGAGCACGGGCGGGCCGTTGAGCACCAGCCGACTGACCTGCTCGGGCGCGCGCACGGCCATCTCCGCGGCGATCGAGGCGCCCGTGTGGTGACCCAGCAGGGCCACGGGGCCCAGGCCCAGACCACGCAGCGCCGCAATCAGCGCATCGGCATAGTCGCCGATGCTGGGCACGTCGCCCGGGAGGTCGGAGAGGCCGAAGCCCGGCGTGTCCAGACCGACGGCATGCAGGCCGTGGCCAGCCAGCCGCGGATAGGCTTCCAGGAACATCTCCGAGGAGCTGGGGCTCTGGTGCAGCAGCACCAGCGGCGCCCCTTCACCTGCCTCGCGATAGTGAATCTGGCCAAAGGGGCCATCGACGTAGCCCTTGCGAATCCCCTGGATCATGCGCGTCTCCCACGTGCTGTAAGCAGCGTCGCATGATGCGGGAGATCACGGTGGGACCGGGTGCCGCAGGCGCCTGTTGACCGTCGCGTGGTCAGGTCTCGAACGCGCGGCGTCACAGGGTGACGAGATGCTGGGCCTCGGCGCCCTCTGCGGCGGCCATCGGAATGTTGCGGTCGAAGGTGACCAGACGACCGCCATGCAGGACAGCCAGCATACGCCCGCCGTCGCGCTGCAGAGTGCCTTGCGCTGCGGTTGTCGATCCGGTCACCGCGCCCGTTCAGCTACACTCCCGTCCCATGAGCAGTCCCCTCAAACTGATTGTCGGGCTCGGCAACCCAGGGCCCCGCTACGAGCAGACCCGCCACAATGCGGGCTTCTGGTTCGCCGACCTGCTGGCTGAACGCGCGGGCGGGCGTTTCGCCATGGAAGCGAAGTTCCAGGGTGAGCTCGTGCGCATCGTCCTGGTCGGCGATGAACTGCGGCTGCTCAAGCCGCAGACCTTCATGAACCTGAGCGGCCAGTCGGCCGGCGCCGTGGCACGGTTTTTCAAGCTCGCCCCCGAGCAGGTGCTGGTCGCCCACGACGAGCTCGACCTGCCGCCCGGCACGGCCCGGCTCAAGCGCGGCGGCGGGCACGGCGGGCATAACGGGCTGCGCGACCTTATCCGCCATATTGGCGCGGACTTCTGGCGGCTGCGGGTGGGTATCGGACACCCCGGTCACCGCGATCAGGTGACCGATTACGTGCTCACCCGTGCGCCGGCGGCCGAGGAGACACTGATTCGCGAGAGTCTCGCCGAGGCCGCCGATGCGGTGGAGCAGATGCTCTCCCAGGGCGCCGAGCGCGCCATGCATCAGCTGCACAGCCGCGGCGTGCAGGCCAGGCCATACCGCAAACCGGAGGCGACCGGCGGATGAGCGACTTCGCGACGCTGCGCTACGAGGCGACTGACGGCGCCGTGCGCGTGACGCTGGCGCGACCATCGTCGCTGAATGCGCTGAACGGGCGGATGATCGACGAGCTGCGCGAGGTGGCCACGCGGATCGGCGAGGACGACACGGTGCGCGCGGTGCTGCTGCGGGCCGAAGGCCGCGGGTTCTGCTCCGGGGCGGATCTCGCCGCCGGCGACCTGCCGGCCGATCCTTCGCTGAGCCGCGGCGAGAACATCGCCCGGCGCCTGGTCACCCGCTACAACCCGATGATCGAGGCGTGGAGTGGGCTGCCGGTCCCCGTGGTGGTGGCGGTCAACGGTGTCGCCGCCGGTGGCGGCGTCGGTCTCGCCCTGACCGGCGACATCGTGGTCGCCGCCCGCTCGGCCTCGTTCGTGCAGGTGTTCGGCCCGCGGCTCGGACTCGCGCCGGATCTCGGCTGCAGCTGGGCGCTGCCGCGACGCGTGGGTGATGCGCGGGCGCTCGGGCTGATGCTGCTGGGTGAGCCGCTCGACGGGACAGCGGCCGCCGCGATGGGGCTGATCTGGGCCTGCGTCGATGACGACGAGCTCGCGCCGCATACCGAGTCGCTGCTCGCGCGCCTGGCCACCGGCCCCACGCGGGCGTTCCGTCGCATCAAGACCCTGGTCGCCGCCTCCCAGGGCACGAGCCTCGCGGAACAGCTCGCGCTGGAGGCCGAGGCACAGGGCGAACTGGGCGATACCGCGGACTTCGCCGAAGGCATCAGCGCGTTTCTGGAGAAGCGCGCGCCGCGGTTCGAGGGGCGCTAGGCCTGAGGTGGTATCTCTCGGGGCGCTGTCGCGAGGGGGTTCAGTGAGGGATGAAGGTATTGCGCCCGTCCTGAGGGCTTACCCGCCCGCGGCTGCCGATGGCGTCGTCCGTCATCAGGGCTTGGCAGGCGGCGGGATCGCCGGCCGGCGTGTTGGCGACGAAGCGTGCGCCGGAGTCCAGCAGTCGGGCGATGACGATCCCGAGTTGCGGCCCTTCGCGGCCGTGCATGACGGTACAGGTCTCGATGCGCGCCTCTCCCTCAGGGGTCTCCGTCACCGGCGGAGCGGCCTCGGCGTCGATCTCGCTCTGCAGGCGTCGTGAATCGGGGGGCTGCCAGGGCCGGTGCGGTGGCCGCGCCGACAGCACGCTTGCGGTGTGCTTGGAGAGCACCCCGCCGTTGCCTGTGACCAGCGCATAGGTCTCCGGGGCCTCTCGCAGGCGGGTGACGGCCTCCACCAGCGCGTGCATCGAGTAGTTGTTACCGGGCCCACCGAAGAACGGCAGCCCGCCGGTCAGCGTGAGCCCACGCGGGTCGTCCTCGGCCAGGCCCAGCGACTCGCAGGCGATCTCCACGGCCGAGGCGAAGCAGCTGTAGAGGTCGAACCAGGTGATGTCATCCAGGCCGAGCCCCGCCATCGCCAGTGCCGCTTGCCCGGTGCGTGCCATGGCTGGGCTTCGCGCGTAGTCCACGCGATCAAGCATGAGCATCCTGTCGTTCAGATCGCAGGCGCCGTGCAGGAATACCTGCCGCTCGGCCGCGATGCCAAGTTCGCGGGCCAGTCCTGCCGAGGTCAGGACCAGGGCAGCCGCCTGGTCGACGTTGTCGCGGGCGTTGACCAGGCGGGTATAGGGAAAGCCCAGCCAGGGGTTCTGCGCTGAGGGCGTGACCAGCGCGTCAGCCGCCAGGCGTGAAGGCCAGGCTGCATGGGGGTTGTGTCGCGCCACGGCATTGAGCGAGGCGAGCAGGCGGCCCATGCGGACGAGGTGATCCTGCACGCTCAAGCCCCGCGCGGCCCGCAGCGCCTGTTCGAACAGCGGGTAGGTGTTGATCGGGATCCCGAGGCCGTGGGCCAGTTCGTGCGGCGTGACCAGCCGTTCACCGAAGCCGCGGTCCTCGAACTCACCCGCATCATGACGCTGCCAGTCGAGTGTGAGGCCTGCGCGCACGGCGGCACGTGCTGTCGCCATGCATTCCGCGCCGGTCAGCAGTACGGCCGCCGCCTCCCCCCGGCGGATGCGCTCGGCCATGAGGTGGAGATATTTCTGCGGGGTGTTACCGCCGATTTCCGCGTAGAGCCGCGAGCGGGGGGTGGCCCCGAGTTGCGCCGCCACGGCACCCGGGGGATTGTCCGCGCGGCCATGACCGTGTGCCCGGCGAGGGGTGGAGTCCGAAAACAGCCGTGTCACGACGAGACTGTCGAGCTGCGCTGTCAGTGCCGTCCCCGCGCCGCTGTCGGCCAGGGCAAGTCGCGCGGCTTCGGCGGCCAGCGCCATAGGCGCCAGGGCCTGCTGTGGATCGCCCTCGCGCTGGGTGAGTTGTCCGGCGCCGACGATGACGGGGGTGGTGGCGTTGAGTCGGTGCATTGGAGAGTGTCCACCAGTGATCGGGCTGTCGGGAATTTGATTATGATGCACTGAGCCCAGAGACGCTGGCGGCGCCAGTCGCAGTGCAACGCGCCACCCGCCACCCGCTGCCAAGGAGCCCATGCGCATGCACTACGAAACCCCCGAACGCGCCCGCGAACTTGGCGGCCTGCGTCTTGCCCTGACTGTCGGCGTCCCCGCGCCATGGGGCGAGGCGGCGAAGGCGCTGTGCCACGTACGCCAGATCGAGTACACGCCGGTGGCCCAGCTGGCCGGTGAGTCGAACGACGCGCTGTATGCCTGGACTGGCGTGCGCAATGCACCGGTGGCGGTGTGGGCGGACGAGCCGCCGCGGGTGGGCTGGCTCGATATCCTCATGCTCATCGAGCGGATCGGCAGCGGCCCATCACTGCTGCCCACCGATTCTGCGCTGCGGGCCGAGTGCATTGGCATCGGCAACGAGATCTGTGGGGAGTCGGGCTTTGGCTGGAGCCGCCGGCTGATGATTCTCGGCAAGATGTTCGACGGCATGCTCGAGGGTGATCGAAGTGCGCTGCCCGCAGGGGCGGCCAGAATGTTGGCGGATTATCGCGTCCAGGCCGACGAGGTGGCCCGTGCGCCGGAACGCGTCGCCGATATCCTCCGGATGCTTGCGGCGCGACTCGCGTCGCAGCAGGCTGCGGGATCGGCCTACCTGGTCGGTGATGCGCTGAGTGCCGCGGACATCTACTGGGCGGCCTTTTCCAACATGGTCGAGCCGCTGCCGGAGGCGGACAACCCCATGCCGACCCAGATCCGCGCGCTGTATGAGGACGTGTTCGGCCCCGCGGCCGAGGCGCTGGATCCTGCGCTGATCGCGCACCGGGACCGCATCTATCGGGAGCATCTCGCGCTGCCGCTGCAGTTCTGAGCGACGGCCCGCAGGCAGCCGCGCCCAGCGGCCGATCTACACAGCACAAGGACACCGCGAGTGATCGATTTTTACTATTTCCCGACACCGAACACCTGGCGGGTGGCGATCATGCTCGAGGAGTGCGGTCTGGAATACCGGGTCATTCCCGTCGATATCGGCAAGGGTGAGCAGTTCGCACCGGAGTTCCTGCAGATCTGCCCGAACAACCGGGTGCCGGCGATCGTCGATCACGACGTCATCGGCCCGGCCGGGCAGCCGCTGGCGCTGTTCGAGTCCGGTGCCATTCTCATCCATCTCGCCGAGAAAACCGGCCGGTTTCTGCCCACGGAGCCCTTCGCGCGAGCGCGCGTGCTGCAGTGGCTGATGTTCCAGATGGGCGGGATCGGCCCGATGTCGGGCCAGGTGTTTCACTTCGGCCACTACGCCGCCGAGAAGCTGCCCTACGCCATCGCGCGTTTCACCAATGAACTCGCCCGGCTCTGGGGCGTGCTCGACGCCCAGCTCGAGGGCGAGGACTGGTTGGCCAACGACACCTATTCAATCGCCGACATGGCGCTGTGGGGCTGGATCACGCTGGCCGAGAAGCTCGGCCAGGATCTCGAGGCCTGCCCCAATCTCAAGCGCTGGTTCGAGCGCATGGGGGCGCGCGAGGCCGTGCAGCGGGGTCATGCCCTGCAGGCCGAGACGGCGCTGACGCCGGGGGATATTCCGGAGGAGGCCAAGCGGGTGCTCTATACCCAGAAGCGCGGGGATGTGCCGGCGTTCAAGCAGCGCTGAGGCTGCCGGGGGTGCCCGACGCCGTGCGGGCCGCTATACTCGATCTCTCCAACACGGATTCACTTCCTGGGAGATCACATGTCTGTGCCAACGATTCATGCGCTCATGGTGTGCAAGCTGCTTGGGCTCGCCATGGCGAGTTACCCCTTGCCCGCTGCGGCCGAGACCATGCCGAGCCACTATCAGGGCCTCGCGGCCGACTCGCTGCAGGCGGCACTGACCCATCTGCAGTCGCATAACAGCCAGCTGGCGGCGCTGCTCGCCCAGGAGACGCTGGATGCGCGTGACCTGGATACCATCCACCGTCTGACCTATACGCTCGAGAATGCGATCGCGCGGCTCAGCCTGGAAGTGGTCGAGATCGCGGAGATTCTGGAAGAGGTGCATGTGGCCTCGGAGGACGTCGACGCCAACACTGTCCGCGAGAGGGGGCAGGTGTACCTCGAGCGAACCGCGCCGCTGCTGGAGCGGGGTGCGTCCACGCCCTGAATGTGGTTGGCGGGAAGACCTCTGTTTCTGTTCAGTGCGACGCGAGGACGTTACACACGAAAACTATCCTGGGGGGGATGCCATGAGCTGGAATTTCGGTGACCTGTTCGACGGGCTGGCGCAGGTCGTGCCGGGCGGTGCGCCCGCACTGATTCACGAAGACCGCATGATCAGCTGGGGCGAGCTCGACGCCCGCAGCAATCGCCTGGCGCGCGCGCTGCTCGCCACCGGCGCGCAGCCGGGGGACAAGATCGGCGTGTACCTGCGCAACTGTCCGGAATATCTCGAGACGGTGATCGCGCTGTTCAAGGCGCGCCTGGTGCACGTCAATATCAACTACCGCTACCGTCGCGGCGAGTTGAAATACATCATCGAGAACTCCGACGCCCGGGCCATCGTGTTCGCAGCCGAGTTCGCCGAGGAGGTCGCAGGCCTGCGCGAGGCCGATGTCGCCGTAGAAGACTGGATCGAGGTGCGTGGGCCGGACGACGCCCCCGCGCATTACGCGGCAGACTACGACACCCTGGCCATCACCGGCGACGCCTCGCCGCTCGACGTCGAGCGCTCGCCGGATGACCTGCTGTTCATCTATACGGGCGGCACCACCGGTATGCCCAAGGCCGTGATGTGGCGCCAGGAAGATCTCTGGTACACGCTCGGCGGCGGTGGCAACCCGGTGCTGAATATCCCGCCCCCGGCCGATCTCGAGGCGCATGTCGCCAACGTCGCGGCCGCCCCGTTCCGTGCCCGGCAGATGCCGCTGTCGCCGCTGATGCACGGCGCGGGGCTGATGACCGCGCTGATGACGCTGCTGCAGGGCGGCTGCGTGGTGACCCTCGGCGGGCGACGCTTCGATCCGGCCAGGGCGCTGGAGACCCTGGCGGCGCACAAGGTCAACGCCATCTCCATCGTGGGCGATGCCTTTGCCCGGCCGCTGGTCGAGGCCATGCAACAGGCGCCCGGTGCCTACGATCTCTCGGCGCTGCGCACGGTGGTGTCCACCGGCGTGATGTGGAGTCCGCCGGTCAAGGCGGCGCTGCTCGAGCAGTGCCCGCAGCTGATGCTGATGGATGCGCTGGGTTCGTCCGAGGGGACCGGGTTCGGCATGTCGGTCAGCACGGTCCAGGCGCCGCCTGCCGCGGCGAAGTTCATGCTCGGCCAGAACGTCAAGGTGTTCACCGAGGACTTCCGCGAGGTCACGCCCGGCAGCGGCGAGACCGGCTACATCGCCCGCTCCGGCCCGGTGCCGCTGGGCTATTACAAGGATCCGGAAAAAAGCGCGCGGACGTTTCCCGAGATCGACGGCGTGCGCTACACCATGCCGGGCGACCAGGCCCGGGTCGAGGCCGACGGCACGCTGGTCCTGCTCGGCCGCGGCAACATGGTCATCAATACCGGTGGCGAGAAAGTCTACGTCGAGGAGGTCGAGGAGACCCTGAAGGCCCATGCGGCCGTGGCCGATGCGCTGGTGGTCGGGCTGCCCGATCCCCAGTGGGGCCAGAGCGTCAACGCTCTGGTGCAGCTGCGCGAAGGCGCGGAGGCCTCTGAACAGGCGCTGCGCGAGCATGTCCGGGGGCTGCTCGCCGATTACAAGACCCCCAAGCGCGTGGTGTTCACTACCGAGGTGCCGCGCGGCGCCAACGGCAAGGCCGACTACCGCGAGGCGCGTGTCACGCTGGAAGCCGTTATGGTACAAAAGCAGACAGGTTGATCTGTTTTTCGGTGGGCTGCGCTGGGGGCGCGGTCTTTCGGTCTGGCCGTCTCGGGGGAGGTGCCATGGATCTCAGTCGTTTTCCCTATCTGCAGGGCAACTACGCGCCGGTCGCCGAAGAGTGCGATTGGACCCATGACCAGCTGCGGATCGAGGGGCGTGTGCCGGACACGCTCAAGGGCGCGTTCCTGCGCAATGGGCCGAATCCGGCCTACGAGCCCAACCACTACGTCTACCCGCTGGATGGCGACGGCATGGTGCACGGCGTGTATTTCGACGGCGGCCGGGTGCACTACCGCAACCGCTGGGTGCATACCCCGGCGCTCAAGGCCGAGCGCCGTGCCGGACGGCGCATCTACGGCAGCATCGGCCGACCGCTGCCGGTGCCGGGGGAGATTGTTCGTGATGGCGGCGATCCCAGTCCCTACAAGAACACCGCGAATACCAATATCCTCCAGCACGGCGGACACCTGCTCGCGCTTTGGGAGGGTGGCTGGCCGCACGAGCTGACGCCGGCACTGGACACCGTCGGGCCGTATTCCGCCGGCGGGCTGCTGAAACCCGGCGACAACCTCTCGGCCCACCCGAAAGTCTGCCCGGACACCGGCGAGATGATCACCTGCTCACAGCCATTCGACCGGCCGCTGTACATCGTCCAGGTGTTCGACCGGGCCGGCCGGCATGTCAGGAGCATCGAGGCGGCGCTGCCCTGGAAGGGCATCATCCACGACCTGCAGATCACTCGGAACCACGTGGTGATCTTCTGCGCGCCGGTGGTCACCAACCCCGCGCTGCTGATGCAGGGGAAGTTCCCCATGCAATGGCGCGAGGACCTGCCGATGAAGATCGGCGTGATCCCACGCGCCGGCGGCGCTGCGCGCTGGTTCGAAGCCGAGCCGTTTTTCAGCTGGCACTTCTGCAACGGCTTCGAGGACGGCAGTCGTATCGTCATCGACTATGTCTGGATTGCCAAGCTGCCGTTCGCCATGGAGATGGGCACGGGCGTGGAGTCACAGCCGCGGCGCCTGTATCGCCTCACGCTCGATACCGCGACCGGTGAAATCCGCAACGAGTGTGTCGACGAGCTCTTCTGCGAGTTCACGCGCGTCGATGATCGCCGCTGTGGCCAGCGCTACCGCTATGGCTATGCCGCAGCGAGTACCATGGCCAAGCAGAGCGAATACCACGGCTACAATGCCACCGCCCGCTTCGATCTCGACACCGGCGAGGTCGTGCTGCACGACTACGGCGAGGATGCCAATGCCGGCGAGCCGGTGTTCGTGCCGCATGGTGAGAGCGAGACCGACGGCTACGTCATGGCTTTCGTGACGGCAGAGGGGAAGAGCAGCCTGGTCGTGCTCGATGCCGCGCAACCGGCAGCCGATCCTGTCGCCAGGATCCATATCCCGACCCGGGTGCCCAACGGCTTCCACGCCAACTGGGCGGAGGGCCTGTCCCCGCCGGCCTGATCGCCGAGGAGCAGAGCATGAGCGCAGCGTCCGAACAGCCGGCCGAGGCTTCCGTTGCGGCGGCGAAGTCTGCCGGTGGCGAGAGTGCCCAGGCCATGCGCGAGACACTCGAGCGCCAGCGCGCCGCGGTAGCGGCTGCATTGCCCGTGCCCGCCGAGCGCCGGATCGACCGGCTGCGCCGCGCCGTCGCCCTGCTGGTGGACCATGGCGAGCGGCTGGTCGAGGCGATGGATGCCGACTTTGCCGGCCGCTCGCGCGACATGTCCCGGGTGACCGACATCATGGGCTCGGTCAAGCCGCTGAAACACGCCGCGGCAAGCCTGCGCCGCTGGATGAAGCCAGAGCGCAGAAAGCCCGAGTTTCCGATGGGTCTGTTCGGAGCCCGCGCGCACGTCGAATACCAGCCCAAGGGCGTGGTCGGTGTGATCAGCCCGTGGAATTTTCCGGTCACGCTGACGTTCACGCCGCTGGCCGGCATCTTTGCCGCCGGCAACGCGGTGATGATCAAGCCTTCGGAATACACGCCCGCGACCTCCGAGGTGATGGCCGAGCTGTTTGCGGCACACTTCGACGAGACCGAGGTGGCCGTGTTCACCGGCGGGCCCGAGGTGGGCGAGGCCTTCAGTGCGCTGCCCTTCGATCACCTGCTGTTCACCGGCGCCACCTCGGTCGCCCGGCACGTCATGCGTGCGGCCAGCGAGAACCTGGTGCCGCTCACGCTGGAGCTCGGCGGCAAGTCGCCGGTGGTGATCGGCACCGATGCCGATCTTGACACCGCCGCCGAACGCCTGGTGATCGGCAAGATGATGAATGCCGGGCAGATCTGTCTCGCGCCGGACTACGTGCTGGTGCCACGGGCCCAGCGCGACGCGCTGGTGGAGCGCATCATGCGCGTGGCGGGCGAGCTCTATCCCACGATCGCGGGTAACCCCGACTACACCTCCGTGATCCACGAGCGTCATGTCCGGCGGCTGCGAGGCTATCTCGACGAGGCGCGCGCGGCGGGCACGACGATCCGCGAGGTCAATCCTGCAGGCGAGCGCCTGGACGAGGCGGCCCGGCACCGCATGGCACTCACGCTGCTGGTGGAGCCCGATCCCGGTCTCGCGGTGATGCAGGACGAGATCTTCGGACCGTTGCTGCCGGTGCTGGGCTACGACTCGCTGGACGCGGCGATCGAGTTCATCAACTCAAGGCCGCGACCGCTTGGGCTGTACTTTTTCGGCAAGGACCGCGGCGAGGAGCGCCAGGTGCTCGACACCACGGTCTCCGGTGGGGTCACCCTGAATGACGTGATCTGGCATGTCGGCCAGGAAAATCTGCCCTTCGGGGGCATCGGTCCCAGCGGCATGGGCGTCTACCACGGGATCGATGGCTTTCGGGAGTTCAGTCACGCCAAGAGCGTGTTCCGCCAGAGTCGCTTCAATCTCGCGAAGCTTGCGGGCCTGCGTCCGCCTTACGGCGAACGCCTGAAGGCGACGCTGCGCCGCGAGATCAAGAAATAGCCATGGCGGCGGCCAGGCCGATCGAGTTTTTCTTCGATTTCATTTCGCCCTACGGGTACTACGCGAGCACGCGTATCGATGCGCTGGCTGAAAAACATGGTCGTGAGGTGCGCTGGCGGGTGTTCTTCATGCGCGGCCTGGTGCAGGAGAAACTCGGTATCGATACGCCGATTTTTCTGCTGCCGATCAAGGGCGAGTATTTCCGCCAGGACGTGCCGCGCATGGCGCGTTACTTCGACCTGCCCTACGATCCGGTGAGCGTGCTCGATTTCAATCCGCTGGCCGCCGAACGGGCCTTTCTGTGGATCGACGAACGCGATCCTGTCGCTGCGCGACAGTTTGCGAAAAACGTGTATCGGGCCACTTTTGGCGAGGCGCGGAACCTGTCCGCGCCTGAGGCCGTGGCGGCGGAGGCCGCCCGGGTGGGCATGGATGGCGCCGCCCTGCGCGCGGCGCTCGGCACAGCCGCACTCAAGGGCAAACTCGCGGCGGCCACCGAGTACGCCGCCTCGCGCGGTGTCTGGGGGACACCGACGTTCGCGGTCGATGGCGAGCTCTGGTGGGGTGCCGACCGGCTCGCGCTCGTCGATGAATGGCTCACCCGCGGAGGGTGGTAGCTGCCGATGTGAGGTGTTTCTTCAGCTTGGGGGGATGCGATGAACGGACCGTTGCACGGGGTGCGGGTGCTGGATCTGAGTGCGGTGATTTCCGGCCCGTTGGCCACGCAGGTGCTGGCCGACCAGGGTGCCGATGTCATCAAGGTGGAGCCGCCCGGCACGGGCGACATCACCCGCCAGCTCGGCAAGCTCCACCAGGGCGTGGCCGCGCTGTTCCTTGCCGCCAACCGCAACAAGCGCTCGGTCGTGCTGGATCTTTCCAGGCCTGAGGGGATCGAGGTGCTGCTGGAGATCGCACGCTGCGTTGACGTCGTGGTGCAGAACTTCCGGCCCGGTGCGGTCGAGCGCATGGGTGTGGACTACGAAGCCGTGCGTGCAGTGAATCCGGAGGTGATCTACGCCTCGGTCTATGGCTTCGGTCAGGACGGCCCGGAGTCGAGCAAGCGCGTTTACGATCCGCTGATCCAGGCCGCGGCCGGCTACTGCGACACCCAGCGGGGGCTGGGGACTGAGGCCCGGATCATGCGCACGCTGGTCTGCGACAAGAGTACGGCGTTGATGGCGGCCCAGGGCATCACCGCCGCGTTGTATGCGCGGCAGCGAGGCGCGGGTGGGCAGCATCTCAGGCTTTCCATGCTCGACGCCGGCGTGGCCTTTCTGTGGCCGGATGCGATGTGGAACCACACGCTGGTGGACGATCCCTCACCGCCACTGCCGAATCTCGGCGAGATCTATCGGATCACCCGACTGGTCGACGGCGAGATGGTGATTCTGTCGGTCTCCGAGAAGGAGTTCGCCGGCATCTGCCGGGCCTATGGGCGCGAGGACATGCTCACCGACGAGCGCTTCGTGACGCTGGCCGCACGCATGAAAAACGCCATGGCGCTGGTGGAGACGCTGGACGCCGAGGCCGCGAAATGGCGGGTTGCTGACCTTGCGCCCCGCCTGGTCGCCGAAGAGGTGCCCTTCAGTGTGGTCAACACGCGGGCGAATCTGCATGAGGCGCCGCAGATCGTGCACAACGCCACGCTGGTCGAGACTGAGCATCCCGCCGCCGGGCGGATCCGCCTGCCGCGTCACCCGCTGCGCTTCGGTGGCACACCTGCCGTGCATCGGCATGATGCCCCGGGGCTTGGCGAACATACCGATGCGGTGCTGACCGAGGCGGGGTTCACGCCGGCGGCGATCACCGGGCTGCGCGAGGCGGGCGTCGCACACTGACCCGGCGGCAGACTCAGCCGGTGCTGCGCGCCGCCTTGTCCTTCTGGTTGGCCGACTTGATCATGTTGCGGATGTTTTCCCAGTCGTCGTCGGAGAGCTTCTGCAGCCCCCAGAAGGTGCCGCCGTTGCCACCGAGCATCGAGCCACCGTCGATGGCGATGGTCTGGCCGGTGATGTACTCGCTCTGATCGGCCATGAGGTAGGCGGCCAGGTGGCCGAGTTCCTCGAGCTTGCCGGCCCGCCCGAGTGGAATATCATCGGTGTAATCGCCGTCGCCGATCATCTTGCCCGGTGACAGCCGCGCCGAGGCGCCTTCGGTGGGGAAGGGGCCCGGGGCGATGCAGTTCACCCGGATGCCATAGCGCCCCCACTCGGCGGCCAGCGACTTGGTCATGATGTTGACCGCGCCCTTGGACATCGCCGAGGGCACGACGAAGGGCGAGCCGCTCCATACCCAGGTGGTGGTGATCGAGAGGATCGAACCCTTGCGGCCGGCCTCGATCAGGCGCTTGCCGAAGGCATGGGTGACGTAGAAGGTGCCGTGGAAGACGATGCTCGCGATCGCGTCGAAGCCGCGCGGCGAGAGGTCCTTGGTCGGGCTGATGAAATTGCCGGCGGCATTGTTGACCAGCCCGTCGAGTGGGCCTTCGGCGAAGACGGCGGTCATGACGGCATCCACCGCTTCCGGGTCGCGGATATCCAGCACCCGGATGCTGACCTGGCCGGCGCCGCGCGCGTTGATTTCTTCGGCCGTCTCGACGAGTTTGTTTTCGCGCCGGCCGCAGATGACCACGTCGGCACCGAGGGCGGCGAAATGCTCGGTCATGGTCTTGCCGAGTCCGGTCCCCCCGCCGGTGACCAGGAAGCGCTTCCCCTGCAACAGATCCTTCTGAAACATGTTTCCCCCTCCAGGTTGCCCCGTGGCTGAGTCGACCGCCGGCCACGCGGGCAGGGCGGACGAACTGCTACAATCGCGCGCCTCGGTCGGGCAGGCGACTCCGGCCGCTGTGCGGCCAGTGTCCGGAGCATCGCACAGCCCATCGGTAAACCCAAGCAAGGCAGGATCATGGGAATCAAATGCGGGATCGTCGGGCTGCCGAACGTCGGCAAGTCCACCCTGTTCAACGCGTTGACTGCGGCCGAGATCGCCGCCGAGAACTATCCGTTCTGCACCATCGACCCGAATGTCGGGGTGGTGCCGGTGCCCGACCCGCGTCTGCAGGCGCTGGCGGATATCGTCCATCCACAGCGGATCCTGCCCACGACGGTGGAGTTCGTGGATATCGCCGGCCTGGTGAAGGGCGCCTCGAAAGGCGAGGGGTTGGGTAACCAGTTCCTGGCCAACATCCGCGAGACCGACGCGATCGCGCACGTGGTGCGCTGCTTCGAGAACGACGATGTGATCCATGTCGAGGGCCGGGTAGACCCGGTGGACGACGCCGAGGTGATCAATACCGAACTCGCGCTCGCCGATCTCGAGACTGTCGAGCGCAACCTGCAGCGCGCCGAGAAAACCGCCAAGACCGGGCAGAAAGAGGCCCTCCTGAAGCGCGACTTCCTCAAGCGTCTGCATGATCACCTGGCCGAGGGCCTGCCGGCGCGCACCGCCGAGACCTCGGAGGCGGAGCGTCCCTGGCTCAAGGAGCTGCATCTGCTGACGGCCAAGCCGGTGATGTACGTGGCCAACGTCAACGAGGACGGGTTCGAGAACAACGCCTACCTCGAGCGGCTGGCCGCGCTGGCCGCCCGCGAGGGTGCGGAGATGGTTGCCGTGTGCGCGGCCATCGAAGCCGAGATCGCCCAGCTGGAGGAGGCCGACAAGGCCGAGTTCCTGGCCGAGCTCGGCCAGGACGAGCCGGGTCTGCATCGCGTGATCCGCGCCGCCTACAGCCTGCTCGGGTTACAGACCTTTTTCACCGCCGGCGAGAAGGAAGTCCGGGCCTGGACCACGCGGGTCGGTGCCACCGCACCGCAGTCCGCCGGCGAGATTCACACCGACTTCCAGAAGGGTTTCATCCGCGCCGAGGTGATCGCCTATGACGACTACATCGCCCACCACGGCGAGCAGGGCGCGAAGGAGGCCGGGCGGCTGCGCCTGGAGGGCAAGGAGTACATCGTCCGCGAGGGCGACGTGATGCATTTCCGGTTCAATGTCTGAGCCCGGAAAGCACCGCCGTGGGCGGTATCCTGCCGCCTAGACGTTGGCCCCGGCGCGCCCAAGCAGCCTGCGGAACACCGCTTTTTCCGTCTCGACCAGCACGAACAGCACCAGGCCGAAGGCCAGGATGCGTAACCAGTCCTCGGCGCCAATGGCGGCGGTTGAGAACAGGGTCTGCATCGGCGGGGCGTAGGTGAACAGCCCCTGCAGGACCAGCAGCAGCGCCACCGCGTAGAGCACCGGGCGGCTGCCGAACAAGCCCTGGAAGTTGAACACCGGCGCGAGAATGTAACGGCTGTTCCAGAGGTAGAACACCTGGCCCATGACCAGGGTGTTGATGGCCACCGTGCGCGCGAACTCGTCGCTCACGCCGGGTGTCGAGGTCAGCCACAGGTAATGGCCGAAGGTGCCCGCGACCAGGATCGCCGAGACAAAGGCGATGCGCCAGATCAGCAAGGGCGTGAGCAGTGGGGTTGCCGGGTCCCGGGGCGGGCGCTCCATCAGTCCGGGCTCAGGCGGTTCGAAGGCGAGTGCCAGGGCAAGCGTCACGGCGGTGACCATGTTCACCCACAGCACCTGGACCGGGGTCAGCGGCAGCGTCAGGCCCAGCAGAATGGCGGCGACGATGGTGAACGCCTGCCCGCCGTTGGTCGGCAGGATGAACAGGATGGCCTTCTTGAGGTTGTCGTAGACGGTGCGGCCTTCCTCGACGGCGTGCTCGATGGAGGCGAAGTTGTCGTCGGCCAGCACCATGGCCGAGGCCTCCTTGGAGGCCTCCGTGCCCTTGATGCCCATGGCGATGCCCACATCGGCGCGCTTGAGGGCTGGCGCGTCGTTGACCCCGTCGCCGGTCATCGCGACCACGTTGCCGCGGGCCTGCAGCGCGCGGACCAGCCGGAGCTTGTGCTCCGGCGTGGTGCGGGCGAAGACGTCGATGGTCGCCGCCTTCTCCTGCAGGGCCTCGTCGTCGATGCGTTCGATCTCCGGGCCGCTCATGGCGGTCTCGCCATCGCCAATGCCGAGCTGCTGGCCAATGGCGCGTGCAGTGACCCCATGGTCGCCGGTGATCATCTTGACGCGAATACCGGCATCCCGGCAGGCCGCCACGGCTTCGATGGCCTCGCTGCGCGGCGGGTCGACGATGCCAATCACCCCGAGCAGAACGAGGCCGTCGCGGACATGCTCGAAGTCGAGCACCTCGCCATCGTGGCCGGCGGGTCCGCTGGCCAGCGCCAGTAGCCGCTGGCCGCGCCCCGCGACCTCGTGGATCCGCTCTTCCCAGCGATCGCGATCGAGTTCGTGGTCGCCGTCTGCGTGGCGTTCGTGGCTGCAGGCGTCGAGCACCGCCTCGGGTGCGCCCTTCATCAGCACGACGCGGCCGTCGTCGGAATCGTGCAGCGTGGCCATGAACTTGTGCGCCGAGTCGAAGGGCAGGGTGGCGACGCGTGGGCGCTCGGCTTCGAGTTCGCGCCGGCTTAGTCCGGCTTTCATCGCCAGCACCGTCAGCGCGCCTTCCGTGGGCTCACCGTTGAGTTGCCACTGCCCGTCGCGGCGTGAGACTTCCGCCTCGTTGCACAGCGCCCCGGTTTCGAGCAGGGCCTGGAGCACCTCATGGCCATCGCCTGGCTGGATATCGTCGTCCCACAGGCTGAAGCGGCCTTCGGGGGCATAGCCGACCCCTGAGACGTGATAGTGGTGGTTGGCAGTGACCACGGTCTGCGCGGTCATCTCGTTGCGGGTCAGCGTGCCGGTCTTGTCGGAGCAGATGACGGTGACCGCGCCCAGCGTCTCCACCGCGGGCAATCGGCGGATGATGGCGTTTCTGCGGGCCATGCGCTGCACGCCGATCGCGAGCGTGATGGTCATGATGGCTGGCAGACCCTCCGGGATGGCCGCCACCGCCAGGCTCACCGCGGCGAGGAACATCTCCATGCCGGCGTAGTCCCGCACCCACAGGCCGAAGGCGAAGGTGATGCCGGCCAGCAGCACGATGGCCAGACTCAGCCAGCGTCCGAACTGGGCCATGTCGCGGAGCAGGGGGGTGGTCACCGCCTGCACATCCGAAAGCAGCTCGCTGACCTTGCCGATCTGGGTGCCGGTACCGGTGGCCATCACCACGCCGCTGCCGCGACCGTAGGTCACCAGCGTGCCGGAGAACGCCATGCACAGGCGATCCCCGAGCCCGGCGTCCTCCTGGACAGGGTCCGTCTCCTTGTCGACGGCCATCGATTCGCCGGTCAGTACGGCTTCGTCGATGCGCAGGCTCTGGCTCTTGATCAGCCGAAGATCGGCGGGCACGCGGTCGCCGGCCTTGAGCAGCACGAGATCGCCTGGCACCAGTTCCGCGGCGTCGATGCTCAGGCGCTCGCCGTCGCGCAGCACACTGGCCTTGGGCGAGAGCATGGCGCGAATCGAATCCAGCGCTTTCTCGGCCTTGCCCTCCTGGATGACGCCGATCAGCGCATTGATCAGCACCACCGCGAGAATCACGCCCGTGTCGACCCACTCCTGCAGCACCGCCGTGCCGGCCGCGGCGATCAGCAGGATATAGATGAGCACGTTGTGGAACTGCAGTGCGAAACGCTTGAACCAGCTGTCGCGTGCGGCCACGGGCAGCTCGTTGCGGCCGTAGCGCTGCAGTCGCGCATCGACCTCCTCTGCCGCGAGGCCCTGCTCGCCGCTACCGAAGTCCGCGAGGACGGTATCGGCGTCGCGACTATGTGCCTGGGCGGCGATCCGCTCGTCTGTGCTGCTTGTGCTCATTTCTGACATTGCCTTGTTCAACCGGCTTCCTGGCAGTTGCCGCGCGCCTGGATGGCCCTGGCCAGGCGGCCGATGCCTTGCATATAGGCGGCCGTGCGCAGGGTCACGCCCTCACGTTCCGCCAGCGCAAAGACGCCTGCGGCCTCGGCCGCCAGGCGTTCCTCGAGCAGGCGGTTGACCGCCTCCTCGTCGCGGTATTCACCACAGCGATTCTGCACCCATTCGAGGTGACTGACGATCACTCCGCCGGCATTGGCCAGCACATCGGGGATGACGGTCACCTCGCGCGATTCGAGTGCACGATCGGCCTCGCTGCTGACTGGGCCGTTGGCGATCTCGAGGATCACCTCGGCGCGGATGGCCTCGACGTTCCCGGTATCCACGGCATTTTCCAGCGCCGCGAGCACCAGCACGTCACAGTCCAGCGAGAGGATGTCCTCCGCGTCGCCGCTGCGGGTGCCGGCCTGTTCGCAGCGCACGGCCTCCTCGCAGTACACCAGCCCCTTGAGTTCACGACTTTTCTGCTTCTCCTCCCAGATCGGCGTCGGGTCCAGACCCTCCGGGTGATGCAGGGTGCGCCTGGAATCGGCGATGGCGACGATGCGATAGCCACGTGCATGCGCCAGCCGGGCGAAGTGATAGCCGCCGTTACCGAAGCCCTGCACCGCAATGCGCAGATCTCCCGGTTCCCGCCGCGCATGCTTGGCCCACATGTCAAGCACACTCAATGCCCCCCGGCCCGTGGCGGCGACCCGGCCGGGCGAGCCCCCCAGCGGCAGGGGTTTGCCGGTGATCACCCCCGGCACCTGGCGCCGCGCAATGATGGCGTATTCGTCCGCCATCCAGCCCATGATCGTCTCATTGGTGTTGACGTCCGGCGCCGGGATGTCGCGGTCCGGCCCGATGACATCGGCGATGGCCCGCAGGTACCCCCGCGAGAGCCGTTCAAGTTCCAGCGGCGAGAGTGTCTTGGGGTCGACGCAGACACCGCCCTTGCCGCCGCCGAACGGCAGGCCGACGACTGCGCACTTCACCGCCATCCAGAAGGCCAGTGTCGTCACCTCGCCCTGGTCGACCTGCGGGTGAAAGCGGATTCCACCCTTGGCCGGCCCGCGGATGCTGTCGTACTGCACGCGCCAGCCGCGGAAGACTTCGAGTGAGCCGTCGTCACGGCGCAGCGGGATGGAGACCTCCAGGGAGAGCGCCGGCTGGGCGAGACGTCGTCTGACCTCGCCGTTGGCCTCCAGGCGCTGGAAAATCGCCTCCAGGCGCCCTTGGGCGTCGTCGAACAGGGCGGTTCCGGCCTGGGTATCACTCATCATCGCACCTCCGTGTCCCTGGACTGGCCCGGTCACGGCGGCCAGCCGCGCGCGACGGGGCGTGCGGCTCAAGGGTCGGGGGAAATGCTTGACGATGCAAGCGGCCCGGCCGATTTGCCGGCAGGTGCGGGCGTGCTTGCTTGACAGCCGGGAGGGCAGGCCGGAGAATTTGCGGCCCCGTGCCGGCCGGTATGGCGATTTTCGAGTGGTGATGTAGCTCAGTTGGTTAGAGCGGCGGATTCATAACCCGCAGGTCGGTGGTTCAATTCCACCCATCACCACCATCCCTTCAGCCGCACCAGCGTAGTCACTCCGTGATCAACGCTGGGCCACGCGGATCGGCAGCTGAGACCTCAGAGCCGCACGAGCTCCACGCGTCGATTGGCCTGGCGACCCTCCGCAGTGGCGTTGTCGGCGACCGGTGCTTCCTCGCCACGACCGGTGAATTCCAGCCGCTCGGCGGCAATGCCGTAGCCTGAGACGAGATAGTCCATCACGGCCCGGGCGCGTTGCTCGCTCAGCTGCAGATTGGCCTGTGCATCGCCGACGCTGTCGGTGTGGCCCTCGATGCGCACTCGGAGCCCCGGATGCTGCTCCAGCGTCCAGCCGATTTCAGTCAGGGTGCCGGTGGATTCCGGCCGGATCGCCGCGCTCCCGGTATCGAAGTAAATGCCCTGCGTCGAGACCCTGCCGTCCGCCATCAGCCGGTCGTAGAGCTCCAGTCCGCCGGCGGCGATCCTGAGGTTGCCGATGTAGCTCGGCTGTTCACTGCGCCCGCCCAGGACGAAAGTCAGGAAGTCGTTACGCACCAGCTGCATGTTCGGGATGTTGGCGACGCGCTCTTCCTCGACATACATGGTCGCGTAGTTGCCGTCGACGGCGATACGAATGGGCGTGAGCCGGTCCCGGTAGTCGGTGCGGGCCCGGGTGCTCTCGATCGGTCCCTGAACGCCCGCATCGGCTCTGCCAAGCGCGAAAAACGCTCCGTCGTAGTGGTCCCAGCGGTCGGGAGACGCCATCTCGGTGGTGAAGACGCCGAGCCGCGAGCGCGTGATGCTGCCAGAGATGTAGGCATCGAACTCGATCGTGAACCGCTCGGGCAGTGTTTCGCTCAACGACACGCGGAACATGCTGCTCGTGTCGGTGGACTGCAGAAGTCTCCGTCCTTCCCATTCGACCACGTCCATCATGCCGCCAAGAAACTCCAGCCGCCTGGGAAACCGCCCGACCCGCTCGGCGGAGAAGTCCTCGTAGAAGAGGATGCGATCGCCCGGCACGAAGTCGTAGTTGGCCCAGACGCCCTCACCTGGCGTGGCGGGGGCGTCGCCCGCATGCTGGGCGGTGTCACGCACTTCCACGAGTTCGCCGTCTGCGTCCTGGAGCACCACGGGACGGCCTTCGTTGCGCGCCCCATCGATACAGTTCTGATCGGTGACCGCGCACACCACGCCGTTCTCGACGCGGTCGAGGGCCGCCTCGACCGAGGCGGACAACCGCCGTTCGGCGCGGCGCTCCACGGAGCGCTCGGCCCGGTCGAGCGCCCGCTCGAAGATCGATTGCGCCTGCGCGGTTTTCGCAGGCGCCGCGAAGCTCAGGCCACACACGAGCCCGGCGATGACGAGGCTTCGGGCAGTGATCATGGTGTCCCCCTGGGGTGGTCGTTGCAGAGGGTTACCGAGGCTACCCCATCGGGATGAGCCGGAACAAGGCGCCACCTGGTCAGTGCGTCCCCGGGACTGGCCGTCGCGTCACGAGGCCAGCGCCTCACCGGTCCAGTCGGGGAACGGGTCGGCCAGCAGACGCCAGGCGTCCGGGCCGCCGGCGAACTCGGCATCGCTCAGCAGGCAGGCATCGAGCATCGCGGTGAGCCGCGCCCGCTCCATGCCGATACCGATCAGCACCAGCTCCTGGCGCCGATCGCCCCACGGGGCCTCGAAGCGGTCGAGCAGGGGGCCGAGTGCGGCGTCGTCCTCCGGCCAGTGCTGGCGGGGCGTCGCCGCCCACCAGTAGCCGGCCGGGCCATGGCGGCAGGCCCCGCCTGCCTGCGACCAGCTTCCGGCCATGTCGTTACGCGAGGCGAGCCAGAAAAATCCCTTCGAGCGCACCACGCCCGGCCATTCGCGGCTGATCAGGGCGTGGAAGCGGGCGGGATGAAACGGCCTGCGCGCCCGGTAGACGAAACTCGCGATGCCGTATTCCTCGGTCTCCGGCACATGTTCGCCAGCGAGTTCGCGAACCCAGCCGGGCGAGGCCTGGGCCCGCTCGAAATCGAAGCGCCCGGTGTCCAGCACCTCCCCGAGCGCCACCTGGCCAAAGTGGGCCGGGACGATGTGCGCGCCGGGATTCAGGGTGGCGAGCAGCGACATCAGCCGCTCGGCCTCCGCCGTGTTCACCAGGTCGAGCTTGTTGACGACGATCACGTCGCAGAACTCCACCTGGTCGATCAGCAGATCGACGACGGTGCGGTCATCCTCCTCGCCGAGGGATTCGCCGCGGTCGGCGAGGAAATCGGCCGTGGCGTAGTCGCGCAGAAAATTCAGCGCATCGACCACGGTCACCATGGTGTCGAGGCGCGCGACGTCGCCGAGGCTGATCCCGTCTTCATCGGCGAAGGTGAAGGTCTGGGCGACGGGCAGGGGCTCGGAGATGCCGGTGGACTCGATCAGCAGGTAGTCGAAACGGCCCTCGCGGGCGAGCCCGGCCACCTCGCGCAGCAGGTCCTCGCGCAGCGTGCAGCAGATGCAGCCGTTGGACATCTCGACCAGCCGCTCCTCGGTGCGCGAGAGGTTTGCATCGCCCTCGCGTACCAGCGCGGCGTCGATGTTCACCTCGCTCATGTCGTTGACGATCACGGCGACGCGGCGGCCTTCGCGGTTGTTCAGGACATGGTTAAGCAGGGTGGTCTTGCCAGCGCCAAGAAAGCCGGAGAGCACGGTAACGGGCAGGCGGGTTGGGGTCTCGGACATGCTCAGGGGCTCCAGGGTCAGTCCTGCCACACGGCATCCAGGCTGAACAGCAGCCGCGGCGCGGGGTCATGGGGTGAGCGGTGGATGACGCCACCGCCGACATTGTCGGGAAACGCCTCGCCCTTGAGCAGGGCGATCGCCCCGGCGGGGATCACGCGCAGGTCTGCCGGCTCGCGGATCAGCCCCGAGGCCTCATCGCTAAGCCCGCCTGCGCCCGGGCCAAGCAGCTGGCGCTCGGCCAACGGATCGTCAAGCCACTCGGTGCCCGGCCCCGCGTAGGTGCACAGCAGCCGGATACCGACGCGATCCACATGCAGACGCGGACACATCGGTCCGGAGAGCTGGTGCAGGCGCGCGCCTAACGCATCAGGCTCGAGGAGGCTTGCGTAGAGCTCTGCAAGTGCGGCCACGTCCCGGATGAAGGCGGCATGGCCCGGCAGCCTGGCGTAGCCGGCGAGCCAGGCCGCCCAGTCGGCATCGTGTGCCGGCAGCACGCCGTTGAGCGCGATGGGCAGTGTCCGCGCGGCTGCTGTGAAGGCCTGGACTTCGGGGGACAGTTCGCGTGGCAGGAGGCAGAGGTTGACGTCTGGCTCATAGATCAGCGCGAGATCGGCAACGGCCTCGACGATACGGCTGCTGGGCGCGATCGCGGTGCGCGTGATGTTCGGTTGGGCGGCCATGGGGGTTCCGGAAAGCGGACATGCGTATCGTTATACTATAACTCGCCGCAGTCGCGCTGGACAGTCATCGCGTCTCTGCCCCAGTGGTCTCACCGCACGGGGCTGGCGTCCGGTTGACCCACCAGCGTGCGCCCCAGCCAGTTGCTCGCGCCGCGGACGATCACGAACAGACAGGGCGCCAGGAACAACGTCAGCACCGTCGAGACAGCCAGCCCGCCGACCACGGCGATCGCCAGAGGGCGCATGAGTTCGGCACCTGAGCCCATGCCGAGTGCCAGCGGCAACATGCCGCCAATGGTGGTCAGCACCGTCATCAGGATCGGACGCAGGCGAACCCGGCCGGCCTCGACGACCGCCTCGACCAGTTCGACGCCGCGGCGCAGGCCCCGCTCGATGTACTCGACCAGCAGAATCGCGTTGTTCACCACGATCCCGATCAGCAGGATCAGCCCGAGCTGGGCGGGCGCGCTGACGGCTGTCCCTGTGGCCCACAGCGCCAGTGCCACCCCGATCAGCGCAAACGGTGCCGTCAGCATGATCACCAGCGGGTTGCTGAGTCGCTCGTACTGGACCACGAGCACGGCGAACACCAGGAATGCCGCCAGCAGTATCACCTGCAGGGTCTCGCGCCTGCTCTCCTCCACAGCCTCGGCCTGTCCGCCGATGATGAGCGAGATGTCGTCGCGTGTCCGGTACTCCGCGAGACGTGTCTGCAACTCCGAGAGGATGCTGTCGACATCCGCGATGGCCGTATTGAAACTGCCGGTGACGCGTTGTACGCGGACCTGGTTCTGTCGCTGGATCCGCGCCGGGCCTTCCTCGATGTCCAGCCGCGCGACATCACCGAGGCGCACCATGCCGCGCTCGCCGCTGGCGACGATCACGTCGTAGAGCAGATCCGGATTGTCGAGCCGCTCGCGCGGCAGGCGCACGCGCAGGTTGTAGTCGAACTGTCCGCTGGAGAAACGCGTGGGCAGCGCGCCGGTGATCGCGTCTCGCAGCGCCGAGCCGACCTGCTCGACACTGACCCCCAGTGCAGCGGCGCGTTCGCGGTCGACATTGATACCGATCTGCGGACTGCGGTCGCCGCCCGCGACATCGACGTTCTCGAGGCCGGGGATGTCCTCGATCAGGCGCACGATACGCCGCGCTTCCGCTTCCATCAGATCGAGATCGTCACCGATGAGCAGCAGGTCCAGATCCTCGCCGGAGACACCGAAATTCAGCCCGCGGATGCGCGGGGGCGCCACGCCGATGCGGGCGCCGGGGATATCCAGGGCCGCCAACTGCCGGCGGGCCTCGACCACCCAGCGTCCTGCCGGCCAGTCCGGGCGCTCGGCCGCCGGCGCGAGCCGCAGTTCCATGATCACCAGTCCCGATGACTCGGTGACCACCCCCCCGAACAGCGCGCCGCCGGCGATCGTGAACACGTTGTCGAGGTGCGGCAGTTCGCGCAGCGCCGCCTCGACCTGGCGGGCCGCCTGGTCGGTCTGCTCCGGCGTCGAGCCCCGTGGCAGGCGCATGAAAATCCGCACTTCGGCATTGTCGAGCTGGGGTAGAAACTCGGTCCCCAGGTTGTTGAACAGGGTCACTGACCCGGCGAGCGCGGCGAGGGCGGCGGCGATCACCAGCCAGCGCAGCCTGAGTGCGCCGCGCAGCAGCCAGGCGTAGCCATCCGCCAGGGCCAGCATGCCGCGGTCGATGCCGCGGTAGACCCTGGTCTCGGAGAAACCCGAGCGAAAACGCAACCGCGAGAACTGCGCCGCCAGCATCGGTACGAGCGTGAGCGCGACCGCCAGCGAGGCGACCACGGCAAAGGAGATGGTGATGATGAGTTCGCGGAACAGCAGGGCCGCGAAACCGAGGACCAGCAGGAAGGGTACGACCGCTGCGAGGTTGGTCAGCGTGCCTGCGACGATGGCCGAGGCGACCTCATCGGCGCCGTCACCGGCGGCCTGACGGGGCGCCTTCCCAAGCCGGTCCTGGTGACGCGAGATGTTCTCCAGCATGACGATGGCATTGTCGAGCAGCAGACCGACGCCGAGGGCGAGGCCGCCAAGACTCATCACATTGAGCGTCAGGCCGCCGAAGCCCATCAGCGCAAAGGTGGCAATGATCGCGATCGGGATCGACAACCCGATGATCAGCCCCTTGCGGAAACTGCCGAGAAACGCGAGGACGATCAGCAAGGCGAGCAGGCCGCCGAGGATGGCGGCCTGTGCCACGGCCTGAACGGAACCGCGCACGAAGAACGATTCGTCGCGGGTGCTCTGCCACTGGATGTCCGCCGGAATGAAGCCCGAGGCGGCCAGCGAGTCGAGGCGCGCGTTGACCGCATCGACCACCTCAACGGTGTTGGCATCAGGCTGTTTGAACACCGACAGCTGCGTGGCCGGTACACCGTCCAGACGGACGAAGACGCGCTGCTCCTGGAAGCCATCACGGATTTCAGCGAGGTCGCCAAGGCGCACGCTGCCACCCTCCGGCAAGGCGATCAGCACCTGCTCGACGTCGGCGGCCGAGCTGAAACGCCCATCGGTACGGGCCAGTACGTCGAATCCCGGCGCGGTGATGTTGCCAGCGCCGATGTTGCGATTCTCCCGGGCAATCCGGTCGGCCACCTCGCGCAGCGACAGCCCATAGCCTGCCAGGCGCTGCGGATCCAGGATGACCTCCATCTCGCGGATCTGGCCGCCTACGGTATCGATGGTGGAGACGCCTGGAATCGACTGGAGTTGTGGTGCGAGCACGTTGTCGACCCAGTCGCGCACCTCCCGCGGCGCGCGCGCGCTGGAGGAGAAGCCGCCCTGGAGTACCGCGGCACTGCCGGGGTCACGCTTGCGTATCCGCGGCGTCTCGATATCCGGCGGCAACTGTGGCCGCGCGCGTTCCAGGAGCCGTGCGGCGTCCTGGAGGGCGGTGTCGAGATCGACCCCGTAATTGAACACCAGGTCGACCTCGGCCCGGCCTTCGCGGGCCTCGCCAGTCAGCAGTACCAGGTTCTCGGTCGAGGCGAGTTGCCGCTCGAGCACACGGGTGACCTGCTCCTCGACCACCGTCGGCGCTGCCCCCGGGTAGCTCACACTGATGGTGATCAGCGGGAAGACCACCTCGGGCAGCAGGTTCACCGCGATGCGTCCGGAGGCGAACACGCCGATCACCAGGATCATGGCCGTGACCGACAGCGTCCCCAGGGGGCGGTCGATGGCGATGCGCGACAGCCCCTTGAAGACCTGCGCGCCGCGGGTGGGTTCTTCCTTGGATATGCTCATCCGTCCGCCCCGTCGAGCCAGCTGACCACCCGTACGACCTGACCTTCGCCGAAGTCCGTGGGGTTGGCGTTGACGATCACCTCGCCGGGCGCGAGACCTTCAAGAATTTCCCGCCAGGTGCCGCGTGAAGGACCGGTGACGACGGGACGTCGCCTGAGGCGCTGCTCGTCATCGATGACCATGACGTGGCTGCCCTGGGCACCCACCCCGATGCTGCCCAGCGGCACGGCAAGCACCCCCTGGCGCCGTTCCACCATGACCTCGGCCCGTGCCAGGAACCCCAGGCGCAGGACAGTCTCCGCTGGTGGCGCGAGCTCGACTTCCACGGTCACCAGTCGCGACGGCCCGTCCGTGGCCGGCATGATGCGTCGCACGCGGCCGGGCAGGGGCGGCTGGCCGCGCAACGCGTCGATGCGCACCGGTACTTCCATGCCGGGTGCGAGACTCGCCACGTCGAGTTCGGAGAACCCGAAGCGCACGACCAGCGTGCTGGTGTCGGCGATGGTCAGCAGCGACTGGAACTGCGAGACGGCCTCCCCGGGCTCGGCCAGGCGCTCGGTGACCACGCCGTCGAGGGTGGCCTCCAGCTCACCGAAGGCGACACGCGTCTCCCAGAGCTCGACCTCGGCGCGGGTACGTTCGAGCTGCGAGGCGGCCCGTTCGACGCTGGCCGTGTCGATCTGGCCGCGCATGGCCAGCGCCTCCAGGCGCTCGAGGTTGGCCGTCTCCTCCAGCAGCGCCGCACGCACGCGCCGGAGCTCCGCGCGCTGCTCACGCACATCGATGAGCGCGACCCGCTGGCCTTCGCGCACGCGGTCGCCTTCCTCGACGTCCAGGCGGGTGATGATGCCGGAGGTGCGGGCGGCCAGGCGTACGCTGCGCAGCGGCTCGACCGTCCCGGAAACCACGACGCTGCGCGAGAGGTCCTGACGTTCGACCGCGTAGGCCTGGACCGGCAGGGCAGGTCGCGCCTGCGGCCGTCCGCCAGGCGCGCTCCCCGGGCCCGATGGCGTGTCATTGCAGCCGACCAGTACGAGGGCAAGGAGCAGGGCGAGCGCTGCCGAGACGATGGGCTGGCCGGCGGACCGACGGGCGAGTGCATCCATGACGATCTGACTGACTCCCTATAGGTCTTGTTGTTGTTGTACGCTGCACAGATGGCCGTTGGATGTTTGTGAGAGGCTCTACCCCCTCCTGCCGACGGACCACCGGAGTCGTGCGGGGCACAGCTGCGATGCGCAGCAGCCCGTCCAAGGGTGATATCCAAATGACCATGCGTATGTTAATCCGTTCCGTAGCGATGGTCGTGCTGACCGTCACGCTGACCGCCTGCGAGACCCCGGAACCCGGGGCGGAGGTGCCGCCGCGCGCAGGCCCTCTGGTGCTCACGGGCGAGCTGTCGGCGCGCCAGCGCGTGACGCTGCCGGAGGGCAGCGTGGTCCGGGTGGAGCTGACCGAGACGGGCAACAACGGTGCCCGGGTGCTTGCGGCATCCCGGGCGCCACTCGACGGCCAGTCGCTGCCGTTCGCCTTTGAACTCGTGGTCGAGGCCGATCAGCTCGATCCGCTGGAGGAATATCTGCTCAGCAGCGCTGTGCTGGTGGATGACACCGTGATCTGGTCGAGTGAGCCGCTGACGATCCTGCCGGCCTCAGGTCGCCACGACATCGGCACGGTCTGGCTGCAGGCCGTGTCCGTGATGCCAGCGACCGAGGCCGCATCGGCGCCGGTGCTGCGTGCGACCGGCAACGAGCCCCCGTGGCTGCTGGTGATCGACGAGACCACACTCGAGTTGACGCTGGAGTATGGCCAGCGGGTGCTCGAGGCCCCCGCACCTGCCACCGAGGAGACGCCCGAGGGGGGGCGTCGCTGGCGCCAGGCCCTCGAGGGCATGACGCTGGAGGCCGTGGCGCGTGAGGAGATCTGCCGGGACACCATGACAGGGATGCCTCATCCGCTGAGCGTGGCGCTGGTGCTCGACGGTGAGCCGTTCGCCGGCTGCGGCGGCGAGCCGAGAAGCCTGCTGCTCGGCGAGTCTTGGCAGGTCGAGACGATTGCCGGGGCGGCACCGGTCGAGGACGCCGAGGTCAGCCTGCAGTTTGCGGCCGACGGTCGGCTGGCCGGCAGCGGACCGTGTAACCGCTATACCGGGCCCTACTCGCTGAGCGGTGAGGGTCTTGGCATCGGGGATCTGGCCAGTACCATGATGGCCTGCACGCCCGCGCGGATGGACCAGGAAGAGACCTTCCATTCGCTGCTGCGCGCGGTCTATCGTTTCGATATCGACGCGTCCGGCGCGCTGGTGCTGCATGCCCCGGACGGCCGCACGCTCATCGCCCGCCGCTGAAGGGTTGCCCCGCAGGCGGGGGCCGTTCAGTGCGCGTCCAGCGCGTGGCGCCTGAGATCCTCCAGGCTGACGACCGCCAGGGCGTTGCGGTGGGTGGCCGCGAGCACCACCTGGGGCGCGCAGCCCGCCTCCAGCGCCTCGCGCCAGCGCAACGCACACAGGCACCACTGGTCGCCCGGCTGCAGACCCGGGAAGCCGAATTCCGGGCGGGGCGTGGACAGATCGTTGCCGCGGGCTTTCGAAAAGGCCAGGAAATCGGCGGTCATCCGCGCGCAGATCACGTGCAGACCGAGGTCGTCGGCGCCGGTATTGCAGCAGCCGTCGCGGTAGAAGCCGGTCATCGGCGCGGTCGAGCATGAGGCGAGCATCTCGCCGAGGACATTCAGTGGCGACTCGCCGCCCGGGGGGCCTCCATCCATCTGCACATACTCCGCACGCTCGAACCTGCACAGAGTATACGCGCCCGGGCCACAGGCATTAAAACGCCCCGTGCGACACACTGCCGGTGGGGTTGGAGGTCACCGCAGGGCCGCCGGGGCGACAGTCTAAGCGTCTGACTGCAGGGGCACTATCGGCGGATACGGCAAAAACTTTAACGACCGAATCGCGGCGGTTCGTCCAGATACTCGGACGGCGCCGGCGTCACGTGCCGACCTTGCCCCCATCGAGGCGGCTGATCGCCAGCGTCGCCGAGCGCGGACGGGTCGGTCCCCCGCCCGGCCAGTGCGAGGTCCATTCGCCGCGGACGAACTGCGGCCCGGTGGTGGTCTCGCCGGGATGCTGCACATTGACGAACAGGGTGGTCTGGTCCGGGGTGGCCACCACCCCGGTGATCTCCTGGCCGACCGGCCCGGTGAGAAAGCGGCGGATCTCGCCGGTCTCGGGGTCTGCACAGAGCATCTGGTTGTTGCCGAAGACGGCATGGTCACCCCGGTTCATCACGTCATTGCTGATGTCGGTCTGGATCCACAGCCGCCCGTCAGGGTCGATCCACAGGCCATCCGGGGCGGCGAAGATATTGCTGTCGTCCAGTGGTCGCCCCTGCACGCTGCCGCTGGCATGGTCGCCACCGAACACGAAGATGTCCCAGCTGAAGCCCAGGGCCTCCTCGCCCTCGGCGGGCACTGGAACGTCCTCGCGCCAGCGGATGATATGGCCGAAGCGGTTGGGCCCCCGGGGGTTGGCGGCGTCGGTGCCGGCCGCATCGCGGCTGGCATTGTTGGTGAGCGTAAAGTACACCTCGCCGGTCTGCGGGTGGACCGCGCCCCATTCGGGCCGGTCCATCGGCGTCGCGCCGACGCGGTCGGCGGCGGCACGGGCGTTGACCAGGATCTCCGCCTGGTCGCGGAAGCCGGCTGTCCGGGTGAGGCCGTTGCGCCCGTGCTCCAGGGCCAGCCAGCGCCCGCGTCCGCCAGCGTCGAAGCGTGCCACGTAGAGTGTGCCCTCATCGAGCAGGTGGCCGCCGGCGGTCTCGGGGTCGTAGGCCTCGCGGCTGACGTACTTGTAGATGTACTCGAAGCGTGCATCGTCGCCCGAGTAGCCCACCAGGCGCTTGCCGCGCTCGGCGGGCTGGAAGACCATGCCTTCGTGCGCGAAGCGCCCCAGCGCGGTGCGCTTGACCGGGACGCTGTTCGGGTCGCGGGGGTCGATTTCGACAATCCAGCCGTAGGTATTCGGCTCGTTGCGGTAGTCGGCATGGGCCGTCTCACCATGGGGCGTGGCGTCAAAGCGTCTGCACTGCTCGTCGGCGTCGTCCTCGGCGGCGACCGTGTGCCAGCCGGGGATGCTGTACCAGCCGAGCCGTCCAGGCGTACTGCGCACGCCATAGCGGCTGTGCTCGCGCGGGGGATGGGCCTCGCGGTTGCAGAAATAGTTCGCCCAGTTTTCCTCGCAGGCCAGATAGGTGCCCCATGGCGTGACCCCATGGGCGCAGTTGTTCATGGTTCCACGGGCCCAGGTGCCGTCCGGGCTGTAGTGGGTCTGCAGCAGCGGGTGACCGGCGGCAGGTCCGGCAATACGCATCGGCGTCATGGCGGTGATACGCCGGTTGCGCGGGCTTCTCATCGCGCTCCACTGACCGAGCGAGTCACGCCGGATCTCGACCACGGCGACGCCATGCGCAGCCATTTCCTTCTGCACCTGCTCGCGCGGCCGTGGTGCCGTCAGTACCGGACCCTCCGGGTGCAGGAACAGCCAGTCGGCATATTCGTGGTTCATCACCAGCAGGCCCTCGTCCGAGCGGGGCTGGCCGTCGTCGTCCAGTGCCGGGAAAAAATGCATCCCGTCGTGGTGCATGCCCATCTGCTGGGCCTGGTCCTCGGCGCTGTTGGTCGCGCCGAGCGCGTCGAACACCGGATGGCGCCCGGTAATCGGCTCGCCCCAGGGCAGGATGACCTGTACACGGTAGCCTTCCGGTACCACGACGGTGTCGGCCTCGCTGGTGGGAACGGCGCTGAATCCGAGCAGCGGGCTGCCCTGGCCCCGGGCGGGTCGCGCCTGGGCGAGCGTGGCGGCACCAGGGCTGAGCATCAACGCGACGGCGGCACCAAGCCCGCCGCGCAGAAAGCCGCGCCGAGCCAGCTGTGCCTCGGCGAGGAGGTCCGCGAAGGGGCGGGACACCAGGGGGTTGCAGATCGGGTCGTCGTCTTCACTGCTGCGCGCGAAGGCGAGCAGATCGACGTTTTGCGTGTGGGCAGACATCGGGGAGGCTATCCATTGCACGACATCCTGCCGTGCGCGTGTACCGGTCCATAAAGATACCAGTACGGGTATTACACCGAGGTTAAAGGTGTCACGTGGGGTTTGGCAGGGGCCGCGGCGCGCGCTCGATGCGCCGCCTCAGTCGCGCAGCCGGTAGCCGGTGCGGAAGATCCAGGCCACCACCGCGAGCGCGACGGTGAGAAACAGCGCGATCATCGCCAGACTCACGCCAACGCTGACATCGCTGGTGCCGAAGAAACTCCAGCGGAAGGCGCTGACCAGGTAGAACACCGGATTGAACAGGGTCACCGTCTGCCAGACCGGCGGGAGCATGTCGATCGAGTAGAACGTGCCACCGAGGAAGACCAGCGGCAGGACCACCAGGGTCGGCACGAAGCCGAGTTTCTCGAAGCCGTCAGCCCAGATACCCACGATGAACCCGAGCAGGCTGAAGGTCACTGCGGTCAGGACCAGAAACAGCAGCATGAACACCGGGTGGGCGATCTGGTAGTCGACGAACAGCGTGGCCGTCGCCAGGACCAGCAGACCCAGGATCACCGATTTGGTGGCCGCGGCCCCCACGTAGCCGGTCACCACTTCGAACGCCGAGACCGGTGCCGCGAGCACTTCGTAGATGGTGCCGGAGAATTTCGGGAAATAGATACCGAAAGAGGCGTTCTGGGTGCTCTGCGTCAGCACCAGCAGCATGATCAGCCCGGGAACGATGAAGGCGCCGTAGCCGACGCCGTCGATCTGGTCGATGCGCCCGCCAATGGCTGCGCCAAACACCACGAAGTACAGGCAGGTGGTCACGACCGGCGAGATGATGCTCTGCGCCAGTGTCCGGAACATGCGGGCCATCTCAAAGGTGTAGATGGCACGGACACCGATCAGGTTCATGGACGTGGCTCCTCTGCGCCGTGCACGAGGTCGACGAAGATCTCCTCGAGGGTGCTCTGTTCGGTATGCATGTCGCTGAAGCGGATCCCGGCACTGGAGAGGTCCTGCAGCAGGCGGGTGATGCCGGTGCGTTCGGCCTGGGTGTCGAAGGTGTAGATCAGCTGGTGGCCCTCGTCGGCAAGCTCGAGGTCGAGATGGGTGAGCAACGCGGGGACCTCGGTGAGCGGTGTCGGCAGGTGAAGCGTAAGGCGTTTGCGACCGAGCTTGTGCATCAGCGCATCCTTGCGCTCGACCAGGATGATCTCGCCGTGGTTGATCACGCCCACCCGATCGGCCATGTCTTCGGCCTCCTCGATGTAGTGCGTGGTGAGCACGATGGTGACACCCTGGTCACGCAGCTCGCGCACCAGCGCCCACATCTCGCGACGCAGTTCCACGTCGACGCCTGCCGTGGGCTCGTCGAGAAACAGCAGCTCCGGTTCGTGCGCCAGCGCCTTGGCGATCAGCACCCGGCGGCGCATGCCGCCGGAGAGCGTGCGGATCCGGGCGTCGCGCTTGTCCCAGAGCGACAGTGAACGCAGCACCTGTTCGATATGCGCAGGATTGCGCCGCCGCCCGTACAGGCCGCGGGTGAAGGTCACGGTATCGCGCACCGTCTCGAAGGAGTCGGTGGAGAGCTCCTGGGGCACCAGGCCGATCAGGCTGCGCGCGCGGCGCCAGTCGCGGACGATATCGTGACCGTTGACTTCGACCCGCCCGCCGCTGGGACGGACCAGGCCGCAGACGATGCTGATCAGGGTGGTCTTGCCTGCGCCATTCGGGCCGAGCAGCGCGAAGATTTCGCCACGCTGGATCTCGAGATCCACCGTCCGCAGGGCCTGGAAGCCCGTATCGTAGGTCTTGGTCAGGCCACGGATGGACAGCGCAGGTGGGCTGGCCTCCCCGGGCGCACTGGCATCCTGCGGGGTCATCCTTTCCCTCCGGCAGTCTGGGTGGGCCAAGGGACGGCATGATACTGGCCTGCCCGGCGCATCTCCAGCGCCCTGTCAGCGAGCTGGTCTATCATCGCAGCCCATGGATCCCATCGCCCACGCCTTCAGCGGCAGCGCGGCGGCTGCCGCCGGCCTGCGCCGGATCACCCCCCTGGCCACGGCCGCGCTGGTGTTGGGTGCGGTGGCGCCGGACATCGACGGGCTGCTGATGTTCGGCGACGAGTTTACCGCGCTGGCCCACCGTCGGGGCCTGACCCATGGGATCGCGGCGGTATTCGTGCTGCCGCTGTTCATCGTGCCCTTGCTGATGGCATGGGATTATCGGGTGCGCCGGGTGCGCGATCCGGTCGCCCGGCCGGCGCGGCCCCTCGTCCTGTACGGCTTGGCGGCGGCCGCGGTCGCCCTGCACCTCGCGTTCGACTGGATCAACAACTATGGCGTGCGCCTGCTCATGCCTTTCGATGGGCGCTGGTTCTACGGCGATGCGCTGTTCGTGATCGACCCCTGGCTGTGGCTGCTGCTGGGCGGAGTCAGTTTCGTTGCCTGGTCGGCCCGCAGGGCAGCCCTGGCGGCCTGGGCGGTGTTGTGGCTGCTGCTGTCCTGGCCGGTGTTCACGAGCGAACTCGTCGGCGCCTCCGTGCGGGCACTGTGGGTCATCGGGCTGATCGGCCTGGTTGTCATTCGCTGGCGCCTCGGGCGGCAGCCTGCCGTCGGCGCGTCAGACACGGACGGTGTCTCCTCAGGCCAGGCGGCGCGTCTGGCGCGGTGGCGTGAGGGGCTGGCACGCGCCGGTGTGGTGCTGGCCGCGGCCTATGTGCTGCTGGCGGTGGCGGCCAACGGACCCGCGCGCCGCGAGGTCGCCGCGACGCTTGCCAGCGAGGGCATCGGCGCGTCGGCGCAGGTCATGATTGCGCCGGTGCCGGGCCGGCCGCTGGCCGGTTTCGTGGTTGCCGAGACGGACGCGGGCTATGTGTTGGGCGACTGGCACTGGCGCGGCCAGCCGCGTTTCACCCTGCGGGAGAATGCACTTCCGGCCCAGCTCGATCGCACCGAAGTCGCTGCCGCCGCGCAGGCACGGCCAGCGCGCGATTTCCTGGCCTGGTCGCGCTTTCCCTACGCCGAGGTGGAGGTGGATGGCGAGGTCGTGTTGGTGCACTTTCGTGACGCGCGCTATGCCGGGGGTCGCGGGGGCATCCGCGGTCCGAGCGTCCGGCTTGCGCGCGACAGTCTGGCAGAGCTGGCCCCCTGAGCGTAGCGTCTCGATCCAGCGCCCAGTCTGCGACATAGACCATGATGCCGGCGCGCAGGCTGACTGGCGTGCCTGCTGATGCGCCAGTCTAGCGCGTGGTGGCCCGGGTGATGGTTTTCGGGGGCGGCTTGCAGGGCGACGGCGTTTTGGCGAGTATGGTCAAAAGACCGGCCGTGGTGCGTGGCCGGAAAGGGGGGCCGTCGCGCATGTCAGCGCGAGACAGAGTCGTCTCCCTGCTTGGGGAGGCAGGCATCGAGGTCGGGGGCACTCGACCCTGGGACCTCGTTGTGCACGATGATCGCCTTTACGATCGCGTATTCAGCGGTGGCTCGCTGGCCATTGGCGAAGCCTACATGGACCGCTGGTGGGATGCCGCACGCCTCGACGAATGTTTCACGCGGGTCCACCGTGCGCGGCTGGATCGCCGCCTGCGCACCCTGCCGATGCTCGCGCAGATGCTTGTCAGCCGTCTGTTCAACGCGCAGAGCCGCCGCCGCTCGCGGCGCGTGGCCGAGCAGCATTACGACCTGTCCAACCCGCTGTATGAGGCCATGCTCGGGCCCACCATGCAGTACACCTGCGCCTACTACGGCGCTGCCGGCGAGGCGCGGTCGCTGGATGAGGCGCAGCGGGCCAAGCTCGAGCTCGTCGCCCGCAAGCTGCATCTCGAGCCCGGCATGACGGTGCTCGAACTCGGCGGCGGCTTCGGCGAACTCGCACGCCACCTCGCCGCCGAACACGGCTGCCGCGTGGTCAGCTACAACATCAGCCGCGAGCAGGTCGCTTTCGGTCGGGCACGTTGCCAGGACTTGCCGGTGGAATTCCGGCTGGCGGACTACCGGGATGCAGCGGACGACAACACCCATTACGACCGCGTGGTCAGCGTCGGGCTGATGGAGCACGTCGGCCCGGACAACTACCGTGGGTTCTTCGAGCTGGCCGCCTCGCGCCTCGCGCCCGGCGGACTGGCGCTGGTCCACACCATCGGCGGGCGCATCAGCAAGCGCGCCACCGATGCATGGATCGCGAAATACATCTTCCCCGGAGGCGTGATTCCCTCGGCGCGCCAGCTGGCCGCCGCGGCGGAAGGCCTGTTCGTGCTCGAGGACTGGCATAACTTCGGTCCGGACTATGACCGCACGCTGATGGCCTGGGAGGCGAATTTCCTGGTCGCGTGGCCGGAGCTCAGTCGTGACGGCAGCTTCGACGAGCGGTTCTATCGCATGTGGCGCTATTACCTGAACAGCTGCGCGGGGGCGTTTCGGGCGCGCACGCTCAACCTCTGGCAGCTGGTGTTGAGCCGGGGCGACGTGCCGCGTTACGTGCCGGTACGCTGAGGGCATGAAAACCACGACCCGCGAAGCCCATGCCGCACGCGTCGAGCGGCTGGCTGCAGCACTGCGCGGCAGTGATGGTCCCGTGCGCCTGCGCAAACGCACCAGCAACCTGTTCCGGCCGCGAGAGGATGATTCGC